>JAYRVO010000143.1:0-23630 GCA_041918515.1 Chloroflexota bacterium | reverse complement strand
CCCCCCAACAGAGTCCAGAGGACAGAGGGTTCAGAGGGCAGAGACTCACAATAGGGACGCCAGCCGCAGGGCCACCCGAAAACCCCTGAGGCCGCCACGAAAGTCCGGGTGATCCCCGTAACGGACGGCGGAGGCGGCGCGGCCGGAAGGTCGTGCCACGAGCCGCCCCGCAGGACGCGGGTAGCGTCACCGCCCTCTTGGATGTTCTCCGGCCGCTCGTACTCGTTCAGACACCACTCCCAGACATTGCCACTCAGGTCGGCGCAGCCAAAGGGCGAATCGGCTGGGGCCGAGTGCGGATACATACCCACAGCGCTGGTTTGTTGCAGATAATAAGGGCCAGTTTTGTTATACGTTTCATCGACGTTAGCGCGACCCGATTGGTAGCCCTGGCCCCAGGGATACTCGCGACCCTCGAAGCCACGCGCAGCCTTCTCCCACTGCCATTCTGTGGGCAGGGTAATCTGCCAGTCCTGGCGCCCATCCAACCCCGACGGCAGCAAGTCAGGCGTTTGCCCGCCACGGGCGGTCAGCCAGCGGCAGAAGGCGATGGCGTCATACCAGCTCACGCGCTCGCGGGGGTGGTTCCAGAACGGGAAGGCTTGTTCGCCGGGGGAGGAGCGAAGCGAGCGGTCTGCCGCCAGGCCCTGCCACCACCCTGGCTGGTGAAAACCATCGGACGCGTCCAAAAAGGCCTGGAACTGGGCGTAGGTGATGGGATAGCGGGCGATCCAGAAGTCTGGTTCAGCATGGCGTTTCTTGTCCTGGTAGATCCATTCGCCCTTTCCGCTCGCGGGATCGACCTGGGGGATGAGAACCCAGTCGATGTCGGGGAGGCCGTCCGGACGCAGGCCCACGCCGGGGCGGGGGTCGCCCAGGGCGGCCAAAGTCCGCCCGGCCCGCGCCCGCAGCGGTGGTTGCGTGTGGGCGACAGTATCGACCAGCGCCTGCGCCAGCTTGCGAGCCTGCTCCCGCCGCACTTCCTGTTCCGGTCGCTCGATCTCCAACACGGCCGCACCGGCCAGTTCCGAGCCTGCCAGGCGGCGGTCTGCGTTGGCCGACGGCAAATTCGAGAGCCAGTTCAGATACTGTTGGGCATAGACGGCCCAATCCATCTTGGCATAGCCATAGAGCAGCAACAGCACCTCGCGCCACCATGCCTGTTCGATCAGGGGCTGCAAGCGCTGCCAAGCATCCTGGCGCTGTTTGGCCAGCAGACGGGCCGCCAGGAATTCCTGAAAGGTGAGATGCACGAACTGGAACAGCTCCGATTTCTCTTCCAGCAGACCGCCGCGACTGCGCACCGCAGCCACGAACTGATCCAACGCCTCCGGCGCCAGGTGCGGTTCCAAGAAGGTGCGCAAATCGCTTTCGGGAATGGCGGCGCCATTTTGGCCGCGACTGTGCATGGCCAGGGCCAGATGGGAAAGCCATTCTCGCTGTTCTTCCCAGGGACCGCCCCAATTCACCAGTTCCTGGCGCGTTTCATCGTCGGGGATGTACTGCGCCTGCAAGATGACCTTGACCGCGGCCTCGTACAATTGGGCCCGCTCCCGTGGCAGTTCCGTTTCTCCCCATTTCACGCTCACCACCATCGTCGTCAGCAAGGGTGTGTCGATCAGGGGCGGCAGCTTCTGGCGGCGATAGCGATCGTTGATCTCAGCGATGGCCGTCACGATTTCCTGCGTCTGAGTTTCTGGGGCCTCGGGATAGAGGAGCCGGCACCAATTGCCCACCAGGGCGCTGATTTGCGGGTCCGTGAGCGGCTGCACATCGACACGGCGAAACTCATCGCCCAGCACTGCGTTCTCGCGATAACCGGCCTCGCGAGCAGTGACGATGAACAGGTTGCCCGGGTAGGTTTCAGCTGCCAGGCGCTCGACTTCTTCTTTCACCCAGCCGCGTTCCTGCTTACTCACCACCTCGTCCAAACCATCCAGCATCAACAAACAGCCACCGCCCAAGAGCAAGCGATCGAAGAAATCCTGCGACTGCTCCAGCACCGGGCTGCGTTGGCGCAGATACCAGACGATGAAACCGGCCAACGAGCCGGCGCGGGGGTCATCAAGTGAGCGACCGGGCGCGGCCTTGACTTCGTTGCGGTACTGGCGGAAATAGCGCAGAGGGATGAGCAGCGGGATGAGGGTCTTACACTGAGGCGGAAGGGTGAATGGCAACTCGGTATTCGCAGCAGCATGAGCAGCCAGCGAAGCAGCGAGATAGGCGAGCAGGGTGCTTTTGCCGCAGCCGGCGCCGCCGATGATGGCCAGCCGCGGGTGCAGCGTCAACAGATCGGATAAGGTAATGGGCTGACCCTCGCTGCGCAGTTCGTCCACGACTTGCAAGTAAGCTTTGTGTTCGGCCAGAGGATCAGCGCCGAAAGTCTGCGCCGCCGCCTCGATCTGGCGTCGCGTGGGAGGCGTGAATTGGCGTAAGGTGATCGGCACGAAAACCTCAGCCAGGCTGCGCACCGGCCGGCCGCGGGCCGTGCGCAAGCTCTCCAGTCCATAAAGACGAGCCTTGCCGTGAGCGACGATCACCGTCGTCAGGTACTCTTGCAGCAAGCTGGCAAAGGTCGCCTCATCAAGTTTCGCCCGACCAGCCGGCTTCTGATAGATCTGATAAATGGCAATGACATTTCTGTCGCCGGTTTGAACGACAACTGCACCCTCCCCCGCCATCGGCTCTGAAGTAGAAGATGATCCGTGCGGCCGCTGGCGTCGCCAGCCGAATACGATGGCGATCAAGGCTACAGCCCACAACACAATCTGGATGGCGTCGGCCAGGCTTTGGATACGATCGCTATTCGCGCCCAAGAACGAGAGCAATGGACTCAGCCACCACCGCGTGGTCAATGCCAACGCCATCAGCACTCCTACAAAAACGATGATGCCCAACCACTTTTTCATCGACGATGCTCCCTGATCGGTGCGAATGAGGGACGACAAGAACGATAACGATTGGACGCTATTCTACCAAATTCACCCTACAAGCGCCATACTTCTTGCGCCTTTGCGCCTCCGCGCCTTCGCGTTTCCTCTTTCTCAACGCAAGGGCGCAAAGACGCTATTCGTTCTTCCCCTTGCGCCTTGGCGTCTTCGCGTTGTCTCTCAGGGTGACACAATGAGAGTTTCTCACACGGACGCATGCCGCCGCGTGGCATCGAACATTCAGAATGACAGGAACGGTCGAAATGTCACCCTGAGCGGGTCGATCACGCAAGTTTCATTGCGGCGAGCAACCAGCGAAGGGTCTCACGCTATGATAAGCAGGAGTTTCTTCACTGGCGTTGACTGCACTGAAGCACCCTACGCCGAGAGCAGTTTGTCTCCGCTCACCACGTTGGCCGCTAGACCCGTTGCTTAGAAACTCCCGACTTGGAGACCCCTTCGACTTCGCTCAGGGCAGGCTCTTCACTAGCTGATCGCTGGAACAACTTTGAGCGATCGACCCGTTGCTTAGAAACTCCCGGCTTGGAGATGCTTCACTGGCGTCTCGCTGCAACAACTTTGTGTGATCGACCCGTTCAGCATGACACATCAAGAGTTTCTTGATCGGGCGCATGTCGCCACGAGGCATGGGTCACTCAGGGTGACACGATGAGGAGTTTCTCACACGGACGCATGCCGCCGCGTGGCATCGAACATTCAGGGTGACACGATGAAGAGTTTCTTGCTCGGGCGACATGCCGCCGCGTGGCATCGAACATTCAGGGTGACACGATGAAGAGTTTCTTGCCGGGCGACATGCCGCCGCGTGGCATGGTTCACTCAGAATGACACATATGAGAGGTTTCTTCACGCTTCACGTTTCACGCAATTCGCAATCCGAAATCCGAAATCCGCAATCTGCAATTCAATCGAACAAGCCCAAACTCGCATACTTCGCCCCGCCATCGGGCAGGACGGTGACGACGAGGCCGCGGTCGAGCGTGCGGGCCAGAGTGAGGGCGGCATGGACGGCGGCGCCGGCGCTGAAGCCCACGAAGAGGCCCTCTTCCTTGACCAGGCGGCGGGCCATGACCCAGGCGTCTTCGGCCTCGACCTGCATGGCGCCATCCTTCAGCCGGGGGTCGTAGATGCCGGGGACAATGGCCGTCTCCATGTGCTTGAGACCCTCGATCACCTGGAGTTCGTCGGCCGGTTCGACCGAGAACACGCGCATGGCCGGGTTCAGTTCCTTCAGGCGGCGGCTGACGCCCATGAAGGTGCCGCTGGTGCCAATCCCGGCCAAAAAGTGTGTGACCCGGCCACGCGTCTGTCGCCAGATTTCGTTGGCGGTGCCGAAATAGTGGGCTTTCCAGTTCTCGTCGTTATCGTACTGGTTGGGGTAGAAATAGCGTTCGGGGTGAGCGCCGACTAACTGGCGAACCAGACGGATGGCGCCGTCCGTCCCTTCCAGCGGGTCGCTGAAGATCAGGTTGGCGCCGTAGGCCCGCGCCAGGGTCTTGCGCTCTTCGCTCACGTTTTCGGGCATGACCAGCGTCACGCGGTAGCCTTTGGCCGCGCCCACCAGGGCGTAGCCGATGCCGGTGTTGCCGCTGGTGGCGTCGATGAGGATGCGGTCGGGGGTCAGTTCGCCGCTGATTTCGGCCTGCTCGACCATGCGCAGGGCCGGGCGGTCTTTCACCGAGCCGCCGGGGTTGAACCACTCGGCCTTGACGTGCACCTCGACCCCCGCGGCCAGCCCAGCCGTCACCTCATCCAGCTTCAGCAGCGGCGTATTGCCGATCTGCTGCAGGATGGCGGCGCGGCGCGGCTGTCGCCAGAGCAGGGGGTCAGGGGTGAGAAGACGGGCGGGGAGAGTCATGGGCAACAATCAACAATCAACTTGCGATCCTTCGTTTCATTCAGGACAAGCTCTGCCACCTTGTCTACTTGTCTACTTGTCTACTTGTTTCCTTGTCTACTTGTCTACTTGTTTCCTTGTCTACTTGTTTCCTTGTCTACTTCTCTACTTCTCAATCGGTGCGCCGACGATATTGCCGTATTCGGTCCAGGAGCCGTCGTAGTTGCGGACGTTGGGGTAGCCGAGGAGGTAGGTGAGGACGAACCAGGTGAGGCTGCTGCGCTCGCCGATGCGGCAGTAGGCGATGACGTTTTGGTCGGGGCTGAGGTTGGCCTCGCCTTCGTAGATCGTCTTCAGTTCCGCGACCGACTTGAAGGTGCCGTCATCGTTGGCGGCGCGCGCCCAGGGGATGTTGCGGGCGCCTTTGATGTGGCCGCCGCGCAGCGCACCTTCTTGGGGATAGTCGGCCATGTGCAACAGTTCGCCGCTGTATTCTTTGGGCGAGCGTACGTCGATCAGCGGTAGCCCGGCGGCCTGGTGGCTGAGCACCTGGGGCAGCAGGGCGCGAATCTTGTAGTCCTGACGCTGGGGAGCGTGATAGACGGCGGGGGAGAAGGCGGGAATCTCTTTGGTGAGGGGCCGGCCCTCCTCCACCCATTTCTTGCGACCGCCGTTCATCACCGCCGCCTTGGTGTGGCCGAAGAGCTGAAAAACCCAGAAGGCGTAGCAGGCCCACCAGTTGTTTTTGTCGCCGTAGAACACGACAAAGGTGTCGTTGCTGATGCCGTGTTTGGCGCATAGAGCCTCGAATTGGCGCGGGCCAATATAGTCGCGGATGATGGGGTCGTTGAGGTCGGCGACCCAGTCGATCTTGGCGGCGTTGCGGATGTGGCCGGTGTTGTAGAGCAGAACGTCTTCGTTGCTCTCGACCAGGCGGATGTTGGGGTCATCGGCGTGGGCGGCGACCCAGTCGGTCGAGACGAGAGCTTCGGGGCGGGCGTAGGGGGTGGACATCGAGAAAACTCCTGTGAGGATGACACGGTGAGGGGGTGACGGCGCTGAGTACAGCGCGGTGACAAGGTGAGGGGGTGATAAGGTGACAAGGGGATCGACGCTGTGTCACCTTGTCACCGTGCCACCGTGTCACCTTGTCAGCGTGTCACCGCAAGGTGGGGACGCCGCAGAACTGTTCGTAGTCGATCAGGTCGGTGACGGTGGGGTGGTCGCCGCAGAGTGGGCAAGCGGGGTCGCGCTGGACGTTGAGGGTGCGGAAGCTCTGGTCGAGGGCGTCGTACATGAGCAGGCGGCCCACCAGCGGCTGGCCGATGCCAACGATGAGCTTGATGGCTTCGACGGCCTGGACAGAGCCGATGATGCCGGGTAGGACGCCCAGCACGCCGGCTTCGGCGCAGCTGGGGACTTCGCCGGGCGGTGGGGGGTCGGGGTAGAGACAGCGATAGCAGGGGCCGCCGGCGATGCCGTGGGCGGGGTTGTCGGGCTGATAGATGGTGACCTGGCCCTCGAACATGAAGATGGAGGCGTCGACCAGAGGGAGGCCCAGCATGTGGCAGGCGTCGTTGACCAGGTAGCGGGTGGGGAAGTTGTCGGAGCCGTTGAGGGCGACATCGTAGCCGCGCAGGATGTCGAGGGCATTGGCCGAGGTCAGTGGCTCGCGGTGGCCGATGACGCGCACGTCAGGGTTGAGGTCTTGCAGCCGTTGGATGGCAGAGTCGACTTTGGGCTGGCCGATGGTGCTCTCGCCGTGGAGGATCTGGCGCTGCAAGTTGGAGCGGTCGACGTTGTCGTAATCGACGATGCCCAGCGTGCCCACCCCCGCCGCGGCCAAGTAGAGGGCAGCGGGCGAGCCGAGTCCGCCGGCGCCGACGAGGAGCACGCGGGCATCCAGCAGCCTGATCTGGCCCGACTCGCCCAGGTCGGGCAGGATGAGGTGGCGGGCGTAGCGTTCGCGCTGGTCGGGGCGCAGAAAGCGGGGAACATCGAAGCTAAGGCCGGCGTTCTTCCAGCCGTTGAAACCGCCAGACATCGAGTAGACGTCCTTGTAGCCCATTTCCTGGAGATTGTGGGCAGCGAGCAGGCTGCGGACGCCGCCAGCGCAGTACAGCACCACCGGCGTTTCGCGGGCCGGTTCGATGGTCTCGATTTGTAGTTCCAGGTAGCTGCGGCTGAGGTGGAAGGCGCCGGGTACGTGACCTTGCACCCACTCGTCGTGCTCGCGGATGTCGATCAGCGCCATGTCTTTGCGCTGGCGCAGCCATTCGTCCACCTGCCGGGGTGTGACTTCGTGCACCTCGGCGCGGATGCGGTTCAAAAGTTGGTCGCGGGAGAGGGTGGACATGGGCTATGACATCCGCTCTTTGCCGCCGGCCATAGCGGGGACGATCGAGATTTTGTCGTGTGGGTGGACGGGGGTGGCCAGGCCCTCGAGGGTGCGGATTTCGTCGTCGTTGACGAAGATGTTGATGAAGCGCTTGACCTGGCCGCTGTTATCGAGGAGGCGGTCGCCGAAACCGGGGTAGGTTTGGTCGAGCGTGGTCAGGATGTCATCGACGGTTTCGCCGTTGATCTCGACTTTGGATTGGTTGGCGGCGAGGCGGCGCAAGGTGGTGGGGATGAAGACGGTTGACATGGGTTGATTGTGAGGTGGGCGCGGTGTTGAGTTGGAGAGGGGGCCAGAAATAAAAAAACTCACCGTGAGGCGGTGAGTTCGCAGATGAGGCAACCTGGCATGGGCTGCTGCCAGAGGGTGCGAAGAGATGGGGTTCAGGGAGGGGATGTGCGACGCGACTCACCGCTGTTGTGGAGTGCGCGGGGCAGCCAGCAGCAAGGGCTGGCTACGCCCGCTCGATACAGGAGCAGGTGGAAGGGGTGGAGCGTGTGGCGGAGCACATCATGTGGGGCAGTGTAGCGCGTGCGCGGGTTTTGTCAAGGAAGGATGGCTACTTTTGGGTGAAAGATGAAGGACGAAAGACGCAGGGCGGAAGGCAAAGGTGATTGGCCCTCCGTCATCAGGCGATCGCGATGGCGACGGGCGTCACCGTCACCATTCGCGTGTAGAGGGCGTCGCCGCCTTCGTCTTGGATGACGACATAGGTCGCTAGATCAGGCGGAAGCGCGAGCGAACGGAGGACGGGTGGAACGACGGCGCCAGCCGCCAGGTGGAAGCCCCAGCGACCAGGGCGGGTTTCGTAGAAAGGGAGGTGGTCGCGCAAGATCAGGGGATCGACATCGCCCTGCGCATCGCGCAAAAAGTAGCCACGCAAGTCGGGTTGGTCGTCATCCAGCAGCGAGCAGATGAGGTAGATGCTGTCGGGGTAGTATGACTGGATGGCGTCGGAGGCGGAGGGATAGGCGGGGTCTTCGGGATGGCTGTGGTAGATGGCGATCAATTCGTCTCCGGCTTCCTCCCACTCGAACTGGACAAGGAGGGCGCTCGCTTCGACTTCGTAATCGGTGATGGGGTTGGGGGCGGCGTTGCGCGCGGGCAGGATGCCAGTGACGACGCCATCACGGCCGCGCAATAAGCCGCAAACTTCTTCGGGTTTGCCGGCGCGGGCGTGGGCGATGATGGCGTCGTAGATGGGGCGAGGGAGGGTGAGGGAGGGGGCGCTCATGAAGGGACGGGGACAAGGTTACGGACGTAGGAAGGGGTTGGTTCGGCGCTCGCGGCCAACGGTGGTGAAGGGGCCGTGGCCGGGATAGAGGGTGTAGTCGTCGGGCAGGGTCAGGATTTGGCTGGCGATGGAGGCAAGGAGGAGGGGATGGCTGCAGCCGGGGAAGTCGGTGCGGCCAATGCCGCCAGCAAAGACGGTGTCGCCCACCCAGGCGCGGCGTCCGGCGTGGTCGATGTACACGATCGAGCCGGGCGAATGGCCGGGGACATGGCGGATTTCGAGCACGGTGTCGCCGAGGCGCAGGTCGTCGCCCGGCGCCAGGTGGCTATCGACTTCCGGCGCTGGCCCCCACTGGCGTCCCAACCAGGCCGCGGTGGCTTCTGCCGCCCAGCCCAGGACGGGAAGCTCGTCTTTGTGCAGATGGAAGGTGGCGCCGGTGGCGGCTTTGATCTCCGGCACGGCGAGGACGTGGTCGAAGTGGGCGTGGGTGTTGATGATGCGGGTGACGCGGGCGCGCGGGCGCCGGATCAGTTCGAGGATGTCGTCGGCGTCGTCGCCGGGGTCGATGAGATAGGCGTTGTTGGTGGCTTCATCGACGAGGAGGAAGCAGTTGACTTCGAGGAGGCCGACGCTGAGGTGGTGGAGGTGCATGGGGTGAGGGGGGTGACAAGGTGACGGCGCTGAGTACAGCGCGGTGGCAAGGTGAGGGGGTGACGGGGCGTCTTTGTTTTTGGTTTTTCGTCAAGCTAATAGGAAAGCTTTGGTTGCAGGCGGATGGGGGCGCCCAGGGGCTGACCATCGGGGGCGATGAGTTGTAGGGCCAGGTCGTGTTTGCCGCCGGTGGCGGCTTCGCTGGGCAGTTGCATGGTGTGTTCGCCGCGCCAGGGCGGGCCGGGGAGCCATTGGCTGGTGGGATAGCCTGGGCCAGCCAGGGGGAAGCGGCCGAGTTCGCGGCCATCGAGGAGCAGGGCGAAGGTGTAGTCGCCGTCCGGTGTTGCCTTGGCTTGCCACCAGGTGGTGAGATGGAGGAGGTCTCCGGAGGCGAGGGGGGCGTCGGGCGCGTGGCCGAAGCCTTGTTTGTAGCGGTCGTGACCGAGGAAGGTGAAGGGGCCGCGCGTCTCGCTGGCGCGGTGGCGGATGGAGAGGATGGCGAGGGGCGGCGGCGAGGCTTCGTCCCGAGGCTCAGCCCGAGGGGTGGGCGGGGCGATGGTGGCGGCGCCGAGGAGGAGATGGTCGCTGACGCCTTCGTTGGTGGTCACGGGCAGGCGGACGCCGGTGGCGGGGTCGTAGAGGGCGAGGATGAGGCGGTAATCGCCGGGAGGGGAGGCGAGGGGGATGGGAAGGCCGTAGGGGTCGGACATGGTTTCGCCGGGCTGCCAGGAGGTGGTGGGGCGAGCGCCGCCGGCGGGTTCGCTGTCGACCTGGGCGAGGATCTGGTTGGTGGAGTCCAGGAGTTGAAGGGTGGTTTTGTAGGCGGTGGGGAGGGGGGCGTCGATCTGCCAGCGCAGGAGGACGCGGGCGATGTCGCCAGGCTGGAGGATGGTGGGGCTGAGGCCAGCGGCGTCGAGACGGATGGCGTCGCCAAAACGGGGGGGGGAGACGAAGGGGGTGGCGGTGGGCGGCGATCCGGCGCTGTAGGCGACGAAGCGCAGGTTGCCCACCCAAGCGTCCCAGGCTTCGAAGGCGTGGGTGGCCAGGTAGTTTTCGATCAGGCCGTCGGGGTCGGCTTGCTCAGTGGCCCAGAAGATGGCGTAGACGCGCTGGCTGGCGGCGAGGATGCGGTCGAGCTGGGCGCGGGTGGCGGCAGGGTCGAGGGGGCGGGCGGCTGGGAGGGGGTGGAGGGGGGCGGGGCCGTGGTCGTATTGGTCGAAAACGTCGCTTTGGCCGGGGGCGTCGAGGATGATGGCGTCATTGGGGCCGGCGATGGCGCGCAGATAGGCGGCGATGCTCCGGTAGTCGTCGCGGGCGACGGCGGTGTCGTGGTAGTAGCGGTCGAGGACGAGGAGGGTGGGGAGGAGTAGGGGCGCGAGGAGGAAGAGGCGCAGGAGGGCGGCCAGAAGCGGGGCGCGCGGGCGGGAGATGTTCGCCGAAACAAAGACGCCGATCTTGTCGATGCCCAAAGCCAGGAGGAGGAGGTAGGCGGGGGCGGCGATGAGGAGGAATTTGAAGAAGACGGGGCTGAAGATGCGCAGGAGGAGCATGGTCGCCAGCGGCGTCAGCAGCCAGAGTAGCGGTAAAGTCATCCCCAACCAGCCCTGCGGCCTGCGGCCGTTCGGCTGAGCCTTCGTCCCGAGCTCAGGCCGAGGGGCGCTCACGACGAAGCCCAGCGGCGACAGAGCGAAGAGGAGCAGCGCCAGGCTCAGTCCCACGGCCAGAGCGAGCAGGGCGGGGTGGGGCGGGCAAGAGATCGGCCCGCACAGGAAGAGGCGGAAGGTTTCGATCAGGGCCTGGTCGGGGCCGAGCGAGAGGGGCGGGGAGGGCCAGGCGCCGAGTTGGCGGAAGGCAGTGGGGAGCCAGGGCGCGTAGAGGAGGGCGGGGATGGCTTGGAGAATGCCCCAGGTGACTAGATGCGTCGCGCCAGTTTTGCCCAAGCGGCGGCTTTTGCCCCACCAGATGAGGAAGACCAGATTCAGGGCGAGGAGGTGGACAGGGAAGGCGTAGTGGGTGTAGAGGCCGAGGGTGACGGCGAGGAGGTAGAGGGAGGAGGCAAGGAGGCTTCGTCGCGAGCGCCCCTCGGCCTGAGCTCGGGACGAAGGCTCAGCCGAGCGGCTTCGTCGCGAGCGCTCAGCCGAGCGGCTTCGTCGCGAGCGCCCCTCCGCCTGAGACTTCGTCGAGACTTCGACGAGCTCAGTCGAGTCGCTCAGTCGAGACGCCCCTCGGCCTGAGCTCGGGACGAAGGCTCGGGACGAAGGCTCAGCCGAGCGGCGGCGGGCGGGGACAAGGAAGAGGAGGAGGGCAAGGGAGGCGAGGGTTGCGCATAGGGCCAGAAGCTCGTACATGCGGGCTTCCTGGCTGTAGTAGATGAGGAAGGGGTTGACGGCGGCCAATGCCGCGGCGACGAGGCCCAAACTGGTCCCGCGCAATTGCCTGCCGACGCCGTAGAGCGCGGCCACGAGCATCACTCCCAGCAGGGCCGAGAGGCTGCGCGCGCCTGCCTCGCCCAAACCGGCCAGCTTGCCCCAACCCGCCAGCAGTAAGTAATAGGCCGGCGGATGGATGTCAGCGGCGGCGGCGCGGATGATCTGGGCTGGCGTCCGCGCCGCCAGCACGACTGAGTTGCCCTCGTCGGCCCAAAAGCTCTGGCCGTCGAGCTGGTAGAAGCGCAGGGCCGCGGCCAATGCCAGGATGAGCACAAGGAGAAGTCTTCCCTTGTGCAAGCGAAAGGCCGAAAGAGGATTCACTTCTCGGCTTTACCCAGGTCCTGTGCGATGTCGCGTTGAAAATCCCATCCCAGATAGTCCTGGCTCATGGGCAGGGAGAGTTCCAATTTGTGGAGAGGTTGGATGGCCACGCGCATGTTGCGCGGATAGCATTCCAACAGGTGCCCGCCTTCGCTCAGATCAGAGGAGAGAAAGTGGAGGTGCAGGCCGGGCACATTGATGGATGCCATGAAGGCTGGCGTATTGAAGCCCACCAGCGTGCCTTCCACGTCGTAGAAGTTGAAGACGTGCTGTTCTTTAGCGACTTCAACCAGAGGGCGATAATTCGCCTGTTTCGGCACCGAGCGCGCTTTGATGTGGGCAAAGAGGCCATCGATGCGGATGGCGTAGAAGAGGTTCGGGGATGGTAACAGGCCGGATATCCAGCTCAGAAACTCATCGTGCGTCAGCTCGCGCTCGTTTTCGGCGAAGATCGAGGGTTGGAAGAAGGTGACGCAGGCAAAGGGGGTGAGAGCGCCGTGATCGATCCGCTGAACCTGGCCATCGGCGGGGATCTGGTAGATCTGCCCATCGATCATGATCATTTCGCCGTCCAAATCGTTGAACGTGCCGAGGCCAAAATCGCCGTGTTTGCGGATTTTTTCCAAAGGGATGTTTTCTTCGTAGATGCCTTCGACGAGGGCGTTGACGGGGGCACAGAGGTAGATGGAGGCGTGTTTGGGGGGGTGGGTGTGGGGGTGTTCGTCTTTCATGGGTTTTTCGTGTTGCGTATTGCGTATTGCGTATTGCGTAATCAGCATAACAAGCGAAACGCCCCCCGTCAAACTGTGACGGAGGGCGTTCCTTGCACCAGCACCCAAGAAGGAGGAGGTTGGGGGGGCGAGGGGAGGCGGGGCAGAGTTCAGACGCCGAGGCGGTTGCGGCGCAGGATTTCGGTGGTCGCCTGGACGGTGGTGGTTTTGTGGCCGGGCAAGGGCAGTACGCGCTCGTGCAATGTGTCGATGATCCACTCTTTCTGGGGAAAGAAGCCGTCTTCCATCTCGGCGCAGGGGGTGATCCAGTTGCGCGAGCCAACCACGGCCACGGGGCCATCCAGATAGTCGAAGGCTAATTGGCTGATGTTGGAGGCCATGGTGTGCAGGAAGGAGCCGCGCTCGGAGGCGTCGGAGGCCAGGAGGACGCGGCCCGTCTTTTTCACGGACTCGACGATGGGGCCATAGTCGAGGGGGTTGAGGAAGCGGGCGTCGATCACTTCAGCGGAGACGCCGAATTTTTCTTCCAGTTCTTTGGCCGCGGCCAGCGCCCGGTAGAGGGTGGAGCCGACGGTGACGAAGGTGACGTCCTTGCCGGAGCGACGCAGCGCCGGTTCGCCCATCGGCACTTCGTAGTAATCGACCGGCACGCCGCCGGGAACGAGGGTCTCCGGCTCGTTGTAGAGGCGTTGGCTTTCGAAGAAGACGACGGGGTCGGCGCCGCGCAGGGCCAGGTTCAACATGCCTTTGGCGTCGTAGGGCGTGGCGGGGAACATGACCTTGAGGCCGGGGATGTGAGCCACAACCGATGTCCAGTCCTGCGAGTGTTGGGCGCCGTACTTGGACCCCACCGATACGCGCAGCACGAGCGGCATCTGCAAGACGCCAGCGGACATGGCCTGCCATTTCGACATTTGGTTGAAGATTTCGTCGCCGGCGCGACCCATGAAGTCGCAGTACATCAGCTCGGCCACGACGCGACCGCCGGAGAGGGCATATCCCACTGCCGTGCCGGCGATGGCGGCCTCGGAGATGGGCGAGTTGAAGAGCCGATGATAGGGCAGAGCTTCCGTCAGCCCCCGATAGACGCCAAAGGCGCCACCCCAGTCGCGGTTCTCTTCGCCATAGGCGGTCATGGTCGGGTCTTCGTAGAAGCGATGGATCATGGCCTCGAACAGGGCTTCGGCGTAGGTCAGGCACTTGGGTTTGGGCAAGGGCTGGCCGTTTTCGTCCAGACCGGAGCGGAATTTGGCCGTCGTTTGCTTGAGGCGGGTTTCTGATTTGGGCAGCAACACCTCCGGCGTCCCCTCGGCCATGCGCTCCTTGAACTGGTTCGAGAACATCATGTCGCCGATGATGTCGGTGCGCGTGTCCACGCGCGGGGAAAGATCGGGCGAGACGGCCACCTTGAGCACCTGCACCAGGCGCTCCTCGATGTCGGCCAGGAGGGCGTCGAGTTGGGCGGCGGCAGCATGGCCATGGGCGAGCAGGTAGTCGCGGAAGGCGATCAGCGAGTCGTTCTGTCGCCAGAGATCGACCTCTTCTTTGGTGCGATACGAGCCGGCGTCCGAAGGCGAATGGCCGCTGAAGCGATAGGTGATGGTGTCGAGCAGCACCGGCCCCCGTCCCGCTTCCAGCAGCTCGCGTTTGCGAGCGACGGCGTCGGCCACGGCCAGGGGGTTGAAGCCATCGATGCGTTCGGCGTGCATGGCTTCAGGGTTGACGCCCAGGGCCACGCGCGCCAACATGCCAAAGCCCATGGTCTCGCCTTGCGGCTGGCCGCCCATACCATAGAAGTTGTTCATGAAGTTGAACAATATGGGCGGAGCGCCCCCCACGTCTTCGGGCCAGAGGGTGCGATACTGGTCCATGGCGGCAAACATCATCGCTTCCCACACCGGCCCACAGCCCATGCTGGCGTCGCCGATGTTGACGACGACGATACCGGGTCGGCGATTGACGCGCTTGAAGAGGGCGGAGCCGACGGCGATGTCGGCGGCTCCGCCGACAATGGCATTGTTGGGCATGACCCCAAAGGGCGGATAGAAAGCGTGCATCGAGCCGCCCATGCCTTTGTTGAAGCCGTTGGCCTTGCCGAAAATCTCGGCCAGGGTGCCGAAAAGGGTGTAATTCAGGGCCAGGCTGGCGACGGCGCCGGTGGAGAATGCTTCCACCGCGCGTAGCGGCGCTCCGCCCAGGTAGCTCTCCATGATCGCAGTCAGCTCGCTCTCGCCCAGTTTGGCAATGGCGGAAAGGCTTTTGGCCAGGATTTCGCCGTGGCTGCGGTGAGAGCCGAAAATGAAATCATCCGGGCTGAGGTGATAGGCCATGCCCACCGCCGCGGCTTCCTGACCCATGGAAAGATGGGCCGGGCCGAGGTGGTTGTAGTGGATGCCTTTGTAAGCGCCTTCCTTCTTGATGCGGTCGAGCATGGTCTCGAACTCGCGAATGACCAGCATATCGCGATACATCCGCACCAGATTGTCCGAGCCGTAATACGCGGCTTCGGCTGGCGGGTTGGAGGTGTAGGCGTTGACCGGGATCTCCGGCCCTTTGATGACGCCCGGCTGTCGTACGACGGTCGGGTCGATGGGGAGCAGTTTGGTCATGATAACTTGGCCTCTCGACAAAAGAGCTGGCGCACCGCCGGGGACGGTCGCCAAAAATCTTTCAAGTAGTTTCGTATGGTTTCATTGTACTTCGAGTTGCAAGGGCTGTCAAATTGGGTGGCATGGTCAAGTGAGGCCAGCGGAACAGCATTCGCTATGTTCGCGGGCGTTCCTTGCGATGGCCTCACTTCTTTGACAAACAAATCGCATTCCTCTATAATGAAACCAATCAAAACCAATCGAAACCAAAACGACGAACGAACATGCTGAAAGACTTGACCATGCCTGAGCGCAGACACGAGATTTTGAACCGCATCCAGCACGAGGGGCGGGCGTCCGTGGGCGAATTGAGCCAACTCTTCGCCGTATCGGAGGTGACGATCCGGCAAGACCTGCAGGCGCTGGCCGCGCAAAATCTCATCGTGCGCACACACGGCGGCGCCATCCCCGCCAGCCGCCTGGCCCCCGACCTCTCGTTCGCACTCCGTCGCCAGCAACAGGTTTCCGCCAAAGACCGCATCGGCGCCGCCGCTGCCGCCTTGATCCAGGACGGCGACGCTATCTTCCTCGATACCAGCAGCACCGCCCTCGCTATCGCCCTGCGCCTGACCAACCATCGCCACCTGACCATAATCACCAACAGCATCGCCATCCTCCAGGAGCTGATGCCCTATCCCGACCTGACGGTGATAGCCCCCGGCGGCAGACTGCGCCGCGAAACAGCCTCGCTCATCGGCGTCGAGGGCCTGGCCATGCTGGTCGGTTATAATATCCAGAAAGGCTTCTTCGGCGCTCACGGCGTCAGCCCCGAAGCCGGCTTGACCGATGTCAGCACCGACGAAGCCGATGTCAAACGCGTGTTGGTGGGGACGTGCCGCCAAGTCATCGCCATCCTCGACGCCACCAAATGGGGGCGCGTCGGCGTGGCCTCCTTCGCCCCCCTCAGCGCCGTCACTCGCATCATCACCGACGCCAACGCCCCCGCCGACCTGGTAGCCCAGGCTCGTGAGGCCGGGGTTGTGGTGCAAGTCGCGTAAGACAAGAAGTCATACCCCATCTTGAAACGTAAAGCGTGAAAAATCAAATCCAACCGACCTGAGCGAAGCGACGCTCACGTTTTACGTTTCACGCCAGATATTACAAATCCACCCAGAGATCAGTCATTCCTTCCCAGAGGTAGCCGTCCGCATGTCAGAACAAGTCTTCATCCCCAAACTGGGACAGACCGTCGAAGAAGTCACCATCGGCCAATGGCTGGCCCCCAATGGCGCCCAGGTGCGCAAAGGCCAGGAAATCCTCAGCATCGAGACGGACAAAGCCGTCTTCCCCATCGAAGCCCCCGCCGATGGCTTCCTCCATTGGGGGCCTTTCAAGGAAGGCGATGTCGTGCCTGTCCTCAGCGCCGTGGCTCTCATCGGCGCGCGGGATGAAGTCTTCGCTATCGCCCAATCTGGCGCCGAAGCCGCGCCGCCAGTGGCGCCCCAGCCCGAACCTGCCGAAACCTCTACGCCCGGCCTCGCAACCCCAGCGCCAGCGCCCTCCCCTGCCGCCTTCGCCTCCCCGCGCGCCCGCAAACTGGCCGACCGCAAAGACGTCGATCTGGCGCGCGTCGCCCCCACCGGCCCTCTCGTCCCTGGCGAAGAAAGCAGCCATCGCATCCTTGAGCGCGACGTCCTCACCCACCTCAGCCAACGCCCCAAAGTCACACCTGTCGCCCGGCGCCTGGCTGCCGAAGCAGGCCTGGACGTGACCGAACTGAGCGGCACCGGCCCCGGCGGACGCATCACCAAGCGCGACATCGAACAAGCCGCGCAGCAGCCTCTCGCCCCTTCCCCCGCTGCCACCCCGCCCGCCCCGATTGCCCTCCCCACTCCTCCCGCCACGCCCCCTGCTCCTCCCACCGACGTACTCGCCCGCGTGCCCCTCAAAGGCATTCGCGGCATCATCGCCGAGCGCATGGCCGCCAGCGTCCACACCACCGCCCGCGTCACCCTGGTCATGGAGGTGGACGCCACCGAATTCGTGGCCGTGCGCGAGCGCCTGAAGAGCAAAGTGGCCGAGGAATGGGGCTTCGCGCCCGGCTACAACGACCTGCTGGGCAAGATCGTGGCCGTGGCCCTGCGCAAATTCCCCTACATGAACGCCCGCTTATCTCCCGACGCCATCGAGCAATTAGCTTATGTCAACTTGGGGATGGCGGTGGACACCGACCGGGGCTTACTCGTCCCCGTCATCCGCGACGCCGACAAAAAGGGATTGCGGGAATTCGGCGCCGAGTTCCGCGCCCTGGCGGAGCGCGCCAAGACCGGCAAAGCCCTTCCCGACGACCTCAGCGGCGGCACCTTCACCATCACCAGCCTGGGGCCGTATGAGGTGGATGCCTTCACCCCGGTCATCAACCTGCCCGAGGCCGCCATCTTGGGCGTCGGACGCATCGCACCCAAGCCGGCGGTGCGCGACGGTCAGGTCGTCGTGCGCCAAATGTGGACGCTGAGCCTGGTATTCGATCACCGCCTGGTCGATGGCGCGCCGGCTGCCCGCTTCCTGCAATACATCAAGACCGTGATCGAGGAGCCATATCTCCTTTTGGCCGTTTGATTGCGTGTTGCGTAGCTCGACCAAAAAGTAGACGAGGAAACAAGTAGACAAGGAAACAAGGAAACAAGTAGATAAGTAAAAGAGCTATCCGTGTTTCCCTATCCGTGTCCACAACCAAAAAGTAGACAAGGAAACAAGTAGATAAGTAAAAGATTTATCCGTGTTTCCCTATCCGTGTCCACAACCACGGATAGCACAGACTATTCATCCGCGAATATCGCGAATCCTTTGTTTTCATTCGCGATATTCGCATTATTCGCGGATCAGTCATTTGGGATGCTGGGGGCGCGGGGGTAGTGTTTGCGCCTGCATCAAGATTTGCTATACTTGCGCCGCATCCTGGTTTGCCTAACCAACCTGATGCAATCACGGGGTCCTTCATGACTGACAGTTCCTTTGTCGGCGACGCTTTGCCTGCCGACGACGACCACACCCTCGAGACAGCCGTGCTCCACACGGTCGCGTATGCTGATGTCTTCGATTATCCACTCAAAGTCGAAGAAATTCACCGTTACTTGGAGATACCGGCTTCCTTAGCACATGTCAAGAGAGTGGTGAACGATGGCCTCGCCTCGTCTGGCCGGTTGATCCAACGCGAGGGTTATTTCAACCTACCGGGGCGCGAAGGCGTTGTCGCTATCCGCAAACAGCGCGCCGAACGAGCCGCCCAACTCTGGCCCCTGGCATTGGCCTATGGCCGCCGCATCGCCAACCTCCCCTTCGTGCGCATGGTGGCTCTCACCGGCTCGCTGGCCATGGACAACGCCGACTCGCGCAGTGACCTGGACTATTTCATCATTACGACACCCGATCGACTGTGGCTCTGCCGGGCCATGGTCGTCGTCCTTGTGCGCTGGGCCGCGCAGCGCGGCGATGTCGTCTGCCCGAACTACTTCCTGGCCGAAAACGCGCTCGCGCTTGCAGAGCACAACCTGTTCGTAGCCCGTGAGCTAGCGCAAATGGCGCCCCTGCATGGCCTGGATGTCTACCAACGTCTGCGCCAGGCCAACGCCTGGAGTTACGCCTTCCTCCCCAACGCCGAGGGACCGCCGCCGCAGACTGTCAGGACGCAGCCTCCCACTAAGTCGAGGACGGCAGCCCATCCTCTGCGCTCCGCCGCCGAGGCAACCTTGCGCACCCCGTTGGGCGCCTACCTGGATCGCTGGGAAATGAAGCGTAAGGTGCGCAAATTCCAACGCCAATACCCCGATCAGTCCGAGGCGGCCTTCTCGCCCGCCTGGTGCAAGGGGCACTTCGAGGGTCACGCGCACCGCATCCTCGATGCCTTTTCCGAGCGGGTGCACAGCATCGATGAGGTGGCGCTATGAGCCAAATCTTGTTCGGTCAGTCCTACTACCTGCGCTTCGATCCCAAGCTCTGGGAAGCCATGCAGCCCTATCCGCCGCTGGGAACCATGTATGCCGCCAGCTACCTGCGAGCGCACGGCTACGATGTAGCTCTTTTCGACGCCATGCTAGCCGAATCCGAGGCTGAGTGGGAGATGGCGCTGACGCGCGAGCGTCCGCATTTCGCCATCATCTACGAAGACAACTTCAACTATCTTTCCAAAATGTGCCTGCTGCGTATGCGCCAGGCCGCCTTCACGATGAGCCAGCTGGCAAAGGCGCGCGGCTGCACGGTCATCGTCTGCGGCTCCGATGCCACCGATCAGGCCGCCGACTATCTGGCCAACGGCGCCGATTTCGTGCTCCTGGGCGAAGGCGAGTACACCCTGGCCGAGCTACTCGACCGACTGACCGGCCGCACCGCCACGCCGTTCACCCAAATCTTGGGCCTGGCCTATGCCGAAGGCGCTCCTTCCCCAGCTGTTCACCTCAACCCGCGCCGCCCTGACATCACCGACGTGAACGCCCTGCCCTTCCCCGCCTGGGACCTGATCGATGTCGAACGCTATCGACGCATCTGGCAGGAGCGACACGGCTACTACTCGATGAACATGGTGACGACGCGCGGCTGCCCGTATCATTGCAACTGGTGCGCCAAACCCATCTGGGGCCAGCGTTACAACGCCCGCAGCCCCGAAAACGTGGTCGCCGAGCTGCACTGGCTCAAGCAAACTTACCATCCCGATCACATCTGGTTTGCCGACGACATCGTGGGCCTCAAGCCGCGCTGGTGGTCGCGCTTCGCCGATCTGGTGGAGCAAGAAGGCGCGCGGACGCCGTTCAAATGCCTGAGCCGGGTGGATTTGCTGCTCAGGCAGGGCGAGGTGGAAGCGATGAAGCGGGCAGGGTGTCAGATCGTCTGGGTGGGCGCCGAATCTGGCTCACAAAAAATCCTGGATGCCATGGCAAAAGGCACGACTGTAGCCCAAATCTATGATGCTGCTCGTTTACTACACGAAAACAATGTCAAAATCGGCTTCTTTCTCCAGTTCGGTTACCCCGGCGAGACGCGTGAAGACATCGCCAAGACCTTACAGATGGTGCGCGATTGCCAACCCGACGACATCGGCATGTCGGTTTCCTACCCACTGCCCGGCACCAAATTTCACGAACGGGTCAAGAACCAATTAGGGGCCAAGCAAAATTGGCAAGACTCCGAAGACCTGGCCATGCTTTATGACGGTCCCTTCACGACCGCCTTCTACCGCCAACTCCACACCGTATTGCACAAAGAGTATCGCGCTCGCAAAACCTGGCGCGCCTTGACTACACGCAATCGAATTTCTCGCCCCGGTATTCGCCAGGTGGGGGCCATGATCTACCACACAGCAACTCTCCCCCTGGCCCGTCGCCAACTCGACCGCCTGGCACAGATCCCCCACCAGGGCATCCAGCATCTGCCGCCAGAGATGTCTCAAGTCGCCGCCGCCACGCCAACGCCACAGGCAAGCGACTAACGACTTGGCCCGCCAGAGGTAAGGAACAAGATGATGAGACGCTCTCTGTGCAAACGTCCTTATTTTCCAACCAATCCATCCCCTATACGAGTATCCCCCCATGACAACCATCCCCGAACAGTTTCAAGATCTGGTTAGTTTCGACACCAAAGCCTTCGCCCACCTGTCCACCCTCATGGCCGATGGCAGCCCGCAAGTCACGCCCGTGTGGTTCGATTACGACGGCGCCCACGTGATCATCAACTCCGCCAAAGGCCGCGTCAAAGACATCAACCTGCGCCGCAATCCCGACGTCGCCCTGGCCATCAGCGATCCCAGCAATCCCTACCGCTATCTCCAGATTCGCGGACGTGTCATCGAAATCACCGAGGAAGGCGCCGACGCCATAATCGACCGGCTGTGCTACAAATACACCGGCCAGGATGTCTACCCCTGGCGTCGCCCCGGCGAACAGCGCGTCACCTACAAAATCATCCCCGAAAAGGTGCAGGGCAACTAAACGTATCGCGTATTACGTACTGCGTAACGCATCGCAACGCAATACGCAGCAGCTTCTCCAGCATGGACATCCTCCTCACCCACGGCTATTTCCTATACGAAGACCCGCACGAGATGCAGGTCATGAAGCCGTACCCGCCGCTCGGTCTGCTGTACGTCGCTTCGCATCTCAAGGCGCGCGGGTTCAGCGTCGAGGTCTTCGATACGACTTTCAGCCGCTGGGATGAGTTCAGCCGTTATCTCGAACA
Organism: Chloroflexota bacterium; assembly: GCA_041918515.1. GTDB lineage: Bacteria > Chloroflexota > Anaerolineae > J102 > J102 > SSF26. The sequence goes on along the minus strand of JAYRVO010000143.1, from coordinate 2,262 downwards.
GGCTCGCCCGCCCGTTGTTGGCATCTACACCAACTTGATGACCAAACAGAACGTTTTGCGCATAGTCAACCTTTGCAAAAAAGCGGGCGCCACGGTCATCCTGGGCGGCCCCGAACCGCCGCACTACGCCGACCAATACCTCGCACACGGCGCTGATATGGTCGTCATCGGCGAAGGCGAACTGACGCTGGAGGAATTATTGCCGCACCTGGCGCAGCGAGGCCGGGCGGGATTGGAACAAGTTGCGGGGATCGCTTTTCGTGACGATGCCGGGCGGGTGGTGCAAACGCCCGCCCGGCCGCAAATCCCCGACCTCTCGGCTCAGCCCTGGCCAGCGCGCGAGGCAATCGATCTGGAGCGCTACCTTTCCACCTGGCAAACCCACCACGGCGTGCGCTCGATCTCGTTGATCACCGCGCGCGGATGTCCTTTCACCTGCACCTGGTGTAGCCACACCGTCTTCGGCAACACCCACCGCCGTCGCTCTGTCGAAGACGTGCTCGACGAAGTCACCTATCTCGTCGAGCGTTACCAGCCCGACCAGCTTTGGTACGCCGACGATGTCTTCACCATCCAACCGCGCTGGTCGCTGCAATACGCCGCCGGTCTCAAGCAACGAGGGCTACGCCTTCCCTTCGAGTGTATCAGTCGCGCCGACCGTCTGAATCCTGAGATTATCGCTGCCCTGGCCGAAATGGGCTGCTATCGCCTCTGGATCGGCGCCGAAAGCGGCTCGCAACGCGTGCTCGATGCCATGAAACGCAAGGCTGATATCGAAGATGTGCAGGCCAAGAGCAGGATGCTACAAGCGGCGGGCATTCAGGTGGGGATGTTCATCATGCTGGGATATGACGGTGAAGAAGTCGTCGATATCGAAGCAACGGTGGATCATCTCAAGAAAGCAAACCCCAACGTCTTTCTGACCACCGTCGCCTATCCGATCAAGGGGACAGCGTACTATCAGGAGGTCGCCGAGCGGGTGATCGCTCCAGGAGAGTGGGCCGGACGCAACGACCGCGATCTGGGCGTGGCGGGGCGCTATTCGCGACGCTTTTACGACCACGCCACGCGCTGGATGGTCAACGAAGTCAAACTGCATCAGATGCGAACGAATAGCGCCAAGAGCTATCCGCAAATGGCCAAGATGTGGCTGAATGCCCGCCGGGGACGGTTGGGGATGCGGTTGACAGAGCGCGAACGCGAGGCCGGAGACGGCGCCAACGCCGGGCGAGGTTGGCGCGCGGGCGAACGAGCGGCAGAAGGTTGGTAAAGGCGACACCGTGACGCTGAATGGACCTTCGTCTGGCGCCTTCGATGCCTTTGCCGCCGATTACGATGTCCATTTTACGGACACCACCCTGGGGCGTTGGCTGCGGCATCGAGTGTGGGACATCCTGGCGCAGTGCTTTCGTCCTGGCGAACACATTTTGGAGCTGACCTGCGGCACGGGCGAGGACGCCATCTGGCTGGCGCAGCGAGGTGTGCAGGTGACGGCGACGGATGGGTCACCACAGATGATTGAGATGGCCAGGTCTAAAGCCGCAGAGGCCGGGGTCAGCGATATGGTCTCGTTCGCGCGGCTGGATATTGGCTCGACCAACGACGAAGATTGGCGATTGGCGGGCGTCGCCCCCATCGGCTTCGATGGCGTGCTCTCCAACTTCGGTGGGCTGAACGTCATCGGGACGTGGCGGCCGTTGGCAGAGAAGCTGAGCGGGATCGTGAAACCGGGCGGGCGGCTGGTGCTCGCGCCGATGGGGCCGATCTGTCCCTGGGAGATCCTGTGGCATCTGGCTCATGCCGATCTGCGCACCGCTTTCCGTCGTTTTCGCGGCCCCGCCACCGCCCTCATCGGCGCCACTCGCATCCCCATCTACTACCCCAGCGCCGGCCGGCTGCGCCGTGATTTCGCCCCCTGGTTCCAGCCCGAAGAAGTCCAAAGCCTGGGCTTGTGGCTGCCGCCCAGCTATCTGGGCCATCTGGTGGATCGTTTTCCCCGGCTATTCGGCTGGCTCGCCTGCCTGGAAGCTCGCACCGCCCACCTCACACGAGGCTGGGGCGATCACTATATTATCGTCTTCCGCCGCAGCGAATGATATAATGTGTGTTCCGTGTTCCATATTTCACTACCCTACAGAACATATGAGCTAGAAAAGCTAGATCAAAGAGAGAGACGGTACGCGTCATCTCGGGTATACTTCTGTCAAAAGCAACCAACTCTCAAACAGGAGCGAGACCATGAGCGACGCGTACCGACGCTAT
>JAYRVO010000142.1:0-55499 GCA_041918515.1 Chloroflexota bacterium | reverse complement strand
TATGGCTTTTCTTGTCATCAGGAAACATGCTTTGTGGACACGGATGGGGGAAACCATGTCCTGAGTGCAACGAAGGAGCGGATAGTTTTTGGTCAAAAATCTGTGTTTCTTCCATCCGCGTCCACAAATTTGGAATTGCTGGGTCGTATTCAAGTGTTGGCGCCGTCGGCGGGCGCTTGAGGAGCAGCGACGATGGTTTGGCTCTGGAGGACGCGCACCTGGCCAGGACGGGCGTCAGGGATGCGACGAAGATGACGGCGCTGGGTGTAGAGGACGGAGACTTTGGCGTCGTGTCGCGCCTGGGAGTAGTAAGCGGCCCAGGCCGCTGCCTGAAGCAAGGTGCTGGTGGGCGTCGCACGGCCCGCGGTCTTGATCACAACGTGGGAGCCAGGAACGCGTTCGGCGTGGAGCCAGAGATCATCAGGTTCGGCCAGGTCCCAGGTGACGCTTTCGTTCTGGATGGCGTTGCGGCCAATGATGACGCGGAGGCCATCGACAGACTGTAAGCGCAGAGGCTGAGAGCGCGGGAGGGGCGAGCGAGCGCGGTCGCGGGGTTCCGAGACGAGGCCGGTGGTCAGTAAGGCCGCGCGCAGTTCCTCGATCTGAGGGGCATTATCAGCCAGGTGGAGGTCGGTCTGCAACTGGTCGAGATAGGCCAGATCGCGGTCGACGGCAGCCAAGAGGTCGGGGATTTGCGCGGCCGCGCGTTTGGCTTTGTGATAGCGCGCGTAGTAAGCCTGGGCGTTGGCGGCAGGGGAAAGGGTGGGGTCGAGGGGGATGTGGAGATGACCGGCGCCGGTGTCGGCCAGGAGTTCGGTGTCGCCGGCGCGGATTTGCCAGGTATAGGCCAGGATCCAGTCGCCCAGGCTGCGCAGCTCTTCTACTTGTTCTGCGCTCACGGCTTGTTCGCCCAGGCTGGCGCGGCGTCCGTGCAGGCGTTTGCGGGCGGCGTCGAGGAGGGCCTGTACGTGCGCGCGCCGACCGGCGTAGCGGTCGGCGCCGATGGTGGCGGTGTAGAAGATATGGGCGGCCTGGCTGATGGCGGCGGCGGGTTCGATTGGATCGAGATGGCTGAGTTCGTAGGGGGCGAAGGCGGTGGGGCTGCCATCGGCAGGGTCGCGGGCGATGGTGGGGGACCAGCCGCCCTGCCGGGGCAAGCTGCGGAGCCAGCTCAGGGCGTCGAAGAGGGCAAGGGGGCGAGCGTTGGGGTGGGTCGAAGTGGCTTGGGCGTTGCCGGTGGCGCGGTGGACAAGTTCGCGAGCGACCAGGGGGCTGAGTCCGGCGATGTCGCGGACGAGGAGGCGCCAGAGGGGGTCAGAAGAGGATGAGGAGGCGAGGAGATGGTCGAGATCGGCGGGGGCGAGGAGGTCGATGGGGGTTTTGTCGGCTTGGGGCGGGGGTGGGAGGTAGAGGCGACCGGGAAGGATGGGGCGGCGAGGGTTTTGGTCGGGGCGGAAGCAGCGCAGGGCTTGCAGGATGACGCCGTCGCCATCGAGGAGGACGAGGTTGCTCCATTTGCCCATGATTTCGGCGACAAGGGTGGCGGCGCCGTGCTCAGGATGGTCGCAAGAGAGGTGGAGGAGGCGCTCCCATGCCGGTTGGAACACGTCGCGCAGGCGGGCGCCTAGTAAGTGTTTGCGGGTCAGGAGGAGGAAGGGGGTGTCGGTCTCGACGCCGCGGCGGGCTTTGGCGGGCAGCAGGTGGGCGCGCGGGTGTTGGGGGTCGGCGTCGAGAAGCAGCCAGCGGCGCTCGCCCTGGCTGTAGATTTCCAGAGCCAGGCTGTGCTCGTCGGGCTGGCCTACGGCCTGGACGCGGCCGCCGGCCAGGGTCTCGTTCAGCTCGCGGGCGATGGCGGCGAGGGTGACGGCGTCCATGTTATAGATGGCTAGCCAAAGAAATTATGCTCGGATCTGAAACGTGATACGTGATGCGTGAAAATTGCCGACGTTTTCTCACGTTTCACGTTTTACGAGCTTCATAACAAATCAACCTAGCGATCAATAGAAAGAAAGGACCGGAATCAACGACTTTCTCTCTGCGACTTTGCGTGAGCTTTTCAAACAGTTTCTCAGGAGCGAATCTGTTTGAAGTAGTCGATGAGGCCGTTGGTCGAGGCGTCGTGCCCGCGCACCGGGGCGTCATGGCTGAGTTCGGGCAGGATCGCTTTCGCCAGTTGCTTGCCTAGTTCCACGCCCATTTGATCGAAGGAGTTGATGTTCCAAATCACGCCCTGGGTGAAGATTTTGTGCTCGTAGAGGGCGATGAGGCTGCCGAGGGAGGTGGGCGTCACTTTGGGGAAGAGGAAGGAGTTGGTGGGCCGGTTGCCGGGGAAGGCTTTGGCGGCGACGAGGAGTTCGAGTTGCTCGCCGGCGACGCCCTCGGCCTGCAACTCGGCGCGCGCTTCGTCCGGCGTCTTGCCGCGCATCAGGGCCTCGGTCTGGGCGAAGAAGTTGGAGAGGAGGATGGCGTGGTGGTCGCCGATGGGGGCGTGGCTCTGGGCTGGGGCCAGGAAGTCGCAGGGGATGAGTTTCGTGCCCTGGTGGATGAGCTGGTAGAAGGCGTGCTGGCCGTTGGTGCCGGGTTGTCCCCAGATGATGGGGCCGGTGGTGTAGTCCACGGCCTGGCCGTCGCGGGTGACGCCTTTGCCGTTGCTTTCCATGTCTCCCTGCTGAAAATAGGCCGGAAACAGGCTCAGATATTCGTCGTAGGGCAGGATGGCATGGCTCTGCGCATCCCAGAAGTTGTTGTACCACACGCCCAGCAGGGCCATGATCACGGGGATGTTGCACTCGAAGGGCATCGTGCGGAAGTGTTCGTCCGCCTGGTGGGCGCCAGCGAGCAGGGCCTCGAATTGATCCATGCCGATGGCGATGGCGATAGAGAGGCCGATGGCTGACCACAGCGAGTATCTGCCACCCACCCAATCCCAGAATTCGAACATGTTGGCGGTGTCGATGCCGAAGGCGGCCACTTTTGGGGCGTTCGTGGAGAGGGCGACGAAGTGTTTGGCGATGGCGGCTTCGTCTTGGGCCTCGGCCAGGAACCAGGCGCGGGCGGTGTGGGCGTTGGTCATCGTCTCTTGGGTGGTGAAGGTTTTGGAGGCGACGAGGAAAAGGGTGGTTTGGGGGCGCACGCGCTTGAGGGTTTCGGCCATGTCGGCGCCATCGACGTTGGAGACGAAGTGAAAGTGCAGGCCAGGATGCACGTAGGGCGTCAGGGCTTTGACCACCATTTTCGGCCCCAGATCGGAGCCGCCGATGCCGATGTTGACGATGTCGATGATCGGTTGGCCGCTGTAGCCCCGCCATTCGTCCGAACGCACGCGTTCGCTGAATTCGCGCATGTGCGCCAGCACGCGATTGACATCGGGCATGACGTCGCGCCCGTCCACATAGATGGGCCGGTTGGCGCGGTTGCGCAGGGCGACGTGCAGCACGGCTCGGTTCTCGGTGGCGTTGATTTTCTGGCCGTTGAACATGGCGGCGATGGCAGTATCGAGCTGAGCTTGCCGGGCCAGGTCGAGGAGAAGAGCCAGCGTCGGCGCCGTGATGCGGTTTTTGGCGTAGTCGAAGAGGATGTCGCCCAGGCGCAAGCTGAAGCGAGCGAAACGGTCCGGGTCTTGTGCGAACAGATCGCGCATGTGGACGCGGGCCATGTCTTGGCGGTGGGATTGGAGGGCTTGCCAGGCGGGTGAGTGGGTGAGGTGGGACATAGTTTTTCTTATGCGGTTCGATTTTCGTACTCGGCGCTTGCGATGCCGGGCAAAAGGCCATAGCCGGTGAACTCATGCCAGCCAGTTGTGTCAGCAATTGCCGCGCAGATTTCGGTTCCCGTTGCGGGGATGATCTGGCTGCATCGAAAGCCAATGGGTTTCATGTTAGCAACGAGTGTAGCCGAACGGATGCTACAATGCAATGAGGTTGACCCCATTATCAAGACCACGAAGTCCCGCCTCGGCCTCAGCGACGATTGCTATCGCGTCTCCATCGGCCTGGAGGAGCCGGGGGATTTGATCGAGGATCTGGCGCAGGTGTTGGCGGGGTATGAGGGTGGGGCGCACTTCCGAAAGTGCGCCCCACCTGAGTTCCTGCTAAAATGATGATCGAAGCGAACCAACCGTACAATTTGTCTACATTTTCGAGAACATCTCATGCAGAACATCATTAGCATCCGCTATGATGGCCTGCGCTATTCTGTCGATGATGACATTGTGGATCAATACAGCGTGGCGCGACGCTGACTGAGGTTCGCTTGGAGCAGATGACCAAATTAGCATACAATTATATGTATATTTCGACGCCAGTTTTTATGGAGAGGTATATGACAACGATAACCGTTCGCAAAGACCCGAGGGTGCGGACCACCATCAATCTGCCCAGCAGCCTGTTGGACCGTAGCCAGCGTTTTGTCGATAGCGGCTTGGTGACCAACCGCACCTCTTTCATCGAATTGGCCCTGGAGCGCCTGCTCGACGATCTGGAAGAAGAAGAAATCGACGGGCAGTTCGCAGCGATGGCGGACGATCCCTCCTATCGCTCCCTGAATCTGGCAATCGCTCATGAATTTGCGGAGAGCGATTGGGAGGCATTGGCCCAGGCAGCGGAGCGTGGAGAAGCATGAACCGAGGCGACGTTTTCGATGCGCGGTTGAATCCAACCGAGGGCTCCGAGCAGGCAGGCGTCCGACCCGTGATCATCGTCAGCCGTGATGCCATCAACCAACACAGCCCCGTGATTGTGGTGGTGCCGCTGACGAAGACAGCCAATGTGACCCGCAGTTATCCAAACAATGTCGCCATTCCCAAAAGCCTGGCCGGTTTGTCATTCGATTTTGTGGCATTGACTGGCCAGGTGCGCGCCATCGCCAAAACCCGCCTGCTGAGCTATCGCGGTCATTTGCCCTCGAATGTCATGGCCGAAATCGAGCGTGCACTCCGCATCACGCTCGATCTTTGAAATCCGTTGTTGCTGTAGAACAAGTAAGGCTCGCCCCTCATGCAACCCCTCCGTTTCACCACCCTCCCCGCTTTCACCGTCGTCGGCATGCTCTATCGCGGCGACAACAAACACGGCGAAATCTCGCAGCTTTGGAGCGCGTTCTATCCCGCCCGCGCTGCCGAAATCACGGGCAAGATCAATCCATCCATCGCCTATGGTGTCGAAGACAACTTCGACATGCAGGCTGGCGTGTGGGATTACCTGGCCGGATATGAGGTGGCGCCCGATGCCCCGGTTCCGCCCGGTATGACGCGCAAAACCGTGCCCGCCCAAACCTACGCCGCGTTCAAGACCACCCTGCCCGAAATCGGCGTCACCATGGACGCCATCCACCAACAATGGATGCCGGCGTCGGGCTATCGTCGCACGGCTGGCCCCGAATTCGAGCTGTACGACGAGGACTTTGCCCCGCCGCTGGGGAAGTTCGATCTGTATATCTATATGCCTGTTGAAAGGCTTTGACGATAGACGAAAGACGATAGACGAAAGCGGAATCTTCTTGGTCCTTCGTCCATCGTCTATCGTCCATTTACATGCCCGTTGACAAGATTTGACGATAGACGAAAGACGATAGACGAAAGCAAAATCTCCTTCGTCCTTCGTCCATCGTCCAATCCCACAACCGTTTCTGGTCTTCCACCCGCACGCCGCCCCAACGACACCCCCGCGCCACCTGCACGAGGAACCAGCCTATGCCCACCCTCACCATCAATGGCCAACGCCTCACCAGCGCCGATGGCGCCACCATCCTCGACGCCGCCCGCGAGGCCGGGATCGACATTCCCACCCTTTGCCATCACCCCGACCTCAGCAATGTCGGCGCATGTCGCATGTGCGTGGTGGGCGTGCAGGGCGCGCGCGGCCTGCAAACGGCCTGCACCACGCCCGTGTTCGAGGGCATGGTGGTGGACACGAACGCGCCCGACGCCATCGCCACCCGCAAGTTCGTGCTGGAGATGCTGCTCACCGACCATCCCAACGAGTGCATGACCTGCGATGTCAACGGCGCCTGCGAGCTGCAAGACTTGGTCTACGATTATGATGTGAAATGGCCGGAGCACAACGGCAAGCGCCACGAGTGGCCCATCGATCCCGACCCCAATCCATTCGTCTTCATCGACCGCAACAAGTGCATCCTGTGCAGCCGCTGCGTGCGGGCCTGCGGTGAACGCCAGAATCGCGACGTGTGGAGCTTCGCCTATCGCGGGTTCGAGACCAAGCTGGTGGCCGGGGCCGACCAACTCATGCTCGACGCCGGCTGCGAAAGCTGCGGCCAGTGCGTGGCCTATTGCCCGGTGGGGGCGCTGTACGACAAGATGAGCGTGGGCAAGGCCCGCGCCAGCCAGGTCAAAAAAGTGCGGACGACCTGCTCGTATTGCGGCGTGGGCTGCAACTTCGACCTGAACGTGCGCAACGGCAAGATTGTGCGGGTGACGAGCACGCGCGAGGCCCCGGTCAATGGCCTGGCCCTGTGCGTCAAAGGCCGCTACGGCTACGACTATGTCCATCATCCCGATCGGCTCACGCGCCCACTGGTGCGGGCGAAGTGGCTGGGCATAGAAACAGTCGAAGAGAAAGTGAACAGTAATCAGTGGTCAGTGGCCAGCGTCGCTCAGAAGCGAGAAACAGCGAGAAGGAACGGTCACAACTCAGAACTGATCACTGATAACCAATCACTGATTACTCCCGATACCTTCATCGCCACCGACTGGGACGCGGCCCTCGATGTCGTCGCCGGCAAATTTGCGGCGGAGAAACAGGCGCACGGCGGGGATGCCTTCGCGGTGCTGGCCTCGGCCAAATGCCTGACCGAAGAAAACTTCCTCTTCGCCAAATTCACCCGCCAACTCCTGACCACGAACAGCATCGACCATTGCGCCCGATTGTGACACTCCAGCACCGTCGCCGGTCTGGCGACTTCCTTCGGCTCCGGAGCGATGACCAACTCGATCCGCGACATCGCCGAGCAAAGCCAGTGCATCTTCATCATCGGCTCGAACACCACCGAGCAGCATCCCGTCATCGGCACCAAAATCCGCCGCGCCAAGCGCCAGCGCGGGGCCAAGCTGATCGTGGCCGATCCCCGGCGCATCGACATCGCCAATTACGCCGATCTCTATCTGCGCCACAAACCCGGCACCGACATCGCCCTGCTCAACGGCCTCATGCATATCATCCTGCGCGAGGGCTGGGAAGACAAGCAATTCATCGCCGGGCGCACCGAGGGCTTCGCGGAATTCCAGGCGGTCGTGGCCAAATATACGCCCGAGGTCACCGCCGAAATCACGGGCGTGCCGGTGGCGCAGCTCGAAGCCGCCGCCCGCATGTTGGGCGAAAACAAGCCGGGGGCGTTGCTCTATGCCATGGGCATCACGCAGCATCGCGTGGGCGTGGCCAATGTGATGAGCTGCGCCAATCTGCAAATGCTGCTGGGCAACATGGGCGTGCCGGGCGGCGGGGTGAATCCGCTGCGCGGGCAGAACAACGTGCAAGGCGCTTGCGACATGGGGGCGCTGCCCAATGTCTATTCGGGCTATCAGCGCGTGACCGATCCGGCGGCGCAGGCCAAGTTCGAGGCCGCCTGGGGTGTGCCCCTTTCCAATAAAATGGGCCTGACCGTGACCGAAATGCTGAAAAGCGCCGAGAAAGGAGACGTGCGCTGCCTGTACGTGATCGGCGAAAACCCCATGACCAGCGACCCCGACCTGAATCATGTGCGCTTTTCGCTGGAGCAAACCGAGTTCATGGTTTTGCAGGAGATCTTTTTCTCCGAGACTTGCCACTATGCCGACGTGATCTTGCCTGCCGCCAGCTTTGCCGAGAAGGATGGCACGGTCACCAACACCGAGCGCCGCGTTCAACGCGTGCGCAAGGCCGTGAACCCGCCCGGCGAGGCCAAGCCCGACCTGTGGATTATCACCGAGCTGGCGAAACGGCTGATCGCCCTGGGTGCGGCCGCGCCCGATCCAGCCGCCGCCTTCGCCGAATGGAATTATACTTCGGCGGTCGATGTCCTGGCCGAGATCAACGCCCTGACTCCGAGCTATGCCGGCGTCACCTGGCGGCGCATCGAAGCCGGGGAATCGCTGCAATGGCCGGCGCCGAACGAGCAGCATCCGGGCACGCCGATTTTGCACGTGGGCAAGTTCACGCGCGGGTTGGGGCGCTTTGCGGCGGTGGATCATGTGCCGCCCGCCGAACTGCCCGACGCCGAATATCCGCTGATTCTGACGACGGGTCGGGTGATCTATCATTGGCACGGCGGCGAAATGACGCATCGCGCCCGCAATCTCGAAGCGATGTATCCCGAATCGTTGATCGAGATCAGTCCGAAGGACGCCCTGAACGCCGGCATCGGCAACGCCGAGATGATGCGCATCAGCTCGCGGCGCGGTGAGATTGTGGCCCGGGCTCACGTCACCGACCGGGTGGAGCCGGGCCTGATCTTCGGCACCTTCCATTTTGCCGACTCCGCCGCCAACTTCCTCACCAACCCCGTCCTTGATCCGGAGGCCAAAATTCCCGAATTCAAGGTTTGTGCGGTGAAGGTGGAGCGAGTGAATTAGGTTCTGTAGACCAGCATGACCACCGCCGAGACTCCCATCTTCACCATCGGCTATGGCGCCCGCACGATCGAAGCTTTCCTCGACGTCCTGGCCAGCCATGAGATCGGCTACCTGATCGACATCCGTAGCGCGCCCTATTCGCGCTACAAGCCGGAGTTTGGCCGCGAGGCGCTGGAGCGCGAATTGCGGCGGCGCGGCGTCCGCTATGTCTATCTGGGTCAGCAGTTGGGCGGCCGGCCCGACGACCCTGATTGCTATGTCGAGGATGGCGGCGATGGCGAGGGAGCGCGCAAGGTCGATTACGAAAAAGTGAAGCAGAAGGAGTTCTACCAGCAGGGTTTGGGGCGAATCAAGCACGCCTTCGAGCAGCAATTGCGCGTCGTCCTCATGTGCAGCGAGGGCAAGCCCGAAAACTGCCATCGCAGCAAGCTGATCGGCGTTTCGCTGGAGGCCATGGGCATCCCGGTCGCCCACATCGACGAGAACGACGAGCTGCGCACCCAGGCGGCTGTCATCACCCGGCTAACCGCGGGCCAACTGAGCCTGTTCGGCGAGATGACCTTCACCTCACGCAAACGCTACGGCGGCAAAGAGGAAGAAGAAGATGACTGAATTCGTCACCATCGGCGCCTTCGGCTGGGAGGAAGACGCCTTCTTCGGGGCGTTGCAGGAGGCCGCGGTCGATGTCTTCTGCGATCTGCGGCGCCGGCGAGGCGTGCGGGGTTCTGAATACGCCTTCGTCAACAGCCAGCGCCTGCAGAATCGCCTGGCGGAGCTTGGCATCCGCTATCTTCATCGGCTGGATCTGGCCCCCACCGTGGTCGTGCGCCAGGTTCAGCACGCGGCCGACGACGCCAGCAAGACGGCCAAACGCCAGCGCGCCGCCCTCAGCCCGGATTTCGTCCACGCTTATCAGCAAGAGTGCCTGGCCGGCTTCGATAGCGCCGGCTTCGTGGCCGAGCTTGGCCCTGAAGCCGACATGGTCGCGCTTTTCTGCGTCGAGCGCGAGCCGGCGGCGTGTCATCGCTCGCTGCTGGCGGCGCGGCTGGAACACGATCTGGGCATCTCCATCCGCCATCTCACACCGTGAGGTTTTGATCCGCGAAGAACGCGAATGGACGCGAATAGAGAACAAAAATTCGTAACATTTGGTTTTGATCCGCTAAGAACGCGAAGAAACGCGAAGAAAAAGAAAAACTTCGCCTCCTTCGCGTTCTTAGCGGATCACCTGATCCGATGATGAAGACCAAAGTTCTGATCGTTGCCAAGACCCGCCGCGGCGCGGGCGCTTGTGTGGGCGGCATCGCCGAGGATGGCCGCAGTGTGCGGCTGGAAGCATTCGATGCCGAGCACAACGAACACGCCGGGCTGGAGTACGCGGTGGGGGAATGGTGGGAGGTGGAGGCAGCGCGGCCGGCCCGCATCATCCCGCCGCACGTCGAAAATATCGTTGTCCACGCCAAGCGCAAGCTCGGCGTCGAAGCCGACCCCATCACCCCCATCGTTGCCCATATGCCGCCCAAAACCGGCGGGCCGGAGGTCTTGTACGAGGGATTGGCGCAGGTGGCGACTGGCGGCTCACTTTTCATCTCCACAAACGGCGGCCTGCCGCCCTACAGCACCTTATTCTGGCGGCCCGACCGCCCCTTGCAGCGAGATGACGACGCCAAACGCATCCGCTACCGCTATCCCGCCCCCAATGGCGGCTGCACCCTGACCTTTGTTGGCTTCCAGGAGCCGGTCGAGGTCATCCCGGCCAACGCGTTGGTGCGCGTCTCGCTGGCGCATTGGTGGCGGCCCCAAGACAAATCCGATGAAGAACTCCGCTGTTATGTCCAGCTTTCCGGCTGGTTCCTGCCAGAGGCAACAGAGGCGGTGACCCCGGCGGCGATGCCTGCGCCCGCCCAGCCTGCCTCGCCCAAACTGCCCCCCGAAGCTCGCCACATACTTAAGTCGGTCTTCGGTTACGATGCCTTCTGGCCGCTGCAAGAGGAAATCGTGGCCAACATCCTCCAACGCCGCGACACGCTGGTGATCATGCCCACGGGCGGGGGCAAGTCGCTGTGTTATCAGCTCCCGGCGCTGGTCTTCGATGGCCTGACCGTGGTCGTGTCTCCGCTCATCGCCCTGATGCAAGACCAGGTGGACGGGCTGCGCGAGATGGGCGCCCCGGCCATCTTCCTCAACAGCACGCTGGACTATCCCGACTACGTCGCCGCCATGCGCCGCGTCCGCGGCGGCGAGATCAAGCTGCTGTATTTGGCCCCGGAGACGCTGCTGCGGCCCGAAATCCTGCTCATGCTCGACCAATCGCGGGTGACGGCGTTGGTCATCGACGAGGCGCACTGCATCTCGCAATGGGGCCACGATTTTCGCCCCGAATATCGCCAACTCCTGCCCGTGCGCCATCGCTATCCCGCGGCTGTTTGCGTCGCCCTCACGGCCACGGCCACGCCGCGCGTGCAGCAGGACATCAAACAGATTCTGGGGTTCAGCGAATCGAACAGCTTTGTCGCCAGCTTCGACCGGCCCAATCTCTTTTTAGGTGTGCAATTACGCACCGAGGGCTTGAAGCAGACCCTGGATTTCCTCGATGTGCATCGCGGGCAGCCGGGCATCATCTATTGCAGTACCCGCGGGCAGGTGGATGAGTTGGCGGCGCAATTGCAGGCGCAAGGCTGGCCGGTGTTGCCGTACCATGCCGGGATGGAGGACAGCGCCCGTAGAAAGCACCAGAATCGCTTCATCCGCGGGGACGATGTGGTGATGGTGGCCACCGTCGCCTTTGGTATGGGCATCGACAAGCCCAATGTGCGCTTCGTCCTGCACTACAATCTGCCGCAAAGCCTGGAAAACTACTATCAGGAGGTGGGCCGAGCGGGGCGGGATGGCCAGCGGGCCGATTGTCTGTTGCTCTTCAGCCAGGCCGACGTGCAGACTATCCATCATTTCATCGACGAGGGCGCGGCTTCGGAGCGAAAGGGGCGCATCGCTCGTTTGCAAGATTTGGTGAGCTATGTGCAGACGAATGTCTGCCGGCGGCAACCGTTGCTGCGTTATTTCGGCGAGACGCGGGCTGACGAGTCGTGTGGGGCCTGTGACAATTGTGTGGCACAGGAGCAGGCCGAGGACGGCGAGCGTGTGGATGTGACTATTCCGGCGCAAAAGTTCCTGTCCTGCGTCAAGCGCACAGACGAGATTTTCGGCGTTGGCCATATCATCGATGTGCTGCGCGGCTCGCAGGCCAAAGAGGTGCTGGCTCGCCGCCACGATCAGCTTTCGACCTACGGCATCGGCAAGGAGTTCTCGGCCAAACAGTGGCGCTATCTGGCCCAGCAGTTCATCAGCCAGGGCTTGTTGCACCAGGATATGCAGCACGGCAGCCTGCGCCTGACGCCCAAGTCCTGGCAAGTGTTCAAGGGCGAGCCGGTGTTCGTGATGATGGAGCGAGTCAGGACGGCCGGGCCGGCGACGGCGGCGAGCTATGATGCCATGCTGTTCGAGCAGTTGCGCAAACTCCGCAGCAAATTGGCCGAGGCGGCCAATGTCCCGCCCTATGTGATCTTCCACGACCGCACCCTGATCGAGATGGCGACGTATTTCCCGCAATCGCGCGAGTCGTTCCTGGCCTTGGATGGCGTCGGTCAGCGCAAGCTCGACCGCTATGGCGATATGTTTCTGGCCCTTTTGCGCAGCTATTGCACTGAACACAAGCTGCAAGAGCGGCCTCGCGTCGGGCTTGCGTCGCTGCCCACCCTACGCATAGGCTCCGGCAAGCGCCGTTTTCAGGAGGTGGGTGAGCTTTTCGAGGCCGGAAGCTCGATCGGCGATTTGCAGGCGCTCTTCGGCGTGCAGCGGGGCACGATCTTCACCCATTTGGCCGATTATCAGCGCGCGGGTGGCGAGGTGGATGGCGAGCGCGTGTTGCTGGCTTCGACCCTTTCGCCTGCCGATCAGCAGCGCGTCCTCTTCCAACTGGCCGAACTCGGCCCCGGCTCGTTGCGCCTGGTTTTCGACGCCCTGGGCGGGACGATCGCCTGGGAGGAATTGCACCTCATGCGTCTGTACTACCTGAGTCGATCCGGATAATCGCCCATGATCATGTCCACCCCCAACCCCCGCAAGCGCGCGGCCTCGGCGCGGTCGTTCACCGTCCAGGCATGAACGCGGCGGCCCCGCGCATGGGCCTGGGCGATGAACGCGGGCGTGATCAGGATGGATTCGGGGTGCAGGCATTCGACGCCAGCGCGTCGGCGCCACCAATCGGCCCGCAGATACCAGGGCGAAAACGATCCCCACAGCGCGCCCAGGGTGATGCGCGGCTCGGCCCGACGCACGGCCCAGAGCAGGCGCGGGTTGAACGATGAGATCATCGCGCGCTCGAACAAATTCATACGCCGGAACAGCGCCACGGCCTCTGTCTCCACCCCGTTCAGGTGCAGCGAGTCGTTCACCAGTTCGAAGTTCAGCAATAGCCGGCCGCCCACCTCCTCCACCACCTCCTCCGGCGTAGGCATCCGGGTCCCACTGAAACGGGCGTCGAACCACGAACCCACATCGAGCGCCCGCAAATCGGCGAAGCGCCACTTTTTCAATGGGCCGACAGCCGCTTCCGTTCGCCCCAATTCCCGGTCGTGGTGGACTATCAGCTTTCCATCCGCCGTGATCTGTACGTCGAATTCGACGCCGTCGGCGCCCATGTCGGCGGCCAGGACGAAGGCAGGCAGGGTATTCTCGGGCGCGTTGCCGCTGGCGCCGCGGTGGGCGAAGATGAGGACGCCGGGGGGGAACAGCATGGCAGGGCGGGGAGGGGAAGGCGGAAGGTCGGAGAAAACAAAGCCGTTCGGCTTGGGCGCAGGATAGCACAGGGCAAGCTTGCTGTCACCTTGCTGACTAGCAAACAACCGCGACAGGTGCGGCATAGAGAACGGCGATTGCAATCGTTCCTTCAGCCGCGACTTTCGCTTGGCGGCTGGGTTCTATCAACGGTACAATACCCGCCTTCCCCAACCTATCTCGAAGAGGAACCATCTCCATATGACTGAAAGCAATTTGCAAGGCAAGTGGGCCTTGATCCTGGGCGCATCCAGCGGCTTCGGCGCCGCCACCTCGCGCGCCCTGGCTGGCAAAGGCATGAACATCTTCGGCGTCCATCTGGATATGAAACAGACCATGCCCCGCGTGGAAGCCCTCATCGCCGACATCGAAGCAACCGGCAGCCAGGCCGTCTTCTTCAACATGAACGCCTCCAACGAGGTCAAGCGCGACAAGGCCATCATCAGAATGGGCGAAGCGCTGGCCGCGTCCGGGCAGCCATACATTTGGGTGATGATGCACTCGCTGGCCTTCGGTACGCTCAAACCCTTCATCGCCGATGACCCCGCCGACGCCATCGATCCCGCCGCCATGAACATGACCCTGGACGTGATGGCGCATTCGCTGGTCTATTGGACGCAGGCGCTGGTGCGGGCGAATCTGCTGGGCCGCGGCAGCCGCATCTGGTCGATGACCTCGGAAGGCTCGCATCGCGTCATCCCCGGCTATGGCGCTGTCTCTGCCGCCAAAGCTTCCCTGGAATCACACACCCGCGGCCTGGCGATGGAACTGGGCCCGCGCGGCATCCTCGTCAACTGCATCCAGGCGGGCGTCACCGACACACCGGCCCTTCGCATGATCCCTGGCCACGAGAAAATCATCGAGGCCAGCACCCGCCGCAACCCTGGCAAACGCATGACCACCCCCGAAGACGTGGCCAACACCATCGCCGCCCTGGCCGACCCCGGCGTGAATTGGATCTCGGGCAGCGTCGTCTTCGTGGATGGCGGCGAAGATGTGACAGGATGAGATAGTTTTATGTCCCCGACAGAACGAACACTGAAGATTGAGTCTTATGGCCGGGCTTACGAACGCCTCGTCGCCGCGCTGGAACGCTATCCCCGCCCGATGTGGCAGTGGCGACCTTCTCCCGACCGCTGGACGATCCACGAGATCGTTGTCCATATCGCTGACAGCGAGGCCAACA
The DNA here is from genome assembly GCA_041918515.1 of Chloroflexota bacterium. Taxonomy (GTDB): domain Bacteria; phylum Chloroflexota; class Anaerolineae; order J102; family J102; genus SSF26. The sequence goes on along the minus strand of JAYRVO010000142.1, from coordinate 40,914 downwards.
GCTACATCCGCTGCCGGCGTTTTCTGGCCGAGCCGGGCAGCCAGGTGTTGGGCTACGACGAAAACGCCTGGGCCAGGGAATTGCACTATCACGAGCAGGACCCCGAGGCCGCGCTGGAACTTTTCCGCTGGTTACGGCGCCAATCGCACGCCTTGATCCAGAACCTGCCCGATTCCGTTTGGTCGCACACCGTCTACCACAGCGAGAACGGCCTGACGAGGATGGACGATTGGCTGATCACCTATGATCGCCATGTCCTCGATCACATCGCCCAAATGGACGCCGTCTACGAGGACTGGCAACGGGAGCATGGCGCCGGCTGACGCGCTGATCAACACCTGACAGGTTTTCCAAAACCTGTCAGGTGTTGATTGCGGGATCAATCGCGGTCGCGGCGGGGCGGGTAGTTGGGTCGCGCAGCCGGTCGAGGCGTAGCCCGATCAGCAGGGGCAGCCGGTTGGTGGCTGGGCCGGGCAGGCTGCTGGCGGTCATTGATTATTGGACGGCGTGCACTGGGTTGGCGCGCGGGCTGTCTATCGCGAGGGGGCTGGTTCTCAGGCGCGAAACCGCCGTAATCGAAATCGTGAACGCGCCGCCGCTCGATGCGACCGCCCAGCACCTTCTCGATCTCACGCACGATGACTTCATCGGCCTGGGCGGCGAACGTGAAGGCTTCGCCGGTGCGATGGACGCGCCCGGTGCGACCGATGCGGTGAGTGTAGGCATCCACGGTGTCGGGCATGTCGAAGTTGATCACATGCGAGATACCTACCACATCGATGCCACGAGCGGCGATATCGGTGGCGACGAGGATATCGTATTTGCCATCGCGGAAGCCATTGATCGCTTCCTGCCGCCGGTTCTGCGCCATATTGCCCTGTAGCGCCGAAACGCGGTAATCGTGATCAGCCAAATCGAGCGCCAGGGTCCGTGCTCGGTGCTTGGTGCGCGTGAAGATGAGAACGCGCCCGGTGGGCGTCTGTTCCAGCAGCGCCAGCAGCAGTTTGGTCTTGAGCTTGTCGGGCACGGGGTAGAGCGCATGCGAGACAGTCTCCACTGGCGCCATCGTGCCGATCTGCACAGTCGTCGGGTTGTGCAGAATGCTGTCGGCCAAAGCGCGGATATCCGCTGGCATGGTGGCCGAGAAGAAGAGCGTCTGACGTTGCGCAGGCAGATGATCGAGAATGCGACGGATGTCGGGCAGAAAGCCCATGTCGCACATGCGGTCGGCCTCGTCCAACACCAGCACCTCGACGCCAGACAAATCGAGGGCGCCATCGCCAAGGTGATCGAGCAGACGACCAGGGCAGGCGACGATGATCTCGGCCCCGCGCCGTATGCCGGCACTCTGCGCTCCTTTGCTGACACCGCCATAGATGGCGACGCTGCGCACTTTGGTGTGTTTGCCCAAATCGAGGATGGCTTGGTGGATTTGTTCGGCCAGCTCGCGCGTGGGCGCAACGATCAAGGCGCGCACCTGGCGCAGCGGCCCTTTGCTCAGCCGCTGGAGGATGGGCAGCACAAAGGCAGCGGTCTTGCCCGTGCCGGTTTGTGCCAGGCCGAGGACGTCGCGTCCGGCCAGTACGGCGGGGATGGCCTGCTGCTGGATGGGGGTGGGCGTGGTATAGCCCGCGCTCTTGATGCCGGCGCCGATGCGCGCATCAAGAGCAAATGTTTCGAAATTCATTTGGGAGTACTCCTTGACTCCGTTGAGCCAAGTCGCACTCTCAGCCCGGAAAAAGTTGGTGATCTTGCTGGAGGCGGCGAACTCGTCGTTTGCTCAGCAAAAAAGCCAGTCTATCAGCGAAGCGCAAAAAAGACAAATTTCGTTACATTCGAAATACCCCGAACTGCGTGCGCTCGCTGGGCGCGTTGTAGCAGGCAGATAGCGCCAGGCCCAGCACGCGGCGGGTTTCGGGTGGGAGCAGGATGCCATCGTCCCACAGCCGGGCAGTCGAGTAATAGGGGCTGCCCTCACGCTCGTACTTCTCCAACGTTGGGCGCTTGAACTCGGCCAGCTCGTCGTCGCTCATCAGCGGCTGGCCGCGCCGCGCGGCCTGGTCTTGCTTGACCGTGGCCAACACGTTCGCCGCCTGTTCCCCGCCCATCACGCTGATGCGCGCGTTCGGCCACATCCACAAAAAACGCGGGCCATACGCTCGCCCGCACATCCCATAATTCCCGGCGCCAAACGACCCCCCGATGATCACCGTCAGTTTGGGTGTGGCGGCGTTGGCGACCGCATGCACCATCTTGGCCCCATCTTTGGCAATGCCCCCCACCTCGTATGCTTTCCCCACCATGAAACCGGTGATATTCTGCAAGAACAGCAAAGGAATGTTGCGGCTGGTGCACAACTCGACGAAATGCGCACCCTTCAGCGCCGACTCGCTGAACAAAATGCCGTTGTTGGCGACGATGCCCACAGGGTAGCCGGAGATGCGGGCGAAGCCGGTCACCAGCGTTGCGCCGTAACGGGCCTTGAATTCGCGGAACTTGCTGCCATCCACCAGCCGAGCGATGACCTCGCGCACATCGTAGCTCTCGCGGAAGGTGCGCGGCAGGACGCCATACAATTCTTCGGGATCGTAGAGCGGGTCTTCGGCTGGAGCCAGATCAGCGTCCACCTGCTTGCGCGTGTTCAGGGTGGCCACGATCGCGCGCACCTGCTGCAGAGCATGTTCGTCGTCCACAGCAAAATGGTCGGCCACACCTGAAAGCCGGGTATGCACGTCCGCCCCACCCAGCTCCTCCGCCGTCACCTCCTCGCCCGTGGCTGCCTTCACCAGCGGTGGTCCCCCCAGGAAGATCGTGCCTGTGCCCTTGACGATCACGGCCTCATCGCTCATGGCCGGCACATAGGCCCCACCCGCGGTGCACGAGCCCATCACGCAGGCGATCTGCGGGATGCCGAGGCTGCTCATACGCGCCTGGTTGTAGAAAATTCGTCCGAAGTCGTCCACGTCCGGGAAGACCTCGTCCTGCATGGGCAGGAAAGCGCCGCCCGAATCGACCAGATAGATGCAGGGCAAGCGGTTTTCCTGGGCGATCTGCTGGGCGCGCAGGTGCTTTTTCACCGTCAGCGGATAATACGTCCCGCCTTTCACGGTGGCGTCGTTGGCGATGATCAGGCATTCGCGGCCCGAGATCGCACCGACGCCCGTGACGATGCCCGCGCCCGGCGCCTCGCCATCGTACATCTCCCAGGCAGCCAGCGGCGAAAGCTCGAGGAAGGGGCTGCCGGGGTCGAGCAGGCGGTCGATGCGCTCGCGGGCGAAGAGCTTGCCCTGTTCGGTGTGGCGAGCATGGGCCGCTGGCGGACCGCCCTTGCGCACCTCAGCCAGACGCTGGCGCAGTTCCTCGGCCAGGCCGCGATGGTGATCGGCATTGGCCTGAAAGGTGGGGGTGCTTGGGTTGATCGTGGAGGAAAGAGCGTCCATAAGAGTTGCCAACTTTATTGGTACTGTTCTGGAGCCACGCCTACTTTCTCGACCAGGCGAGGATAGTCAACAGAGTCATCGGCGTTCATGTCGATGGCGTGAACGCGAACTTTGAAACGCCACTCATCGCCATAGTCGAACAGATACATGAACGACTGCCCCTTCTTGAGATCGAGCGACTCCAGCGTGGTCGTGCGGACGTCGCGCGTTTCGTCGCCTTCGAACAACAGCGACATCTCCTGCTCGGACAGGTCGGAAGTCATGGCGCCCACCATATCCAGGAGTTGGGCGGCGGAAGCAAGCGGGATATTCATATCAGCACTCACAAGCCCCGCGATGGCATCGCGCAAAGCCGGATTGTTTTCTATCAACCTCAGCATTTCTGGCACGGAGCTTGGTAGCGGGGCATCCCCCAACGCAGCCTGAAAGCGCGCCATCTGCTCCATCTCCTCAGACGGAAGCGATTCTTCCTCTATCAGCTCCGCCTCCATTTCTTTATCTGATCCCTCTCTGTCTGCCGTATCTTCCTCGTCTTCCTCGTCTTCGACGACGAAGTCCCATGGCTCCACGCTATCAGGCAGACAATATTCGGTCAACGGATCCCAAGCGCGGCCGCTCATGAAAAACGAGTAGAGATGATCGGCATCGAAGCCGAAAGCGTCTTGGATAGCCCGGTGCAGGCCCTCGAGCGTGTCCTCGGCGGGCAGTTCGAGTTTGCGCCACACGCGGCCATAACCAGGAAGAGAGACGTGCAAGGTGTAGGTTTTCATCTGGGGCCTTGGGGTGGAAAGGAGTACAGACAAAACCTCTTGCCAATGCGACAAGAAGCTCGCTGGATAGAGTAGGGTGCTTGCTGGCAAGTGTATTCTACACTTGCCAGCAAGCAGAGGCGAAAACAGCCCGCGCAACAGACGACCGGCCCTCGTTGCCTTGCCTACAGCAATGGGCGCAGACCCTGCTATAATGGCCGGGAATGATGTCTGACCGGATAGGCGTCATCCAAGAACATGGCCATGTCTTCCCGCCTCGCCAATCGCCTGAGCGCGGCCCGCCGCGCCGTCTTCGTTGGCCGCACCGATGAACAGAATCTGTTCGTCGAGGCTCTGGCCGCGCCCGAATTGCCCTTCTTCGTGCTCTACATCCATGGCCCCGGCGGGGTGGGGAAGACGACCCTCTTGCGTGTATTGGCCGATCTGGCCGAGCAGCAGCACATTCCCACGGCCCAGTTGGATGGCCGCAACATCGACGCCTCGCCCGAAGGCTTGGGCGAAGCCTTGTGCGCGGCCATGCAGATCGGCCCGGGCGATTCGCCTGCCGACAGCATGGCCGCGCAACCAGGGCGATTCGTCCTCTTCATCGACACCTACGAACTTCTGGCCCCGCTCGACCCCTGGCTGCGCGAGAGCTTCCTGCCCGACCTGCCCGAAAACGTGCTCGTCGTGCTGGCGGGCCGCACGCCCCCGGCCAACGCCTGGCAGAGTGATAGCGGCTGGCGCTCATTGTTGCGCGTAGTCTCGCTGCGCAACCTCAGTCCGAACGAAAGCCTCAGTCTGCTTGAAAAGCGCGGGGTTCCCCAGGATCAGCGCCCGGTCGTGCTCGATTTCACCCACGGCCATCCCCTGGCTCTGGCGCTGGTGGCCGACGCTTTTGCCCAGCGCAGCGATTTCGTCTTCCAGCCCGAACAGACGCCCGACATCGTCAAGACCCTGCTCGAGCAGTTCGTCCAGAAGGCGCCGGGGCCGGCCCATCGGGCTGCGCTCGAGGCCAGCTCTCTGGTGCGGGTAATGACCGAGACCCTGCTGGCCGAAATGCTCACGCTGCCGCATGACCCTGCCGCGGCCAACGACGATGCCAGCCACGAGTTGTTCGAGTGGCTGCGGGGCCTTTCCTTCATCGAATCTCGCCCCGGCGGCCTCTATCCGCACGACCTGGCCCGCGACGCCTTGGCCGCCGACCTGCGCTGGCGCAACCCCGACTGGTACGCTACGCTCCACAGCCGCTCGCGCGCCTACTACACCCGCCGCATCAACCAGACCGGCGGCGAGGCCCAACAGCGGGCCTTGCTCGATCTGGTCTTCTTGCATCGCGACAACCCGGCGGTCCGGCCTTTCTACGATTGGCAGGTGGGGGGCGGCGCCCTCTCCTCGGCCCTGCAAGAGAGCGATGTGGCCGAACTGGTGCAATTGACGGCGAAGCACGAAGGCGAAGCCTCGGCCAAACTGGCGGAATACTGGTTCCGTCGCTTCCCCGCTGGTACGCGGCTGTGGCGCGACGGCCACGAGCAGTTGGCCGGATTCCTCACCTATACACCCCTGCACGAGGCCACTGAAGCCGACCGCGCTGCTGACCCTGCCATCGCCGCCGCCTGGCAATTCTTGCAACAGCAAGCCCCCCTCCGCAGCGGCGAAAGCGCCCTCTATTTCCGTTTTTGGATGGCGGCCGACGCCTACCAGTCGGTTTCGCCCATCCAGAGCCTCATCTTCATCAACATCGTCCGCCATTATCTGATCACACCCGGCCTGGCCTACACTTTCTTCGCCGTCACCGATCCGACTTTTTGGGCGATGGTGTTGGGCTATGCCGACCTGCACCGCCTGGCCGAAGCTGATTTCGAGGTAGGCGGCCGGCGCTATGGCGTCTATGGTCACGATTGGCGCGTGCGGCCGCCGCTGGCCTGGCTGGCCCTGCTGGCCGAGCGCGAGGTGGCCGCCCAGCCTCAGACCGACGCCCCGCCCGAACCGGCCCCAGCTCTGGTCGTCCTCAGCCGGCCCAGCTTCGAGGCGGCGGTGCAGGATGCCTTGCGCTACTACACCCGGCCCGACCGTCTGGCGGGGAACCCGCTGTTGCGAGCGCGGCTGGTGGTGACCGATGCTGCGCCCGCCGCTGGCGATGGCCAGCGTAGCGAGCGTCTGCGCCAGCGCATCCAGGCTGCAGCCGAGATGCTGAAGGCGACCTCGCGCGATGAGAAACTGTACCGGGCGCTGGACCGCACCTATTTCCATCCTGCCCCCACCCAAGAAGCCGCCGCCGAAGCCCTCGATCTACCCTTCAGCACTTATCGCCGCCATCTCAAGGCGGGGCAGACCGAGATCACCACTATTCTCTGGCAATGGGAGATTGGGGGGGCGTAGGGGGTGGGTTCCGGGTTCCGGGTTCCGAGTTCCGAGTTTCGTTTGATTTCTTTCCTTTGTATTTTCTTCGTGGGCTTCGTGGTGTTACAAGGGCTGGGGCTAAAGTGAACAAGAACTGAGTAGTTTTTGGGCTGGAAATCGCATACGGGCGGCGCGAGACTATCGCCATCGTCTTCGACGCGCCATCGCAGCGTCTCGGACGCCATCTGACCCATGAACGCCGCCCTCCCCCAGCCCCTTAGCAGCCTGATCGACGCCTGGAACGCGCACGATACCGAACGCGTATCTGCTTTTTACGCCGCTGATTTCAAGGGCGTCGATCTGTCGCAAGCGCGGGCGGCTGTACAGGGACCGGCGGGGGTTCGGCGACTGTTGGCCGCCGTCTGGCGAGCCTTCCCCGACCTGCAACTGATCCCCGAAGAGACCATCGCCGATTGCGAGCGCACCGCCATCTTCTGGCTGGCTCAGGGCACCCACCAGGGCCGCCTGCTGAACATCCCCCCCACCGGGCGTAAGGTCCAGTGGCGGGGTGTCAGTTGGCTGACCTGGAAGGACGAGAAGATCGAAAAAGCAGCCTACCTGTGGGATCTTGCAGGCCTGCTGCGTAATCTGGGCCTGTTGCCTGACCTTTGATGCTTCACCCGCCCTGGCTGGGGAGATTAGGGGGTTCAACCATAAAAACCTCTCATCCCCACCTCTTTGCTTCCAGTTCGTTTGGCTAGGAGATTTACTCATGACCGATCGCTCTCTCATCCGCTTTGGCGGCCTGGCCGGCATTTTGCTGGCGCTCACTTCCTGGCTGGCCGTCGTCGTCTACTACACCCTTGTTCCAGCCGCCCAACGCCTGCCCATCGACGACGCCGGCGCTTATCTTGCTTCACTATCGCAAAGCTCGACCGGCGCACAGCTCTTCAATGGCCTCTACGCCCTGATTGCCTTCTGGTCGTTTGCGGGCACGGTGGCCGTCTATGTGCGTTTGCGCCAGACCGGTGAGGGGTGGGCCTTGTTCGCCACCCTCATCGGCAGCATGACGGCCATCCTCACCATCGTCGGCAGCCTGCAACAATTGGCCAACCTGCGCTACCTGGCCGCCCTCTTCCCCATCATGCCGGAGTTTGCCACCGCCGCTATGTCCGCGCCGGCGCCCCTCGATTCGATCAACATCGTCAGCGCCGGGCTGGTGGCGCCCTGGTTTCTGATCATCTCTCTGCTCATGCTCAAGGCCGATTTCCCTCGCCTGCTGGTCTATCTCGGCCTTGTTGCCTTTGCCGACCTCGCCGTCGGCTTCCTGGCCGCCTTGTTTGGCTTCGCTTCTCTGGCCGTCGTCACCGCCCTGATTGCCGGCGTAGTGGGCGGGCCGATCTTCTGGCTGTGGCTGGGCGTCATCCTGCGCCGCCAGGCCGCCACAGCCTAATCGCACGCCTTTCATTCGCTTATCGAGATTTGCCATGTCTACACAACGCACCATGAACATGTCATCGATGTCCCGCCCCGATTCGCAGTCCGGCGCGACCCTGACCGGGCTGGAAAAGCTCTTGCTCGTCGTCCCACTCCTGGGCGGACTGTTCTTCGGCCTGATGCCGCTGCTGGCGCCCAAGTTGCTGGCGCAGATCAGCGCCGCCCCCGGCAACGACCCCTACATTTACCGGCTGGCCGGCGCCGCCACCCTGGGCTATGCCATCGCCCTGATCATGGCCATCATCGGCGGCCAATGGCTGCCGGCCCGCATCGTCGTCATCGCCACCCTCACCTTCAATCTCGCCTCGATCTTCGCCATCGCCATGACCATCCTGGGCGGCGCCGCTGCCTGGATCGTCTACGCCATCCTGGTCGCATCGATCACGATCACAGCTATCACCGCCTGGATGCTGTATCGCCACCGCCCCGCGCCGGCCGTCACGCCGGACGTGGCCCCCTGGTTGGTCTGGCTGGTGCGACTGCTGATGGTGATCGCTACGCTGGTGGGGGCGTCGGTGCTCTTTGTCCCCACCCTCTTCGCTCAGATTTTTGGTCTGGCCGGCACAGACCTCTTTCTCTATCGCCAGGCCGGGGCCGCCACGCTGGGCTACGGCGTCATGGGCTTTTTCCAGCTGCGCTCGCCCTCGTGGGAGCAGTGGCGCCTGCCGTCGGTGATGTCACTGGTCTTCAATGGCGTTTCCTTCATCGTCTCAGTGCTGGCTGTGATCAACGGCGAGGCGCTGCCGCTGGCTTACATTATCCTTGCCGCCTCGCTGGTGGCCACCAGCGGCTCGTTCCTGGCTGTGCAGCGCCAGGGCAAATGACCACACAGCCGGGTGACGATCAACCCAACAACCCAATCGAACTCATGAGGTGAACCCATGAAAGCAGATTTCATAACCGAAATGGCCGTCAAGACCGTATTGGACCGAGTGGCCGAGAGCTACGCCACCCGCAACTTGGCCACCCTGCGTGCCGCCTTCGCCCCCGACCCGGACGTGGTGATGTACGGCACGGGGGCCGACGAAAAACGCGTGGGGCTGGCCGAGATCGAATTGCAGGCCCAACGCGACTGGTCGCAGACCGACACGTCCGAGGTGAGATATGGATGGACATCCGTTTCAGCGGCTGGAAATGTCGCCTGGGCCGCCGCCGACGCCAGCTTCGACCTGTCAGCCGGTGGGCAGGCATTCAGCCTACCAGCGCGCATCACCTTCGTGCTGGAAAAACACGGAGAGCAGTGGTTGATCGTGCAAGCACACTTTTCCTTTCCTGCCGCCGGGCAAGAGGAAGGAGAAGCGTTCCCAACATCTGAGTAAGTTCTCATTATGATAACCGAAACCATCCTCACAACTGCCGCCAACGACGACCTGATCGCGGCCATGTCCCAAAACCTATACGATCTCTTTCGAGCCATGGCCCGCCGCCTGCCCGGCAGCGAACTGGACGAAGGCGAACGCCTCAGCCGGCATCTGACCTTCCCCAGCAACCCCATGTTCAAGGGCGTGTGGGCCACGCGATTGGAACCGGCAGAAGTGGATGCGGTTATCGACGAGACCATCGCCTGGTTCGAGGCCCGCAACGCCCCCTTCTTCTTTTGGTGGACGGGGCCTGGCACGACGCCATCTGATCTGGGCCTGCGTTTGGAAGGCCGGGGCCTGTTGTCGATGGAGCAGATGACGGAAACGCTCGCCCACGGCATGGTGCAGACCAGCGCCGGTGCGCCGGTCATGGTCGCCGACCTCACCCACGTCGATGAAAGCCTCATGACCTGCCCCCCGCCCGGTTTTGTCATCGAAGAGGTGATGGATGAAGCCGGGCTGCGCGACTGGAAACGGGTGGTGGTCGAAACCTACGGATTGCCGGAATGGGCAGGCCAGGCCTGGGTGGACGCCGGCTTGGCGCTGGGGATCGACAAGACGCCCTGGCGCATGTACCTGGGCCGGCTGGATGGCGAAGCCGTAGCCACCAACATGTTGTTCACGGGCGGCGGCGTGGCCAGCATCCTGGCCGTGGCGACGCTGCCCAAAGCACAGCGCAAAGGCATCGGCGCCGCCATCAGCCTCAGGCCCCTGCTCGACGCCCGCGCCGCCGGCTATCGCTATGCCACCCTTTGGTCGACCGAACAAGGGGCGCCGGTCTATCGGCGCATCGGTTTTCATGACACTGGCGCCCGCATCAACCGCTATCTTTGGCGCAACCCCAGTTGATTGCGTCCATGCAAGGAGATGTATCCATGACCGAACAAGACAAACGCAATCTGGCCGTCGCACGCAAAATGTACGAAGGCGACGCCAGCGAACGCGCCAGCATCGCCGGCGATATCGTCTGGCATGTGCCCGGCCACAACCCGGTCTCCGGCGACTATCACGGCTTCGAGGAATACACCCGGTTGATGGTCTCGCGCATGGCGCCACTCGACCGCTGGGATTTCGTCCTGGAAGATGTGATGGTCAACGGCGACTACGTGATGACCACCTTCCGCGTGCGGGGCGAGCGCAAGGGCAAAACCATCGACCTGCGCGGCGGCCACCTGATGCGCGTGACTGCTGATGGCAAGGTGGCCGAAGGTTGGGGTTTTACCGACGATCCGGATGCGCTGGACGCATTTTTCACAGCTTGACGCCGTAAAGATAGCGGGCGTGGGCGCCAGCCTCGATGGCCGTCATCACCCCTTCTGCTTCCCCCAGGCGATTGTCATACAGGAAGAGGGTGTCTTCGGCCTCGAATAGCGGGCGCAGTTCCAGCAATACCGATCGCTTCAACTGTGCGTGCCGGTAGTCAGCGTCTGTGAAGTCTTGGACGCCATAGGTCAGCCCCTGGCGCTGCAATGCCCGCGCCAGATCGGTGTTGTCGGGGGGCAACGTCTGGCGCGGGAATATCTCGATGGGCGTGGCCGGATCCGCCCCCTGGCTCCAAAAGACGCCCATGCGGCCGTGCAGCTTGAGCGCCGCTTTCATGCCCACAATCGTTTCGTCCAGATCGGTGAAGTAAAGGGTGTCGATAGCGATGTGGGCATCGAAGCTGGCGGATGGGAAGGGCAGGCGGGCGATATCGGCGACGCTAAAGGCCAGTTGGCCTGGCCGCGTGGCCGAATAGCGCCGCGCCTGCCTGATCGCTGCACTGCTGATGTCGATGCCGGTAACGTGCGCGCCCGTCGTTTCGGCGATGAAGGCAGCCATGCCGCCATTGCCACAGCCCAGGTCGAGCACGCGGTCGCTGGGGCCGATGGCCAGCAGGTCGAGCAAGGCGTCGAGTTGGGCCATATCGGCGAAGCCATGCTGGCTGAAATCGCGCCCAAACACCCGCTGGCAGAACAGGGCGTAGGCGCGGCTGCCGGCCACTGCCGCGTAGAAACGCTCGTAGAATGCCAGGGCGTCGTCCACCTCATCCGCCGCCGAGGCTGGCTGCGGTCCAGCCCTGGGCCAACGCACCCCACAGCAATACGCCGTCGAGGATAAGCGGCAGGATGGCGAATGGGCTGAGATAGAGCAGGTGCAGTACGATCGAGGCAACTGCTCCCACGACAACCAGCACGGTCCACCAGTCCGCCGGGATGAGCAGGCCGAACAGGGAGAGTGCAGCCAAAAGGAAGCAGGCGCCAGCGATCACAGCCAGCACTTGGGCGAGCGGACGTCCGCCGCCACCCAGGAAGCCGAACACCGGTCTTGACTCTGGACCAAAGGGCCAAACAACCGTGCCCTTGCCAGCCGGGCCAGGAAGTAGGGCGGTCAACGAAAAGTGCGCGGCGAGGAGCAGCAGGATGAGGGCAACGGTGCGCATCATCGGTTTCCTTAACCTTGTTGCAGGCGAATCGATCCCATGGTCATGCGCGCGTTAATGTTGATGCACGGCGTTTTGCCGGACAGGGCGGCCTCGTTCCACCAGGCGCCTTCCTTCTTCATGAAGCCATCGCCCGTGTCCACGCTGCCCATAATCGCCTCGGCGCTCATCTTCACGGCTGTGCTGGCGGGGATTTTCAGCAGCACGGAGGACATGGCGGCGCTGATCCTGACGGCGGCGTCGCCGCGCAGCGCCCCGCTGAAGTCCAACTCATAGCCTGCGGCCCCGCCTTCGAGCCGCATCTCGGCAAAGTTGGCGTTGGCCAGGCCGTCGAACTCCATAGCGGCGGCGCCGCAGGCCACAGACAATGACTGCATTGGCTCCGGGTTGGGCGCCGAAAACTCGACCGTTTGCTTGCCCGCCCCGTATTTCACGGTGAGATTGCGCAGCGGCACGCCGCCCAGATCCATCTCGGCTTCGCTGGCTCCGCCCTCTATCGTCAGGACGAAGGGCCGAGCCTTGCCGATGACCAGGTCGAAGGTCGGGGGTTCATTGAACGTGCCCCAGCTTTGCGGCCAGTCGAATGTCTGCGAAATACGGACATTGCCGCCGTTTTGCTCGATGCGCAGCGGCACGGCATTGGAAGGGTCGCTGTACGTTCCGGCCACCCACTGGGGGTCATCGCCAGGACGGATGTGCAGCTTGCAGGCGCCGACGGTCAGACGCAGATGCAGATCGGTGGCGTCGGGGAAGGGGATGTCGATGCGGGTTGGGTCTGTCATTGGGGGTCTCCTGGGTGGTTTTGATCCGCGAATAGCGCGAATGGGGCGAATTGGTTTGGGTTATGAGGGGGTGGGATCTGATTTAGCCTGATGCCTCACTTGTGCGGATCGGCGCGTAAGTCCAGAAACCAAATCCTCATGGACGTGACCACGATCAACACCCCCAATCCGAAGTAAAAGATTTGCAGCGTGCGCGCGACCCCCGCCGGAGAGCCAATAATCAGAGCTTCGACGAACTCGAAGAACATGATGATGACCCCGGCGGTGGCAGCAAAGAGGATCGCAAACTTGCTCTTGCGCAGCAACAGGATCGCGGCGAACAAAGCGCTCCCGCCGACGATGACTATGAGCGCCAGGCCAGGGATGGTGAAATCCTTGAACAACGATCCCTGCAACATCTCGACCGGCGGCGCGTTGAAGTTTGCCACCAGAGCGAGGCCGCCCAGAATGGCAGTCAGGGCCAGGAAGAAAGTCAGGACGATCAGGAGGATATAGAGAGGTTTCTGAGGATATTTCATGATGGCTTCGCTTTTCACAGGAATTCGTCGCGATTTAGGCATCGCGCAGATAGAACGCCTTGACCAACGCCACCACGCCAACGCCGATCAAGATCATGGGGCCGAAGATGCCCCAGGGAATGTCGGCTTCGGTGAGCAGGGGAATGGCGAAGAAGATGGCGGCCATCACCAGCCCTTGCAGGTAGCGGCCCCGGAAGACCAGGCCCGAGCCGATGGCGATGCCCAGCACCACCATGATGCCCGGCCACCACCAGCCGGTGAAAGCGAGGATGCCGATGCCGATCAGGAGCAAGCCCCCGGTGATGCCGTCGCGTGTACGTTCTTTTTCCATCATTTTCTTCCTTCTGCTAAAACGTTGCTAACCACAAAGGCACGAAGACACTAAAAAGCCATGAAACCTTTGTATTCTTCGTGTCTTCGTGTCTTTGTGGTGTTTGTTGTGTTCCCTTGTGATTTACTGCGCCGAAATCGTGCTAGCGCCGCTCTCGTCGATGCGACCGAGCGTGGGGTCGCCGCTGTAGCGCACGCTGGAAGCGCCGCTGGCGGTGGCATCCAACTTGCCCGAGACGTTGACCTGTGCCCGGCTGGCGCCGCTGACCTCGACCATAGCATTAGTGACAGAAAAGTCGCTCAGGTCGGCATTGCTGGCGCCGGATGCATCCACCTTCAGCCCGTGGCCGCTGCCTGCTAACGAGAGCGTGCTGGCGCCGGAGACATTGGCGTTCAGATCGCCTGTGTTCATGTCGCCTCTGGCCGTGCTGGCCCCAGAAACTGTGACCCAGACATCATTCGTACTGTCGAAGCCGGAAACATCGACGCGGCTGGCGCCGCTGGCATCCAGGCCCGTCAGTTTAGGCAGCGTGATCCGCGCCCGCAGAGTGGTGTTGTTCAGGCTGAGGTTGGGTTCGAGAGAGATCGTCACCGTGTCGCCTTTCTGCTCGACGCGCAGATGCTCCACCAGATTGTCATCGACCGTGACCTCGACCATGTAGCCATCGCCGGCCGTGACCTCGGCCCGAAAAGCGTTGGCGATGACCACCTGGTCGAAGTCGCTGAAGTCGTAGTTTTTGGTGATGACGTTGCCCGATCCTCTGATGTTGTTGACGATCGGAACAGGAACGGTGCAAGCGGCCAGGAAGGCGGCGACGATGAGAAGAATGAGAAGGGTTCGTGTTGACATGGGAGAATCTCCTGGAGTTTGTGCTGCTGTGGCAGCAGCTTTATGGAATCTGAGCCGGTTGTGGTTGATGAAGCTGCGGCGAGGGTTGCCGCGGCTGTGATTTCATTCCGAACAGGAAGCGCAACACGTTGTAGCGCCGGATCAGGAACTCGTACAAGGCGAGGCAGATTGCCAGCGAAAGACCTGCTATCGTCAGCCATTTCAGCAGATCAGGGATGGACCAGCGCACCACCCAATAGCCCACCGTCAATAGCACAGTCTGATGCAGGATGTAGAAAGGCAACACGGCCTCGTTGGCGTAGGCCAGGAACGGGTTGGCAAAGCGTAGATGCTGAGCGGCGAAACCCATGAACCCCAGTATCCAGCACCACGACATCAGACCGTAGACGGCGAACAGCCTGGTGTAATAGGGCGTGCCATAGACAGGCTCGCCGCGCTGAGCGTAGATCACCGCCATAACGGCAGTCAGAACACCCGCCGCCACGAGCGACACCCAGCGCAGCCGGCGCACACTGTCGTACAGACGCTCGCCCGAGACCACCAAAAAGCCCGCCAGGAAGACCGGTATGTATCCGCTTACGCTCCAACCGCCAAAGTTGCGGGCGCCGAGGAACGTGTGAGGATTGACGAAGGCCAGCGTCGCCATCACCGGCAGCGCGAGCAGATAGACGCCGCCCGGAAAAGCCAGGGCGCCACTCAGCCAGTCCAACAGGCGCTGGCCAGAGCCTTGCCGCAGCCAGAGAAACAAAGGCAGGAATAGCACGCTGAACACGAACAAAATCCCCAGATACCACAGGTGCATGCCCATCCAGGCGAAGTTGCCGCCGAAGCCGTACATGCCCTCGAAATAGTGCGGGATGAATTCGATGAATGAGCCGGTGAACTGATGATGAGTCACGCGGTCCAGATAGATCTGCCATATCGAATGGGTGAAGATGCCGACAATCAACGGCACCAGCAAGCGCAAGCTGCGGTCTTTGAGAAACACGCCGCCGCCGCGTTTGCCCAGAGCGTAGTAGGTGCTGGCTCCGGAGATGACAAAAATCAGCGGCATGATCCAGTTGAGCACAATCGCTGCCGCTAGCTCCATGCCCGGATATGTCGTTCGGTTTTTGACGTGCCAATCCGAGGGATCGAAAAAGCGGGTGCTGTGGAAGCAGAAGATCGCCAGGATGGCCAGCACCCGCAACCAGTCAAGCTCGTAGCGGCGAGTTTTAGATATGATGGGGGTAGCATTCATTGCATAATCCTCAGGGCCTGATCCTTTTGTCGGTGTGTAGGTAGTCTAAACTGAAGTCAGCTCGAAAACATCAGTTCTGTGTTTAGCTCGACCGAGGACGAAAGTTGAGCAAAGCGAAGGGACGGAAAGCTTGTCCTGAGCTTGTCGAAGGGACGAAGGTAATTCGTCCATCAAAGTGGGCTTGTTCGTTCATCGTCCATCGTCTTTCGTCGCTGCCAAAGCTTCTGTTCTCAACGTGACTTCAGTTTAGCAGGTTGTGAATCTCGTGCGCTCGCGTGTCTTTCGCGCTTTTGTCGCGGAATCATTCAGCCGGGCGGGTTGGATTCTCCTCAAAATTCGTGTCCACAAGTTCAAAGCATTCCAGGCCCAGCAATTCCAAGTATGACTTTTTTTGCCATCAGGAAAGATGATTTGTGGACGCGGATAGGGGAAACACGGATAGTTTTTTGGTCAAAAATCCGTGATCTTTCCATCTGCGTCCACAAATTTGGAATTCTTGAAAAAGCCATCCGCTCCTTCGCTGTACTCAGGACATGGTTTCCCAATCCGTGTCCACAAGTTCAAAGCATTCCAGACCAGGCGCGTGCTGAGAAGTGGAGCGGATTGTGGTAGGATAAGATTTTCAGCACCAACACACCCATCCCGCGAGATCCTTATGCACATCACCGTTTATCACGACACCGTCTGACCATTTTGCCGCATTGGTCAGCGGCACTTGCAGCGGTCGCTGCAACAATGGACGGGCGCACCCGTCAGCGTCGAATACCGGGCCTTCTTCCTGAACCCCACCATCCCGGCCGCCGGCTATGATTTCGTCCCCTACATGCAGGCCAAATTTAACGGTCGCGTGAGCTTGCAGCAGGCTTTCGATGGCCCGCGACGCATGGGTGAGGCCGCGGGCCTCACGTTCAACATGGAGCGGATTCAAAAAGCGCCCAACAGCGCCCTCTCGCACTGCTTGATCGCTCTGGCGCCGGAAGAAATCCGCGAGGCGGTGATCGAAGATGTGTACGCCGCCTATTTCGAGCACGGGCAAGACATCGGCGACGCCGAGACGCTGGTCGGGATCGGCGTCAGGCGCGGGATGGATGCCGTCCGGCTGCGGGCCGATCTAACCGGTGAGGCTGTGCGAGCGCGGGTGGAGGCCGAGGCGCAGGATGCCTATCAGCTTGGCATCACCGGCGTGCCGTTTTTTGTCATCGACGAGAAGTACGCCTTCAGCGGCGCTCAGCCGCCAGAGGCGATCACGAATGTGTTGCGTCGGGTGGCGGAGCTTGAAAGGCAAAGCTGACAGTAGCGGGTGGGTGCTCATATGAGCGAGGCTGAGATCGAGAGATTGGTCTACCACGTTTTCTGCCAGGCCCAACCCCGATACGCCTCGGTGAAGCCCAGGCTGTCGTACAGGCGATTGGCAGGGGTCATGTCGCCAGTGTCTACGGTGACATCGACGGCGCCCAGCGCCCGCAAGCGCAGCAGCGCCTCGTGCATCAAGGCTTGGGCCAGGCCCCGGCGCTGGTGGTCGGGGTGGGTGCAGACCGGCTCGAAGATGCCGTAGTGGTTGGCCTCGTCGTAGGGCGCGGCCACGTAGGCGGCGAACGTCCCATCCGACGCCACGGCCACGAGGTCAAGTTCGGGCCGGAAGCAGGGCGCCCGCCGGGCGAAGTTGTAAAACTCGGCGGCGTTGTGGAAGTTGCGGCGAAAGGCGGCGTTGAGCAGGTCGGCGATGCGCTGGCAGTCGGCCATGTCGTCGGGCCGGGTCGGGCGCAGGGTGTAGCCCGCGGCCAGCGAGGGTTGGGGCAGCGGCTGCTGGCCGAGGCGCAAGTGGCGGATCATGCCCCAGGATTCGGTTTTGGCGAATCCACGGGCGGCCAGAAGACGTTGGCGCAGGGCGTCGTATTCGTAGACGTACACTTCCAGGCTGCGGGCGCTGTCCCCGGCGCCCGGCGCGGCCAGATGCGCTTCGGCCCAGGCGAGCATGTCGTCTTCGAGATGGCGATAGTCGGGATGCACCTGCATGTGGGCGTCGCCAGCGCCCTCGGCCAGAACATAGCCCACCAACCGGCCGGCGCTCGTCTCCCAAAGCTGCACGGGCCGCGCCAGCAGCCGGTTGGCGTCGGCGTCGGCGTCGTAGAAGCGTTTGCCATCCAGCCGGCGCACATCCCAATTGAAGCCGATGGGCGTGATCGGGAACGTCTCGATCAGCAGGTCGCGCATCCGCCAGAAGTCCCGATCACCGTTCATTGGTCGCTGACGACAAATACTTGTCATATCACTTGTCCATTTGGCGGATGGAATCCTGCACATCCACGTTATAAACCACGTCCTCGACCGTAAAGACTGCCCACGGTTTGCCCTGATCGAACCAGGTGACGGCGCCGGCGGTGGGGATCTCGACGCCGCTCACGATCTGCCAGTTCTTCGACTCGTTGAGCCACAAGGTTTTGGTCGTGCTTTTCGAGTCTTTGTAGCGCATCGATTCCAGCGTGGTCAGCCGGCCTGTGGCCGGGTCGAAGCGGGTCACGAACGTTTGCTCGCTGGCGCCGAAGGGGACGACCAACAAGGCCGTGTCATCGTCCACCGCCTGCCAGCGCACACCGGGCGTGGTCAGCAAAGCCGCCGGCAGCCATACATACTCGGCCCACATGCTCAGGTTGGCGGCTTGATCGACGTTCGGGCCTTCATCGCTCAGACCCATCGGCAATTCCAACCGGCTCTTGCCATCCAGATAATGCTCGTTGCCCACGCCGAGCTTTAGCCCAAACCAAGTCAGCTCGAAATAGTGGCGGTAACCCTTTCCCACATCGTGGACGAAACGGAAGCGCGCCGGCACAGTGACGCCGCCCACCGGACTCATGGCAGCCCGGCCGGTGATCACAGCCGATTTGATCACCGGCACGCGGTCGCCATAGATCTGGCGGAAGTAGCGCTCGACCGGAGCCGGCAGACCATCGGGTAGGGGTGCGGTCTGGGGCGTTGGTCCAGATTGCGGAAAAGCGGCAAAGGGCCTGGGCGGGACGCGCAGGCCCAGCCAGAGCACGACAATCAACAGAGCGAGAATGCCAAGAGCAATGAAGGTGAATTTCACGAAGCCTTCCTCGGGTCTCATTTTCTCGACCGGGTTGTGTGCGCGGCCGAGTGTGTGTAAAGCAGGATGGCCGCGACCAGCAGCGGCAGGGCTATGAACAGCGTCACGGCGGCGGCGCCATGGCCGGTGGACGCGGATGGAAGAAGCACGAATGGCAGGTGCGACGCAGGCAGACTGTGTTCGCTGGCAATGCGTCGCACCCATTGTTCATTCTAACTGTCTCGTCGCTTACTATGCTTGCATGTTCATCGCGGGTTCGTCGCGAATGTATTTTGCTGCCCAAAGTAATCGGAGGCGAGGCCAGCGGAGAAACGCCTTGGAAAGTGAAAATTTACCCCGCCCCCTCGCCCCTAACCGGTTTCCCCTAAAGCCTGAACAAAATCGGTGATGATATCCCCAGTTTCTTCGATGCCCATCGAGACACGTATGAGGCCGTCGCCGATGCCAATGGCGGCACGTTGGGCCGGGCTGAGGCTGCGGTGCGAGGCGTGGGCCGGGTAGGCGACGAGGGTGGCGACGTCGCCCAAGGTGGGCGCGCGCAAGGCGATGCGGAGGCGATCCATCACCTGCCAGGCGCGGGCGCGCGTGGCTTCGACCAGATCGAAGGCCAACATGCCGCCAAAGCCCCGGCTATCGAAGAGGCGCGCAGCGAGATCGTGGCCAGGATCGGCGGCCAGGCCGGGATAATAGACGCGGGCGACGGCGGGGTGAGTGGATAGGAAGGTTGCGAGCGCGAGGGCGTTGTCGTTGTGCTGGCGCATGCGCAGACCCAGAGTGCGCATGCCACGCAAGGTCAGCCAGGCGGCGTGAGGGTCGAGCGTGGCCCCAAAGCTGCTGCGCTGTTTCGCTAAAACGATGTGTTCCGCCAGATCGACGGTGGTGACAGATCCACCCAGAACGTCGCCATGGCCGTTGATGTATTTGGTCAGAGATTCAACTGTGAAATCAGCGCCCCAGGCGGCGGGACGACAGAGGTAGGGCGTGGCAAAGGTGTTGTCCACCAATACTTTGCAGCCGACGGTGTGCGCCTGGGCGATGAGCCAGGGCAAGTCGCTGATCTTTACCAGGGGGTTGGAGAGGGTCTCGACTACGAGCAGGTGGGGGCGCCAGGATGCCAGGGCGTCGGAGATGGCGGCGTGATCTTGCCCGGAGACGAAGCGAACCTCGGCCCCAGCTTCTGGCAGCCAGGCTTGGAGGAGGGCGTAGGTGCGTCCGTAGAGGTCGGGTGTGGCCAGGATGCGCCGGCGACTGCCAGCAACTGCCAACACGCCAGCGATAGCGGCCATGCCAGAGGCATAGACCAGGGTGTTCTGCCCGGCTTCCAACGCCGACAGGGCTTGCTCGAGCTGAGACGCGTTCGGCATGCCGTCGCGCGCGTAAAAATAGCCCGGCGCAGCGCCATCGAAGACAGCGTCGAGATCGGCCATCGAGGCGAAGGCCCAGGAAGTGGAACGTTCGAGGGGCGGCGTTGTTGGCATGGCCCCGGCGCCGCGCTCGTGGCCGCTGTGGACGGCAAGGGTCTGAAATTGCACTATCACCCCACGAAATTATAGCCGTTCGATTGGCACATTTCCTTGCGGAACTTTGGTCTGCTCATGTTGCAGGCCGCGGTGTCGCACTATCTCTTGGCCGTGATGTTGTGCCTCCTCCGCTTGCGCGGCAAAAGTGCGCAAATCGGTGGGCACGGTGTCTCCATAAATGGGAGGCAGGGATTTGACCGGTGTCTCGAAGAGCCAATGCACCCAACTTCGCAAAGATGCCACAATGCGCTGAAACATAGATCACCTCCAAAAGTGAGCCAACAAGGCTGCCAGCCACGCCATTGTGGTGGCAGCCGACGGGTTGTGCGAGGCACGTCCCTGGGAACTAAGCATACGCTGTTATGCGGAGGAAGTCAAAAACAAATGCTGGGGAGTGAAGAAAGTAGGGAGTAGGGAGACAATGTGGTATCTTTGTGCCCTTGTATAACATGCTACGTACTTCGCCGTGGGACCTGATGCAGGGCGTAATACGCCGCAGGTCAGCAGGCGCACATCGCTTCTCGAATCAGGTCTCGATAACAGTGATCAAGGAGTTCATCATGCCGGAAAGAGTAGGTTTTATCGGCTTGGGCATCATGGGTCAGGGGATGACGCGCAATCTCCTGCAAGCGGGGTTTCCGCTCACGGTGTGGAATCGCACTGCCGCCAAAATGCAGCCACTGCAGGCGGCGGGCGCGCAGATTGCCGCCTCGCCTGCCGATCTGGCCAGCCGCAGCGACATCATCATCCTCTGCGTCAGCGATACGCCCGATGTCGAGGATGTCGTTCTCGCGCCGGGGGGCGTCATCGAAGGCGCGCAACCGGGCAGCTTGGTCATCGATTGCAGCACGATCAGCCCCGCCGCGACTCGCTCTCTGGTTTCCCGTCTGGCGGCCAAAGGCGTCACCCACCTCGACGCGCCCGTCAGCGGCGGCAGCGAAGGCGCAGCCAAGGGGACGCTCTCGATCATGGTCGGCGGCCAGGTGGCGGACTTTGCGCGGGCGTTGCCGGTGCTCCAGGCCATGGGTAAGCAGATCACGCATGTGGGCGACCATGGCGCCGGGCAAACAGTCAAGTTGATGAATCAAATTCTGGTGGTGGGGAACGCCCTGGCCATGAGCGAGGCTTTTCTCTTCGCCCAGGCTCAAGGCATCGATTTGCACAAGGCCCTGGAGGCTGTGAAAGCCGGGGCGGCGGGCAGTTGGATGCTCAGTTTTCGTGGTACACAGGTCTTGGCCCGTGATTGGCGCCCCGGCTTCACCATCGACCTCCAGCAAAAAGACCTGCGCCTGGCGCTGGAGGCCGCCGATCAGTCCGGCGTCCCCCTCCCCAGCACGTCGCTGATTTTTCATCTTTATCGCAGCCTCCAGGCTCAGGGGCTTGGCGCCGAAGGCAACCACGCCCTCGTCAAGGCGCTCGAACACCTGGCCGGGTTCGAGGTGGGCGCGGGACAAGCTTCACCCCACTAAACTCAAGTCAGTTCGAGAACATCAGTGCTGCATCGTCCATCTCTCATTCTCGTCCTGACTTTGGTTTAAAGTTATATTGACATTTACGACAGGTCGTGGAGAATCAAGAGTATTCAACGTTTTGCCAAGCTTGCCAAATGCCATCTGCACTGGTTGCAGTTGGCTGGCGTCCCCATTTGGCTAGCCTGAAATGTCAACCGAACTTAGCATGAACGCGGGTTATGCCCTTATCGATGAGTCGTTGCGCGTTGGCGAAGTCTCGCCTGGCTTTCGCGCCTTGATCGGCGATGTCACCCCGGGCGCCCAGCTCGATAGCTTCCTGCCCATCTTGGATGGCGTGCAGACAATGTTGCGATCGGGGGAACAAGACAGCGCCTCCATTTGGTATGTACCAGCCGTCGCCCACCAACGCTCAGACGAAAGCCATCTGCGTTATCTGAACCTCGCGGCCCTGCCGCGTCAGGAAGGAGATGGGTTTCTCGTCACTGCCCGTGATGTAACCAGAGAAATCCAGAAAGAGCAAGCCAAGATGCAGCGGCGCAATGAGGTGCGACTGCAAAGACGGAGCGACGAATCGCTCCTGCAATTTGTCTTTCCCGACACGGCTTCATTGCTCGACCTCTGCGCCCAGCTCGACCTGATGTTTGCTGTCCTCTCCGAAGATCTCGTCATCCGCGCGGCCACTTCCAGCCTGGCAGCCTACTGTGGCCGGGCGTTGATAGGCCATTTTCTCACAGACGCCATTGCCAGCCTGGGAGGATTGGAGGAGGAATTGAGCCAGATCGCCTGGGGGCAGGCGGCACCCTGGCGGCTAACGGGCCTCCAATTGGACGAGATGCACCTGCGCCCCTGCGATGTCATCTTCCTGCCTCGCGCTGATACGCTTGGCCTGGTGATGGCAGCGCGACCCATGGCCGCCGAGGCGACAGTAGAGCAGACCTTGCGCCAGCAGCGCAATGAATTGACATTGCTCCAGGGGCAATTGGAACAGCAAGCTTCTGCTCTGCGCACTGCCAATGATCGCCTTCAGAGCCTCGATCGCGAGCGCAGAGGGCTGGTCGATTTGGTGGCGTGGGACATTCGCTCGGCCTTGAGCGTTGTTCTTGGCTATACCGAGTGGTTGGCCCAGGAAGCACCCCCTGCCCAACAGGCGATGTTGGGGGCTGTCGAGACGAGCGCCCAGCGCGTCAACGCCCTCATTCAGGAAGTGCAAGCCCTGGCGCGCATCGAGGAAGCCCTGGCTGACATCCATTGGACTCCGCTGTCATTATCGGCGGCGGTGGAACGCGCCCTGGCCATGCGTCGCGACGAAGTCAAGGCGCGCAACATTCGCCTGGAAGCCGAACAGGAAGGCGAAACGCCGGCCATCATGGGGGATGCAGAACTATTACAAGAAGCGCTCGATGATGTCATTCGGGCGGCCCTGGCCGGCGTGGAACCTGGCGCCATCGAACAGGGTGCTACTATCGGCGCGCGCGTATCGAGCTGGGAACGGTGGGCCATCGTGCGTTTCACAGGGGATAAAGCCCTTGCCTTTGCCCGACCTGCCGCACCAACCGCGCGTAACGACGATCTCGTGATCAAGAACCAGACAAGCCGGTTGGGTCTGGCGCGCGCGCGGTTGATCATCGAGGGGCATGGCGGGCATCTCTCTGTCGAAGAAGGAAAAGGCCGCGGGCACACCGTATCTTTGTGGTTGCCCCTGGCAGGCGCCCATAATGATGCGCCGCGCTATCACAATGCTCCCGCTGTGATGGATGCCAGAGGCGGCGACGCACCGCCGGCGCCCAGCTCCGACCTCATCATCGTCGGCGCCGGTTCGATTCGTATCAACGCCAGCTTGCAGCGCGTTTGGGTGGACGATGAGCCGGCAAAGTTGGCAAATGCTGAGTACTACTTGTTACTTCACCTGGCTCAACACTGTGATCAGGTTGTCACCCACGATCAGATATTGACGATGTTGCGATCGTATGGCCAGGAATCGTCACTCGACACGCTGCGCGTACTGATCTGGCGTCTGCGTCAAAAGCTGCAAAGTCGAAATCAGGGAACACAGAATTTGCGCACGGTGCGTGGAATAGGTTATGTCCTGATTTCCTGATCCTGTCCGGCGTAAGTCCGACGCACCTGAAAACTTCGCGTTCCGAATGATTAGCATCGCGCCTTGAATTGCCTTACTGAACATGCTACAGTAGTCGCCAACGTTATCCCTTTCAATCCTTTTCATTTCATCTGCTAACGGAAGTGCTCTCCATGTTCAAAGAATTCCGTGATTTCGCCTTCAAGGGCAGCCTGATCGACATTGCCGTCGGCTTGATCATGGCCGCTGCCATCGGCGCTGTGATCACATCGGTCGTCCAGGATGTGCTGATGCCGATCATTGGCATCTTCGTCGGCACACCCAGCTTCAACGATCTGACCTTTACGATCAACAACAGCGTGATCAAGTACGGCTCGTTCCTGACGGCGCTCGTCAACTTCATTCTCATTGCTCTCGCCGTCTTCTATTTCATCATCAAACCCTACCAGCGGTTCAAGAAGGAACAACCTGCTGCGCCTGCTGGCCCTTCCACTGAAGAGAAACTGCTGATAGAAATTCGCGACGCGCTGAAGAGTCGCTAAGCACACCTCTTTCGTTGCACAAAAAAGGCGGAATTCAGACTCGATTCCGCCTTTTTTTGCGCCCTCTTGCCTGGGCGCGCAGCGCGTTGACAAGCCCGCCCCAGCAACCTATAATGCGCGCACCCTGCCCGATATTGTGCGCGGTAGGGGCGTATGTTCGTTTTCCGCGCGCTTCGGCGCCGCGTTTTGGCGTCTCAAGGAGTCGTAGCATGGGCATTGTTTGGCGGTGGAGGTCGCGCGTTTGGCCTCGTATGGCGTCACTGATCTTGGTCTTGATCGTGGCTGGAATGGCGGGTGCAAGCAGAGAGCGGTTTGCGCGAGCGGCGGAGCAGCACCCAGCCGCTGGGAACGGCCCACAACTCCAGCTCCGCAAGACCGCCAGCACGGCTGGCCCGGTGGTGCTGGGCGATACTTACACATACAGCCTATGCTACCAAAACACCGGCGATGCTGGCGCCATTGATGCCATCCTGATCGATGACCTGCCCAAGAACGTGGACTATGTGGGGGGGACGGCCACAGGCGGCGGGGCCTACGACGCTGGCAGCCATCGTCTAACCTGGAATCTGGGCGCACTGGCGGCAGGGCCAGAGACGTGCGTGTCGCTCGGCGTGCGCGTGGCGCGCAACGACCTGCCTGATGTGGGCAGCACCGGCGATCGCGCCGAATTACTCTTGCTCAATCGCGCCGCCCTGAGCGCCAACAATGCCGCGCCTGCCGCCGCCCAGCACGAGCTTATCCTCAATTCCATCATCAACCCCGTCGTCGTCAAAATTGCCAGCAGCACGCGTGTCGTCGCCACCGATCCGATCACATTCACCCTGACCATCGGCAACGATGGCAACGCGCCGGCGACGAACGCCGTGCTGCGCGATCCGCTCAGTCGCTATGTCGAGAACGTGAGCGTGACCAGCAGTCGCGGCGGGGCCAGCTACGATCCGGCCTCGCATACTGTGCTGGCCCCCCTCGGCGTGCTCAATCCGGGTGATAGGGCGACTGTCGTCATCCGCGCCCGCATCGTCGCCTTCAATCGAGATCAGGGGCCGCTCAACTTCACCAACCGCGCCTTCGTGACGTATCGCGAGGGCAACGAACGCGAATCCAACCCCACGCTGATCACGCTGATCGGTTTGCCGCCAGTCGAGATTCCTGAACCAGCCACGCTCTTGCTCTTGGGCAGCGGGTTGGCAGGGCTGGCAGGGTGGGTGGCGAGACGGCGACGGCTGTAGCTGCTGGGACCCGCGACCCAGGCAGGCATTTCCGCGCGCACTGGGTCGAACTGACGCGCGTCATAGCCAAAACGGAAAAATTCTGCTAAGCTGCCAGGTGTAAATGTGTAACACACGGCGACCTACGATTGCTTCGAGGCGCTTCGCAGCGCAAGGAGTTCGCAATGACGATGTTGCAAATGCTGACCGCCGACCAAATCCGGCCTACCTGCAATCCCGCGCAATTCTCGTTCGTCACTACGGCCGACCTTCCCGATCTCACTGGCATCATCGGGCAAAAACGCGCCCTGCGCGCCCTCCATTTCGGCATGGGCATGGCCGCGAATGGCTACAATATCTTCGTGCTCGGCCCCGCCGGCACCGGCAAGGCCACCGCCGTGCGCCAGTTCATCCAGGCCGACGCCGCCAAACTGCCGCCCGCTAACGACTGGATTTACGTCTTCAATTTCCAGGAGCCAGGCCACCCCAACGCCATGCGCCTGCCGCCAGGGAAAGGTCGCTCCTTGCGCACCGACCTGGAGAGTCTCGTCAAAGAGCTACAGCGCGCGATCCCGGCCGCCTTCGAAAGCGAGGACTACATCAAGGAGCGGGACAAGATCGTCAATGCCTTGAAAGAAGAGCAGGAGAAGCAGTTCGAGCAATTGACGGAACAAGTCAGCAAGTACAACTTCTCGTTGATCCGCCTGCCGGGTGGGTTCATGCTGACGCCGGTGATAGGCGGCAAACCCATCACCGATGTGCAGTTCGAGCAACTCACCGACGAACAGAAAGACAAGCTCCGCAAGCTGCGCGAAAAGCTTCAGGAGCAGGTGGACATCACCATTGCCGCCATGCGCCAGCGCGAGCAGGAGACGCGGGCGCAGATGGCCACCCTGGACGAGAACGTGGCTCGGCTCACCATCCAGCATCCGATGGCCGAATTGCGCGAGCGTTACCGAGATTTGGACGAGGTGCAGCAGCATCTTCAGGGCATGGCCGAGGATCTGATCGCCAATGTCGATGCCTTCAAGAACGGCGAGAGCAAAGATGGCAATCTGCAGGCAGCCACGCAAGCAATGGGCAGCGAAGGATTGTTGCGCCGCTACGCCATCAACCTTTTTGTGGATAATGCCGATACCCAAGGCGCACCCGTGGTGAACGAGAGCAATCCCAATTTCGCTAACCTGGTGGGTCGGGTCGAGCATCAGGCTGTTATGGGCGCACTCTTCACGGATTTCACGATGGTGCGGGCCGGCGCGCTGCACCGCGCCAACGGCGGCTACCTGGTGCTGGACGCCATGTCGTTGCTCGAACGCCCGCAGGCATGGGACGCGCTCAAGCGCGCACTCAAGGAGCGCGTGGTTCGGGTGGAGGAATACGCCCAATCCCTCGGCCTCATCTCCACCTCCGTCCTGGAGCCGGAACCGATCCCGCTCAGCGTCAAGGTAGCGCTGTCGGGATCATCCTCTCTCTACTACCTCCTCTCGGCCTACGACGATGATTTCGACGAACTATTCAAAGTTCAGGCCGATTTCGATGAGCGCATGCCCCGCGATGCCGAGCACATCCAGGATTACGCCCAGTTCATCGCCACGATGTGTCGGCAACAGAACCTGAGTCATTTTACACCCGCCGCGGTGGCGCATGTGGTCGATCACAGCTCCCGCCTGGTCGAAGACCAGCATTATCTCTCCACCCGCTTCCGCGACATCGCCGATCTCATTACCGAAGCGGCGTACTGGGCCGGGCAGAACGGCCATGACGTGGTCGCCGCTGAGGATGTGCAACAAGCCATCACCGAAAAACGCGAGCGCGGGAATCGCTACGAAGAACGTCTGCGCGACGAGTTCGCACGCGGCGTTCTGCTCGTCTCGGTGCAAGGCAAGTGCGTTGGCCAGATCAACGGCCTCTCGGTTCTGCCGCTGGGCAACGCCGCCTTCGGCATGCCCAGCCGCATCACCGCCCGCACTTTCATTGGCCGCGGCGGCATCATCGATATCGAACGCGAGGCCCGCCTCAGCGGCCCCATCCATTCCAAGGCGGTCATGATTCTCTCCGCCTTCCTTTCCGGTCGCTACGCCCGCCAACTTCCACTCAGCCTGCACGCCACCCTCGTCTTCGAGCAATCCTATGCCGGCGTGGAGGGCGATAGCGCCTCGATGGCCGAGTTGTGCGTGCTCCTCTCGGCCATCGCCGATCTGCCCCTGCGCCAGGACCTGGCCCTGACCGGCTCGATCAACCAACACGGTGAAGCCCAGGCTATCGGCGGGATCAACGAGAAAGTGGAGGGGTTCTACGACACCTGTCTGGCTCTCGGCCCTCTCACTGGCGCCCAAGGTGTGATCCTGCCCAAAGCCAACATCGAACATCTCGTTCTGCGCGAGGATGTCGTGGCAGCCGTGCATGCGGGTCAATTCCACCTCTACGCGGTCACACATCTCGACGAAGCGCTGGAACTGCTCATGGGCTTGCCCGCTGGCGAACAAGACGAGGGGGGCAACTATCCTCCTGACTCGGTGAATGGCAAGGTGTTGGCGGCCCTGCAAGCCGTTCACGAGCGCTGGCAAGTATTGCAGAAGAGCGGCAAGGATACTGGCGAGGAAGAAGAAAAACCAGAACAAAAACCGGACGATCGAGAGCAGGCAACAGAAACGGTTTCCGACGATCCCGAGATTTGATCTCAGCAGACGCCATGCAACTCGATCTGACCCTCGCTGACGGGCGCAGCGCCCACCTGCGCCTGAGCGATGCCCTGACCATCAGTTTTGGTCCCCACCTCGTCTACACCTTCGATCTCAGTGGGCGGCTGGTCGGGGCTTTTCGCGGGGGGCGCAATCTGCGACGAGGATTGGATGGTCGGGTATTGGCGCGTTGGCGCCAGGGGTGGGGACCGCGCGAGCGCGCTTGGCTGAGCGAGGTCGAGAGCGAGGCCCTGTTGGCCGAACTGCAGTCTGATCTCACTTCTCTGGCAGCAGCTCAACCTCCCGCGCCCCTCGCGTCCCTGATCGAGAGAGGCCGCGCCTTCGCTTACCCGGCCGATGTCGCCCGCTTCGCCCATATCTATCGGCCCATCGCCATCCTGCCGCCTGACCAATACCAGGCGCTGGTGCTACAAGCCACCGAAGGTTGCTCGTTCAATACCTGCACCTTCTGCGCCCTTTACCGGGATGTTCGTTTTCGTATCAAAGATGCCGCCGAATTCGCCGCGCACATCCGCGCGGTCAAGGACTTCTTTGGCCCTGGCCTGCGTTTGCGTCGCAGCATCTTTCTGGCCGACGCCAATGCCCTCGTCATTCCCCAAGATCGGTTGCTGCCCCTCGTCGATGAGGCGGCGCGGGCCTTCACACTCATGCCCGCCGATCTGCCTCGATCACACCACCGCGCCTGGCTGCGCGCCCAACCGTACGGGGCCACCGGCCTGTTCGCCTTCGTCGATGGCCTCAGCGCCGAACGTAAGAGCGTGGACGATTTCCGCATGCTGCGCGAGCGAGGACTACGTCGCGTCTACATCGGCCTGGAGAGCGGACACGAGCCGCTGCTGGCCTGGCTGCGCAAGCCCAGCACTGCTGCGGCCATGCTGGACGCCGTGCACCGGCTCAAAGCTGCTGGTCTACATGTCGGCGTCATTGTCCTCACCGGCATTGGCGGCAGCCGCTTCCATACCCGCCACTGCGTCGACACCGCCGCTATCCTCGATGCCATGCCGCTCGACAGCGACGACATCATCTACTTTAGCCCGTTTCAACCCGATCCCGACGCACCCTATGACGCCCTGGCTACCGCCGCCGACATCGAACCGCCGACGCCAGAGTTGGCCCAGACGCAGGAGACAGCGATCCGCGCGGCGCTGACGCTCCCACCGCCGCCTGTTGGCCCGAAGCGCGTGCCCTACAATCTGCGCGATTTCGTCTATTGAGGGAGGGGGTTAAGGAGCATGGAGTAAGACGTATGAAGCATGAGCGAAGATTCCTGCTGACGATTCTCTGGGGCCTGCTGTCGATGGCAGGACTCGCGGCCTGCGCTGGCAGCAATATGCCCTTTGTGTTCGCCCCACCCGCAACCGAAACCCCACCTGCAACATCGCTCCCCCCTGCCGGAACTCCCAGCCTGACGATTGCTGCGCCCGCCAGCCCCACAAGTACGCCAGCCAGCGCGCCACCGACCATGGCTGCATCCCCCTCCCTTCCTTTCACCACCACCGCCCTTTATCGGAGCGTGCAGCCCACTACTTACATCACCGATGCATGTGCATATCTGCGCCACCGCTGGGATCCTGCCGGTAGCCCCCCTGGCGCCATCGTCGTCCCAGTGATGTACCATGGCATCGGCCCACGCGCGAACCGGGGCGGCGGCGACACGTGGACGCCCACGCCTTACTTCCTGCAGACGATGGAGGTGGCCAAACAGTTGGGGTTCGAGACAGTGACGGCGGCCCAGGTCGCTGACTTCCTGGAGCACAACGCCCGCATCCCTGCCCGTTCGCTGCTCCTCATCGTCGATGACCGCCGTTTGGGCGGGGTGGAAGGGCCGCTGCTGCCGATCCTGACGGCCAATCACTGGACGGTCACGCTGGGATGGATCACAGGCGACCCCGGCAACCGTCCCGATCTTTGGGAGCGTTTGCGCCGGTTGCAAGAACTGGGCCTCGTCGATATTCAGGCTCACGGCCTACACCACCTCTACATGCTGCCCAACACACCAGAGCAAGAGATTCACGACGAGATCTGGGGGCCTGTCCCTATTTTCGAGCAGGAAGTTGGCCAACGCCCGATCTCTTTCATCTGGCCGGGCGGCAACTACACCCCCACGACCACCCGCATCGCCCGCGAGGCCGGCTATCGTCTTGCCTTCACGGTGCACAGCCGCGGCCCGCTGATGTACAACTGGATTCCGCTTGGCCCACCAGAGCGAGCAGTGAACGCTCCCCTCATGGTGTTGCCCCGCTACTGGGGCTATCCAGGGATGATCGAGCAATTGAACAGAGCAGTCGCCATCGCTGAGGAAGCCAGACAGCACGCCCTCGCCAGCTACCCACAAGAAGCAGCCTATTATCGGGAGCACTGCGGGGGCGAGCTGCCTGGTCTGCGCTAAATCCTACCGCCATCGCTATTGCCCCACCGCCGCCGGCCGCACCCCCAACGTTACCTCGATCGCGATCGTTTCGCCATCCCGCACGACCGTCAGCGTTACTTTTTGGCCGGGTTCGGTGTAGCGGCTGAGGTAGGCGAGCAAATCATCGAACATAATGATCGGTTGGCCGTCGATAGCGGTGATGATGTCGCCGCCGACCGTGAAGCGGGCGCCCTCCACCCGCGCTTGCTTGTCGCCGCCGCGCACGCCCGCCTGGGCCGCGGGGCCGTCGGCGACAGCTGTGGCCACGAGCACGCCAGAGGTGACGGGGAGCTGGAGTTCGCGGGCGATGAAGGGCGAAATGCTCTCTCCAACGACGCCCAGCCACGGGTGTTCGTAGCGGCCGTTCGCGATGAGTGCACGCGTCACGCGCTCGACAAAGTAGGCAGGGATGCCAAAGCCAACGCCGGCATTGGCAGCGCTGGTCGATTGTATCATGAAGGTAACGCCAACGACTTCGCCTTGTTCGTTGAGCATGGGGCCGCCGCTATTGCCGGGATTGATGGCGGCGTCGGTTTGGATGACCTCGGGCAGGTAGTATTGCGATTCGGGCAAGTTGATTTGGCGGCCCAGGGCTGAGATGATGCCGGTGGTCAACGTGTTCGTGTTGCCGAAGGGATTGCCGATGACGATGATGCGTGAGCCGACTTTCAGATCGTCGATGTTGCCGAGCGGC
The DNA here is from genome assembly GCA_041918515.1 of Chloroflexota bacterium. Classification (GTDB taxonomy): domain Bacteria; phylum Chloroflexota; class Anaerolineae; order J102; family J102; genus SSF26. The sequence goes on along the minus strand of JAYRVO010000142.1, from coordinate 9,672 downwards.
AGGGGGTGCAGGTTCAATCCCTCAGGATCGACTTTGATCACGGCCAGGTCCGTGTCGCGATCAATGCCGACAACTTCGGCTGGGGCTAGAATTCCGTCGAAGAAACGAACGACGATACTTTGGGCGCCGTTGACCACGTGGCGGTTGGTGACGATGTGACCTTTGTCATCGATGATGAAGCCCGAACCTTCGCCCGTGTCGAAGAAGAACGGCTGCACCGGCGTGTCTTCGCTAATGAGTTTTTCGTCGAAGACGCGCACCGCCACCACACTGGGATTGGCGAATTCGTAGACGCGCGTGTAGATCTCGGTTTCCAGGTCGCTGCCAGGAGCGATGGGGGGCAAGCTGGGCGCGGGCGCGACGGCAGGCGGCGGCGTGGGCCGCAAGGGCTGGGGCGCGGGCAGCACCGGCGCGGGGGTTGCCAACATGCGGCCGAGCACAGACTGGTCGTTGTTGCGGCTGTTCACAAAGGATGTAATGGCAGCCACGCCGATCCCACAAAGTGAGCACAGGATGACAAGTGCGGTAGCGCCGCCAAACAGCCACGGCCAGTAGCGCGAACGGCTTTTTTGCTCAGACATACAAGACTCCAGGAGCGGTGGTGAAAGCAAAATGTGAGTATAGCATAGCAGCGATCTCGTGGCCGTAAGATGGCAAACCTTCGCCATTTCTTACCCGCTTGCCGACTTGACACCCTGCCAGCCTGCCGGGATACTGCGCGTGTGTCTGACATGGTGATAGGGTGACACGGTGACACGGTGATCCGACACTTGTTCTCCGATCTCCGATCTCCGATCTCCGATCTCCGATCTCCGATCTCCGATCTCCGATCTCCGATCTCCGATCTCCAATCTCCAATCTCCAATCTCTAATCCCCACCATGCCTCTCAAACCTCGCTATACCGATCTTTTGGCCGAATTCCACACGCGGCGCCAGACTTTGTGGGACGATCTCGCCCTGCTGAACCCGGACGAATGGCTGATCCCGCTCAGCGACGGAGCCGCCACCGCCTGCGATCTATTGCGAGCGCGTATCGATGACGACCGCTCTTTGGCCGCAGCTGCTGAAGCCGTGACCGTCGGCCTGCCAGATGTGCAAGCATCTGACTTGCCCCTGCCAGCAGATCTCGACCCCGGCGACCTCCTCGACCTGGCGGTGGAAACCGCCCAACGCCTGGAGCAACAGCTTGGCGCGTGGGAGAATTACCAGTGGCAGCGCAAGTTGCGGGTTGGGCGGCAGAGCGTGACACTGGCGGAGTTGTTAGCTGATTCGAACGCGGCCTATGGTCAGGTCGAGACCGGCCTTGCCCACTACCTCGGCGGTTTCGAGCGATTGGGCAAGGAGGGGCTGAAGAATTGGTTGGGCGCTGTCTACAACGAATTGATGGACAGCGTGGCCGGGATGACCGATGCCGAAATCAGTGGCCCCGCCTGGCGCGGAGACTGGAACACCTATCAACTCCTCGAACACGTTTGGGCCTGGAACGAGCAGGCGCTCGACATCGCTCGCCATTGGGATGAACCACAACCAGGAGCGCCGCTGCGCGATTTACCGCTGTATGGCGTCCACAACCGACACGTGGGCAAAGTGTACGATGGCGGGGACATGGTGGCGCTGGCCGATGGCATCGTCACCGTCTATCGCAAGACAGTGCTGCTCATCGACCGCGCTGATCCGGCCCTACTCTGCCGTGAAAACGTCCTCCCGTGGGGAAATCGCGGCCCGCTCTGTAATCTGATCTTCGATGTCTACCGTCACGCCTGGCAGCACGCGCAGGAGATCAGATCGTATCGGGAGACCAGGAGACCAGGAGGCCGGTAAACCTGGTTTCCCGGCCTCTCGGTCTACTCCAAATAACGCTCCAACCCCTGCGCTTTCAACTTGTCCAGGAGCTTCTTCACGTCCTGTGCGCGGCTGGCAGGCATGATCAGCACGGCATCGTCGGTATCGACGACGATCATGTCTGCCAGGCCGATGGTGGCGATCAGACGTGCGCGCGAGTAGGCAAGGACGTTGCTGCTGTCGTGATGCAGGTGTTGGGCCTGGGCGACATTACCATCGCTGTCTTTGGGCAGAATCTCTAGCAGGGCCGCCCAGGAGCCAATATCGCTCCACCCCAAATCCACCGGAAAGACGGCGACGTTGGTTGCTCCTTCCATCACGCCATAGTCGATCGTGACATTGGCCGGTAAGGGCGACCAGTAGCGGTCGAAGGCGGTTGTTTCTTCCGGTCCGGCCAAAGCGGAGGCAAGACCCTGCAACGCCGCGTGGTGCTGCGGTAGTTGGCGGGCGAACTCGGCCAGGATGGCGTCCACTCGCCAGACGAACATGCCGCTGTTCCAGGTATAGTTGCCCGCGGCCAGGAAGGCTTCTGCTGTAGCTTGGTCAGGCTTTTCGCGAAAACTGCGCACTTGTCGCGCTTCGTGATGATTGTGGACGCCCAACTGCTCGCCCATCTCGATGTACCCATAGCCGGTTTCTGGATAGGATGGGGCGATACCCAGCGTCACCAGACCACCGCTTTGCGCCAATTCGGACGCGCCCACCAACACTTGCCGCAGGCGCTCGGCTTCGTGGATGAGATGGTCGGCGGTCAGGACAGCCATCACGGCTTCAGGGTCGCGCTTTTGCAGGTGGATGGCGCCCAATCCGATCGCGGCTGCCGATCCCCGCGCCGCCGGTTCGCCGATGATATTGGCGCGCGGCAGATCGGGTAGTTGGCCCTGCACCGTGTCGGCGTATTCGACATTGGTGATGACGTAGATGTGGTCGGCGGGGACGAGAGGCGCCATGCGGTCAAAGGCTTGTTGCAGCAGGGTGCGTCCATCGCCGGTCAGATCGAGGAATTGCTTGGGCATGCTCTTGCGGCTGCGCGGCCACAAACGGCTGCCCACGCCGCCTGCCAGGATGACGGGATAGAGATGGGCAAGAATCTGTGCGGACATAGTGAATATCGACAAGGAGGGGCGAAGAAAATAGCACGGGTTGCACCCCCATTTTGCCTGAAAAGTCTGTCTTGACAAACTTCGGTTCTCCCTGTAGTGTTTGGTGTGGCCTCGAAATGAACCCAGAAACACAAACTCGTCCGTTTCCCCAAGTTTTTCATATCACCGGTATGGATTGCGCCGATTGCGCCCGCAGCATCGAGCGCGGGGTCAGCCGGTTGGACGGCGTGCAAGAGGCCAGGCTGAACTTCAACCTGGCCACACTCAAAGTAGAGGGGGAGATCGCCCCTGAAGTTGTCGTTGCTCGTGTGCGCGAGCTGGGCTATGATGTCGCCGCGGACGCGCCGCCAATGGTGGCATCAGGCACAGCGACCACCAAAGGGGTGGGTGGATTCGTGCGCTATCTGCTCAAGCGCCGGGATACAACCCTGGCGCTGGTCGGGGCCGTATTCATCTTGCCGGGGCTGATTTTCAACGAATTCTTACCAATGCTCGGCTTCGAGCATTGGCTTTTCAATCTCACCTCGCTCGTCGCCTGGGCCTGTGCCGGTTTTCCCATCGCCCGCCGCGCCTGGAAGTCGCTGCGCGTCAATCGAGCCATCAACATCGATGTGCTTATGACCATCGCCGCCGTGGGCGCGGTTGTCATCGGCGCCTATGCCGAGGCCGGCCTGGTGATGGTGCTGTTCGCGTTGGGCGAAGCGCTGGAGGGTTTCACCGCCGAGCACGCCCGCGATGCCATCCACAGCCTGATGGAACTGGCCCCGGCCGAAGCCACCCTGCTGACGCCTTGCATCGATTGCCATGAACACCTCGGCCAGAATGGCTATGATGGCGGCCCCTGTCCTTTCTGTGGCCTCGAAGAGAAGCGCGCGGCCGTCGCCAGCCTCAAGGTCGGAGACATGATTCTGGTGAAGCCGGGCGAGCGCGTCCCGATGGATGGGCGGGTGCGGGGGGGGCGGTCGAGCTTGAATCAGGCGCCCATCACCGGCGAGAGCCGCCCGGTCGAGAAGGAAATCGGGTCGGAGATCTTCGCCGGCAGCATCAATGGTGAGGGCGCCCTCACCATCGAAGTCACCCATCTCGCCGCTGACAACACCATCAGCCGATTGATCCGTATGGTCGAAGAGGCGCAAGAGCAGCGGGCGCCCGTCCAACGCTTTGTCGATCGTTTCGCCGCTGTCTACACCCCGGCAGTCGTCGTCCTGGCTGCGCTGGTGGCCATCGTTCCGCCGCTCTTCCTCGACCAACCGTTCTGGAATTCGGCCACGGGTGAGCAGGGCTGGCTGTACCGGGCTTTGTCTTTGCTCGTGGTCGCCTGCCCCTGCGCTCTGGTGATCAGCACGCCCGTCAGCCTGATCAGCGCCATCAGCAACGGCGCCCGCAACGGCCTACTGATCAAAGGCGGCGCCTATCTCGAAGCGCTCAGCCGGATCAAGGCCATCGCTTTCGACAAGACCGGCACCTTGACGACTGGCCAACCGCGGGTGGTGCGCGTGCGTTCGGTCGATTGCCAGGACCCCGCCGCTGACTTCTGCCCGCCCTGCGATGATCTGCTGGCGTTGGTGTCGGCGGTCGAGCGCCATAGCGAACATCCCCTGGCGCGTGCCATCGTCACTGCCGCCCAAGAGCGCAACTTGCAACACGTCTATGGCGCTCCGGCCTCGGTGCAAGCTCTCATTGGCAAAGGTGTGCGCGGCCGGGTGGGCGGACGCGACATCCTCATTGCCAACCACGCCTATTTCGACGCCAATATTCCTCATGACGATCATTGCGCGGACATCGCGCAAGCACACAGCGCCGGGCATAGCGCCATGCTAGTTCGCGACGGCGAACGCTACCAAGGCTATCTGACCGTGGCCGACGCCGTGCGCTCGAGCAGCCGCGAGACACTGGTCGAATTGCAGCGAGCCGGGATCGAACACCTGATCATGCTTACAGGCGACGATGCCGCCACGGCTGCCCGCGTGGCGCAAGAGGTCGGCGTCAACGAAGTGCGCGCCCATCTTTTGCCAGAACACAAGGTGGACGCGATCAAAGAACTGCTGGCCCAGTACGGCGCCGTGGCCATGGTGGGCGATGGCATCAACGACGCCCCCGCCCTGGCCACAGCCACGGTCGGCATCGCCATGGGTGCGGCGGGCACGGCCCAGGCGATGGAGACGGCGAACATTGCGCTCATGAGCGATGATCTTCTGCATTTGCCCTTTGCTGTGCGCCTCAGTCGCGCCGCCATGCGCATCATCCGCCAAAATGTTGCCTTTAGCCTGGGCATCAAGCTCGTTTTCCTGCTCCTCGTCCTCTCAGGCTTTGGCAGTATGTGGCTGGCCGTCTTCGCCGACATGGGCGCCTCGCTGCTGGTGACGTTGAATGGGATGCGACTGCTGCGGTATGATCATCATTAACGGAGCAGAGCGCCCTTGTGCTAACATCAACGCATATACCCAGGCAGGTTTTCAGCGAATGCACACACACCTTCTCGAAGCGGCCCTTCCCGATTTAGACACAGAAGGTTTGGTTGCCTATTTGTCGACTCAAGCTGACATTGTCGCGGCGTATCTATTCGGGTCTCAGGTCAAAGGGCGAGCGCGCGCACAATCGGATATTGATCTCGCCGTATTGCTGATTGAAGACATGGAAAAATTCGCTCGTTTCGAGAAACGTTTGGAACTCATGGCAGCACTTTCAGCGTTTAGCCGGCGCAATGTGGATGTGGTCATACTCAATGATGCGCCGCCATTGCTCTGCCATCAGGCTCTGTCCGAAGGCCGCCTCGTTTTCGAGCGATCTGCATCGAAGCGAATTCAGTTCGAGATCCGAGCCGACAAGATTTACTTTGATTTGAAACCTTTGCAGGCATTTTTTACAGAAGCTCTGCTGCAAGAGATCAGGGGAGGGAGGTTCGGTGAACGAAAACAACGTCATCATCGAGCGCTTGCTCATGCTGAGAAATGAGATCGTGTATCTTAAGAAAGAGCGCGACGCCGAAGTCTACGGCATTCTTAAGAAGCGATTGGGCGATTTCGAACACTATGCCAGCGAAATCGAGGCTTATCTTGCCTCGATATGATTGCCGAAAGTCGAGCGCTCTATGCCCGAATTCTTCCGCGTCCTCACCCCCATCGCCGCCTGGCAACGCCTGGCCGAACATTATCTGCCCATCCCGCAACCCGAACGCGTCCCGACCTTTGACGCTCTCGACCGCGTCCTGGCCACAGAGATTCACGCACCCCACGACCTGCCCCAGTTCGCGCGCAGCACGGTCGATGGCTATGCCGTGCAGGCGCAGGACACATTCGGGGCTTCGGCCAGCCTGCCGGCGTTCCTGGACGTGATCGGTGAGGCGGCGATGGGCCAGGCCGCGGCCCAGCCGGTAGGTAGGGGCGAGGCCATCCTCGTCCACACCGGCGGCATGATCCCGCCTGGCGCCGATGCGGTGGTGATGATCGAGAACACGCAGAAGGCTGACGAGCGCAGCATCGAAGTTCTGACCGCGCTGGCCGTGGGGGAGAACGTCATCCAGGTGGGCGAAGATGTACGGCAGGGCGATCTCGTTCTGCCGGCTGGGCATCGCCTGCGCCCGCAAGACCTGGGCGGATTGCTGGCGCTGGGGATCACGACCGCGCCGGTGGCTCGAATCCCGCGCGTCGCCATCCTTTCCACCGGCGACGAAGTCATCCCGCCCGACCAGACGCCCGGCCCCGGCCAGGTGCGCGACATCAATTCCTACACCCTGGCCGCGCTCACCCGCCGCGCCGGCGGCGAGCCTGTACTTTTCGGCATCATCCCCGATCAACGCCAGGAATTGGAAGCGGCCACGCGCCGGGCGGTGGAGACCTGCGACATCGTCGTGCTCAACGCTGGCTCGTCGGTCAGCTACCGCGACATGAGCGTGGATGTGATCGCCGGCCTGGGCGAGCCGGGCATCCTGGCCCATGGCATCTCCATCCGCCCCGGCAAACCGACCATCGTGGCTGTGGCTCAGGGCAAGGCTGTGTTTGGGCTGCCTGGCAATCCCGTCAGCTCCATAGTGATTTTCGACCTCTTCGTGGCCCCTGCCATCCGTCTGGCCCTGGGCGCTGCGCCCTTCCTCGCCTTCGCTCCGCAAGTGCAGGCGCGGCTGGCCCGGCAGATCAGCAGCGCGGCTGGCCGGGAGGATCACATCCAGGTGCGGCTGGAGGAGCGCGACGGCGAATTATGGGCCGTCCCCATCTTCGGCAAATCCAACCTGATCTATACCCTGGTGCGGGCGGATGGCGTGGTGCGGGTGCATCTGGACAGCCTGGGCATCGAGCAGGGCGCCTGGGTGACGGTCAGGCTGCATCTATGACCTACCTCCACGACATCCCCCTCGACGAAGCCATCAGCGCCTGGCGCGCCGCACTCGATAGTGTGGGCGCGCTGCGCCGGCTGCCGGCTGAATCGCTGCCCCTGGCCGAGGCCAACGGCCGGGTGACAGCCGCGCCGGTGTGGGCGCGCATCTCCGTACCGCATTATCATGCCTCGGCCATGGATGGCTACGCCGTCACTGCTGCCAACACCGTGGGCGCTACCCTCACCCGGCCGCTGCGGCTGGCGGTGGGGACGCAGGCGATCTATGTGGACACCGGCGACCCGCTGCCCCCTGCCAGCGACACCGTTATCCCCATCGAAGAAGCTCAGCGCCTGGAAACAGCCGCGGGAGCCGAGATCGAGATCCTGGCCGCGGTCACTCCCTGGAAAAACGTGCGGCAAATGGGCGAGGACATCGTCGCCACCGAGCTGGTCGTGCCCGCCAACCACCGCCTGCGGCCCCAGGATTTGGGCGCCATCGCCGGCAGCGGCCACTCGCATGTCCAGGTCTACCGCCGCCCGCGCATCGCCATCCTGCCCACCGGCACCGAGCTTGTCCCGCCTGGCGTCGCTCTGAAACCGGGCGACATCATAGAATTCAACAGCATCGTGTTGGGCGCCATGGCCGAAGAATGGGGCGCCCGCGTCAGCCGCTTGCCCATTCTGGCCGATGACTACGAATCGATCAAGCGGGCAGTGCTGGCCAGTCTCGACGATCACGACCTTGTCGTCGTCAACGCTGGCTCGTCATCCGGCTCGGAGGACTTCACCGCCCGCATCTTCGACGAGATCGGCGAGGTCATCGTCCACGGCATCGCCATCCGCCCTGGCCACCCGGTGGTGTTGGGGCACGGCCACGGCAAGCCGTTGGTTGGCATCCCCGGCTACCCCGTCAGCGCCATGGTCAGCTTCGATTTGCTGGTCAAGCCCTTGCTGCAAGGCTGGCTAGGCCAGGAAGTCGAGCCGCGCCCGACCGTGCAGGCGGCGCTCACGCGCAAGGTGCTCTCGCCGATGGGCCAGGACGAATACATGCGGGTGACGCTGGGCCGGGTGGACGAGCGCATCGTCGCCACGCCGCTCTCGCGCGGGGCCGGCGTGATCATGTCGATGGTGCGAGCCGACGGCATGGCCCACATCCCCCGCTTCTCGGAGGGCCTGAACGCCGGGGACAGCGTGACGGTGGAGTTGCTGCGCCCGCCCGGCGTCATCGACCACACCATCGTCCACCTGGGCAGCCACGACCTCACGCTCGACCTGCTGGCCGACCAATTGCGCCGCCAGCGCCCCGACCGTTCGCTCAGTTCCGGCAATGTCGGCTCGCTCAGCGGCTTGCTGGCCCTGCGTCGGGGCGAGGCCCACTTGGCCGGGTCGCACCTGCTGGACGAGGAAACGGGCGAGTACAACCTGGGCTACATCCGCCGCTATCTGGCTGATGTACCGGTGGTCGTGCTCGGCTTCGTAGGCCGCACGCAGGGGTTGATCGTCCGGCGTGGGAATCCCAAGCGGCTGCACGATCTCGCCGACCTGGCCCGCCCAGACGTCGCCTTCATCAACCGCCAGCGCGGGGCCGGGACGCGTGTGCTGCTCGATTACAAGCTGGCGCAGGCTGGCATCGACCCGGCCGCCATCCAGGGCTACGAGCGGGTCGAGTTCACGCATCTGGCCGTAGCCGCGGCGGTGCAAAGTGGCGCCGCCGATTGCGGCCTGGGCATTTTGGCAGCTGCCCGCGCCCTCGGCCTTGACTTCATCCCCCTGTTCGAGGAACAATACCAGTTGATCATCCCCCGCCGGCATTACGAAAGCGAGCTGCTGGCCCCCCTGCTCGACATCATCCGCAGTCCTGACTTTTGCAGCGCCGTCGCCGCCTTGGGCGGTTATGATGTATCGGCGATGGGGGAAGTCATACATGATCGGTATTGTGTATCTCGTATTCCGTAGACTGATGCCGTAACCGTTACGCAATACGCGATACACACCCAATAGCATCGCACCAGATTAGAAGACGAGAGTCAATGGAACGAATCGTCGTGAACCCAACTATTCATTTTGGGAAACCTTGTATAGCTAATACGCGCATTACTGTGCAAAGTGTTCTAGAATTGCTGGACGAGGGCCTGACCTTCAAACAAATCATCCGAGATTACTATCCGGCTCTGACAACTGAAGATATACGCGCTTGCTTGCGTTATGCAATTGCACCGGTGGCTGCTGAAGACATTCACTTGGCGGCAGGCCATAGAATTAGGCACTTGCCATTGGACTTTTGACAAAGCACAAAAGTGCGGTGGCGAAAGTTGACAGAAACATGAGAACTGCGTCAGAAGTAGTGTATGGAAATCACTCTACACACTACCAAGCTCACGCAGTTCCGACAGACATTGTACCAGAACCTTG
>JAYRVO010000141.1:0-57447 GCA_041918515.1 Chloroflexota bacterium | reverse complement strand
CGTTTGAAACGTAATCAGAGCGTAACCAGAGGCAAAGAGGGAGGGAAGCGACGCCATCCCTGATACGAAAGTAGTAGAAGAGCGGGTTGTGGGGATCAGTTGGTCAGATCGAGAGGCTCGGCGGCGTTTTCACGCAGACGGCGGAGGAGACGGAGGTTGAGGAGGAGGTAGACCTGCCCTGAGCGAAGTCGAAGGGTCAGGGTGTTGCGATTGGCGATGGCTTGACCGTTGCGCAGCTTAGGACGCTCGATGCCGAGATCGACGGCCTGGGCGTTGATGCGTTCGCAGGCGGAGCGCTGGTTGTAGAGAGCCTTGTACTCGGCGCTGTTGCGGTCGAGTTCGTGGCGGGTGCGAGCGCCTGGGGAGGTGGGGAGCGTGGTCAGGCAGCCCTTCTTGGCCGAGTTCTTGTGGTCGATGGGACAGGGTTGGCCGGTGGGTGTGGGGAAGAACAAGGGACAGGCGTAGCGAGCGCACTCATGCGGAACGAGACAGTGCGTTTTCTGGACGAAAGTGCCCTGTTTGACCATAGCCAGACCGGCCGGGCAGAGGGGAAGACCATCGGGATCGAACTGCTTCTTGTGATCGGGGCGGTCGGCCCAGGGGATGGCGGCAAAACCACCGGCGTCGTGGAAGTACTCGTAGATATAGAAGGCGTCGTAAGCATGTCCTGAGCTTGTCGAAGGGGCGGCATCGAGGGCGCCGAATCTGGGTTTGCGACCGAGACGAGCTTCAACTTGGGCCATGAGCGGGAAGAAGTAGGAAATATCTGGTTGGTTGAATGGTTGGGTGAGCTCGGCCAGCACGAACTCGCCGCCGCCAGCAAGTTTGGCGACGACAATGCCAGAGCCATAACCCCAGTAGTACTCGCCCACCTCTGCCTGGCGGGCGGGCGTGCCTTCCTTTGTTGGGGTAGGTGGGGGCGCATCAACTGAGCCGCTGCCTCGTTGAGCTTTGGCGTTGCTCTGGTTGTGCCGTTTTTTGCAGCCGAGCCGGCAATCGGGGTCGCCGGCAGGCTGCTTTGACTTGTCGAAGCGGTCAGAGACGAAGGTTTTGGGGTTGTTCTCCTTGACCCAAGCGATGATGTGCTTGGTGTCCAACATGATCGTCTGGCCGAAGTCAGCGTTCGCCCCGACCTTGGCTTGCTGCAGACAAGTCAAGGAATGGGTGAGCAGGAACTGAGGCAGGCTGTTGGGCATTTGCCGCAGGACTCGGGTGAAGTGGCGGGCAGTGGGCAGGCTGGCGTCGGCATCGAAGCCCCAGGGTACGGAAGGGTCGGGAACGAGCGGAAAGCCGCACAGCCAGACCAGGGCCGGGTGCTCGACCAGGAACTGGCGTAACCGGCTCATGGTGGGCAAGCCCTGATCGATCTGGATCAGGGCGGCGGCGAGGAAAGCAGCATAGGGCGTGACCACAGCGTTGTGCGGCCAGGTGAGATCACGCTCAGGAAAACTGTCCCACGGCAGAGGCGCCAGCAGGTCGTAGTACTTGAGGGCGAGAGGGGCGGTTGTCACCCAGGCTGGCAGCGAAGCGCGGGGCTGGGTGAGGGGTTGAAACTGAACCGACGAGCTTGACGGCTCCGATTTCGATACGGGCTGACGGCTGGCAGGCAGGCGTTGGGCAAAGCCCTGCAGCCAGGGTACAATAGGGAAGATCGTCATGGTTTTCGCTCCTAAAAGGGTGGGAATGGCGTCGCTTCCATTCATTGTACCCCTGGAGCGAAGACCTGACGGGCTGGTGGCAAACGTAACCAGACCTGCGGCTCCTACTGCAATGACATAACCGAGGGCTGCACGCCCTGCCGTACGCCGCCGAAAAACGTAACCAGACCTTTCTCTGGTTACGTTTCCTTGACTTTCTCCTCCTCTCCGGTTACGCTCTGGTTACGTCCAAACGTAATCAGACAATTCTCTTGTCCAACCCTCATTAGTAGGGGATTGAAACCTGATACCAGCGAAGCCAGGACAACGTCCAAGGCTCTCGTCCCAGTTTTTGCCCCGATTAGTAGGGGATTGAAACACCCTCCCCCTCCGACTATTACTATCCCTAGTAATAGTGGTCCCAGTTTTTGCCCCGATTAGTAGGAGAGTGTTGCAGAATTCAGCCCGCGTGGCAGCGGCGGCGGGTGTGTAGAGACGCCGCTGCCACGTTATGGTAAGTTGTGGGTTGGGAAAGAGGAGAGGGGGAGGGTGAGAAGTATGAAACCTGACAGGTCTGCGAGACCTGTCAGGTTTGGTGAAGCCATCGGGGGAAAGGGAGAAGGCGTCGGGGGCGAAGCGGTTCGGAACGCCGTATCCGCGTTCATCCGCGTACCATTTTCAGAGCAGAAGAAACAAAAAAAATGGTCGGAGCACTTCCAACTCAACAAAGTTGAGCTGCGCTCCGACCATTTTTTATTTGCACCGACCAACTCACCCGGTTTTTGGACGCCAGCCCACAGCCAAACTAATTCGATGCCGTATAATTCCACCTGTTACCAATTCCTCGCGTCCCACCTGCACCATGACCTCATCCCACCGCCAACACTTCCAACAACTCATGGCCGAACACGGCATCACCGAGACGCACGGCGTGGACGTGCTGCGGATGATCAGCATGTTGGCGAATGCCTACGACGTCATCGTACAGGCGCACATGCGCGCGGAAAACCTCTCGGCCCCACGCTGGCGCTTATTGCTCCACCTCTATGCCGCCGAACTGCGCGGCGAGACGACCATTTCGCCCACCCAGCTCAGTCGCTTCCAGAACGTCACCAAGAACACCATCAGCGCCCTCCTGCGTTCATTGGAGGAGGATGGGCTGATCGAACGCGAACTGGACCGCCACGACCGCCGCCAATTCCACATCCGCCTTTCCTCCGCCGGACGCGACCTGCTCCGTTCCTCCACACCCGGCCACGTCGCCTATCTCAACCATCTCCTCTCCGACCTCGCGCCGGCTGAAATCGACCAATTGCGGGCGCTGCTTGAGAAACTGCACGGCTCGCTCGTCCACCACGGCGATCTTCCCAACACCTATGGCACGGTGGAGAAGGAAGACTAGATTTTACGACCCACCCTCCGCGTTCACTCGCGAATCCAATAACAAGGAGTTTCATCTTGCAAGCTGTCGCCACTCCACACACCGCCGGACGCAAACGCGGCGGGCCGGGCTTCAAAGGCCTGACGCGGGCCATCCGCTATCTGGGCCACTACCGCCGCCTTGCCCTCTCGGCCTATATCTTCCTCTTCATCGGCGTCGCCGCCCAATTGGCCGTGCCCCAGGTGGTGCAAAACATCATCGACGAAACCACCAACGGCCTCATCGCCCAACAACTGGCGCGCGTGCCCAAGCAATTCCTGACCACAGCCCTCGATCGCCTCGGTTGGACGCAGGCCCAATACGACGCCTACACCGCCGACCCCATCCGCGCCATCTACTGGGCCATCGCCTTCATGCTCCTCCTGGCCATCGTGCGCGGGGCCTTTGCCTTTGCCCAGACCTACCTCTCCGAGCAGGCCAGCCAGGGCGTGGCTTTCGATTTTCGCAACGAACTATTCGCCAAAATCCAACGCCTCTCCTTCAGCTACCACGATCGCAACCGCACAGGCCAACTGATGATCCGCGCCACCGACGATGTCGAAAAGACGCGCATGTTCATCGGCCAGGGCCTCCTGATGGCCGCGCAAGCCTTCATCCTCCTCACAGCCACACTCATCATCCTCTTCTTTACCAACGCCCGCCTGACCCTCGTCATCCTGCCGGTGTTGCCCATAGCCCTGCTTCTGTTCATGGCCTTTGGCGCCATCAGCCAGCCCCTCTTTGCCCAGGCCCAAATCAAACTCTCGCGCCTGAACACCATCCTGCAAGAAAACCTGGCCGGCATCAAAGTCATCAAAGCCTTCGCCCGCGAGCCGCAGCAGCGCCAACGCTTCCATGACTCAGCCGACGAACTCATGCGGCAATCGATCAAAATCGCGCGCACCTTCAGCTTCCTCTTTCCCATCGTCTTCCTCATCGCCAACCTCGGCCAGGCCGCCATCATGTATTACGGCGGCAAACAAATCATCGGCGGCACCCTCAGCTTCGGCGAATGGCAGAAATTCAGCCTCTACCTCGTCTACGTCTTCTTCCCACTCGGCCAGCTTGGCTTCATCATCAGCCAGATGAGCCAGGCCAGCGCCAGCGCCAACCGCGTCTTCGAAATCATGGACACCAAGAACGACGTCGTCGACAAACCCAACGCCATCGCCTTGCCCCCGGTGCAGGGCAACGTTCGCTTCGAGGATGTCACCTTCCGCTACTTCGCCAGCGGCGAACCCGTGCTCTCACACGTCAGCTTCGCCGCCCAAGCCGGCCAGACAATCGCCATCCTCGGCGCCACCGGCAGCGGCAAATCCTCGATCATCAACCTGATCCCACGCTTCTACGACGTCAGCGATGGCCGCATCCTCATCGATGGCCATGATGTGCGCGACGTGACGTTGGAATCCCTGCGCAGCAAGATCGGCATCGTCCTGCAAGAGACCAACCTCTTCGGCGGCACCATCCGCGACAACATTGCCTTTGGCCGGCCCGACGCCAGCGATGAAGAAATCATGGCCGCCGCCAAAGCTGCCGCCGCCCACGATTTCATCATCAGCTTCCCCGATGGTTACAACACGCCGGTGGGAGAGCGCGGGACGACCCTCAGCGGCGGCCAGAAACAGCGCGTTGCCATCGCCCGCGCCCTTTTGCTCGACCCCCACATCCTCATCCTCGACGACTCGACCAGCAGCGTCGATCTGGCCACCGAATACAAAATCCAAAAGGCGCTCGACCTCTTGATGAAAGGGCGCACCAGTTTCGTCATCGCCCAGCGCATCAGCACCGTGCGCAACGCCGACTTCATCCTTGTGCTCGACAAGGGCCGCGTCGTTGGTCTGGGCGCGCACGACGACCTGATGGAAAACAACCCCATCTACGCCGAAATCTACAACAGCCAACTCGTCGAAGACGCCGTTCAACAGGAGTCATAACCTATGATGGGTGGACCTAGAGCCATGCTCGAACAAGAGGCTCGCAAACCCCAGCGCATCAGCGCCACCTTGGCCCGACTGGCCAAATACTTCCAGAAATACGCCCTCGTCCTTCTCCTCACCGCCGCTTTGATCGTCGCCGGCACCTGGGCGCAAGTGCGCGCCCCCGAACTCATCGGCCAGGCCGTCGATTGCTACATCACCCCCGCCATCGCCAAAAACATCCAGGGCCAGGGCGGACAACCCGCCTTCGGCATTGGCGGCTCTGCCCAAAGCAACTGCTGGTACGCTGACGTACCCCCTACAGCCAGCACCGCCGACCTCATCAGCGGGTTGGGCCAGCTCGTCCTCGTCGTCATCGGCCTCTACGTGCTGGGTTCGGTCGCTGCCGGCATGCAGTTCTTCACCATGAGCTGGACAGGCCAGCACGTACTGCGCGCGCTACGCGAAGAAGTCTTCAGCCATATCCATCGCCTTTCACTCGGCTACTACAGCAAAAACGAGGCGGGCGATGTCATGAGCCGCATCACCAATGACACCGACACCTTACAACAAGCCATCAGCTTCGCCCTCATCCAGGTGCTCAGCGGCGTCTTGTTGCTGGTTTGGATCATCTACAAAATGCTCACCCTCAACTGGGTCTATGCCCTGCTCAGCATGATCGTCCTTCCGCTCATGGCCATCGCCACCGTCTGGTTCAGCGGCCAGGCGCGCAAAGCCTTTCGTCGCACCCGCGTCGAAATCGGCAACGTCAACGCCAACCTCCAGGAAAGCATTTCCGGCGTGCGCGAGGTGCAAGCCTTCAGCCGCGAAGGCGCCAACATCGAAAGCTTCCGCCAAAGCAACGCCGCCAACCGCGACGCCAACATCCGCGCCGTCGCCTACACCAGCGCCCTGGCGCCGACTCTGGAGGCCCTGGGCTACGTCGCCATCGCCGTCGTCGTGGGCGTGGGCGGCATCCTCCTCCTGCGCGGGCAATCCCTCGGCGGCCAGGTCGTCTCGCTGGGCCTGATCATCACCTTCCTCGGCTATGCCCAGCGCTTCAACCAACCCATCCAACAGGTGGCGGTGCTGTGGACGAACGTGCAAAGCGCCGTCGCCGGAGCCGAGCGCATCTTCGGCCTTTTGGACGAAACCCCCGACATCCTGGAAAAACCGACCGCCCAGCCCATGCCCGCCATCCAGGGCCGCGTGATCTTCCAGGACGTTCTGGCCGAATACAACCCCGGTGAACCCGTCCTGCGCGGCGTCAACCTCACAGCCGAACCCGGCCAAATCGTCGCCATCGTCGGCCCCACCGGCGCCGGCAAAACCACCATCATCAACCTGATCCCGCGCTTCTACGACGTGACCGGCGGCGCCATCACCATCGATGGCATCGACGTGCGCGATGTCACCCTCGCCAGCCTGCGCGCGCAGATCGGTATGGTGCTCCAGGATAGCTTCCTCTTCGGCGACACCGTGATGAACAACATTCGCTTTGGCCGGCCCGACGCCAGCGACGAAGAAGTCATCGCCGCTGCCAAACTATCACGCGCCGATGTCTTCATCACCTCCCTGCCCGATGGCTACAACACCATGCTGGGCGAGCGGGGCAGCGGCCTGAGCAACGGTCAGCGCCAATTGTTGGCCATCGCCCGCGCCGCCCTGGCCAACCCGCGCATCCTCATCCTGGATGAAGCCACCAGCAGTGTGGACACCCGCACCGAGCGCCAGATCCAGACCGCCCTGGAAACGATCATGGAGGGACGCACCACCTTCGTCATCGCCCATCGCCTCAGCACCATCCGCCACGCCGACCAGGTCTTAGTGCTGGATCAGGGCCAGATCGTAGAGCGCGGCCGCCACGACGAGCTGCTGGCCCAGAAGGGCTTCTACTACAACCTCTACATGAGCCAGTTCCGTCGCGAAGAAGAGCCGGCGACACTCTTTTCTGGCAACGACAAGCAGCAAACCATCCCCGCTCTGGCCCCTGCCTGAACCATCTGACGACAGAGCCAGATGGTAGGAGAGACCACGCAGTCATCCAGCAAATAGCTTGGTGACGCGCTGCGTTAGTGCTACAATCCCGCCCGTTTCTTGACGCCCGCCACACGTAGTCGCTGACTGACGGGCGCCAGCAGCGAAAGCTTGCGCAAAAGAAATAGACTTACATTCGATCCAGGAATCGAACTTACTATAACTGTCTATTCGTGCTCGGTATCCTTGTTTGATGTCTTTTTCCAGGAGCATACTGCATGAAGCATTTTATCAATGTCACCATTCTCATCGTTGTAGCCGCAGCCGTACTGTTGTTCGCAGCCAATCAGATCCAGTGGATGCCTGTGCAGGCAAGCCTCGAAGCCGTCTCGATTGACCATCTCTTTGGCTTGCATATCGATATCATCGTCATCCTCTATGCCCTGGTCAATGGCGTGCTGCTGTACAGCGTCTTCGCCTTTCGGCGCAAGCGCCACGATGAGAGCGAAGGGTCTTACTTTCACAGCAATACGCGGCTGGAGATCGGCTGGACGATTGTGCCCTTGATCATCGTCATGTATTTTGCTGTTTTGGGCGCGATCACACTTGGCCAAAACCTTGTCAAGGCGGATGATGAATTGAACGTGAAGGTGACGGCTCAGCAGTGGACGTGGTCATTCGAATATCCAGACTGGAAGATTGCCTCGAACGAGCTGTATTTGCCGGTGAATCGCCGCGTCCATTTCACCCTGACTTCGCCAGATGTGACCCACTCCTTCTGGGTGCCCGAATTCCGCCTGAAGCAAGACGCCGTGCCAGGGATGGAGAAAGACCTGCGCCTGACCCCCACCCGCATCGGTGACTATAAAGTGCGCTGCGCCGAGCTGTGCGGCACCGGCCACGCCGCCATGGAATCCCCCGTGCGCGTCGTGTCGGCAGATAACTTCGAAATTTGGCGGCAGAAGAAGCTGGGCATCTACAAGCCAGCCGAGGGCGAAGCGGTCGAGACACAGGATCCGGCGGCGCTCGGCAAGCAGGTCGCGGCCAGCGCCGGTTGCGCCGCCTGCCATTCGGTAGACGGCAGCCAGCTCGTCGGCCCCACCTGGAAAGGTCTTTTCGGCAAAACAGAGACGATGGGCGATGGCTCTAGCATGACGGTGGACGATGCCTATCTGCACGAATCCATCGTCGATCCCAGCGCCAAGATCGTTCAAGGCTTCCAGGATCTGATGCCCAAGAACTTCAGTCAGACGCTCAGTCCGGACGAGATCAACGGCCTCATCGAGTACATCAAGACGCTTAAGTAGTCATTCGCCATCAGGTTTTCTTTTTCAGGAGCGTGTAGATTATGCGTTGGATTCGCGTCATTCTCGGATTCATCATCGGCGCTGTGGCTGGCATGTTCATCTTCAGCGCCACGCGCGGCGTGGTCGGGCTGCCTCTGATCGCCGAGGACTTGCGCCCCTTGATCGTCATGGGCGTCTTCTCCGGCTTGATCGGCCTCATGCTCGGCATCGACAAAGACCTGGGCCTCCCGCGCGGCCTGGTCGGCATGGGCATCGCCATGATCTTCGGTCTTTTGCTGACGACCGGGGTGCGCGCCCTGACCGGCCGCACGCCGTGGGACACCCAATCGGCCTGGGTGATGGCGGCGTTCTTCGCCCCCATCGGCTTCATGCTGGGCGTGGGCGCCATGACCGACTGGCTGAGATGGATCTTCGGCATCCATACGCCCGAACAGCACGGCCCACCCCCCGGCAAACCCGGCTGGTTCCGCTACTTCGGCTTCGATCAGAACCACAAGGTCATCGGCGTCCAGTACACCGTCACCGGCATTCTGGTCATGGGCGTGGCGGGCACCCTGGCGATGATCTTCCGCACGGAACTGATGGCCACCGGGCTACAATTCCTCAGCCCCAATACCTTCAACACCTTCATCAGCATGCACGGCATCATCATGATCGCCGCCATCCTGCTGGGGATTGGCGGTCTGTCGAACTACCTGGTGCCGTTGCTGGTGGGGGCCAACGACATGGCCTACCCCCGTCTGAATGGTTTCGCCTATTGGATCACCGTTCCCAGCGCCCTGCTCATCATCATGGCCATCTTCTTTGGCGGCTGGGATACAGGCTGGACGGGCTACGCGCCGCTGAGTGTGCGCACATTCATGGGCGTGAACTTTTTCATGATCGGCATTTTCTTCTTCGGCTTCTCGTCCATCGTTGGCTCCATCAACGTCATCGTGACCACGCTGAGGATGCGAGCGCCGGGCATGACGCTCTTCCGCATGCCCATTTTCGTATGGGCCGTGCTGTCCACCTCCTTCATCCAGCTGACGGCCACGCAGTTCATCGGCCTCTCCTTCCTGATGGTGGTGCTATCGCGCAACCTGGGCATGGTCTTCTTCGATGCGGCCTCTGGCGGCAACCCCATCCTCTACCAGCACCTCTTCTGGTTCTACTCGCACCCAGCCGTTTACATTTTCATCCTGCCCGGCCTGGGCATCGTCAGCGAGCTATTGCCGGTGTTCTCTCGCAAGCCGCTCTTTGGCTATAAATGGATCGCCCTGTCGAGCGTGGCCATCGCCCTGGTGGGCTTCCTGGTCTGGGCGCACCACATGTTCGCCGCCGGCATGGAAGACGCCCTGCGCCTGCCCTTCATGTACAGCACCATGCTGGTGGCCATCCCCACCGGCGTCAAGTTCTTCAGCTGGTTGGGCACAGTCTGGCGCGGCAAGCTCTTCTTCCCCACGCCCATGTTGTTCGTCCTGGCCTCCATCGCCGTCTTCCTCATCGGCGGTCTTACTGGCCCACCCCTGGCCACCGTGCCCACCGACCTGCATCTGCATGACTCCTACTTCGTGGTCGGACACTTTCACGCCACCATGTTCGGCGGCTTCGTCTTCCCCTTCTTCGCTGCCCTTTACTACTGGTTCCCCAAGATCACGGGTCGGATGTACAAAGAGCGCCTGGGGCAGATCCACTTTGCTCTGCAGACAATCGGCTTTTACATCATGTCGTTGACTATGGCGCGCGCCGGCTTGTTGGGCATGCGTCGCCGCATCGTTGACTACGACCCTGCCCTGGGCATCGAAAATCAACACGTCATCATGACCGTCGCCGGCTTCGCCATCTTCTTTGGCGTCATCATCGGCGTCTACAATCTGTTCGTCAGCGCCCGCCGCGGCGAGATCGCGGTGATGAACCCCTGGGGCTCGCGCTCGCCCGAATGGCAGATCCCCTCGCCTGTGCCCGAACACAACTACGATGAGCCGTTCGAGGTCATCGGCGATCCCTATGACTACGGCCTGCCTGGCTCGGCCTATGTACGCATGAACAGCCACAGCCATGTCGAATTACCCCCAGGTCTCGCTCATGGCGCCGCGGCGATGCCCGCCAAGTAGCCGCGCAAGGAGTTTTCAACATGAAGCAATCTACCAAGCAACCCATCACCCAAGACGCCAAGAAGAGGCGACTCCAACGCACCGGCCTCATCATCCTCGTTTTCCTCATGCTCCTGGAGGCCATGGATTACATCGTAGCACAGATCACGGGCGGGGCCGTGACGACTCTCTTCGTGCTGGCCCTGATCAACGCCGCCTTGATCATCCAATACTACATGCACATCGGCGAGCTATTCTCGGAGGAGGAGCACCACTAATGTCAGCCGAAGTTCACGCCCACCCTGAAGCTATCTCACCGGCCAAGCGCCTGAACATGAACCGCATGGGCCTGTGGTTGTTCCTGCTGTCCGAGACCTTTCTGTTCGGCGGCATCCTGGTCGCGCGCTTCTACCTCTGGGGCGCCACCCGTCCCCACCTGGACCAGCGTCTGGGCATGTCGGTGACCATCGTCCTGCTCATCAGCAGCTACTTCATGTATCGAGCTGAGACCGCTATCCGGCACAACGACCGCCGTGACTTTCTGCGCAGCATCCTCGTCACCATCGTGCTGGGCCTTGTCTTCTTGCTCGGCGTGGTGGGCCTGGAATGGCAGTCGGCGCCGGTCAACCTGCACACAGAAGGCGAGTTCGCTGTTTACGGTTCCATCGTCTTCTTCATGACGGGGATGCACGCCTTCCACGTGCTCACCGGCATTGGCTTGCTGGCCGTACTGGCCTACCGCGGCTACAAAGGCCATTTCTCAGCCCAGAAGTTCTGGGCGGTCGAGGCTGGCGCCATCTACTGGCACTTCGTCGATGTAGTGTGGGTCTTCTTCTATCCCGCCCTCTACCTCATGGGTACGGCTGTCGGCCCGCTTCATCACTAAACCGGCCTTCACAACCATACTTTTCACACAAGCGGGGTGGTTCTCTTGGGGCCATCCCGCTTTTGCGTGCAACTATGCTCGAATTCCTTCGCGCCATCTTCTCCACCTGGGAATTCCGCCCCATCGTGCTGATCCTCCCCATCGTTTTCGGCGCGCTCTACGCGCGCGGGTGGCTGCATCTGTATCGGGTAGAACAAGCGCGGTCACCCCGGCCCGCGCGCAAGTTGCCCGCCCGCTCGCAATCCCGCCTGGCCAACCCCTGGCGGCTGATCTCTTACTTCGCCGGCCTGGTAGTGCTGATCGTCGCTCTCCTGTCGGGGCTGGACGCCTATGCCTCGCTTTTGTTCTTCGTGCACATGATCCAGCACGAGTTGTTGCTGATGTTCGCACCACCGTTGCTTTGGCTGGGAAACCCCTATCTCTTTGTGATGTGGGGGCTGCCGCGCCCGTTGCGCCTGCGCATGAGCGCTTTGATGGCGAGCCCCTCGCCCTTTCGCAGCGTTCTGCGCCAGATCACATCGCCCGCCCTTTCTCTCTTTGCCCTGGTCGCCTTCGTCTGGATTTGGCACGATGGCATTTTCTACAACCTCACCCTCACCAATCGGGTGGTGCACGATCTCGAGCACATCATGTTCTTCGTAGCCGGGATGCTTTTCTGGTGGCATGTGATGGGGGCGCCGCCGCACCTGCGCCGCCCCATGAGCTATTTGCGCCGCACAGGTTACGTGCTGCTTGCTATCCCACCCACTGTGGCTCTGGGCGCTTCCATCGCCTTCGCCAGCACGCCGCTTTATTCCTACTACACCACGGTGCCGCGCATGTGGGGTCTATCGCCCATGGCCGACCAGATGTACGCCGGCGCCATCATGTGGGAAAGCATCATGAACTATTTCGTGGCCTTGTTAGCGGCGCTGGCCTTGCACATGCGCTCGGAAGAGCAAAAAACATCCCTCTAAACCCAAGTCAGTAGGTTTTCATAACGATGCGTACCCTATCCCTTGCCCTGATGCTCATCTTCGGCGCCGTCCTGCCTGTTCTGGCCCACGGCGGCGGCGCGCCCCAACTGATCAACGAGCCGGTCGGCCCCTATCAACTCTCGGCCTGGACCGACCCTAATCCGGCCACAGTGGGCCAGGTGCACGTCACAGTGGCGCTGGCGCGGCCAGGCACCGGCGCTGCCATCACCAACGCTGCCGTGTCGGTCTCTGCACATCCTGTCTCTGGCTCCGATCCGACCCTCACCGCTGCGGCCGGCCCTGGTCTAACGCCCGAATTCTACGAAGCCGATCTCGACATCCCCAGCCCCGGTTCCTGGCAATTCGACATCGCCGTGCAGGGCGCGGAGGGCGCGGGGGCGGCGACGTTCACGCTGGAAGTGCTAAAATCGTCGCCCAATTGGTTATTGATCGGGCTGGTGGGGCTGGCGGCGGTGGCTCTCGGTTGGATGGCGTCGTTGTTGTTGAAAAGGCAGACGCCGCGGCGTCACCCCCGTTGACTCTCACCCCAGCCCTCAAGTCAAAACAAGCTCATCCGCCGGCAATGACTGGGTCGCAAAGCGAGCGCCCGCTGCCAACGCCAGCTTGTTGGCAGCCAGTAAGTGTTGGTGACGTTGAGGTAGATGCAACTCCAGCGCTTGTGCGATGGCGGGCAACGGCAGCAGCCCCGTGGCCGCAATCAGCGCCCCCAGCATGATCACGTTTGCCAGCCGCAGATTGCCATATTGCTCGGCGATGTCGTTGGCCGGGATGGCGATGGCGTCGATGTCATGACGCTGGACGGGGCGTTTGACCAGAGTGGCATTGACGACCAAGAGGCCGCTGGGTTTGAGCAGCGGCTCATATTTGTCGGCGGAGGGCAAATTCATCGCCGCCGCGATGTCAGGATGATTGACAAGCGGCGAACCAATAGGCTGATCGCTGACGACCACCGTACAGTGGGCGGTGCCCCCGCGCATTTCTGGTCCATAAGAAGGAATCCAGGTCACGTAGCGTCCTTCATCATTGGCGGCGTAGGCCAACAGTTGACCGGCAAACAAAGCGCCCTGCCCCCCAAAACCAGAGAAAATGATCGCTTTCTCCATCGCCGTGGCTCCTTACGCGCTTGGCTCGCGTCGTTTTTGCAGGCTGTCGTGAACTTTGAAATCATTTAAGGGGTAGATGGGCGTCACCTTGTCGCGAATGTAATCCATAGCATCGGTGGCGGCGAAACCCCAGTTGGTGGGGCAGCTGCTTAAAATTTCGACAAGGCCCAGGCCCAAACCCTTGATCTGCGCCTCGAACGCCAACTCGATCGCTTTCTTAGCTCGGCGAATCTCCGCCACCGAGTGCATCGAGCGGCGCACAGCATAGGCCACGCCCGGCATCATCGCCAGCATCTCGGTGATGTGCAAGGGCGCCCCTTGCAGCCGGATGTCGCGACCAAAGGGCGAGGATGTCGTGATCTGGCCGGGTAAGGTCGTGGGGGCCATCTGGCCGCCGGTCATGCCATAGACGCCATTGTTGACGAAAATGACGGTCAAGTTCTCGCCGCGAGCGCAGGCATGCAAGATTTCGTTGGCGCCAATGGAGGCCAGGTCGCCGTCGCCTTGATAGGTGAAGACGATGCGGTCGGGCAGGGCGCGCTTGATGCCAGTGGCCATGGCCGGTGCGCGGCCGTGCGCAGCCTCGACGCCGTCGAGATTGAAGTATTCGTAGGCAAATACGGCGCAGCCCACCGGCGCCACGGCGATAGTGCGATCGTGGATGTGCAGATCGTCTATGACTTCAGCCACCAGGCGATGGATGATGCCGTGCGTGCAGCCGGGACAGTAGTGGGTATAACTGTCTCTCAGGGCATCGGGGCGCTTGTAGACGACCTGCATGGCCGAGAGGTTCGGCAGGGGCGGGGGGGCGATGTTGATGGGAGAGGGAACAGTAGCTATAGTCATCGGTGATTTCTCCACACCAGGGTAGGTGGTTTTTGTCTTGGGGGGCCGCGACATCACAAGAGGGGCGGGCGGTGGTCGTGGCGATGGTTGTTTTGGTTGCGGATCAGGGCGCTGAGGGTGTTGAGCGCGGGCAGGATGTCTTCAGGCAGAGGCACCATGCCCCCCATCCGACCGCTGAAGTGGACGGGTCTGCGTTCGCGGACGATGCGGCGCACGTCTTCGAGCATCTGTCCTGCATTCATCTCCACGACGAGGATGCCCTTGACTTGCTCGATCAGCGAGTCCAACTCGGCTTCGGGGAAAGGCCAGAGCGAGATGGGGCGGAAAAGCCCGACCTTCATGCCTGTCGCCCGCGCCTGGCGCGCCGCCGACCGGGCGATGCGTCCGATCGTGCCGAAGGCGATGATCAGAATATCGGCGTCTTCGAGTAGGAACGTCTCGTAGCGCACCTCGTTGGCCTTGATAAGGGCCAGCTTTTCCTGGAGCTTCAGGTTGAGCGCTTCGAGTTTTTCGGCGTTAAGGTAGAGCGAAGTGATGGAGCGGGTGGGGCGTGCGAAAGCGCCTGTGACCGCCCACGCCGGGCGCTCGGCAGGGATGTCCTTGAACGGTGGCATTTCCACCGGCTCCATCATTTGGCCCAAGCTGCCATCACCCAGGAGGGTGACGATATGGCGGTATTGGAAAGCCAGATCGAAGGCGCCGTACATGAGATCGACCGCTTCCTGAACGGTGGCGGGCGCCAGGACGATGGCGTGGTAGTCGCCATGCCCGGCGGATTTGACCATTTGGAAATAATCACCCTGACTGGGTTGGATGTTGCCCAGGCCGGGACCGCCGCGCATGATGTCGACGATGACGGCTGGAACTTCGCTGGCGGCGATATAACTCAAGCCCTCCTGCATCAAGCTGATACCGGGCGAGGAGGAAGAACTCATGGCGCGAGCGCCCGTACAGGCCGCACCATAGACCATGTTGATGGCGCCGATCTCACTCTCGGCCTGCAAGAAAGTGCGACTCAGCTCAGGCATTCGCCGCGACATGTATTCGAGCAATTCTGTTTGGGGAGTGATGGGGTAGCCGAAGTACGCTTCGCAGCCCGCGCGCAACGCCGCTTCCGCGATCGCTTCGTTCCCCTTCCACAGTTCCTTGGTCATGATCGCCTCCACTCAAACCCTGGCGCCATTGCCGCCATTCTTGCCGGCGACGCCAGTTCCTATGCCCGCCCGCAGAGGTTGCGACAAGCGGTAGACGGTGAACACAACATCTGGGCATACAACTGCGCACACCGCACAGCCTGTGCATTGGTTTTCACCTTCCACCAGCATCACGGGGCGATAGCCGCGCGCGTTGTAATCCTCTTCCATGCGCAAGACCTCTTGCGGGCAATTTTTTACGCATAATTCGCAACCTTTACAGCGGTTGCGATCGATAACGACAGTGCCTTTTACAGTCATATAGGATGCCTTTTTGATATTTTCGTAGTAGCGACTTTAGTCGCCCATCCGCACAATAACGACTAAAGTCGTTACTACAAACTTGATGAAAACAAAAAAAGCCCCATTTCGAGGATGTCAACACCCCTCTCCCAACGCGGGGAGGACATGGGCGCTGACGAAATGGGGCTCGCGCGTGCATCGCCATTGATGCAAGTCTAAACATACCCTCATTATGGCACACTATTGGGTCGCGTAATATGATCTAGGACAGGTTCCCGGCGAAATGGCGAAGGTGACGGGCGCGGCGAGCCATTGTATAATCCAACTCATGACTACCCCCCCTCGCCCCTCGCTTCGGCGCCATCCCTTGATCTGGCTGGCCCTGGCTTCACTGCTCCTGACCTTTTGGTACGGCGTCGTGCAACCCTATGGCGCGCGCGCTTTCCAGGATCAATCGCCCACCAACACCCCCACTCTTGTCCCAACCAATACGCCCGTCTTCACGGCAACGCCGATTCCAACTGACACCCCTCCACCTTTTCCAACCGATACACCGCCAGTCCTACTAACTGACACCCCCCCAGCCCTCCCCGCCGACACAACCCCTGTCCCCCTCACCGACACCCCACCAGTCTTCCCGACGCTTCCCCCCGAAGTGGCGGACACCCCGCTTCCGCCTGAACCCACTCTGCCGCCGCTTGCGCCTGCGGTGACCGCCACCACCATCCCTTCCCCCCCGCCGCCAGCAGCGCAACCCCTCACCACGACAACCGGCGTTATCTCGACCACCGCCATCACCACCACCCTCGCGCCCGCCAGCAACAGCGACGCCCTCGTCGAGCTGATCGATGCCTTCATCCTCTACAGCGCTTACTTCCTGCTAGGATGCGGCGTCATCGTTTTCATCGCGCTGGCGGTCGGCTTCTACCTCCTGCATCGCCGCGCCCGCAGCATCGATGACACGACGCCATGAACCGCTCCCGGCGGCGCCTCCTCCTCCTTGCCATCCTCCTGACCGCCTGGGCCTGGCGGCTGTACGGCCTGGATGCGCAGTCGCTCTGGCGGGATGAAGTCGACAGCCTGATCTTCGCCACCCGCCCTCTCGCCCAGGTTCTCGCCAATTTCACTCGCCCCGGCGAGAACGGCCCGCTGTACTTTCTTTTGCTGCGGCCTTGGTTGCTCCTGGTTGGGCAAAGCGCCTACGCCCTCCGCTTCCCCAGCGCGCTGATGGGCGTGCTGGCAGTGGCGCTGCTCTACGTTTGGGGACGACGACTTTTCAGCCCGACAT
This sequence comes from Chloroflexota bacterium, assembly GCA_041918515.1. GTDB lineage: Bacteria > Chloroflexota > Anaerolineae > J102 > J102 > SSF26. The sequence goes on along the minus strand of JAYRVO010000141.1, from coordinate 40,576 downwards.
TAGGATTGGTGGCAGCCCTCCTCCTCGCGGTCAACCCCTATCACCTGTGGTACAGTCAGGAGGCGAAGATGTACGCCTTGCTCGTCGTCATGACGCTGGCGGCGCTATGGGCCTTCGCCCAGGCATTGGCGCGGGGCAAAGCTTGGCGGTGGCTTGTGTGGCTGATCTTGACCTCCGCCTGCTTCTACATCCACGTCCTGGGCGTATTCGTCATCCCGCTGCAACTCGTCTGGTTCCTGCTCACCCCGCGTTGGCGCTCGGCCTGGCGCGGCTATGTCCTGGCCCTGGCTGCCCTCATCCTCCCCTATATCCCCCTGATCTGGTGGCAATGGAAGCTGCTAGCGAACCCCAACTTTCGCACGGGGCATCCCTTCGTCCCCTTCGATCGCATGTTGCTGACCACCTGGGGCGCTCAATTACAAGGCATTCCTCCCGTCCCCACCCCCTGGCTCTTTGCCGCACCCATCTTCCTCCTTCTGGCCGCCATCTTCCTCCCGACCACTTCGCCGCGACCCCGCCGCTTGCTGCTCAGCTGGTGGTTGCTGCCGATCCTGGGCGTTTTCCTGATCTCGCTCCGTTCTCCCATCTTTACCGACCGTTATCTCATCTGGACATTGCCGGCGCTGGTGCTGATGCTGGCGCTGGGACTGGGTGCCGTCTATCGGCAGAACCGTTGGCTGGCCGGCATCTTGTTGGCAGCTTTGCTGGTCTTCCAACTGTGGATGGGCTGGAGGCAAACGGCCGCGCCGATCAAATCCGATTTTCGCGCCGCCGCCGCCTACATCGCCCCCCAACGCCAGGCGGGCGACCTCACCCTTTTTCTGATGCCCTACATCCAGCACACCTACCGCTACTACGATCCCGGCGACTACGCCTGGGCCGAAGCCCCCTACGCCAACCGCGACCCCGACGCCACCCTCCTACCCGCTCGTCTGGCCGATCTCACGCGCGGCTACACCGGCGTCTGGCTGGTCGAAAGCGAGCCGGAATTCTACGATGAGAAAGGTCTCATCCGCTCCTGGCTACAAGCCGCCAGCCATGGTTATGAGGAGGCGCACTTCGCACGGGTAAACGTTTACTACTTTCGCTGGCAATGAGCGCCACCCTGACGGCGGCGCTCACTCACGCTCAGTTCATCCCCCTGGCAGCGCCGGTCTGCCCGCAATCCAATTGTTGACATCCACAAACGTGATGAAAACCATGAAAGCGATGAGCACGGCGAAGCCCGCCAGATGCACCAGCGCCTCCTTTTCCGGCGGAATGCGCTTGCGCCGGACCATCTCGACCAACGCAAAGACGATGCGTCCGCCATCCAGAGCGGGAATGGGCAACAAATTGAGGATCGCCAGGTTGACACTGAGGAAAGCCATCAGGTTCAGCAGATCCCGCCAGCCTTCGCGCGCCACCTCGGCGGTGATGCGCCCGATCGCCACCAGGCCGCCCACGCCGCCTTCGGGGATGTCCACCTGGGGCGAGACGAGGCCACGCAGCAGGGTGCTCAGCCCGTTCACCATCAGGGTGATGAGTTGGGCTGTTTGACGGGCGCCGCCGCCGACGGCCTCGAGAGGGCCAGCGCGGACGGTCTGAATCGCATCGGGCGGGATGACAGTGGCGATGACGATCCCGGCGGCGCCTTGTCCTTCCGGCGGGTTCAAGCGCGGCGTAAAGCTGGCCGTCACCGTGGCGTCGCCGCGTCGCACCGACATGGTCATCTCCTGGCCGGCATGTCTCTTGATGGCGGCGCTGACGGCCTCGGACCCGCGCACGGTCTGACCATCGATGCTTTCGATAACGTCTCCGACCTGTAGACCGGCCTCGGCAGCGGGGCTGGTCGGCGCCACGGCCGTAATTTCGACGGGCAGGGCAGCAGGGTCGCCGGTGAAGCGAGGGACGCCTGCTGCTAAGAGAATGGCAAAGATGACGGCGGCGGTGAGCAGGTTCATGAACGGGCCGGCAAAAAGGACGACGATCCGGCGCCAGGGAGCCGTCATCGCCAGACTGCCTTCGGCCTCGAAATCATCGCTTTCCCCCGCCATGCGCACGAAACCGCCAAACGGCAGCCAGTTCAAAGTGTATTCGACACCGTTGCGCTCGAACAGCCTGGCCAAACGGGGCGGATAGCCGAAGCCGAATTCGAGCACGCGCACACCCATCCAGCGCGCAGCCAGGAAATGACCCAACTCGTGGACGAAAATGAGAAAGCCGAGGACGGGAATGACCGCCAGGCTGGTGAGACGAAAACCTTCGAACATGTGAACTCCGTGACGGTTACGGTTTCTTACTGCGAGCTTGCAGGCGACGGATGATCCAGCGCAGCACGAACAGAACAAGGATAACCGGGATGGCGAGGACCAGCAAAACAGGCAGGGCCACCACGAGCAGGTAGATGACCACATCCACCAGATTGCGCAAGACGTCGATGAGCGTGCCGAAACTATTGCGCAGCGTCTCCAGCGGGCGCCAGGTCTCCTCGACGATGGGCGTCGCCAGCTCGTCTGGCCGCACGTTGACGGTGATGGTGGAGAGGGCAACGAGTTTGTCGAGGCGGTTGAGCTGACCCTGGAGGGATTCGATCTCGGACTGGACGTTCGTCAGCTCGCGATAGATGGACATAATGTCCTCGACCTTACCCCCGCGCTCGCGCGTCTCTTTCAGGAGCGCCAACAGCTCGGTCTCGGTCGCGCGCAGCGTCTTCAGCCGGGCGTCGATGTCGTAATACTGGTCAGTGACATCGTCGGTGTTGATGTTCTCGTTGTCGACGCGCATGGCCAGGCCGCGCAGGGCCTGGCGGGCGGCGTCGAAACGTTCGGCGGGGATGCGTAGGCTGATGTCGTAGATGAGGAGGTTGTTGATGCCGCGGTAGGCGTTCATGGTGGCGACATAACCGCCCAGTGATTGCGCCAGGCCGTCGATCTGCTTGGCTGCGGCTTCGGTGTCCTGCACCACCAGCGCCATGCTGGCGTTATAAACGACCTTACGGCCTTCCTGGATGTTCTCGGTCGAGGCTTGATCTTTTGCGACTGGCGCGCCAGACTCTGCGGACGCCATCGGGGCCATGGTGGCCGCGGGAGCGGGCATCTCCCGCGACATCGATGCTTGTTGCGGGGCGCTTCCGGCGCAACCGGCTACGAAAAGGGCGACGACCGCCAGGATCCACAATAAAGGCTTCATGATTCTTCTCCTTCGCAAGGACGAAAAACAAAGTGACGAATGTTCGCTATCTCATACGACGAGCAGCGCCCGCAATTGGTTCCTATACGCCCACGAAGAGTCGTTCCGCCAGCCTGGGCGGCAATCCCGCCGCCAAAATGGCATTGGCGACGGGCGTCACATCGTACTCAAGACGATGCCAGGTCCAGATCAGCGCATCGAGATCCAGGATGGCGAAACTGGCGCGAGGGTCGCCGTCGCGCGGCTGGCCGACGCTGCCGGGGTTCAGCAACCAGCGGTCGCCTTCTTCCAGACGGAGAGGATCGGGAAGCTGACGGATGAGGCGGGGGCGCGACCACCAGCGTTCCTGACCGAGCTGCCAGGCGATGGCCCCATGGCTATGCCCGATCAAGCAAAGTGGCGTGTCGAAATGACTGGCGTTGGCGGCGGCGATGTCGGCGCTGGTGACGTATTCCCACACCGGCGCTCGCGGGCTGCCATGAACCAGGGTGACGCCGTTCTCCACCAGGCGGAGGGGACGCTGGGTCAGCCATTCCAGGGATCCCGGCGACAGACAACGCTGGTGCCACTCGATCGCAGCGCGAGCAATGTGCGTGAAATCCGCCAACGGCAGCAAGCCCGCCACTGCACGATCGTGGTTGCCTGTCAGACAAAGGCTTGCCCGTTGGCGAACGAGTTCCACGCAGGCTTCTGGCTCTGGTCCGTAGCCGACGACATCGCCTAAACACCAGATGGCGTCTGGCTGCAAGGCGTCGATGCCCTTCAGCACCGTTTGCAGGGCCAACAGGTTGCCGTGAATGTCAGAAATGATGGCAATACGCATCGGGAAAACCAAAGACAACGAGCGAAATCGACGAGTTACTGCTCGCAGTGTAGCCGAAACATGCATTCACCGCAACCCCCTGCCACACTCATCCGGCTTGTCCAATAACCGCGCCATCCGCTACAATTGGAGCCATGCCAACCGCATTCGTCAGCGATAGCTCCGCCGCCACGCACGCCTGGGCTGCGCGCCTGGCGCAGGAGCTGGCGCCGCCCATCGTCGTCGCTCTTTACGGGCAATTGGGGGCGGGGAAGACAGCGGTGGCCAAAGGCATCGCCGCCGGGCTTGGCGTCGCTGCGCCCGTCACCAGCCCGACCTTCACCTTGATCAACGAATACGATCTGGCCGGCGGCGGCAGGCTCTATCATGTCGATTGCTATCGTCTTGATGATGCTATTCGAGAGGCGAAGGCGCTAGGGTTGGAGGAGCTTTTCGATGGCGGCATCGTGCTGATCGAATGGGCCGACCGCGTCCTCCCACTGTTGCCCGCAGCCCGCATCGATATCGAGCTGGCCGATGCAGGACCCGACCAGCGTCGCATCACCCTCATTGACCGCCGCCAAACGTAGTGCGCAGTAGTCGATGTCACCAATCAACCTTGTGCTCGATCTTTCCCCCCGCCCCCCGATTGCTGCTCTCCGTTCTCTGACCTCTGATGCTCCTCGCCCTCGACACCGCCACTGATTTCGCCTCCATCGCCCTGTACGATGGCAGGCAGGTATTGGCGGAACTCAACTGGCGTTCCCCGCGGCGCCACACCAGCGATCTGGCTCCGCAGGTGGCGGCCTTGCTGCATTTGCAGGGCTGCACGCCCGCCGACCTCGGCGCTATCGCTGTGGCCATTGGCCCTGGCTCCTACACCGGCACGCGCGTGGCCGTGAGCCTGGCCAAAGGCATCGTCGCTGCCACCGGCCTGCCACTCCTGGGCATACCCAGCCTCGACGCCCTGGCCTATCCCCACCTGAGCGATCTGCCCATCTGCGCGCTGCTCGCCGCCGGGCGTGGCCGTTACGACTGGGCAATGTACGCCTCAGCCACCGTCCTGCCCCAGCGCCTGGGCGATTGGGGCCTCGATCTCCTGCCCGACCTGCTGCCCAAACTGGCGCTGCCCCTGCGTTTTGTCGGCGAGCTAAGCCCGCAGGACGAAGCCCATGTGCGCCAGACCTGCGGTGACGCCGCCATCATCGCGCCCCAGGCATTGGCCGTGCGTCGCGCCGGCGTGCTGGCGGCGTTGGCCTGGGAGCGTTGGCAGCGCGGCGAAGTGGACGACGCCGCCACCCTCAGTCCCATCTATCTCGGCTGAGCCACTCGCTCCGCCCTCTGCCCTCCGCCCTCCGCCCTCCGCCCTCTGCCCTCTCCCCTCTCCCCTCTGCCCTCTGCCCTCCGCCCTCCGCCCTCCGCCCTCCGCCCCCCGCCCCCCGCCCTCTGCCCTCTCCCCTCCGCCCTCTGCCCTTCATCCTCGACGCCATGCGCCTGGACGACATCCCGGACATCATGGCCATCGAGCGTCGCGTCTTTTCCCAGGCTTGGACGGGCGGCATCTATCGCCGCGAGCTGACCGCCAACCCCTGGTCGCACTATCGCGTACTGCGCACCATTTTGGGCGCCACGACGCCCCCCTTGCCGCCCATCCTGGCCTACGGCGGCATCTGGCAAATGGTCGAGACCGCCCACATCCCCACCATCGCCACACACCCCCGCTTTACAGGACGACATCTCGGCAGCTATCTCCTGCTCCACCTACTCTTGTTGGCCCAGCAGCTCAGCTGTACAGAAGCTACGCTCGAGGTGCGCGTTTCCAACGCGCGCGCCATCGCCTTGTACCAACGCCACGGCTTCACCGAAGCCGGCCGTCGTCGCCGCTACTACAGCGACAACAACGAAGACGCCCTGATCATGACCCGCCCCACCCTGCTTGCAACCGAATTACAGGACGAATTAGCTGGGATCGAGGCCAAATTACAACTAACCAATTACCAATTACCAACAACGTGACCCACCCCGATCTCGACCATGTCGCCGCCCAAGTGCGCGCCTGCCAACTATGCCCGTTGGGACGCCTGCGCACGAACGCTGTACCGGGCGAAGGCCCCCACGACGCCGAGCTGCTTTTCATCGGCGAAGGCCCCGGCTATCACGAAGACAAGCAGGGCCGGCCTTTCGTCGGGCCATCTGGGCAACTGCTGGACAATTTGCTCCACAGCATCGGCATGACCCGGCAACAATGCTTCATCGCCAACATCATCAAGTGCCGACCTCCTGAGAATAGAGATCCGCTCCCCCAGGAGATCGCAGCTTGCAAGCCATATCTGGAGCGACAGATCGAATGGCTCGATCCCCTGGTCGTCGTGACCCTGGGCCGCTTCTCGATGGCGCATTTCTTTCCGCCCACCGCCCGCATCACGCGCGTCCACGGCCAACCCCTCCGCCTGGGGGAGCGCATCGTTTTGCCGCTCTTCCACCCCGCTGCCGTGCTGCGCAACCCCGAATGGCAAAAAGACCTGAGCGCTGACTTCGCCACCATCCCCGGCTTACTTGCCGAAGTTCGACAGTTACGCGCCCCCGCCCTCTCTGCTCCCCTCCACGATTTCGAACAACTGAATTTGTTCTAGCGCTATGGCCACTATCCCCCATCCTGCTATCACTGACGCCGTTCGCATCATACCCATGGGTGGTCTGGGCGAATTCGGCAAGAACATGATGGCCTTCGAATACGGCGACGCACTCTTCGCCATCGATGCCGGCCTCATGTTTCCTGCCGACGACCTGCCCGGCGTCGACCTGGTCATCCCCGATATCTCGTATCTGCTCGAGAATGTTTCCAAGTTCCAGGGCTTCATCCTCACCCATGGCCACGAAGATCACATCGGCGCCCTCCCCTACATCTTGCCCCAGATCAAAGCGCCCGTCTATGGCACGCGCCTGACGCTGGGATTGGTGGAGAACAAACTGCGGGAGCACCGGCTATTGGATGACGCCGACCTGCGCTTGATCGACGAGAACACCCAACTCCATCTCGGCCCGTTTCGCATCGAATTCATCCACCTCTGCCACTCCATCCCCGATGTCGTGGGGGTGGTCATCCGCAGCCCCTTCGGCATCATCCTGCACGTCACCGACTATAAATTCGACGATCATCCTGTGGATGGCCGCCTGACCGATGAAGCAAAATTGATCGCTCTGGGCGACGAGGGCGTGCGCCTCCTCCTCTCCGATTCGACCAACGCCGAGGTGGCCGGGTTCACTCCCTCTGAACAAGCGCTGGAGCGCGTGCTGGACGAATTGATGGTGCGAGCGCCGGGGCGCGTCATCGTCGCCACCTTCGCCTCCAACATCTCGCGTATTCAGCAGGTCATCGACGTGGCAGGGCGTCGCGGACGCAAGGTCGGGGTGACAGGGCGCAGCATGATCCAGAATGCCAAGATGGCCATCGAGCTAGGCTATCTGCGACCTCCCGCTGGCGGCCTGCTGACGCCCGACCAAATGAACCATCTGCCGCCCAAGCAGGTCGCCATCGTTTGCACCGGCAGCCAGGGCGAACCTACCAGCGCGCTGGTGCGGATGAGCCATGGCCATTATCGGCACGTGCACATTGGCAAAGGTGATACCATCATCGTCAGCGCCTCGCCCATCCCCGGCAACGAAAAGATGATCCACCGCACGCTGGACAACTTGTTTCGACTAGGCGCCGACGTGTACTATGAAGAACTCACGGAAGTCCACGTCAGCGGCCACGGCAGCCGCGAAGACCAGAAACGGATGATCGAGCTGGTGCGACCGCAATATCTGATTCCTATCCACGGCGAGTATCGTCAATTGGTATTGCACGCCCGCTGGTCTCGAGAGGCTGGCGTACCCGAAGGCAATATCTTCATCATCGAAAATGGGCAGGTGATGGAGCTGGGGCCAGATGGGATGCTGCCGGCGGAAGTCGTAGGATGCGACCAGGTGTACGTCGATGGCTTAGGGGTGGGCGATGTCGGCGCGGTGGTGCTGCGCGACCGCCGTCATCTCGCCCGCGATGGCTTCTTGGTCGTGATCATTGGGTTGGAAGAGGAGAGCGGCGAGGTCATTCTGGGGCCGGAGATCCTTTCGCGCGGTTTCATCCACATGGTCGGCGCTGAGAACCTGATCGAGGATGCCAAAGAAGTCATCTGGGATGTATTGGAGGAGCAGGAGAGCGCCAAAAATGTGGCTGAGCACGTCCACAATCGTCTAGCTGATTTTTGCCAACGCACCACCGGCCGCCGCCCCATGATCTTACCACTGGTAGTAGAATTGTGAGACAACTTGCTTTATAATAGGACAAAGTTGTGATTTCGCACCCGCCCTTTTGCTCATCGGAGGAGGACATGGAACAAAAACCCTGGCTCAAAAACTACGACAAGGGTGTACGCCCATCATTGAAGCCATATCCCCAGAAAACCCTGGTCGACGTGGTCCATGAATCGGCGCAAGAACGCCCGAACCATCCCGCCTTGTGGTTCAAAGGCGCTACCGTTTCCTATGCTGAATTGGATCGCCTGAGTGATGTCTTCGCGGCTGGCCTGACGAAGCTAGGCATCAAGAAAGGCGACCGCGTGGCGATCATGATGCCCAACGCTCCGCAGTATGTGATCGCCGAACTGGGCATCTGGAAAGCCGGAGCGATCGTCGCCTCGATCAACCCTCTCTACACCGGCGCCGAACTGGAGCATATGTTCAAAGAGTGCGACGCCGAGACCGTTGTCACCCTTTCGCTTTTCTACAATAAGATCAAGGAAGTGCAGGCCAAGACGCCGCTCAAACGCGTGATCGTGGGCAACATCAAAGAGTATCTGCCATCGATCTTGCGCATCCTGTTCACGCTGGCGAAAGAGAAAAAAGAAGGACACCGGGTGGCGATTCAGACAGGCGATGTCGGCTTCCAGGATGTACTGAAGCAAGGCGCCGGCGCGCCGCGACCGCCCGTCGTCCTCGATCCCAACGACCCCGCCCTCATCCTTTTCACCGGCGGCACCACCGGCCTCTCGAAGGCTGCCGTTGGCACGCACGAAGCGCTGTTGCTATCGGGTTTGCAGATCAGGGAATGGTTCAAGAACACCGTCCACGACTGGGACGACGTCTTCCTCACCAGCCTGCCGCTGTTCCACGTCTTCGCTGCCGCTGGCGTCCAGACCGTCGCTCTATGCACGCACAATACCATGGTGTTGGTGCCCAACCCGCGCGATCTCACTGACGTGATCGAGACCATCGAGAAATCGAAAGCCACCTTCGTGCCCGGCGTCCCCACCTTCTACGTGGGCTTGCTCGGCCACCCGCTGGTCAAAGAAGGCAAGGCCGACCTGACCTCGATCAAACTCTGCATCTCTGGCGCCTCGGCCCTGCTGCAAGATACGAAAGAACGCTTCGAGGCCCTGGCGAAATGCCGCATCGTCGAAGGCTACGCCCTCACCGAATCGATGATGGCCATCGTCTGCACGCCTGTGGATGGCAAATACAAGGTCGGCTCAGTCGGTATGCCTGTGTCGGACGTTTCCGTGCGCATCGTTGACTCCGAGACTGGCCAGACCGACATGCCAACCCGCGAGGTGGGCGAAATCATCTTGCAGGCCGATCAACTCATGCAGGGCTATTGGCAGCGTCCTGATGCCACCACCGAGATGATCAAAGATGGCTGGCTGTATACCGCCGATCTGGGCTATATGGACGAAGATGGCTACGTCTTCATCGTCGATCGTAAGAAGGACGTAATCAAACCCAGCGGCTTCCAGGTGTGGCCACGCGAGGTGGAAGAGGCTATTGCCAAGCACCCGGCCGTGGCTGAGGTCGGGGTGGCCGGCGTACCCGATGAACGCACGAGCGAGGCCGTCAAGGCCTGGATCGTACTGCGGGAAGGCCAGAAAGCAACGGCGGAGGAAATCAAGGAATTTTGCCGCCAGAACCTGGCCGCCTACAAAGTGCCCAAGCACATCGAGTTCCGCACAGCCCTGCCCAAGAGCGCCGTGGGCAAGGTGCTGCGTCGGGAGTTGTCGAAAGAAGCGTAATCGCAGGGCATTCCCAACAAAAAACGGGCGGAGTCGCATGACTCCGCCCGTTTCGATCACGGTCGTTCAAACCTGCCGGAAATCGCCTTCGACGACATCATCCTCGCCGCCAGGCCCACTTGGTCCACGGCGTCCGCCCTCAGACGTTCCTTCTCCGCCCGGCTGACCGCCTTGCTGCGTCTGATAGAGCTGCTGGCCCAGGGCATAGCTGGCCTGCTGGATCTGCTCGGTTAGCGAGCGCAGGCGGGCGACATGGCCCTCACTGGTGTCTTCCTTCTTTAGCGCTTCCTTCAAGTCGTTGATGAGTGACTCGATGCGACCTCGCTCTGCAGCGGGCACCTTATCGCCCAGTTCTTTCAGCGACTTCTCGGTGGCATAGATAGTGCCATCGGCGGTGTTGCGAGCATCGACAAGATTACGGCGGGCTTCGTCATCGCGCTCGTGCTCTTTGGCGTCGCGCACCATGCGTTGCACTTCTTTGTCGTCCAGATTGGTGGACGCCGTGATCTTGATGCTCTGTTCTTTGCTAGTCGCCTTGTCTTTGGCAGTGACGTGCAAGATGCCGTTGGCGTCGATGTCGAATGTCACCTCGACCTGCGGGATGCCGCGGGGGGCGGGTGGGATGCCATCCAGCCGGAAGTTGCCCAACAGCTTGTTGTCACGAGCCATCGGGCGCTCGCCCTGGAGCACAACGATATCCACTGCTGTCTGGCCGTCCTCGGCTGTGCTATAGACTTCGGTCTTGCGCGTGGGGATGGTGGTGTTGCGAGGGATCATGACCGTCATGACGCCGCCCAGCGTCTCGACGCCCAGACTCAGCGGGGTCACATCCAACAGGAGCACGTCCTTGACCTCGCCGCCGAGGACGCCGGCCTGAATGGCTGCACCCACGGCCACGACTTCATCGGGATTGACGCTCTTGTTCGGCTCTTTGCCGGTTAGCTCACGCACCAGATCCTGGATCATGGGCATGCGGGTGGCGCCGCCCACCAGGATGACCTCGTCCAGGTCGCCCGTCTTCAAGCCGGCGTCACGCAGGGCCTGCTCGAACGGCTTGCGGCAGCGCTGCACCAGGTCTTCGGTGAATTGCTCGAATTTGCTGCGCGAGAGTTTGATCTGCAAATGTTTGGGGCCGCTGCTGTCGGCAGTGATGAAGGGCAAATTCAATTCGGTTTCTTTGACGCTGGAAAGCTCGATCTTCGCCTTCTCCGCCGCCTCGCGCAGGCGTTGCAGGGCCTGGCGATCGCCGCTGAGGTCGATGCCCTGATCTTTCTTGAACTCGGCGATGAGCCACTGCACGATGCGCTCGTCCCAGTCGTCGCCGCCCAAATGCGTGTCGCCAGCAGTCGACCGCACCTCGATGACGCCATCGCCGACATCGAGCACCGAAACATCGAAGGTGCCGCCGCCCAGGTCGAAGACCAGAATGGTCTCATCGTGCTTCTTGTCCAGACCATAGGCCAGCGCCGCTGCGGTCGGCTCGTTGATGATACGCATGACCTCCAGGCCAGCGATTTTGCCAGCGTCTTTGGTGGCCTGGCGCTGACTGTCGTTGAAATAGGCCGGGACCGTGATCACGGCCTGCGTGATCGTCTCACCCAGATAGGCTTCGGCATCCTTCTTCAATTTGCCCAGGATCATGGCGCTGATTTCCTGGGGTGTATAGCTCTTACCTGTCACCGGCGCGTCCACGCGCGCATCACTGTGCGAACCGGCGACAATCTTATAGGACACCATTTGCTTGGTGCGCTGGGTCTCGACGTCGTCGATCCGGCGCCCCATCAGACGCTTGATCGAATAAAAAGTATTGTCAGAATTGACGACAGCTTGACGTTTGGCAGTGGTGCCGACGAGCCGCTCGCCATTTTTATTGAAAGCCACCACCGACGGGGTCGTGCGACCGCCTTCGGCATTGGGGATGACGGTGGCATCGCCGCCTTCCATGATGGCAATCACGCTGTTGGTCGTTCCCAGGTCGATACCTACGATTTTAGACATATCTCAATGCCTCCTCGGGCTGAAAATAACAGAGATGAAGCTGGCGCGACCATGATGGCAGCGCTGTAGCTAGTCTGAAGATAAGCGTTCAGTATATGTTTGGTATTTGGTTTTTGTTAGCGAAGTGTATGAGCATTTGGGCCTGGGAAGCCTCTGCCGTTCCGTGCTATACTGCTTTCCCCATCCCTTATTCCCATTGTTTTTGCAAGGAGCCTTTCATGCCCACCCTGCTTCCCTGGGATCAATCTCCCGACTCGCGCGCGGTTCTGCGGGCCGCTGATCCTGCTGTATTCGCCGCCATCGAAAACGAACGCGCGCGGCAACAGCATCATATCGAACTGATCGCATCCGAAAATTACGTCAGCCAGGCCGTTTTGGCGGCTATTGGCTCGGCTTTTACCAATAAATACGCCGAAGGCTTACCCGGAGCTCGCTATTATGGCGGTTGCCAATTCGTCGACATCGTCGAGCAATTGGCTATCGACCGCGCCAAACAACTTTTCGGCGCCAACCATGCCAACGTCCAGCCCCATGCCGGCGCGCCGGCCAATATGGCTGCCTACATGGCCCTGCTGAACCCTGGCGACCGCGTCCTGGGCATGAAGCTGGATCATGGCGGCCACCTGACGCACGGCGCCAAATTCAACTTCAGCGGCAAGACCTACGAATTCCACGGCTACGGCGTCGATCCTATCACCGAGATGCTCGATTATGACGCCATTCGCCAGCTGGCGCTCGCGGTGCGGCCTCAGTTGATTCTCTGTGGCGCCAGCGCCTACCCCCGGTTGATCGACTGCGCGCCCCTGCGCGCCATCGCCGACGAGGTGGGCGCCTATCTGATGATGGACATGGCCCACGTCGCCGGCCTCGTCGCCGCCGACCTCCATCCCGATCCTGTGCCCTACTGCGACATCGTGACCACCACCACCCACAAAACCCTGCGCGGCGCCCGCGGCGGCTTGGTCCTCTGCAAAGCCGACCACGCCAAAAAAGTGGATAAAGCCGTCTTCCCCGGCTTGCAGGGCGGCCCGCTCGTTCACCAAATCGCGGGCAAAGCCGTGGCTTTGGGCGAAGCGCTCAAGCCTGAATTCAAGATCTACGCCCAGGCCGTGCTCGACAACATGCAGGCGCTGGCCGCGGAACTGATGGCCGAGGGATTGCGTCTGGTTTCTGGCGGCACCGACAACCACCTCGCCCTCGTGGACGTGACCCCCTTTGGCATCGGCGGCGCCACCGCCGAGGATGCGCTGGGCCATGCCAGCATCACCGTCAACAAGAACCTCCTTCCTTACGACCCGCGCAAACCCGGCGATCCCAGCGGCATCCGTATCGGCGCCCCAGCCATGACGACGCGCGGGCTGGGCGTGAGCGAATTTCGCCAGATCGCCCGCTGGATGGTCGCGGTGCTACGGCAGCCCGCTGATGACGACTTGCAGCGCCGCATCGCCGCCCAGGTCAGCGATATGCTGGACGCCTTCTCCGTCCCCGCCTGACGACATCGCCCCGCCCCTTGCCCTCTGCCTCATGTCCTACAAAGACCTCCGTCACTTCATCGAGCGCCTGGAAAAAACCGGCGAGTTGCGCCGCATCACCACCCCGGTCGATCCGCATCTGGAAATCACCGAGATCACCGACCGCGTGAGCAAAGGCCCCGCCGACCAGAACAAAGCCTTGCTCTTCGAGCGCGTCAAAGGCTCCGATATGCCCGTGCTCATCAACGCCCTGGGCAACGCGCGCCGCATGGCCTGGGCGCTCGGCGTCGAAGCCCTGGACGAACTGAGCGACAATCTGGCCAAGCTGATCGACCTCAAACTGCCGCAAGGATTCGGTCCCGCCCTGGGACGCGCCGGCGACGTGGTCGGCGCGCTCCGCAGCATCGGCCTCAAACCCAACCTGGTGGGCAAGGCCCCGGTGCAGGAGGTGATCAAGACCGGCGCCGAAGCCACCCTGGCCGGCATCCCCATCCTCACCTGCTGGCCCGAAGACGGCGGCCCCTACATCACCATGACCACCGTCATCACCCGCGACCCGGCCACCAACGTACGCAATGTGGGCATGTACCGCGTCCAGGTCTACGACGAACGCACTGTGGGCATGCACTGGCAGTTGCACAAAGGCGGGGCCGAGCACGAACGCACGGCCAAAGAAAGCGGCCGGGAGCAGATTCCCGTCGCCATCAGCCTGGGCGGCGACCCCGCCATCATGTGGTCGGGCAGCGCGCCCTTGCCCCCTGGCATCGACGAATTCCTGCTGGCCGGCTGGTTGCGCGGCAAGCCGGTCGAATTGGTGCGCTGCGTCAGTCAGCCGCTCGAAGCCCCCGCCCAGGCCGAAATCGTGATCGAGGGCTACGTCGATCCCAGCGAAAGCCGTCTCGAAGGCCCCTTCGGCGACCACACCGGCTTCTACACCCCGCCCGCGCCCTATCCTGTCCTCCACATCACTGCCGTCACCCACCGCCAACAGCCCATCTACCCCACCACCATCGTCGGCAAACCGCCCATGGAAGACTATTGGATGGGCAAAGCCACCGAACGTCTCTTCCTGCCGTTGATGAAACTCTTCCAGGGCGAGATCGTGGACGTGAACATGCCTGCGGCGGGCGTCTTCCACAACCTCATCTTCGTCTCGATCAAGAAACGCTTCCCCGGCCACGCCCGCAAGGTCATCAACGGCCTTTGGGGGCTGGGGCTGATGATGTTGACCAAGTGCATCGTCATCTTCGACGCCGACATCGATGTCCAAAACGAAGCCGAGGCCCTGTTCCACATGTTCGGCAATGTCGATTGGAGCCGCGACGTCATCATCCACGATGGCCCCGTCGACGCCCTCGACCACGGCAGCCACCACTTCGCCTTTGGCGGCAAGATCGGCATCGACGCCACCCGCAAGCTGCCTGAAGAGGGCTACACCCGCGGCTGGCCCACGCCCATCGCCATGAGCGACGAGATCAAAGAGCGAGTGACGCGGCGCTGGCAGATGTATGGGTTCGGTTGAGGCAGGGGCAAGAAACGACTGAAGTCGTTACTACATACATCGCTGGACGAAACGAATGCTGGTAGCTCGCGACTTCCTACTCTTCACTCCCCAACTCTCACCTCGCCGATAGCCACCAATGTCTCGCCCGGCCCCCCTACTTCCAGGCGAGACAGGGTTTCACGGTCGTAGATGCCTGCCCATACCTCGTAGACGCCAGCCGGCGTGTCGGCTGGGATGGCCAGGATGTGTTCGTCGAGGACGATGTGCGGGTTCGTCCAGGTTCCCCAATAGGGGGTAGGGAAGCGGCCATAGCCGAGTTCGTGGTCGGTTTGGGCAAGGCGGCGGGGTGAGCTATCGCTGTTAGGTTTGTTGGCGTCGAGCAGGTGGGTGAAGAAGACGTATCGGCGATCGGTGGGGCCGTTGCGTCCCCAGGCCAGCATCAGGCGCGTTTGGCTGCCGGGAGGGAGGAGCGGCGGCTGGGAAAGGTCGGGGCTATCGAGCCAGGCATAGGCTTCCAGGCTGATGGGGGCAGGGTCTGGCTCTGGCCCGCTGAAGGGAACGAGCGTGTAGCTGCTCTGCAGCGCCTGGAGTTGGAAGGGCGCGATGGTGGCAACCGCTGCGTATTCATGGTAAGCGGGCGGGAAATCATCAGCGGCGGCATAGGGGTAGAGGGGGGCGCTCTGTGCGCCGGGATCGAGGCGGACGAGCAGGTAGTCGGGCGGATCGGAGGGGCGCGAGAGCAGAGTGTAGATGCGTTGGCGCTGGGAGAGGTGGGGGACGAATTGCCATTCCGTGCTGATGGCCGCCCCTGGCGGCGTCTGCTGCAATATGGCTTGGGCGGCGCGGTCTTCGGCGGTCAGACGCAGCAGGTTGGGGTCAGTCTGGCGCCCGCCGGGGCTGAGAGCGAAGAAGTAGTAGCCCAGGCTGACGCCGAGGATCAGCAGGGCGGAGAGGATGAAGATCGCTGGGCGGGTAGGGAGGCTTCGTCGCGAGCGCCCCTCGGCCTGAGACTTCGTCGAGACTTCGACGAGCTCAGTCGAGTCGCTCAGTCGAGACGCTCGGGACGAAGGCTCAGCCGAGCGGTCTCGTCGCTGCACCCAGCGCAGGATGCGCTCCCAGGCCACAATCAGGCTGAAGAAGAGGATGGGCAGCAGGGGTGGGTTGTAGTAGGATTGGATCGACCACTGCGGTTCGTAGCCGCTGAGCATGAGGTAGAAGAAGATGGGGAAGGCCAGGAAAATGGCTGGCCATCCCCACAGCGGCAGGAAGAGCAGGGGGGCGAATAGACGCAAGACGAAGAGGAGTTTGGCCGGTTGCAGGAAGTGCGAGAGCACGAGCCACGGTTGGGTGAAGAAGACTTTGAGCGCACTTTCGGGCGTGGTTCCCATCCAGGGGTAGCGCCTGTCTACGAAGGGATAGGGCATGCCACGCGTGAGGGCCGGGTAGAAGAGGCGTAGAACGAGGAGGCCCCACAAAACGGCGGCAAGGGCCAGGAGGATGCCATCGCGCCGGCGAAAGCCCGCAGGAAGGAAGAGGAAGATGTAGGCGCCGAAGGTGAGGGCGGTGACGGTCAGGTCTTCTTTGACCAGCAGGCAAGCGGCCAGGGCGAGGAAGGTCAGACGGCGGCGGCCAGT
The DNA here is from genome assembly GCA_041918515.1 of Chloroflexota bacterium. Classification (GTDB taxonomy): domain Bacteria; phylum Chloroflexota; class Anaerolineae; order J102; family J102; genus SSF26. The sequence continues at coordinate 23,948 of JAYRVO010000141.1, read as the reverse complement.
GAGCAGGCCGTAGAGGGCGAAGCCGAGCAGGGGCGGCGCCAGCGCGACCTCGTGGAAGTCGTTGAGGTTGGCGTTGTGCAGCGCCGGATAGGCCAGATAGGCGGCGGCCATGAGGACGGGGACGAAGGTGAATCTCGTCTTCCCTGCTGCACCCAGGCGGTGGCGGGCGTAGAGGTAGATGGGCAGCGAGCCGAGGGCCAGCATGAGGGACTGGATGACCAGGAGGACGCGTACGTCCGGGATCAGCCAGTAGATCGGGGCGATGAGGGCGAGGATCGGCTCGAAATGGTCGTAGTAGCCGCCGGTCTCGTAGACAAGGGTGGTCATGAACCAGCGACCATGGGCCAGGTTCCAGACGACCTGGTCGTAGATGCCCAGGTCGTAGCCAGTGCCGAAGGCGCGATGGTGGAGGAGGGCTTCGGCAAGCAAGAGGACGGCGCCAATGCCGAGCAGGATGAGATAAGGCAGGCTTCGTCGTGAGCGCTCAGCCGAACGGTTTCGTCGCGAGCGCCCCTCGGCCTGAGACTTCGTCGAGCTCAGTCGAGACGCTCGGGACGAAGGCTCAGCCGAACGGTGGACGCGCCACCGCCAGCTCTGACCTGAGTCGCCAGGCGACTGTTGTGCCGGCGCGTCTCGCACCTGGGCCGTTGGCGTGGTCATCATGGCGCGTCGTTTGCCTTTGCCGAAAGCTGAACGGCCAACGGCGTCAGGTCGATGCGGTCGAGCCATAACTCGCCCTGGCCGCTGTACTGCACCCGAAATTCGACATCCTCGAGCGTGTGATCGGTCTCGAAGTCGAGGGCGAGGCGTTGGTAGTGGTTGGGAGCCGTGAAGTCAGCGCCGGTGATGTCGCGGCTTGCGCGCGGGTAGCCGTCTTCGTGCGTGAAGACATCGAGGCTGGCGAGATGGCCCAGCAGGGTGTTGTCGGCGGTCTTCAGGGTGAATTCGACGCGGTATTTGCCGGGGTGGATGCGCACGTAGGGGCCAAAGATCAGGGCGGTTTTGCCGTCGGGCGGAAGAGAGGCGGCTGTGGCGCGGCGAGCCAGGCCGTTGCTGGCGGCGGGGTCAGGTAGGACGGGCGCGTTCAGGTCGGTGGGTTGAGATTCGGCTTCATAGTGGAGGCCGAGCAGCGCCTCGAGTGCGTCCGTGATCGGAGTCGCGGCGTGACCTTTTTGGAGCAACAAGATGCCGTCTTGTTGGCGCCCGAGGCCGTAGGCGCCGCTGGCGACGTAGGGCAGGAGGCTGTCGACGGCGTCGGAACGCGCCCGCACGCCTTCGTAGGGCCAGAAGTTCGTATCGAGGCTGCTGTCGAACAGGATGAATTCGGCGTCGGCCACGATGGGGAACAGGCGAATGACCTCGCGCGCTGAGAGGTGGGGGGCGAGATCGCTCATGGTGCTGACAGCAGCCTCGTCCGGGATTTGCGCCAGGAAGCTGTGGAGGAGGCGATGGTGTGCGGTGAGCGCAGGCGCGCCGGGGAAGCGTTTACCCAAGAGCCAGCCATATTGCGAATTCATGGCCAGGCTGAGCACGACGATGCTGGCCGCCACGGCCACGGGCGCGACCTTTCGCCCTGCCAGACGTTGGAGGCCGGACGCCGCCAAGAAGAAGACGAACGGCGCCATGATCGCCGGGTAGTGGTAGTCGATGCTGTATTGGGAAGGAACTTGCGCCAGGAGTGCCACGGCCAGGGCCGGGACCGCCGTCAGCCACTCGCTGCGGGCCAGTAGCGGCGTCAGGGCCACGGGCAGCAACAGCAAACCCAGGAAGAAGAGTTTGTCGGCGTTCAAAAAAGTGTAAGAAAAGGCGAAAATAGGGTTGACCAGCAGGCCCCGCAGGATGGCCATGAAACCGCCCCCCCCACCCGCCAGCTCGCCAAAGCGCCCCAAATCTGGCCCACCGCCGAGCGCAGGCATGATGAACAGGTTGACGAGGAAGAAGTAAGCCAGCGAGATGGCGACGATGGCGCCGCCCAGGAGTGGCCGTCGCTTGAATAGGGCCGCATAGAGGCCGATCGCGGCGACGCTCAACGCCACCTCCTCTTTGGTCAGCATCGCCAATAGGAGAAAGACTACCCAAAGCCGTATGCGCCCGCTCTCCAGCCCATACAGACTCCAGAGCAGGAGGGGTGCGACCAGCGCGATCTCGTGAAAATCAAAGGCATTGACCCCGTGCAGGGCCGGGAAGAGCAAGTAGCTGGCGGCGAGGGCGAGGCCCAGGGCGGTGCTGCGCGTCTTCTCCCAGGTCAGGAGATAGACCGGGATGGCGCCGAAGCCCAGGAACAGGCTTTGCACGACCAACAACGTGCGGGCGTCAGGAAAAAGGGCATAGATCGGCGCCAGGAGATAGTAGATGGGCGCGAAGTGGTCGCTGAACTGATTGACCAGTTCGGCTTGATAGAGGGTGGTCAGGGGATAGCCATGACGCAAGAGCGTGAAGAAGGCCTGATCTTGAATGCCCAGGTCGAAGGCGTGCGTCAGGAAGCTTTGGTGGCGAGCGACGGTGAGCCAACTCCAGAAGGCGGTGTAACCAGCTGCTAACGCCAGGGCAAGCAACAATCCCAGCCAGAGACGCCGACGCTCGCGTTGCGGCGCGCCCACATCAGCATGTCGAAGGAACTCATGCACGGCTATTCCCGCCGCCAGACCCGTGGCCACGATCAAACACAGCGTCAGCCAGCGCTGCTCGGTCTCGATGCCGGCGATGGCTAACACAGGCACGAACGCCAGCAGCGATAGCGACAAGATCAGAGTCGATCCCAGGTCGAGGAAGCGCGCGGCGTCGCTTTGTGTGAGCCGTGCCAACAGCAAGGCCAGAGCCAGCCATCCCCCCACAATGATTATCACGACGATTAGCAGCGCCAGCAGGCGCGGCCGTTCTGCGTCCGGAATCTGGTTGGTGTCAATGTAGGATGCCAGGAGATGTGGGTGGCTGCTTTCCCAGAGCCACAGCCACAGTCCATAGGCGCCGAACGCCACGAAAACCAGGTTACGCCAGTGCTCTCGATCGGCGAGATAGGCTGCGAGCGTCGAAGCGAGATGGCGGATGGGCGATGGTTGCCTGCTGTCTACGGGCATCATGCCGCACTTGTAGCCCACGTGCACCGTTGCTGTCAAGTCCCGACGTTCTGTCCACAACACCCCCTCATGCTACAATCACATGACGAATGAAGTCACTGCGGAACCACGTACCTGATCTCACTCACCGTCCTGTCCTGGCAGCCTTGCTTGGTTACGGCCTGTTGGCGGCGCTGTTTTATGCCCCCGTACTCCTGGGCCAACGCACCTTCCACTCGGGTGATTTTACCGATCATTTCCTGCCCTTCAGTCTCTTCCAACGCAGCGAACTGCTGGCGGGCCGCTTATCGCTGTGGAATCCTTACACCTACGCCGGGCATCCGTTCCTGGCCGATGTGCAGGCTGCTGTCTTCTACCCGTTGAGCAACCTGCTCCTGGCGCTTACTTTGCCCTGGGGAAGCGCCGCCGCCCGCCTCTATTGGCTGGAGATAGAGGCCATCCTGCAGGTGGCTCTGGCGGGATTCTTCATCTATCTGCTGGCCTGGGAACTGATACGCAAACGCCTTCCGGCTTTTCTGGCAGGGTGTGTGTTCGCCTTCTCAGGCTATCTCAGCGGCTATCCACCCCTGCAATTGGCGGTCTTGCGCACCGCCATCTGGCTTCCTCTGATCTTGTGGCTTCTCCTGCGTGCAGCGCGCAGCCAACAGTGGCGCTGGTGGGCGATTGCTGCGCTGGCCTCTACCTGCGCCTTTCTGGCTGGCCACCCACAGACCTTTCTGTACCTGAGCTATGCCACAGTCGCCTGGATGGCGTTGTTGGGCTGGGGTATTTGGCGACAAGGACCGGCTTCAGGACGACTGCCCCGCTTTGTGGCGGGGGTCGCCATCTTCTACACCCTGATGCTGGGCCTCAGCGCCGCGCAGCTGCTGCCCAGCCTGGAATTCACCCGCCTGAGCGTGCGCGCCCACGCTGACTATGCCTTCCTGAGCGGCGGCTTCACCTGGTCCGAAACCTGGCAGATCGTACTACCGGGCCTGGTCAGCTCCTTCTCACCGCTGTACGTTGGCATTGCCGGCCTGGGTCTGGCCGGCGCAGCCGTGGTCTGGGCAGCGCGGCCACGGGAGTCGCACAGCGCCCCTTCTGACCTCTCTCTCTCCCAACGTAGGCTCATCGCCTTTTTCGCTCTGCTCACCCTGCTTGCCTGGCTCGTCAGCTATGGTCGCCACGGCTTCGTCTACCCCTTTGTGTATCGCTGGTTACCGGGCTGGAATCTGTTTCAGGGGCAAGAACGCGCGGCCTATGGGGTTGCGTTTGGGCTGAGCATGTTGGTCGGCTATGGCGCGGCGCTTTTGCCTGATTTTTCCCCGCGTGCTCGACGTTGGTTGGGCGTCGTCACGCTGGGGCTGTCGTTGGCGGGCGTCGTCATTTTCTTCATCTTCTGGCAAAAGACGGGGCAGAGTGGGGCGACGGGGCCAGAGTTTATCCGCGCGGCCGCGACGACGCTGATCGCAGCGATAGCGTTCGCCTTCATCCTCTGGCGGCAACGCTGGCAACGAACTGGCGTGCTCGTCTTGCTCGCGATCGTGGTTGTGGCCGATCTCTTTTTGACAAACGTGGGGACTATCACTGCCCCGCGCAGCCCGGCAGTAGCAACGGCGCTCCCCCCCGCAACCCTGGCCCTCCAAGCCGCCGTGCAAGAGCAGGCAACGGCTACTCCTCCCGCTGGACGAGTATACAACGAAGGTCGGGTGTTCGAGGATTACGGCATGAGCGCCGGAGTCGAAGATGCCTGGGGCAGCAGCCCGCTGCGGCTGGCCCGCTACGCCTCTCTCTTTGCCGACTTCCCCGTCGATCGCGCCTGGCGATTGACCGGCGTGCACTACGTCCTTTCTGCTGCCGATCAGACCGCTCGGCTGAGCGCTCGCGACGAAGCCTACCGGCCCAGCCAACTTCTTGGTGCGTTCCCCGCCGGCGGCGAGGATGCCGAGACGCCGACCTACTTACATCGCCTCACCGACCCGAACCCGCGCGCCTGGCTCGTCACCGAGGCGCGCATTTGGGACGATGCCGCCGCCCGCCCCTGGCTGGCTGACGCGCGCCTCGACCTGGCCACAACCGTCATCCTGCCGCCTGCCACTGATCCAGACGGAGGCTCTATTGCAGCCGCGCGCACGGCGGGCCACCCCCCCTTGCTTCTCACCGATGGCCTGTTGGCTGCGTCCGGCCAAAACGCTGTTGCCGTGCAGCGGCTCACCCCCGGCCATATGCGCCTCGACGTGCAGAGCGAACATGGCGGCCTACTGCTGGTCAGTGAGAACTGGATGCCCGGCTGGCAAGCCACACAGAGAAGCGGCGATGGGACCATCCAACAGCTTCCGGTCCTTCGGGCTGATCTGGCCTTCCTCGGCATCCCTGTTGGATCGGGCCAGAGCGCCATCGACCTGGTCTATCGGCCCGCCAGCGTGCGCTGGGGCCTGCTCATCAGCTGCCTCACGCTCGCCCTTTTGCTTCTGCTGACGCTGTGGCGGCGGCGACTCACAGACATGCAGCCGGCGCTCAGGGTCTGGGGTCCTCGCCTCCTGCTTCTTGCCATCCTGGGGGCAGGATGGGCGGCGCGGCTCTACCATCTGGATTTTCAGGAACTCCGCGGGGATGAAGCCTTTGGCTACTTTTTCAGCCTTTCCCCCTTGCGCACCATCATCCAGGAGACCCTCGCCCTTCAGGAACCGCACCCCGTCGCCAGTTACTTCTGGCAGCACCTGTGGTTGAGCATGGCCGGGCGCAGCGAGTTTGCCCTGCGTTTTACCAGCGCCTGGTTCGGCGTCCTGGCCGTAGCTCTCCTCTACCGTGTGGGTCGCCAACTACATTTGGGGAGAGCAACCGCGTTGCTGGCCGCCGCGCTGCTATCCCTCAGCCCCTACGCCATCTGGCACGCCCAGGACGCCCGCATGTACAGCCTCAGCCTGGCTTTGACGCTGGCGAGCACATCGTTGGCGCTGACCGCGCTGCGTCGCCCGCGCTGGCGCGCCTGGCTCGCCTACATCTTAGTCACCTGGCTGACTCTGCTCACCCACTATTTCACTGCTTTCATCGTCTTGGCTCAGAATCTGTTCATCCTGGGCGGCGCCATGTTCATGCCCGATTTACGCCGGATCGCAGGACGCTGGCTGGTCGCGCAAAGCGTCCTGGCGCTGCTCTATTTGCCGTGGCTTCTCGTCGCCTATACCACCCTTACCGGCTACGGCGGCAACGGCGATTCACCGGGTTTCGGGGCGATGTGGCTACGCGCGCTCAGTGTCTTCGCTGTGGGGGAGACCCTTCCCGCCGAGCAACGTCTGCGCTTCGCTGTGCTTGCCGGCCTTCTCCTCGTGTTTGGCGTCATCCGTCTGGCAAGCGCGGGAACGCGCGGACGCCGCGCCCTGGCGCTCTTGACCTTCTATTTGCTCGTTCCACTCCTGGCAACCTGGCTCAGCGCCACGAACCGCCCCATCTTCAACGAACGCTACCTGGTCGCGGCGGCCCCGCCTTTCTTTTTGCTGGCCGCAACCGCCGTCACCGGCGCGCAATCGCTCGCCCGGCGCCGCTATCCCTTTCTCGGCCTCGCCAGCTTGATCGTGCTGGGCTTGTTGCTGTTGGGCGTTGCCAGCTCCCTCCAGCGTCACTACACCGACCCCGCCTATAGCAAAACGCGCGGTTGGCGCCAGCTGGCCGTGATCCTCGACCGTTTTTCTGCCGGCCTGCCGCCCGACCAGATGCGACTCGTCCAGAATTTCCCCGACCCGACCTTGTGGTATTACTACAACGGCCCGGCCCTCCATCTCGTGTTACCACCAGCAGCACACGACGAGGCCGCGACCACGGCTGAGGTGGCGAAATTGTCAGCACAAGGGGTCGAGCGTCTCGTCCTGGCCGCGCAACCGGAAGAATGGTGGGACGAGCGCCGCATCGCCGCGGCCGCCCTGGCCCAGCACTACGCCCTTCTGGCCGAAACCCAAGTAGGCGTCTGGCCCGTGCAGGTCTACACACGCCCACCTGCCGTGCTGCCGCCGGTCGGCGCTGCCTTCAGCAACGGCTTGACTCTGATGGAAGCGTCCATCTCTGCCCAGCGCCTGCTGCCGGGCGACACCCTCGCCATCTACTTGCGCTGGCAGGGAACTCCGGACATGCTGCAAGGCAGCGAAAAGATCACACTGCAATTGTTGGATGCTGGCGGTCGCCTGGCGACACAGGTGGATCAGCCCTTTGGCGTTGCCGACCTGGCTACCGAACCCGCCCGTTTCGTCATGCCCCTGCCGCAGCTTCTCCCACCAGGCGATTACCGTTTGATCCTTGCCCTCTACGATCCCGCCCAACCCAATGCCCCACGCTTGTTGACCACCGATGGGGCCGACCACGTTGAGCTTGGCGCGTATATCGCGATCAGCGTCCCCTTTGCACCCAGCCCCGCCCAATGACGCGCCAACCTCTGCCCGCCAGCGGCTATCGGCTTACTGCCGCCTTCCTTCTGCTTGTTGCCTGGGGTTTGCTACTCTTCGGCCTCGACCGCGTCCCGCCCGGCTTCCAGCACGACCAGATGTTCAACAGCCGCGACGCCCTCAGCGTGTTGCGCGGCGAGCATGCCATCTACTTCCCGGCCAACTTCGGGCGCGAGGCATTGGGCATCTACGCCGCCGCCCTCGGCTTCCGCCTGGCTGGTGGTCACTACGTCTGGAGCTTGCGCTTTGCCACAGTGATGGCAGGCATGGTGGGAGTCGCTCTGACCCTCAGCCTGGCGCGACGCCATCTACCCCGTTGGGCAGCCCTGTTCGCTACTGCTGGTCTGGCTGGATGCTTTTGGTTCCTGTTCGTCTTTCGACTGGGCCTGGAACCGGCCATGTTGCTGCCCCTGGCGACGGCGATGATTTACTTTCTCGAACGGGGAATGGGAACGACTAAAGTCGTTACTACGAGATATGCTTTCTTTCTGGCGGGGCTGATGGGCGGGCTGGCCGTACACACCTACCTGGCTTCGCGCGCCCTCTTCGGCTTGGCGATCCTGCTCTTGGCCCACGAGGGCCTGATCTTCCTCGTGCAGCGCTGGCGCCAGCAACGAGACCCAGCCTCGATCTCACAACGCCGGATTCTGGTCGGACTCTTGCTCACACTGGGCCTGATGGCAGCGCTGACCACCCCCCTGCTCCTATACACCCGCAGCCATCCGGGGATAGCCGACCAACGACTCGGTGAACTGAACGCCCCCTTGATGGCCCTTGCCCAAGGCGATCCGTCTCCGGCGCTGCGCCAGGTAGTCGACACAGTTTCGACCCTCTTGTGGCGCGGCTCCGAGGCCCTGCCCTATCAATACAACCTGCCCGGCCGACCCATGTTGCAGCCCCTCTGGGCAGTTTTGTTCGTGACCGGCCTCCTGACCACCTGCGCGCGCTGGTGGCAAGGATTGCGGACGCCCAGCCAGCGCGCGCGCGGTGAGTTCCTGCTGTTGGCAGGGCTGGCAGCAGGACTGGCGCCCGTCCTCCTCTCCTCTGCCGACGCCTTCCACGTCCGCGGCGTCATTGCCTTGCCTTTGCTCTACATCATCGCCGCGCGCGGGTTGTGGCAGATAGTCGAGCTTGCAAGACGACTCAATACAGGCGTTAGCATCTTACCAGCCAAATTCTTGCACGATGAGCAAGAAAACTTACCACCAAGGCACAAAGACACGAAGGAAAAAGGACTGAACAGCTTGGTGTCTTCGTGTCTTCGTGGTTCACGATTAGTTTGGTTCCGGCTCGTCCGGGTTAGGATCTCTGCGCGCCTTTGGCAGCCAGCGCTCGTTGCGTTGCTGCTGCTCCTCCTCTTTTGGCACCTCGCCGAAGACGCGTTTGCCTACTTCATCACCTGGGCGCAGGCCGAACCAACCCAACGCATCTACAATGGCGACTTGCGAGCCATTGCCGCCTATCTCGATGACCACCCCACCGACGAGCCAATCGCCATCGGCACGGAGCGGCTGGTCGATCTCGATGCCCTTACCTACCAACTCTATGAGCCACAGCGCCAGGATGTGACATGGTTCTCAGCCCAAGCAGACCTGCCGATCCCGGCCGCAGGCCAGGCGCTCTACTTTTTGCCGACGTCGGCAGCGATGGCGCCAGCCTCGACACTGTTGATCGAGGCCGCACATGACCGCTTCACACTCCCCGGCTTCGTCGCGAGCGCTCAGCCGAGCGGCCCCGGCGGTCAGTACGACCTGGTCCAGGGCCTGCGTCTCTCGGCCAATGACGCAGCGCAAGTCGTGCAGCGGGCCAACGGACAACCGCTGGCGTCACCGCCGATCTATGGCGGCGCGCTACGGCTGGATGCGGCCGGCGCGCGCGGGCAAGACGAGACGGTTGCTCTGTTGACGCACTGGACGGTCGTTGGCCCCTGGCCGCATCCCACACCGCCCGGCCAGCCGCGGCAGCCGATCAAGTTCTCGGCCTCGCTCCTGGACAGCGCGGGCTACAAGTGGACGCAGACCGACCAATCTAGCAGCTTGCCTTTCACGTTCTGGCGTTCGGGGGATTCGTATCTAGAGCTAACCCGTCTGTCCTTGCCAGCCGACCTGCCGCCAGGCGAGTACAGCATCCGCCTGGCTTTGTACGATGACGTAGGCGGCGCTGTCACAGCCGCGACCGCAGGCTTCGTCGCGAGCGCTCAGCCGAGCGGCGCCGTCGCCGTGACGGCAGATGCCGCCGTCGCCGCCGTTCAGATAACGACCCCCGGCCTCGGCGCGCCGCCGTCGCCGCCCTATGGGGTCGAACAGACTGCCGGCGCTGATCGACTGCGGCTGGCGGGCAAATGGGAGCCGGTCGATACGCTCGTGATCGGCGTCCCCAGCGATGTCCACCTTTCGTGGCAGGCTGTGCAGCCGCTGGACACCCAAGACCTGCACTTCCGACTGCTTAGTAAGACCCCAGATGGCTCCGTGCTCTGGGAACAGGAGCTTGATCCTCTGCAACACCTGCCGCCTTCATGGCCAGCGGGTCATGTCTATCGTCTCACCCACCGTGTCCCACCCCTGGCCTCGTCTGGATCGGGTGACATACAGCTTGAGGTATGTGCGCGGCAAGGCGACGAGAGGTTGGCCTGTGGGATCATCGGGCAGCCGCACGTGGTCGATCAGCCACCTCTGTTGGCCTTACCCCGGCCACCTCAGCACCTCGCCGCGGCTGATTGGAATGGGCAACTCACCCTCGCAGGTTACGATGTCAGCCGCCAAGCGGAGGAGATCAACCTGACGCTCTACTGGCAGGTCGCGGGCGCTCTCGTCGCACCCCTCAAGCGCTTCGTGCACGCCGTGGACCAGAATGGGCAGATCGTGGCCCAAGCTGACGGCATCCCGGCCAATGGCACCATCCCCATGCCTTTCTGGCGGCCCGGCGAGTACGTCATCGACCAGGTTCGTATGCCGTTGGCGTCCGAACAAAGGCTCGACAGCCTGTACCTGGGCCTTTATGATCCCGAAACAGGACAGCGGGCACCACTGCGCCTGCCATCAGGTGAATCACCAGACGATCAGCGGCTGCGCCTGGCCTTGCCCTGACGCCCGCCGTGTGTGATCGGTATCGAATCACCAACATGCAAACTGACACATCATCAGGTAAAATCCAACGAGTATTGCCTGCCCTGGGCCTGCTGGCTTTCCTGCTCTGGGGCTGGCGAGGGCAAAACCTGCTCCACAGCGTGCCCGGCTATGGCGACATCCTGGAGGTGACCTGGGCGCTCTCCTGGCTCGGTGACGCTATCCGCACCGGCCAGAACTTGAGCGTCTATCCGCTGGCCTTCCACCCTGGCGGCTGGCCCATCGGCACGTATGCCGAAGGCCCCTTCCTGTTGCTGGCCATGCTGCCTCTGCACTGGCTGGGCGGAGCTGCCTTTGCCTACAACGTCACCGTCCTCCTCAGCTTCATCGTGGCATTCGCAGGGGCTTACAGGCTGGCGCGCACGTTCGTCCTTCCCCTACCCGCCACCGTCGCCGCTCTCCTCACCAGCTTCTGGGGCTTACGCTGGTTTCAGACCATCGGCCACCCCAACATCCTGATCGGCTCGGCGCTGCTGCCGTGGCTGCTGTGGGCGCTGGACCGGGGCATGGGCGGTCTCCAACAGCCGGCGCGGGGGCGGTGGTTGTTCTTGTCAGGCATTTTGTGGGCCACTGCCATCGCCGGCACCGTCTACTTTGTGTGGATCGGCGGCTTGGCCGTGGCGTCGTGGGTGATCGGACGCGGCCTGGCCGAGCGCCTACCCTGGCGCCGCCTTCTCCTCTCCCTCCTCCTCCCCAGCCTGATCGCGTTGATTTTGAGCGCGCCCGGTCTGTACTGGTCATGGCGAGATGCTATCGCCATCGACGCACCCCTGTTTACCATCGGCGAAGTCAACTTCTGGGGGACCAGCCTCAACAGCTTGCCTGCGCCCTCGCTCGACCACCCCTGGCTCGGCGCCCTGGCTCGGCGTCTCTACGCCGGCCTCCCTTACGAGCAAGGGATGACCAACCTGGGCTGGGCGGCCGTCATCGTCGCTGGCGTTGGCGTGATCGCCGCGCGTAAAGAGAAAGCCTGGCGCCCAGTCTTCATGCTGACGGCGGTGGGGCTGATCCTGGCGCTGGGTTTGACCCTCAAATGGGACAACACCTCGGTGCAAGTGAGCCTGCTGCGACCCTTCAACCAGCTTTGGTGGCGACTCGGCCATTTCCTCAAACCCGATTTCTTCACCTCTATCGATCCGCCAGCGCCTTTCGATCAGGCTGTGCCCCTGCCTGGCATGATCCTGGCCCTCCTCATCCCCATCTTCGAACGCGCGCGGGTCTTCGCTCGCTACGCCCTCATCGGCAGCATCGGCCTGTATCTTTTGACCGCGCGCGGCCTGGTGCGTGTGCAGCATCGCTGGCTGCAACTGGGAATCGTCGCTCTCTTGCTCTTCGAGGTTCTGCCCACCCCTCTCGAGGCCCGCCCTTTCCCCACCCCGCCCCATCCCGCCTTCACCTGGCTACGGCAGCAAGACCTCGGCGCTGGCAGCATCATCGACCTGGTGTCCGGCCATCCTTACACCCCCGTCCTCTACAACGGCGGCGAGACCGTCTGGGCCACGCGTTATCATCACAAGCCTACGGTGTCCGGAGCCAGCAGCGTGTGGCCGGGCTACACCTCTTTCCTGTATCAGTGGCTGGCGACTCACGAACACAGCTTCTGGAACCTCGACACTATCCCCATCCTGCGCTTCTATGGCGTGCGCACCCTATTGCTGCATATGCGCAGCGCCGACGACTACGGCATCTTGGAAGAGGCGAAACAGAATCCCGAGCTACAGTTCCGGCAATGCTTCGATCCCGTCGAGTCAACGGCGCCCAGCCCCTGGCCCTACCCGATCTGCGTGCTGGACATCCTGCCCTCCACGCACTCTGAGTTGAACCTGGTCCTGGGTGAAGGTTGGTCGGGCAAAGAAGACTGGGGGGTGTGGGCAGAGGGGACGGTCTCGCGGGCCTTGTGGGTGGCCACCGCCAGGCAGGACCACCATCTGCAGGTTGCCGCCTTCCCCTACTGCTTGGAAGATCGGCTTCGTCCCGAGGCTTCGTCGCGAGCGCCCCTCGGCCTGAGCTCGGGACGAAGGCTCAGCCGAGCAGCTCAGCCCGAGGGGCCTCAGAGCATGACGCTGGAGGTCAACGGCGTCGTCCTGGCCACCTATGCCTGGCCCGCTTGCGATCCCTGGTTGGCAGACGTGGTGATTCCGGCGTCGCTCATTCGCTTGGGTGGCAATGATCTGGTAGTGCGCAGTGGCTACGCCGTTCGGCCCAGCGAACTAGGCCAGAGTGCAGACACGCGCCAGCTATCGGTGGGTTTCACCAAACTCAAGATCGAGCGGCCGTAGCAGCGGCGCAAGCAAAAGTTGACAGGCAGCGCCTGCGCGTTTAAGATTGCGCTTATGCCAGGGAATGCCCTGGCAACTTTTTGCCCAAAAGGTGGTGAGTTCGCATGACCGTCAAGCTGAATCCCGGCGAGTCGCAGGAATCGCTGTTGCGTCGCTTCCGCAAGGAGGTGATGAAGGCGCGCATTCTGCCAGAGGTTCGCCGCAAGCGCTGGTTCACACCGCCCAGCGAGGTGCGACGCTTGGAAAAGCAGAAGGCAATCCGCAAGGCCCGCCAGGCAGCCCGCCGCCGCGAGCGCCGTACGGCGATGTAAGCCGTTTCCAGAACCGCCGCCCTCGATCCCGACGACAAAGCCCGGTCATTGCGACCGGGCTTTGCTTTTTCGAGATGTTGGCGTCATCCCCACCGCCACAAGAGCACCCCAGCCGCCATTCTCAACCCCACGGCCACGAACAGGGCTGTTCGCAAACCGAAGGCGTCGGCCAGACTGGTGCCCACGATCGAGCCGCTGAGCATGGCGGCGTTGAGAGCCAGGTTGTAGAGGGCCAGATAGGCGGGGCGGTCGTGGGGAGGGACGTGTTCCAGCAGGCGGTTGGCCAGGGCGCCGCCCAGGATGGCCCACACCGCGCCGCCGACGACAGCAGCGGCCAACAGGAGGGGCAGGCCCTGGCTCAGGCCGGTGAGCAGCGGGTAGCTAGAGAGCAGGATGGCGCCGCTAAACAGCAGCCGTCGATTGCCGAAGCGCCGCGTGAGGGAGCCTAGTCGGAGCGAAGCCAAAAACATGACCGTGAAAAAGGCAGCGTTGAGCAGGCTGATGGCGGCGTCGCCCAAGTGGGCCTCACGGACCCAGAAGATGGGAAAAAGGGGGATGGGGATGTACTGAGCGAAGTGGAAGGCGAAGAGTGAGAACAAGAACGGGCCAAAGGGGGTGCGCAGTGGGGCGATCATCGCGCGCGCGTTGCCCAGGCGTACGCGTGTAAGCACGCGGATGGGGTAGGCGAGTCTGGCCGGGGCATCAGCAACGATCGGGCGTCCAGGCTGCCCGCTGTCGCCCAAGGGTCGCGCTTGCCAGGGGCGCGTCGGGATAGGCTCGGTCAGGCGCACGCGCAGCAGGTGGTATGAGCTGACGCCGGCGCCGAGAGCGCCGATGCCGAAGACGATCGCATAGCCAGCATAGCCAGCATAGCCAGCATAGTTGTGTTCAGGTGGGAGCAGGCGTAGGATCTGGCCACAGAGCAGCGTGGTGACCATCTGCGTGAGGGCAACGATGGCATTGCGTCGTCCCACCACTTCCGCGCGCCAGGCCTCGGGCACGGCTTCGGCGAAGAGGGCGTTGAAGGCGATGGCGATGGCCGTGCCGGGCACAGCCGTGATGACGATGAGGAGGAGGACGATGGGGATTTGCGTCGCGGTCGGGACCAGGAGCGCCAGGGGAACCAGCAGCAGATAAAGGAGGCGCTGGCCGATCGAGCTCCAAAAGACGAAGCGGACGAGATGCTGACGCGCAATCCATTGGCCCATGGGCAGGGCGAAGAGGAGGTTGACCAATGCCGGTCCCGCCGTCAGCCAGCCCATCTGCGCCGTGCTGGCGCCCAGACGCGCCATGTAGATGCTGAGGAAGGCAATGGCGCTGCCGGCAAGGATGCCAAAGCCGGCGATATCGAGGTAAAGATGGCGGAAATTGCGCTGCATCATATGCACTGTGACAGCATAAGCCCTCCAGCGGCGTGGGCCGGTGGAGGGCCTGAGAGGGGCGGAAGGAGTGCGACGCGAGGCGCGCCGCACCGAGGGCGATTAGACGTGTGTGGCCAGGAAGTGCACCAGGTCGCGCAAGGTGATGAGGCCCACCGGCAGATAGTGTTCATCGACGATGGGGAGGTGCCGGAAACCCTGGGTGGCCATCAGGTGCAGAGCATCGAGCAAAGGCGCCTCCATCGTCAGCACGGTGGGACGCCGGGACATGTAATCAGCAACGAGAGTGCCGTGCAGATCGCGCACTTGTCCGGCAATGCGGTTGAGCACATCGCCTTCGGTGAGGATGCCGGCCAGGTGTCGGTCGGTGTTCGTCACCAGCAAGCAGCCGATGTTGTGTTCGCGCATCAGGCTGATGACGTTGTCGAGACGGGCCGAGGTTTCGACGAGGATGGGCGCGCGCGGGTGCATGTCGGCCAGGGTCAGGCCGGCCAGCCGCTCTTCCAGCTCGATATTGGAGCGCACATCCGTCCACATGAGATCGACGTATTCTTCGTCGAGACTGGCATCGATCTCGCCCATGACGCGCGCCTCGTGATGACCATCCTGTCCATCCTCGCGTTCTTCGACGAACCAGGTGTCGGAAGCCGTAAGGAGCTTGTGCAGGTCGCCGGCGCCGCGGCTGGCTTTGGTCTGTGCGACCTGACCCCACAAAGCCTCATCGAAGGTGGGCTTGGTGATGTCGTAGATGACGCCGAGGGGCATGGGATATTCCAGACGGCTGAGCATCCAGGCCAGGCTGATGGAGGTAACATCGTGGACAACGAGATCATCGATTGAATAGGTTTCGCCTAGATCGACAATCTCGAAGCCGGTTCTGCCCATGACGATCCCGCGGTTGTGGTGCTTGCCGAAGATCATGGGTTTGCCGTGTTCCAGGTAGAGGTTGTTGTCGTCGCGCACTTGGCGATCGCTGAATGGGTCCCAGGCGCCGTCGTTGAAGATGACGCAGTTTTGGAAGAGTTCGACGAAGGATACGCCTTTGTGCTGGGCGGCAGCGGTGAGGACATCGCCCATGTGGTTACTGATCACGTCTACGGTGCGGGCGACGAAAGTCGCCTCGGAAGCCAGGGCCACCGAGATGGGGTTCAAGGGGCGCTCGACCGTGCCCATGGGTGAGGATTTGGTTTTGAGTCCTTGCGGTGAGGTGGGTGAGTATTGCCCTTTGGTGAGGCCGTAGATGCGGTTGTTGAAGAGGATGATGTTGATATCCACGTTGCGACGGCAGGCGTGCACCAGGTGGTTGCCGCCGATGGAGAGGCCATCGCCATCGCCAGTGATCACCCAGACGCTGAGGTCAGGGTTAGCGATCTTCAAGCCTGTGGCCAGGGTTGGCGCGCGGCCGTGGATGCTGTGGACGCCATATGTCTCCATGTAGTAGGGGAAGCGGCTGGAGCAGCCGATGCCGGAGATGAAGACGATTTTCTCGCGCGGGATGCCCAGATCTGGCAGCATTTTCTGCATTTGGGCGAGAATAGCGTAGTCGCCGCAGCCGGGGCACCAACGCACAGTCTGGTCGGAGACGAAGTCTTTACGGGTCAGGCGAATCGGTTCAGCGATAGCCATGTTCATTCTCCTGCCAGCATCTCGTCGATCTTGCTGGCGATTTCGCTGATCTTGAAGGGGCGGCCCTGTACTTTGTTCAGGGAAATGACGTCGCGCACGAAGCGGCCACGCAGCAACAGGCTGAGCTGACCCATGTTCAGTTCGGGCACGAGGATTTTGTCGTAGCGCTGGAGGAGGTAGCCCAGGTTGCGCGGGAAGGGGTTCAGGTAGCGGATGTGGGCATGGGCGACGGATTGTCCTTTGGCCTGGGCCTGAGCGACGGCGGCGTGGATGGCGCCAAAGGTGCTGCCCCAGCCGATGACCAGAAGCTGGCCTTCTTCTGGCCCGTAGACGGTTTGTTCGGGGATGATGTCGGCCAGACGGGCGACTTTGGCAGCGCGGTCGTTCACCATGCGCTGATGGTCTTGCGGGGCATAGGAGACGTTGCCGAATTCTGGCGATTTTTCCAATCCGCCCACGCGATGTTCGAGGCCGGCGGTGCCCGGAATGGCCCAGGGCCGGCCCAGGCTGACTGGGTCGCGTTTGTAGGGGAGGTATTTGCCGTCGCTGTTGGGGGCGGTGGGGTGTTCGACGAGGATGGGCGGGATGGCGTCGGGGTCGGGCAGCTTCCAGGGTTCGGCGCTATTGGCCAGATAGCCGTCAGTGAGGAGAACGACCGGCGCCATGGCGCGCACGGCCATGCGGAAGGCTTCGATGGCAAAGTCGAAACATTCGGCGGGCGCGGCAGGGGCGAGGATGGGGAGGGGGCTTTCGCCGTTGCGCCCGAACATCGCTTGCAGCAGATCGGACTGCTCGACTTTGGTGGGGAGGCCGGTGCTGGGGCCGCCGCGTTGGACGTTGATGATGACCATGGGCAGTTCGAGCACCAGGGCCAGGTTCATGCCTTCGCTCTTGAGGGCGATGCCGGGGCCGCTGGTGCCGGTGACGGCGAAGGCGCCGCCGAAAGCTGCGCCGATGGTGGCGCCCATGGCGGCGATTTCGTCCTCGGCCTGGAAGGTGAGCACGTCGAAATGACGCAGGCTGGCCAGGAAGTGGAGGATGTCCGAGGCGGGAGTGATGGGGTAGGAGCCGTAGAAGAGGGGTTTGTTCGCTTTCTGGGCGGCAGTGACGAGGCCGAGGGCCACGGCTTCATTGCCGCTGATCTTGCGGTAGGCGCCGGAAGGGAGGGAGGCCGGGCGTATGTGATAGCGCACCTGAAAGGCTTCGGTGGTCTCGCCATAGAAGTAGCCTGCCTCCAAAGCCCGCGTATTAGCGGTGGCGATCTCCGGTCGCTTGGCGAATTGTTTCCCGATCCATTCGATGGTGTTGTTGAGTGGGCGGTCGTAGGCCCAATAGACCAATCCCAAGGCAAAGAAGTTTTGGCTGCGATCGATTTCTTTTGTGCTCAGCCCCTCCACATCTTGCACGGCATTGCGGTTGAGAGTGGCGACGGGCACCTGGTAAACGCGGAAGTTGCGCAACGAGCCGTCTTCGAGGGGATTGGTGGTGTAGCCGGCTTTGGAGAGGTTGCTGGCATTGAAGGCGTCGGTATTGACGATGATCGAGGCGCCAGGCTCCAGGTCAGGCAGGCTTACTTTCAGCGCCGCCGGGTTCATGGCGACGAGTACGTCGGGCGAGTCGCCAGGGGTGAAGATGTCGGTGTCGGACAGGTGCACCTGGAAGCCGCTGACTCCGGCCAGGGTGCCGGCAGGTGCGCGGATTTCAGCCGGGTAGTCGGGGAAGGTGCTGATGTCGTTGCCAACGATGGCGGCGGTATTGGTGAATTGGCTGCCCGTCAGCTGCATGCCATCGCCCGAATCGCCGGCAAAGCGAATGATGACATGTTCGAGTTCTTGGATATGTCCAGGATGTGTTGCATCCGTCATGGTTCGAGTTTCCTTGATTATGCAAGCACACCTTTCAGGTCGTGCAGACCTGACAGGTGTGAAGTCTGTACTAGCCGCCGTGCTGTCTGCGCGCGAAGCGCGTGTGATCAGGGGGGCGATTGTAGATTTCGATGGGGAAGGTGTCGGCGAGGAACTGAACGACGCTGGCGTATGTGAAATTGCCGAGCACCTCGCCATTGGCGCGCAGCACCGGTACGTTGCGCACGTGGTAACGTTCCATCACATCCAACGCTTCGGCGGCGGTGGTGTTTTCGGCGACCGTCTGCACGGCGGTGGTCATCACGTTTTCGATGGGCTGCTCCCAGAGGGCGGGGCGATCCACGATCTGCCGCACGGCGTCACGGTCTGTGAAAATGCCGACCAGTTTGCCATCCTGCACGATCAGCCCGCAGTTTTGTTTGTTCGCGCGCAGTTGCTGCAGGACATCCTGCACGGTGGCGCCGACAGCAATGGTTTCGTAGGATGTGAGGTTGAAGGAGGTGATGGGTTCGTGTTGGAGTCCTTGCAGAAGTTTCATGTATTCTACCTGAATCCTGGGGAACGGAGGAAAGTAAAACGATTCAAGAATCGATGGCGTCAAGGATTGCAGCCGTTGTCATTTTTTCTTCGTGTTCTGCGTGCCTTTGTGGTGGTGAAAGTTCAGGGGCCGGGTAATGATGCTGGGGAAGGGTTGCCAGCTCGGGGTATGGTTCGCGGCCGATCATGCGTGCATGGAAGTAGGCGAACCATGCCAGAAAGGTGGCGAGCACGGGTGTGGCGACGAAGGCGCCGAAGATGCCGAATTGGATGGTGAAGATCGCCACGGCCACGAGGATGAGGGCAGGGTGAACGCCGACGCTGCGGCCGAGGATGCGGGGCACCAGAAAGAGGTTTTCGATCTGTTGGGCGATAATGTAAAAACCAAGCACGATCAGGGCAACGACATAGTTGGGGACTTCGGGGAAGTAGGTGGAGCCTTGCAGCAGGGCGAGAAGGATGCCGGGGAGGGCGGCCAATACTGGCCCCAGGGTGGGGATGACCTCAAGGACGCCGGAGAGGATGCCCAAAGCCAGGGCGCCGGGAATGCCCATCAGCGCCAACACTCCCCCAACCAGCGTGCCCATGATGACGGAGAGGAGGAGTTGCCCCCGAAAGAAGCCGCTCCAAATGACGCCCGTGCGTCGCCACAATTCCTGCCATTCTGGCCGATAGGCGTCTGGCGCCAGATCCAGGATGACGCTGCGGGCGCGAGGCAGGCTGTTGGTGACGTAGAAGGCCAAGAGAACGAGGAAGACCAGGCTGATGAAGACGCCGACGGTGCGGCCGATGACGTTCGTGGCGATGGCGGTGGCGAAGCCCACCACTTGGAAGGCCGAGCGTAGCAGGTTGGCGACGACGCCAATCAGATTTTGGGCCAGGGTCAGTAAATCGCTGGGCTGAATGTTCGTGACTGTGTTCTCGATTTGCGCGTAGTACGGTCTCAGGTCGATAGTGTAGCCGAGCAGGGTGACAGCAGGCAGGATTTGGGGCAGGCGTTGGACGTAGTCGGCGATGTTGTTGATGTAGGTGCTGAGGTCTTGGACGTCGATGGAGATTTGACCGATGGAGTTCGTCAGGGCAACGACGAGGATGACGGGCGCCAGAATGAGGAGGAGGAGGAGGATAAGGATGGCAAAGAGGGTGGCCAGGCCGCGCGGGATACGCAGCCGCGTCAGGGCCTTGACGAAGGGTTGCACCAGATAGCCCACGATGAGGGCCAGGGCGATGAGCCACCACATGGGCCGGGCCAGCATAAAGGCAACGACGCCGATGAGGAGCCACAGAGCGCCAACGAGCAGGCGCAACGAGTAGGGCCAGCTAAGAGCGGACTTTTCGCTGTGAAGATTTTCTGGGGATGGACTCATTTTGTTTCTAGCGCCCGCTTGACGGCGGCGTAAGCATCGACCACGCCATAGCCCGCGCCCGAATCGGGTGTTTCGCCGCCGGTTCCACAGTCGTCGGGGGCGCCGGTGTAGAAGGCGGCTGTCTCTTGCAGGATGCGTTCGGTGGCGTCGATGTTCCCGCGCAGGCTGGGGTTGGCCGACCACATCAGGGCGACGACGCCCGCAACGTGCGGCGCGGCCATCGAGGTGCCGCTCTGCGTGGCCCACGTTCCGCCGGGCCAGGCTGAGATGACATCGACGCCGGGGGCCAGGACATCGGGGCCGGTGCTGGCATCGGGAGCGAGGGTGAGGGGGCCGCGATTGGAGAAGGAGGCCATGTTTCTGTCCGGGTCGAGCGCCCCCACCGAGAGCACGTTGCCATAATTGCCGGGCGGGGTCTGCAACGAGTCACAGCCGGGGCCTTCGTTGCCGGCGGCGGCCACGAAGAAGATGCCGGCGGCGCGCAACGCTTGCGCCGCTTGCCACAAGGTGAGCTGGTCGCAGCCTTCGACGGCGGGTGGGCAACCCCATGAGTTGGTGCTGATGTCGGCGGCCAGGTCGGGGCGGCCCTCGTGCAGGGGGTCGCCGCGCTGGGGGTGAGGGGCGAGCATGAATTGCATGCAATCCAGGTAGTTGGCGGTGTTGCCGAGGTTGCGAGCCAGGTTGACGCAGCCGAACCAGGTGGCGCCAGGGGCGACGCCGATGCCGTCCTGACCCAGCACCGTACCCAGGGTGTGGGTGCCGTGGCCGCTGGCGTCGGTGGGGCGGGGGGTGGCGTTCCAGGGATCGAACCAGTTGTAGTCGTCGCCGCCCTTTTTGCCGCGATAGGTGGGGGACAGCGCCGGATGGTCGCCATCGACGCCGCTATCGGATTGGCCGCCGACGATGCCCTCGCCGGTGACGCCGAATTCCTGCCAGACGCGCGGCGCGCCGATGGCTTCGACGCCCCAGGGCGGCGCGGCGGGTTTTTCGGGATCGCCGGGTTCGAGGGGGATGGGCGCGGGCAAGGGGCGCAAGGCCGGGCTGTAGAGGATGCGGTCGATGTCGGCGCGGCGACTGATCTGCCAGCGACGCAGAGCATTGGCGTGAACTTCGAGGCCATCGACGAGGTAGTAGCGCGTGTAGGGGATGTGCTGGCGGTCGAGCCAGGTCAGGAGGTCGAGTTGTGAGGCGTCGGCTTGCTTGACCAGCGTCTCGTACACCCAGGCGCGGCGGGCGTCCACGTCGGTGATGGCAGCGGCGGGCGTGAGATCAGCCTGGTCCTTCATGACGACGAAGAAGTCGTCGCCATACCAGCCCGGTTGTCCGACCAGGAAGTAGACAGCGATGGCGCCCACCCAGCCCACCCCGGCCAGCGCGCTCCACAACACCGTGTGCGCTTGTGCCCGCAGTCGCGCGGCGCTAATGCCTAGCACCAGGGCGACGATGACGCCCAGGAGGAGGTCACGAGAAGCGGCCTTTTCTGTCCAGACGGCGGTGTCGCTACTGAGGATGCTGATCAGGCTGGTTTCGCGCGGGTCGGCGAAAGCCAGGGGGCCGCAAGCAGCCAGGAAGACGAGGAGAAAGGCGCTCCAAAAGTCGTAACGTCCACTGCGCGCGCCCAGCCAGGCCAACGCGAAGGCCAGCGCCGGCAAAGAGGGCAGCAGTAAGGCCTGGTAATCCATCTGTCCCCAGGCGCCGGCGATGGCGACCAGCGCCACGGCCAGGGTGACGCCGCCCAGCCAGATGTTGGCGGTGGGGGCGGAGGTGGAATCAGCGAGTTGCGGCATCAGCCCTGCTGCCAGGCCCGCCGCCAGCAAGGCCAGGCCGAGCGCCTGTGCGGCGGCGACGAGTGTGTCCAGCCCATCGCCCAGGGCGCCATAGAGGAGCCAGGGGAGGAGGAAGAGCGCGGCCAGCAGGAGCGCCGGCGGCAGTCCTCGCCCCGGCGCCCACGACGCCCGCCCGCTCGCACTCGCCCAGACCAGCAAGATCAACCCGAACAGCCCGGCGATCCCGGCGCGTGCCAGCCCGGCGGCGTAGGTTTGGTCGGGCGCAAGGAGGGCGCGCGGGAGGATGAGGAGTCCGGCGGCGAAGCTGGCCAGCAGGATCGCTCCCACCACGGCGCGCTGGCGTCGCCCACGCAGAAGGAGGAGGGGCAGGCCGGGGACGATGACCAGGGCCGGCTGCAAAAGACCATAGGCCAGGAGTTGTTGGGCGCTGGCTGCGGTTTTGGATAGTTGCGATGACCAGGCCGCCATCAGGGCGCCGCCCTGCACGGTCAGGGTGACGAAAAGCGTCCAGCCCAAGAGGCCGAAGACGAGGAGCCAGGCGAGGGGATGGCGTGGGGGAGGCGGCTGGGAGGGTGGGGAAGTGGTAGCCATGAGGTTTGGGCGAGTCAAGCGGCTGGGGCGACGCGACCCTTGCGCCCTCGCTGCGTGACCGTGCAGATTGTACCAGAGGGTTCAGACGTGGACAAGGAAATGGTTAGCGGCGGCGTACTGCCGAATTTGACGCCCCGCCCAATGTGTGATACATTCCTTTTTGTCTGCGTGAGCCGGCAATGCTTTCCTGCCGACGGCGCTCCCCCTCGCTTGTTTTCCCTCTCGCCAGTAGGAAGGCCAGCGAGCACAATTCCACAGGCTTCCTTTCTCGCCCGTGCCATCCGTCTAGATGCGCGGGCGTTTTCTTTTCCGTCCGCCGTCTAGACCTGTCAGGTTTCCAAAACCTGACAGGTCTATATGATCATCGTTTCCATTTGCACGTTGCAAGGAACCACATATGAACGCACGTCATGTTGTCGTTTTGCTTTGTAGTTCGATCCTCGTTCTGCTACTGGTCAGCAGCGCAACTGCAGCGCCGGTTGCCCCACTTGACCAATCTGCCGCCACGCTTGACGAAGAATTTCACAGCAGCCCCGTCATGTTCATCGAGAACGTCGGCCAATTCGCCGATGGCGCCCGTTTTCAGGTCTGGGGTGGGTCGGCAGGAACGATGTGGCTGGCTGAAGACGCCATCTGGCTCACAGTCGTCGAAGCTTCGTCCGCTGACGCAGCAGATCCAGCAATCGATCCCAGAGCACGTTTCGCTCCTGAACATGCCATTTCAGAGGGCGACCATGCGCCACGCCGTGGAGTCAATATCAAACTCTCCTTCGTTGGCGCCAACCCGCACCCGCGTATCGAGCCGTTCAACCGTCTGGATACGGTTGTGAGCTACTTCATCGGCAATGAGCCAGACAAGTGGCGGCCGGACGTGCCGGTATGGGGTGGCATGCGCTATGTGGGCCTTTACCCTGGCGTGGATCTGGAACTCACGGGCGAGGGCGGGCAGATCGTGCAACGGCTGGCGACCCGGCCCGGCGCCGACCTGAGCGCAGTACGGTTGCGGGTGGAAGGCGCCGATGCCGTGGCGGTGGTCGGGGACGCCCTGCACCTGGCGACGGCTGCGGATGAATTCGCTCTGCCACTGCTGAGAACGGACGGAGTGCAGGTTGTAGGCTCGTTGGTAGAATCGCGCGGCGCCCAAACCTTCGACGTGGCTGCACCGTTTGTCTCGACGAATTCCAATCGGCAATCGGCAATCGAAAATCCACAATCGCCGGCCGACAACCCTGCTGACTTGCTCTACGCCACCTTCCTGGGCGGCGAAGATGACGATTACGGCCACGATATTGCCGTGGACGGGGCGGGCAGCGTCTATGTAACAGGCCATACCTGGTCCGTCGACTTCCCCACCACGCCGGGCGCCTTCGACACGAGCTACAATGACGGCGCCGGCGATGCCTTCGCCGTCAAACTGAACCCGGCCGGCAGCGGGCTGGTCTACGCCACCTTCCTGAGCGGCGGCAGTGGCGATGCCGGCACTGGTATTGCCGTGGACGGGGCGGGCAGCGCCTATTTAACAGGCTCTACCTCGTCCAGCGGCTTCCCCACCACGCCGGGCGCCTTCGACACGAGCTACAATGGCGGCG
>JAYRVO010000140.1:0-15394 GCA_041918515.1 Chloroflexota bacterium | reverse complement strand
GGTGACGGCGCTGAGTACAGCGCGGTGACGGCGCTGAGTACAGCGCGGTGACGGCGCTGAGTACAGCGCGGTGACGGCGCTGAGTACAGCGCGGTGGATTAAAGGCGCCGCCTAACAGGACGCCGACATCAACTCGTCGTAGAGTTGCGCGACAATCTCCGGTATGCTGGCCGCCACCTGCGGCGACAACCCCTCGCCCATTGCGGTGTTCGCCGCCTCGACGCCCCACAATTCCACGCGCGGCGGGCGTCTGCCGAGCGCCTCGGCTAACTCCAACACCTCGCGTACGCCCAAACCGTGCGACGACGCCCGCTCGACCGCGCGCGAATCCAGCCCGTCGGGCCGCCACTCCAGGCGGTGCACCGTCCCCGGCTCGGCCCCGCTGACCACGGCATCGACGATGATCAGCCGGTCGCAGCCGTCCATGAGATCGAGCAAGTCGGTCGGCGGCAGACCCAGTGCCAGGCATTCGATTTCACCCCCCGCTGAATTCGCCTCCTCGGCCAAACGTGCGGCCAATTGCCGCACGATCTCTGGGCCGGCGCCATCATCGCCAGCCCAGAGATTGCCCACGCCAACCACGCGGATCGCCATATAGACTTCGTCTATCGTCCAGCCAAACAGGTCAACGCCGCTCGATATTCAGCTTGAGGAAATGGGTGGCGCAAGAGATGCACGGATCATAATTGCGCATGAGCTGTTCGCACTGCCAGGTGGCGTCTTCGATGGGTAGATCAATCACCTGTGGCACGAACGCGCGCAGGTCATCTTCCATGCGCCGCAGGTTTTGCGTGGTCGGTGCGTCGATGCGAGCTTCCTGGATGACGCCGGCGTCGTCGATGCGGTAGCGGTGGTAGAGCATGCCGCGCGGGGCCTCGGTGATGTGGCAGCCGAGGCCGGACTTGGGCGCGGCGTCGATGTGCGCGGGTTGCGGCTGCACGTAGTTGTCGATGATGCTCAGCGCTTCTTCGTACACATGCACCGTTTCCAGCGCGCGGGCGATGATGCTCTTGAACGGATTATTGCCGGGAAAGGTCAGATGGTGGTCGCGCATCGCCTTTTGCGCCAGCGGCGAAAGCTTGTCGGCGTTCAGATTCACCCGCGCCAGCGGACCCACGTAATAACTGCCGTTGCCCATGTGGATGACGTGCATAGCGTTGGAGCGGGCCACATGCTCTTCGAGAAACTGGCTTTCATACTCTTCCATGCTGATGTCCAGGCCCTTCGAGCTGACAACGCGGCCTTCGCACAGCGGATACTCGTCGGGATGGCGCAACGACACGAACTCGTAATCCGGCTCGAAAGCCGGGAAATTCAACGAGGCAACCAGCGCCACTGTGTCGATGGCCGCCTGCAAACCCCACTCCAACTCCGGCTTGAGCGCGAGCAGGTCGCGCTTGGCGGGCGCTTTGTACCAACCGCCCACGCACGGCGAGATGGGGTGCACTTCGCGACCGCCGATGAGGGCCACGAGCGCGTTGCCGACTTTCTTCATGCGCAGAGCCTGTTCGACCACTGGTTTCAGGGCGGGATTGGCGGCCATGGCGATGGCGCTGGGGTAACCCAGAAAGTCGGGGGCATGCAGAAGGTAGATGTGCAGCACATGGCTTTCGATCCACTCGCCGCAATAGTACAGCCGGCGCAGCGCCCTGATCTCCGGCGTGATCTGGATGCCCAGGATTTTCTCCATCGCATGCACCGAACTCATCTGGTAGGCTACTGGGCAGATGCCGCAGATGCGCGCGGTGATGTCGGGAGCCTCGCGATAGCTGCGCCCTCGCAGAAATGCCTCGAAGAAGCGCGGCGGCTCGAAGATGCGCAGCTCCAAGTGCTTGATCTCGCCCGCCTCGATGACAATATCCAGCGCGCCCTCGCCTTCGACGCGGGCCAAATAGTCCACTTTGATGCGGCGAGAGCCATTTTGGGCGCTGCTGCCGCCCACGGGCGAGAGGATGGCCGAGTGGCTGGGCGCGTGGGTGGGGGCGATTGGTTGGACGATGCTCATGAGGCCACCTCCTCGTATTTGTCACTGGCCAGGCGGAAGGGGTCGGCGTTGCCGTTGAAATTGCGGAAGAGGCGCACGATGTCGGCAGCCGGCAGGCTCATGCGCTCGAACTGCTGAGCCAGCGACAGACTGTTGGGCGCTTCCATCGGCCCATAGCAGCCATAGCAGCCCCGATTGTAAGCCGGGCAGAGCGCGCCGCATCCCGCCTGCGTTACCGACCCCAGACAGGCTGCACCCCCCGCCACCATCACGCAGGTTATCCCCCGACGCTTGCATTCCATGCACACGCTGTACGTCGGCAGCCGCGGCTGGCGTCCGAGCAGCAGCGCCGTGACCAATTGCAGCAACTGCTGTTTGTTGATCGGGCAACCGCGCAGCTCGAAATCGACCTGTACGTGCTCGCTAATCGGTGTGGACGTGGCGAGGGTGTCGATGAATTCGGGGTGGGCGTAGACCGTGCGCACGAAGTCATTCACATCGCGCCAGTTGCGCAGCGCCTGGATGCCTCCGGCCGTGGCGCAGGCGCCGATGGCCACGAGAAATTGCGATTGCCGCCGCACTTCTTTGATCTGCTGAACCTGCTCGGCGGTAGAAATCGAGCCTTCCACCAAAGCCACATCGTACGGTCCTGGCTCGGCGTGGCGGCTGGCCTCGACGAAATAGGCGACTTCGAGGGCGTCGACCACGGCCAGCAGCTCATCTTCGGCGTCGAGCAGCGAAAGCTGGCAGCCATCGCACGAGGCGAACTTGAAGATGCCCAGCCGCGGCCTGGGATGGCCATTCGCACCCGATTGTGTCCTATTGGTTGATTGTGCGCTCATATCAGAAATCCTCCACGCCGAAGAAAGGCTCGATGGCGGCATACGAGAAGACCGGCCCTTCGCGACAAACGAACGTCGGCCCGAACTGGCAGTGACCGCAGAAGCCCACCCCGCATTTCATGTTGCGCTCCATCGAAACATAAATGTGCTCTTTGGGCACGCGGCGGGCCAGAGCTTCGTAGATCACGAAGTGGATCATGATCTCCGGGCCGCAGGTGAGGACGCTCGTTTTCTTCGGATCAAGCCGCAACTGGTAGAACATCATGGGCACCACGCCCACCTGTCCGCGCCACTTTTCATCCGCGCGGTCGACCGTCAGACGGATCTGAATGTCGTTTTGCTCCCAGGTGCTGAACTCATCGGTGTACAGCATGTCGCTGGGCGTGCGAGCGCCGTACAGCAGGAAAACGCGGCCGTAGTCCCCGCGATGGTGTATGATGTCGTAGAGCACGGGCCGCAAGGGCGCCAGCCCGATGCCGCCGGTGACAATGCACAGGTCTTGGCCGACCAGACGTTTCAGCGGCCAGGCTGTGCCGTAAGGCCCGCGCACACCTACGATATCGCCCACGCGCAGCCGGCTGATGGCGCGAGTGACGTTGCCGGCGAATCGAATGGTGTGGCCCAAGTTCAATTGCTGATCCGGATCTGAGCTGACCGAGATCGGCGCTTCGCCGATGGCCGGCAAATAGATCATGTTGAATTGCCCTGGCCGGAAGCGATAACGCTCCTGCATGACCTTGTCCTCGAACACCAGCGAATAGGTGGCGATAGCGTAGGCCTCCTCTTTCACATCCACAATCCGGGCGGGATGGAGCTGCATGGGGCCATTGGCTGTGCCTCTGGCGGGGCTGCCGCGCGCGCCAGGCAGAGTGGGGGTGGCGATTGTATTTAGCATGTCACGCCTCCTCGCGGATGGCAGCGAGTTCTGCGGTGATGTCGATGCCGACGGGGCACCAGGTGATACAGCGACCACATCCCACACAGCCCAACGTGCCG
This sequence comes from Chloroflexota bacterium, assembly GCA_041918515.1. Taxonomy (GTDB): domain Bacteria; phylum Chloroflexota; class Anaerolineae; order J102; family J102; genus SSF26. Next base: position 11,572 of record JAYRVO010000140.1, on the reverse strand, counting down.
AACTGATCGATCCACGAGCCGAGCTTATGGGTGAGCCACTGCCGGTAACGGGCGCGGGTGTGGGGTCGGATATTGCCGCCGTGCACATGCGAGAACTCCAGGCTGAAGCAGGAATCCCACACGCGCACCCGATTCGTCGTTTGCCCCGTTAGATCCGGCACATCCTGTACATCCGTGCAAAAACAGGTCGGGCAGACTTGCGTGCAATTGCCACAGGAAAGGCAACGTTGGCTGACATCCTCCCAGCGGCGATGCTCCAGATTCTGATATAGCAGATTGGGCAAGTCCGACGTATCCATCTTGCGGCCCATGCGTTGCTCGGCCTCGGCTAAAGCGCGACGAGCGCTTTGCAACTCGAACGCTCCAGCCGGTCGCCAGCGCACCTGCCTCATCACCTGTCGCCCCACCTCCGATCCTACCTCTACGATGAAAACATCGTCCAACTCGGTCAGGGCCAGGTCGAAGCCAGGCCCGGCGCGCGGCCCCGCGTCGACGCTGGCGCAGAAGCAATCGCCGCCCGGTTCCGTGCAGTTGACGGCCAGGACGAAAACTTGTTGGCGGCGAGCCTTGTAGTCTGGCGCCTGGAACGGCCCGCCCAAAAAGACGCGATCCTGGATCATGATGGCTTTCAGATCGCAAGGTCGCACGCCGATGAATGCATAGAGCGGAGGCGGCTCCGCGGCGCTGGAGATAGCGAAAGAACCATCCTTTCGGCTGACCGTGAACAGCGTTTGCCGCGGCGGGAAGAGAAAGCGCTTCCACGATTGGGGGCCAACGACGTAGCTGAAATAAGCGCCATCGTTGCGCATCTGCAAGCGATACGCCCCCGGCCCTTGTTCATCCGCCCAGCCTACTGGCAGATCATCCAAGCCATCGATCTCCTCATTGACGATAGCCCCATCGACCCACTTGGGGCCGATCAGCGTATAGCCCATGTCCTTCAATGCTTGCAGCACTTGCTGCAAATCATCTTTGGCGATGCTCACAAAAGCACCGCTGTTTGGAATCAGTTCAGGCATAGATCCTCCATTCGATCATCTTTCTGGCTCGTGGGCGAAGATGTCGAGAAGCTGCAATCGTGTCGCTTTCAGTCGCCCGGCAATGATGGTTGCCACACGCCACAACAGCACGCAGCCCAAGTCATGGTCGGATTGCATCGTCTCACGCATTTGAGCCGCGTTCAGTGCGATCGCTCGCGTGGGAGTTGTAGCCCTGGCTCCCGCTGTCTTGCGCTCGGCAGGGAAAAGGGAAGACCACCCCAACAGCTCGCCAGGCCCCACCGTGAGAATGACCGTCCTGCCTTTGCCGGGCACCTTGATGTCGATGGCGACCTGCCCCTCCTCGATCACATACACCAACTCGCCCGGATCGCCCTCGCGAAAGATGACGTGATCGGCGGGAAAGATCGCCTCGTGCGCCATGGTCGCCAACTTGGCCAAGTGCTTTGACTCCAGACCGCGCGTGAAATCCAGGCTCTGCAGAGCCTCTAACATGGTAGATTCATCCATAGACGATCCTCCTTGAACGTCGAATGGATACCGAAGCGCTTTGTTCCAATTGTAACAAAAACCAGACAAAGGAGCAAGACCTTCTGCGCCTCCGACGTTACGCGTCGCGTCAGCGATCTGGGGATTGCGCCGCCAGCGTCGTCCCCACCGCCAGCGTCGTCCCCACCACCCGCCTCGCCCCCGCCATCCTCAGCGCCTGCGCCGTTATCTCCATCTGTTCGGGTTCCACCAGCGCGATCATATTCCCGCCCCGCCCCCCGCCGCTGAGCTTGGCCCCCAGCGCTCCCGCCGCCCGCGCCGCCGCGCACAACCGATCCAACTCCGGCGCTCCCACCCCGATCGCATTCAACAACTCGTGATTCGCGTTCAGCAACGGCCCCAGCGCCGCCCTCCCCCCTGTTTCGATCTCCCGCCGGGCCGCATGCACCACCTCGCTGATGCGGTCGAACAGGGTTTCGTAGCGCGCGGGGTCGGCCCGCCAGGCCGCGGCCACATCGCCCACCGCCACGCGCGTGGGGCTGGCGACGCCGGTGTCGCCGATCAACAGATGGAACGGCGCGCCCACCGCGAACGGCTGCGGCGGCTGCCCGCGCACGAACCACACCGGCTGTCCAAACACCACCACCGTGTTGTCGACGCCACTGGGTGCACCGTGGTGCAGCTTCTCCACCTCGTACACCAGGGCCGAAAGCCGCTCCGGAGAAAGGTTGGCGCCGAAAGCAGCCAGCAAGGCCCGCGCCATGGCCGTAGCGATGGCGGCACCGCTGCCTAATCCCGAAGCAATGGGGATGTCAGATCGCACCACCACCCGCCAGGGCGGCAGCGCCCGCCCGATCTCGTTGCACACCAAGCGGACGATGCGGGCGAAGGGATTGTCGGCGGGAGCCGTCGCGACCACAAGAGAACCGCCGATATCGGGCGTCTCCACTACGCATTGCCGGTCGGGAAAAACGGACGCGCGCGCTTGCAACTGAAACACGGGCGTGGCGATGGCCGGTCGGCCATACACCACCGCGTGCTCGCCGCAGAGGATGATCTTGCCCGGCGCCTGGCCGACGGCAAGAGGATGGTCGTCGCCCATGTCCCTAACTGTAAAACGGCGAGCGCGACCTGTCAAAAACCCCGAACGACCGCACCGCCGCCTTGCCCTCCCCTCCTTCCACCCCTTACAATCCCCTCCAATCCTTTGATGATGAAAAGGTGACAGGGTGACGGCGCTGAGTACAGCGCGGTGGGCGCTGAGTACAGCGCGGTGGGCGCTGAGTACAGCGCGGTGACAAGGTGACAACGCACACCCAATCCCCAATCTCCAATCCCCAATCTCCAATTTTCATGCCGCCCATCACCCTCACCACCGATTTCGGCCTGGACGACGGCTACGTCGGCGCCATGAAAGGCGTCATCCTCAGCCTGCTGCCCACCGCCCAAATCGTGGACATCACCCACGCCATCGCGCCGCAGAACATCCCTCAAGCCGCCTATATCTTGAGCACAGCCACGCCCTACTTCCCACCGCACACTGTCCATGTCGTCGTCGTCGATCCGGGCGTTGGCTCCGAACGCCGCCCACTCGCCGTCTTCACCGACCGCGCGGTCTACGTTGGCCCGGACAACGGCGTCTTTAGCCAGGTCTACGAGCGCGAACCTGTCCGCGAGATCCGTCAACTGACGAACCCCGCTTACCATCTACCCGCGATCAGCCACACCTTTCATGGCCGCGACATCTTCTCCCCTGTCGCCGCCCACATCGCTCTGGGCGCTCCCGCCTCCAACCTGGGACCAGAGATCAGCGATCCCGTCCGGCTCCAACTCTTCGACTTCGCTCAGAACAAGCTCCCGGCGCCCGCACGAGGGGCCGATGGCAGCCTGCACGGCCAGGTCATCTATGCCGATCGCTTCGGCAACCTCATCACCGACATCCCCGTGACGTGGCTGGAAGGGCGCACCGATTGGTATTTCGAGATGGCCGGGATCACGATCGTGGGCTTTCACAGCACCTACAGCCGGGTGGAGCCGGGCGCGTGGGTCGCCCTGGGCAGCAGCGCGGGCTTGATCGAAATCGCCATCCGTAACGGCAACGCTGCGGCGCAACTGGAAGCCAGGGGCTACGGCGTCGGTGTAGGTTTCAGCGTTTACCGTTTGTTAGGCAACAGTAAGGCAGAAGTCAGTTTGCCGGGGACGAAAACAACGTAAAATAAGACCATGAGCGACTTCTTCATCATCCACGGCGGCCATCCCTTGCAGGGTGAAGTGCGGGTGGCCGGGAACAAGAACGCAGCCCTGCCCATGCTGGCCGCCTGTCTTCTCACCGATCAGCCAGTGATCCTGCATAATGTGCCTCGCATCGGCGATGTGAGCATCATGTTGGAGCTTCTCAAACGCCTGGGGGTGCGCGTCCTCGCCAATGGCGGCAGCAGCATCACGCTGCAAGCAGCCGAAGTGCAAACCGAACGCCTTTCTGCTGAGTTGTGCCAGAAGGTGCGGGCCTCCATCCTGCTTGCCGGGCCGATGTTGGGCCGGCTGGGCCAGGTGGAGCTGCCCCCGCCCGGTGGCGATGTCATCGGACGCCGTCGTATCGACACCCACCTGCTGGCTTTCGAAAAAATGGGCGCCACCATCGACGTCGACGCGGCCAACCACCAGATCTGCATCCACTCCGACCGCCTGCATCCCGCCGACATCCTGCTGGACGAAGCCAGCGTCACCGGCACCGAAAACGCACTGATGGCCGCTGTCGCCATCCCTGGCGCCACCATCATCCGCAACGCCGCCTCCGAGCCGCACGTCCAGAATCTCTGCCACATGCTTTGCGGGATGGGGGCAAGCATCGAAGGCATTGGCAGCAACACCCTTGTCATTCACGGCGTCCAGGGGCTGCACGGCGGCGAATTCACCATCTGCCCGGACTTGATCGAGATCGGATCCTTCCTGGGCCTGGGAGCGGTCACGCCGGGCGAGATGCGCATCAAAGACGTGAATCCGACCGATTTGCGCATGGTGCTCTATGTTTTCCGCGAACGCTTGGGAGTGAATTGCTGGTTGGATGGCAACGATTTGGTGGTGGGCCACGACCAGGATCTCCGCGTGGCGATGGATGTGGGCGGTGCGGTGCCCAAGATCGATGATGGCCCCTGGCCGCATTTCCCCGCCGACTTACTGTCCATCGCCCTGGTGGTGGCCACCCAAGCCCACGGCACCGTGCTTATCCACGAAAAGATGTTCGAAAGCCGCCTGTTCTTTGTGGACAAATTGATCACGATGGGCGCGCGCATCGTCCTCTGCGACCCCCACCGCGCCGTGGTCGTCGGCCCCTCCCGGCTCTATGGCCAGTCCCTCTCCAGCCCCGACATCCGCGCCGGTATGGCCCTGGTTATGGCCGCGCTCGCTGCCGAAGGCCAGAGCATGATCGCCAACGTGAACCAAATCGACCGCGGCTACGAGCACCTGGAACAAAAGCTGCTGGCGCTGGGCGCGGCTATCGAGCGGCGCACGGCAGCGGGGCCGGTCGCAGGCTGAGGGATATGTCACGTCCTCTTCTCCTCATCCTGGCTGTCTACCTGATCCTGGGAACGCTGTACGCTCTCTTCACACCGATCTGGCAGGCGCCGGACGAACCCGCCCATTTCAACAACATTCGCGCCATCGCCGCCGGTGGACGTTTACCCGTTCTCCAACCTGGCGACTACGACCAATCCTATCTCGATGACATCAAAGCCCGCAAATTCCCCGCCGATATGCCCATCGACGGCATTCGTTATGAGGGACACCAGCCGCCGCTTTACTACTGGCTGGCGACGCCGGTGTTCTGGTGTACATCTGGATGGGGATTGCGAGGGCAAAGTGTAGCATTGCGCCTGCTGGGGGTGTGGTTGGGCGCGGGGGTGATCGTGCTCATTTGGGCCAGCACCCGGCGCCTGTTCCCCGGCCAGCCTCTTCGCGCCCATCTGGCCGCCGGTTTCGCGGCCGTGTTGCCGATGCACGTGGCGATGATGGCGTCGATCAACAACGACAGCCTGTCCGAGCTGTTCATCGCCCTGGGGATATACCGGCTGCTGGGCCATCTCAAGCAGCCGAAAAACCAGCCGACGCCTCACCAGGCCTGGGTTCTGACAGGGATGGTTATCGGTTTGGCCTTGCTCACCAAGTTTCAGGCGTACATCTTGTTGCCGCTGGCGGGTGTGGTATGGCTGGCAGAGGTCAGGGGCCAGAGGGCGGAGGGCGGAGGGCGGAGGATGCAAGAGAATTCGCCATCTTCTCTCGTCACCGGTCTGGCCTGGCTGATCCCAGCGCTGCTGTTGCCTCTATCCTGGTGGCTGCGCAACGCGCGAATTTATGGCCCCGCCGACCCGCTGGGTCTGAATCGGCACAACGCCATCGTCACGGGTCAACCGCGCACGGTGGAATGGATCGCTGCCCATGGCTGGGTGGGCTATTTCGACCGGTTGGGTGAGTTCACTTTCAAATCGTTTTGGGGTGTCTTCGGCTGGCTGGGCGTATTTCTCGATCAGCGCGTCTACACCCTGCTGGGTTTGCTCACTCTGTTGGCGGTGGTGGGTTTCGGCGTGTGGCTTTGGCGCGAGCGCGGCCGCCGCGATCTAAGCGATTTCCAGCGGCGAGGGCTGGGGTTGTTGGCGTTGCAGACCCTTTTCGTGGTTGGGGCCTACGCCTGGTACAACGTCGATTTCGTGCAGCATCAGGGCCGCTACCTGTTCCCCGCGCTCTTGCCCCTAAGTATCGGCTTTGCTCTGGGCTGGGAAGGATTGGCGTGGCGCCAGGGTAGTCGCGTCGCCGCTATCGTGGCCGTTGTTGTGGTGATTCTGGCGTTGGCGCTGGGCCTGGCGGCGGGTGATGTGGATGTTTGGGCGATGCTGTTGGCGGGGGGGGCCGCCGTTGTGTTCGCCTGCAATGGTTGGGTGCGGCCTTTGCCGCTTTGGCGCGGCGGCCTGGTGGTCTTGGCGTTGCTGGCAGCCATCGCCGTCTATGCTCTGTTTGGGGCGATCGTTCCGCAGTTGGCGTTCACCGTTCGCGCGGCGATTTGATTGTCTTCTGTCCGAGGAAGCGACTCCAGACGCTTGGTAGCTCTGGGGAACGCTCGCCTTCCTCGAAGTCGCCGCTTGCGCGCAAAGCCAGCCACTGGCTGCGCAGGTCATTGGCCTGGGTAAAGCGCTGGATGAGGGCTGGTTCTTTCTCGTCTGCCAGATCTTGGCGCCAGTCTTGGAGCTGGGTGAGGAGTAGATCGAGCCAGTGAAGCACATTGGCGCGGTTGCTCAGGGCGACGGCGGCGAGGTCGGCGCCGTCGGCTGCCGGCAGATAGGTGGCGGTCTCGAATTGGCTGCTGGCCAGACGATGCAGTTCGCGCCAGCTGGGGCTGCCGCCCAATGCGTTCATGAGCGCCGCCGCCAGGAGCAGCGGCAGGCCATCCACCGCGCCCATGAGTCCGTCGTGTTCGGCGGCGTCCAGGAAGAAGGGCCGGGCGCCGACCATGCTCACGATGTCAGCGGCGGCGGCTACGGCGTCGGGCGAGGTGGCGGGGGTGGGGCAAAGAGCCCACGGGGCGCGATCGAAGAGGTCGGGGGCGGGGCCTGGGCGTCCTTCTTTGATCACGATGGGGTTGCCGCCGACGAAGTAGACGGAGTCGGGGAGGACGTGGGCGGCTTGGAGGATGGGCGTCTTGATGGGGGCGGTGTCGAGCAAGAGGCAGCCGGGCTTGAGGTCTTGCGCCAGGGCTTGCAGGGTGGGCGCAATGGCGGTAGCCGGGAGGGCGAGGAGGATCAGGTCGGCTTTTTCGCAGGCCTGGAGCAGGTTCCAATGGGAGTTGTCGATGGCGCCCATCTTTTGGGCAGATTGGGCGGCGCTTTTGGCTTTGTCATGGCCGACGATGACCAGGTCGGTTCGCTGGCCTCGGCGGCCGAGGCTTTGGCGTTTGAGGGCCAGGCCGAACGAGGCGCCGATGAGGCCGAGGCCGACGATGGTGATTTGGATAGGGGTAGACATAAGGCGATGGACAAGGTCAGGATGCGGCGTCGGCCTGCTGAAGCGCGAGCATGAGATTGTAGTGTGCGTCGCTCGGGTTGGGGTTGGTTTCGTGATAACGGATGAGCCAGACGATGGTGGGGTCGAGGCCGGCGGTTTCGGCCCAGGCGGCGCCCAGGTCAGGGTGCGTTCGGAGGACGAAGAAGGGATAGCGCCATTCATCTGGCCGAGCCGGGCGAGAGAGGCGATGCCAGGTCGCCGGGGCCAAGAGTTTGAGCAAGACTTTGAGGGTGCGCTGCCACACGGCCAGCGGAGCGGCTGCTTTGCCGCAGTCGTGGAGCAGGGCGGCGACGAGCAGGTTGGGGTCGCTGTAGCCGCGGCCTTGCAGCCAGGCCAGCAATCGCAAGCTGTGCGCCCGGTCGGCTTTGCCCATACGCCGATAGAGGGTCAACCCGGCGGGCGGAAGGAGCGATGCGGCAGGGCGGTCGTCCAGGGGACGCCAGGGGGCCAGCAGGCCGTCGATCCCACGGTAGAGGCGCTGGTAAGTCAGACGGATGGATGAGAGGTGCTTAGGCGCGGAGGCGGACACGTCAGCCCAGGAGCAGGTTCATGACCCAGGCGGCAGGCACCTGGAAAACCCATCGGATGGGCGAAAGGGCCGGGAGGTACCAGTCGATCATGATCAGCGCCAGCAAGACGAGAGGGCCAAATTGCACTTGTTTGCGCCAGAAACGGGCAAAGCTCCGGGACCAGCCTCGATCCAGGCCCACCGATGCGGCGATGAGAACGTTGAAGCCGTCGAGGGGGAAGATGGGGATGAGGTTGAAGAAGGCCAGGGCGACGTTGACGCTGATCCAAATGAGGAGGATGGTGTTGACCATGTCCTGAGGGGGCGCAAAGCGATAGATGATGGCGCCGAGGAGGGCCAGGAGGATGTTGGAGAGGGGGCCGGCAATGGCGACGATGCCCATGCCGGCTGTGGGCGTGGTGCGAAATTTGGCGGGGTTGACTTGCACGGGGCGGCCCCAACCGATGCCAAAGCCGGAGAAGGACGAGAAGAGGATCATCATCGTCCCCACCGGATCGAGGTGGGCGATGGGGTTGAGCGTGACCCGGCCCTGGTTGCGGGGTGTGGGATCGCCCAGGTTGTCAGCGACGATGGCGTGGCTGAATTCGTGGATGGCGATGCTGACGAGCAGCACGACGATGGAGAGGATGAAGGTGGTGACGTCGAAGGACATGGGTGTTGTTACTCAAGCAGCTTCTTCCACCTGGCCGGCCGGGCGCAGGCGAGCGCGAAGGAATTCGATGATCATGGGCAGGACGGAGATGAAGATGATGGCGACGACCACCAGCTCGAAGTTTTTCTGTACGATCGGCAGGCCGCCAAACCAGTAGCCCAGCAGGCTGAAGATGCAGACCCAGGCGAGGCCGCCGATGACATTGTAGGCGATGAAGTGGGGGTAGGTCATGGCGCCAATGCCGGCGACGAAGGGGGCGAAGGTGCGGATGATGGGGATGAAGCGAGCCAGGATGATGGTCTTGCCGCCGTGTTTTTCGTAGAAGGCGTGGGTGCGGTCGAGATATTCTTTTTTCAGGAAGCGGATGTTGCCGCTGAAGGCGCGCGGGCCGATGTAGTGGCCGATCCAATAGTTGATCGTATCCCCCAAGATGGCCGCTACGGCGAGGAGGACGAGCAGCCATACGATGTGGAGCGACCCCAGCGCCGCAAATGTCCCCGCCGCGAACAGCAGCGAATCACCCGGCAGGAAGGGCGTCACGACGAAGCCGGTTTCCATGAAGATGACGAAGAACAAGATCAGGTATGTCCAGGTGCCATAGTTGGCGATGATGTCTTTGAGGTATTCGTCGACGTTCAGGAAAAAGTGGATGAGTTCTGTCATGAAGGATGAAGGCTCCGAGAAGAGTTGCGGGGATGTAGGGGGAAGCCGGGCGTGGGGGTGGCGAGACGGTGACGATCGAGGGGTAGTTCCACTTCGCTGGCCGGCTTCTTTTGCCACAGGGCGGCGAGTATGAGGCCCCCAGCAAAGCCCACCCAGAAGCCAAAGCCAAATTTACTCATGGCTCACCTCCGGGCTGGGCGGAGTGGCGGACGGCGTTGGTGGGGCGGCGGGGGATGGCGGGGTCGGCCCGCCGTTAGGCGGGGTGGGCGCACCGTTACGCGGGGGCAGGATGTTTTCCCGGAGGGTGATCACGCCCCGACGCACACCTGCAGCCACGCTGGCGGCATCGACGAAGGGCTTGGCAACGCGCTTGGCCATGAATTGCGAGGTAGCGCGCACGGTGTCAGCCGTCTGCTGGGTGGAGGCGATGAGGGGTTTGACTTCCTGGCGCAGCAGGACGATGAGGTTGCGGATCTGCCAAAGCAGGATGATGAGCACGATGCCGATCACAAGCGAGGTGATGGCCAGAAGGATGATGGAGAGGTCGCGCAGGGTTGCAATCATGGGAAGCCTCGGAATACGAGCGGAGTTGTGCGCATTCTAACCTTTCAGCCAACTGGCGGCAAGCATGAGCGCCCACGCGAAGATGACGCCGACCAGGACATAGACTTGGCCGATGCGCAGGAACTCGATTCCTAGCAAGGGGCCGATCACCTGGCCCGCACTCAGTCCGACCAACGCCGCCAGCAGGGCGACGAGCAGGTCGCTCCAGCGTCGCCCGCGCCAGAGGTGGAAAAGGGCGCCGCAGAGGAGCGTGAGCAGGAGGATGAGGACGTAGGCGGGTGCAATGCTCAGGTTGGGCATGGCTTGTGCGTGTGTGCGATGATGCCACCGCCCAGCACGCGTTCGCCCTGGTAGAAGACGGCGGCTTGGCCAGGCGCGATGTCGCGCAACGCCTCGTCGAAGTGAACTTCGACCTGACTTGCGGACAAGGGATGGACTACGGCGGCGTGGTCGGGTGAGCGGTAGCGGATTTTGACTGTGCAGGCAAAGGGGCCGGAGGGAGGGACGTTCACCCAATTGACGTGATCGGCGATCAGGCGGTCTCGCCCCAGCTGTTCGGCAGAGCCAACGACCACGGTGTTGGTCTCGGCTTGCAGTTCGAGTACGAACAACGGTTGTGGCGTATCGAGTCCTAAGCCCTTGCGCTGACCGATGGTATAGAACGGTAGGCCCCGATGTTCGCCCAACACCCGCCCATCCGCGTCCACGACCGGGCCGGGATGGATGGCTTCGCCCGCCCAGTCTTGCAGGAAACGGCGATAGTCGCCGTCGGCCAGGAAGCAGAGGTCTTGGCTATCCGGGCGAGCGGCGACGGGCAGGCCGTAGCGAGCCGCCAGATCGCGCACTTCGGGCTTGGTCAAATCGCCCACGGGAAAGGTGAGACGCTGCAATTCTTTTTGGCCGACGACGCTGAGCACGTAGGATTGATCCTTGCGTGGATCCACCCCGCGTAGCAAATCGAAACCGTGCGGCGTCGCCCGCACGCGGGCGTAATGGCCGGTGGCCAGATAGTCGGCGCCGAGGGCCAGGGCGTGGTTGAGCAGGTGATCGAAGCGGATGTGGCGGTTACAGGCCAGGCAGGGGTTGGGCGTGAGGCCGTGGGTGTAGCCAGCGATGAAGTAGTCCACTACCTGCTGCCTGAAAACTTGCTCGACGTTGAGGAGGTAGAAGGGGATGCCGAGCTGAGCGGCCACGCGGCGCGCGTCCTCGGTTGCCTCCAACGTGCAACAGCGGTTCTCGCTGCCTCGCCCGCGTTCCATCTCCGCCCACAGGCGCATCATCACGCCCACCACGCGATAACCGGCCTCGACCAGGCGCGCCGCCGCTACCGAACTATCGACGCCGCCGCTCATGGCGACGACAACGGTGGTGTCAGCAGGAGGCTTGGGGGGAAGGAGGTCGAGTTGAAGCATGGGGGAGTGGGTATTGGAGAATGGTTATTGGCGATTGGTTATTGCGAGCGCACTAAACCAATAACCGATAACTTTAGTTTCCGCTAAATGCTGACGTGACAAAGGCGGCTGGATGGTTCATGATTGCAAGAAACCATTTCACAACCTCTTGCAAGGAGAGAACCATGCCAACCGCCGTACGAGAGACTATACAAGTGCTGGAGATGATCGT
>JAYRVO010000139.1:0-3836 GCA_041918515.1 Chloroflexota bacterium | reverse complement strand
CGCCATTTTCATAAACTCCTGTTCTTGCAGTAGTGGCGTTTCTTCTTCCTACAGTCCTACTCGTCCTACCCGTCCGACAACCGCTTATGTCGGCTTGGCGATCTCGATCTTGACCGGGTACGTGCTGGGCGCTGCGGCGGTATATCGCGCCTCGAACTCGATCTCGAAGCCGGCGCTCGATTTGCCAGGGAAGGTCAAAGGCGGGGGCGCAATGACCGCACTGGCCATGGTGATCACGATAGCCTGCGTCCCTGCTGGCCCGCCGCGCACCGCTCCCGTGAAGACCACATTCTTCAAAATCTTGCGGAAAGGCGTGGTGCCATAGTTGGTGCTGCCGAAAACTTCCGAGGTGCCGGCTGAGTCGTAGCCGAGGTCGCCGAAGAACACTTGCAGCGCCGCGTAATGACCCTCCTTCATCTTCACCTTCAGCCGCCCGCCCGCCAGTGTCACCATCTCGGTGCCTTCGATCACGCCCCAGGCCCCTCCAAACTGTGGCGAGTCGTATTCGAGCTCGGGGGTGAAACTCACGTCCCCTTCCTCGTAGGCGCCCATCGCCACCCCGTTGACAGTCAACGTCCCTGCCAGGTTTCTGAGCAGGCGCTCAGCGGTGTTAGCAGAAATTCCGCTCATGGTTGGTTGTTCTCCTTGTTGAATAGATGTTCGTTGATGAGGTCGCTAATCCGTGTGCCAGCACGTTCCCACGACCACACTTTTGCCGTATCGATAGCCGCTTGGCTCAGGCGGCTGAGTTCACTTCGATGTCCGTCGCACCATCGCAGCGCTTCCACCACCGCCTCCGCCTCCGGGACGAACAGACGAAAAGGTTGATCGCCGTAGAGCGACTTATAGCTCCCACTTTCCACCAGGCCGGGGCAGGGGATCAGCAAAGAATTGTCACGGTTGGCGTACTCCCGCATACCCGTGTTGTCGGCCAGAATCACCACGCACCCCGTGGACATGGCTTCCAGAGGTTGCAAGCCGAAGCCCTCGCCCCCACTCAAATACATCAAAACGTCTAAACTTTGCAGCCACTCGGCCAGACGATACGGCGCCCACTCGCCGCGCAACACCGTGATGTCCTCCCGGCGCTGCCCGTCTTGCAGCACCCGGTCAGCGTCGAACGTATTCGTGATCTTCACGTCTAATTTCGCCCGCTCCAGGCCCGCGTCGATGAAAGCCCGCGTCGCCATGACTGCGTTCTTGCGGTCCACCCAGGAATGCGTCCAAACCCCGATTCGCAACGGTCTCTTCGTCTCGAAGTTGCGAGCACCCGGCTCGAACACTTCCTGATCCACCCCGTAGCCCGCCACCAGGATCGGGACGGTGACACCGTGCTCTCGGAACAGGTCGGCGCACCACTGCGAAGGCACCCACACCGCCCCGCAGCGATTCAATATCGCCGGATACTCGCTCGGCAACGGTTGCGCCTCGAACATCGTGTGATAGATCACGTCCTCCACGCCCTCCGCCCGCCCCAACGAACTATGCGAAGGCACGCCGACGATAATCCTGGCGTCCCACTCGCGTTCGTAGCGGCCTACCAAATGCACGCCCGCGTCCACCAACGCCTTGACCATGCGCCCGGCAATGAAGCCGTACCCGTTCGCTTTGTAGTTGTATTGCGGCAGCCAGGCGATTTTGAGTTGACGTGTAGACATTAAAAGAATGGACGAAAAAGTTTACTGTGGCGACGAAAACCGAAAAGCCGCTACGCCGCTGCGTAGCGCACGAGTTGCACATCGTAGGCCGCGAGCGTGCGAGGCCATTCCGTCACGGGTTCGACTAAAAAGGTTGGCCCCATCACCCGCGTGGCGTTGGCCAGCATCACCTTCTTGCCGCCGACCGTGCAGGTCAGCGTTGCCGAGTCTTGCAAAATATCCAGCAGGGTGTTGGCCACCTGCAACGATTCCAACGGTGTCGTCCCGTAGCACCAAAACGTAAATCGCTCTCTCAGTTCGACCGGAAACGGCGCCAGAGTCCCCCCGTCCGGCAGCACCAGCACGGCCTTGCGCAACGTCCAGCCGGGCGGCACTTGCAGCCCGTACACGTAAATCTGCGCCGCGCCCGCCGTGGGCCAACCAGGGGCCTGATACAGAAACTGCACCACCGCCGTGGTCGAATCGATGCTCGTAGGGTACGCCATGTGCTCTCATTCCAGTTGCCAGGTTCCCGACACACTTGATTTCAACGACCTGACCTTGCCGTTCATATCCACCAGGTGACGACCGATAGACGCCCTCGCAATTTCTTGCCAACGCTCAGCCGCCAGCATCGCCGCCGGGTACAGCCAGGGATACCGGGCTGTACGCCCTTTCGGCGTCGTCCATCCCGTTTCCAGGTACATCCCGTACTCGCTCGGTTGCGCGCCTTTCGGCTTGGCGATGAAACGCCCTGTCTTCACATCCCGATAGCGCCGAGGCTTTCCCGGTGGTTCTCCCCGATACGCCTCCTTGACATACACATCGGCCTTCGCCCGCGCCCCGGCATTACTGTAATCGACCACATAATCAATAGCCGCGCTCAGCGCGCCCGTATCCTCATGCAGGCTATCCGGTCGATGCGGGTGCGGCCCCGGCCCCCGGCCTGGCGCCACCAACTCGCGTGCGATCCCCACCGTCTCCGCTCCCACTGCGTCCACGAACTCCACGCCAAACCACGGCCCTTCGTTCAAAAGCGCCGGGATATTGCTGTTCACCTTCACGGACACAAGCAGCTTCATCGTCAATTGACCTTTTTGAGCAGCAGCAACAGCGCTTCCTGCGCGCCGCTCGGATCGTGCACATACAGGATGTCGAACGGCCCCGCGTTGTACGTGGCGCCAAGCCAGTCCTTGACATTGATGATGCGGTGGATGACTGCCGGGTCCGGCACGCTATCCAGGTCGGCCAACGAGCTTGGCGCCGTCTCGAACGGCATCTGCAACACATGCGTCGCTACAACCGTCCCTGCCTTCTCGCTCTCAGTTGATTCACCGAGATTGACGCGTTGCTGCACCGAGACCGACATCAACCGGCAACGCACGCCCGTTGTCGTCGCCGCCGGATGCTCCCAGTCCACGCCCGTGATCACGCCTCCCTGCGGGTTCAACGGATCGACCGTCGTCAGGGACGCCGCTTTCACCACCGTGCAGGTGTGGATGTACAGGTCATCGAACACATCACCAGGCATCGTTTGCTACCATCCTCGTGTGCCACTCGCTACGGCAAACACCCTCGGCATGGCTGGCGCCGCCTCGCTTGGCGTCAGCACTGCGGCCAACTCCGCCGCCGCCGCCGCCAACAGAATCGTTGCCCGCGCCTCCCAGTCTATGTCGTAAGCCACCTCGGTGTCGCCGCTGCCAATGGACTTGCGGGTGATATTCGGGATCGCTGGCGCGACGTAAGCAGCGGTGTAGAAAATGGCCGCATTTTTGCAACGCTTGAGTGCATCACCGGTTTGACTCTCAGCCGTCGGGACCTGCTCCAGCACTCGGCGCATCGCCCGCCCGCTGTACAGGTCATACCCGATCATCTCATCCGGCAACTGCCGCGCCGTCAACGACACATCCAGCGCCGCCCGCACCTCCGGCCAATTCGCACTTGTCAACAACGCCATGTCGTTTCTCGCCAGTCAATTGTCTCTTAGCGCCAGACATGTCCAATCGCTGCCATTCCAGAACAGCGTCAGCACATCATTCGCGCCCAAGGCCACGTTGCCGCCGCACTCCACATTGCCGCCGGCGCCATCGATGGTGATCACATCACTGGCATTGCCGTTGCGCAACACCAGCAGATCACCCGCCGCCGCGCCGTTGGCAATCGCTGTAGAAGTTGAAGTTGTCACTGGCGTCGCACTCG
>JAYRVO010000138.1:0-8167 GCA_041918515.1 Chloroflexota bacterium | reverse complement strand
TCGCCATCCGCTGGCGGACGCTGTGCAGTACAGAAAACGTATCCGCTAAAACTGCGGTTACGTTTTCCCAATCTTCTCTCTCGCTGCGGTTACGTTTCTCCCCACCAAAACGTAACCGCCATTTTCCGTGGTCCAACCCTCATGAACCTTGCTGACCTCGCCCACCTCTACGATTTTTCCGGCAAAACCATCGTCATCACCGGCGGGGCGGGCGTGCTCGGCGGGGAAATGGCTTGCGCCCTCGTGGGCTGCCATGCCAATGTCGCCATCCTCGACCGGGACGAGAAACTGGCCGAGGGAGTTCTGCGCCGCATCGACAGGATACCGGGCGTCAAAGGACGGGCGGTCGTTGTTTATGCCGATGTCTTGCAACGGGACACCCTCATCCGCGCCGAAGAGCACATCCGCCACGAATTTGGCCGCATCGACGGCCTGATCAACGCCGCTGGCGGCAATCGGCCCCAGGCCACCACCCGGCCCGACCTGCCTTTCTTCGATCTGCCCGAAGAGGCCCTGCGCTTCGTCTTCGACCTCAACCTCTTGGGCACGGTCATGCCCAGCCAGATTTTCGGGCGCACGATGGCGGCGCAGGGCGAGGGCGTCATCCTCAACATCTCATCCATGAACGCCTTCCGCCCGCTCACCCGCATCCCGGCCTATTCGGCGGCGAAGGCGGGGGTGAGCAATTTCACGCAATGGCTGGCCGTGCATATGGCCCAAGCGTACTCGCCCCGCATCCGGGTGAACGCCATTGCCCCCGGTTTCTTCCTCACCGATCAGAATCGCTTTCTGCTCACCGACGCCCAGACCGGCGAACTGACCCCACGCGGCCAGAGCATCATCGCCCACACGCCCCTCGCCCGCTTCGGCGACCCGACCGATCTGCTGGGGGCCGTGCTGTGGCTGCTTTCCCCGGCCTCGGCCTTCGTCACCGGCGTCGTCTTGCCGGTAGATGGCGGGTTTTCGGCGTTCAGTGGGGTGTGAGCGGGAGGGGAAACGTCAGCCGCCGTTGATCACCAATCCACCATCGATGCGTATGACCTCGCCGGTGATGAACGAGGCGGCGTCGCTGGCCAAAAACACAATCAGCGCCGCCACTTCCTCCGGCTCGCCGAAGCGCCCGGCGACATGACGGCTGGTCCAATAGCGCTTCAAGGCTTCGCCGTCCTCGGCTTCGGCGAAAATGCGTACATTCATGGCCGTGTTGATGGTGCCGGGGGCGATGCCGTTGATGCGGATATTGTATTTCGAATAATCCACGGCGGCCTGGCGCGTGAGGGCATTGATGGCGCCTTTGGCCGCAGCATAAGCCGACCAGCCCGAAAAGCCGATCAGTCCTTGCGCCGAGCTCATGTTGACGATAGAGCCGCCGCCCTGCCGCATCATGTGCGGGATGGTGAAGTGCATTCCCCGCCACACGCTGGTCAGATTGATGTCCAGCACCCGGTTCCATTTCTCTTCGCTGATGTCTGTCACCGTGCCAGGGATGGCGATAGCGGCGTTGTTGACGAGGACGTCGATGCGGCCAAAGCGCGCCACGGTGAACTCGACCAGCGCCTCGATATCGCCCGATGACCCGACATCCGCGTGCCGATAGACCGCCTGACCGCCTGCCTCGCCTACCTCACGCGCGATGGTTGCGCCCGCGGCGTCGTTGACATCCGACATCACCACTGTCGCCCCGGCGCGCGCCATACCCATGACAGCCGCGTGGCCAATCCCGCCCGCCGCGCCGGTGATCAGAGCAATCTTGCCAGCCAGTTGCGTCATCGTTTGTCTCCTTGGGCAGTTAGTGCGGGGATTTGGGGATTCAAGTTAAGAAAAAAATCCCCAAATCCCTGCAACGAATTCAGTCGGCGAGCTGCTAGCGAAGCTGATACATCTCTGGCCCTGCCTGGCGGATGATGTCGCGCGCCAGCAAATCTTGGACGTGGGCGTGAACCATGTTGAGCGCCCGAAATTCTTGCATACGTTCCAGGCGGCGGCAAGTCTCGGCCCATAGCGTCGCCAACGACACCGTGTCGTGGGCGGCCAGGATGCGCAGCAGGGTGACTTCGATCTCGTCGATGTAGGCGGCGGCTTTCGCCAGCAAGTCATCCACTTCGTCCGGCCGCATGGGGGGGAAGTGGGCGAACAAGACCTGCTGCACACCCATCTCGGTGATGACAGATTTGATCTTGCTGAGTGTGCGGCGATAGTCAGCGACGGAAAGGTGGCTGTGGAAAAGCGGCCAGTCCAGCCCGGTGACGGCGTCGCCGAGGATGAGGGTGCGGGTGGAGGTCTCGAGCCAGCCGAATTCGGCCAAAAGATGGCCGGGGAAGCTGAGGGCGCGCAGGTTCACGCTGCCACCCAGGTTGAACTGCACGCCCTCTGCGAGGTGGACATCGAGCGGGCAAGGGGCGTCGAGAACGTCGAGGACTTCGGCGCGCAGGGCTGGTGTGTCGGGTGTGAGGTGGGGGAAGGGCCGGGCGAATTCTTGATAATGGCGCTCGAAATCGGCGTGCCAGGCGGCATAGTGGGGGTGGGCGGCGACCAGGCAGCCGGTGGCGGCCCGAACTTGGGCGTTGCAGCCGATGTGGTCGTGATGCGAATGTGTGTGCAGGATGAAGCGCAGGTCGGAATCCCGCACACCGGCCTGGGCCATCGTTGCCTGCAGCAGCGAGAACATGGATTTGACGCCGCTGTCGATCCAGACCGCATAGCTGGCGCCCTTGACCATGTGCACGTGCAAGGGGATGCCGGGGGCCAGGTCGATGCTGGCGCGAAAGATGGGGCTGGAGAAATCAGGGGTGGTCATTGTTGCAATGGGCGCACTGCGTTCGACATGAATCGGTGGCTCCCAAGCCGCGTCATGGTCGGCCTGCGCAATCACGATCCGGTCAATTTCTGTTTCGGATAACTTCCTGTTCAAAGTCATACTCGAAGTCAGGGCAGGGTGAAACGTTGCCAATTCACCGCGGCCTATGATACTCGTTTTTCCGACAAAGGAGAAGTGAACATAGCTGTTTACCGTTGGTGCAGCATTACCAAATACTGCTGAATCGCACGAATCGGTGCCGCAGCATCGTGTGCAACTAGCTCGCCTTACTGGCCACCCTCACCTCGGTCCATCATTGGGGCACCGATCGGGGTGGACATCAACTCGGCGCTCGGTCTGGCGAAGCCCGGTTATAGTCGCTGCGTGTACATCGGGGTCGTAGCCGGGGCCTTTGCCGCGCTCGTCCTACTGGCCATGTCGTTGGTACCGTCCACCAGCGGTTCGGCGCTGGCCCGCATTCTGGCGGATGAGCTCCTGGGGGTCAATATCCGCAAGGCACTGATCGCCATCGAGGGGAAGTTGCCGACCTCCGTCAGCCGATCAGTCGGTATGCTGCTGGTCACCAGCTCCCCGATCTCGGCGGTGGAGGAAGTGACAGCAACGCTGCTGCCGAGCCGGTCGCTGCGCACCTGGACCGGGCGCGTGCTGGCCGGACGCTCGAGCCAGGGCGAGCCATTCCTGGTCAACGCCCACCTGGACGCATCTCGCCGTTGCAGGCTTCACCGCCTACTAGATCCAAAACCTCCACCTGCGGAGTCGGCTCTACATCTCTGTAGCATTCACCTTGTCAAGTTCATGGGTCCGCCGGTCCGCTCTCTTTCGCAATCGAGCTGGAGACAAGCACAGGGATCTGCCCCCATGCAGTTCCGAGAGGGTGAACCACGAGGGCTACGCCATTAACGGCATCCATGGGCGATATGTCGGGGCTTGCTTCAAGCAGGAAGGGGAAGCTGAAGGTTGCGTTGCGAAAACCTCGAAGTGTGTACGAGAAGTCAGGGGTCAGAGCTCGCATCCGGGCATTGGTCGGCTCCCTGGTTACTTCGACGGTCAGAATGGGCAGTGCGAGAGGTACGAATGACTGTAAGTTGACCCGGTACGCAGCAATGTAGTAGTTCTTCCCGGCATCCTCCGTCCAATTTGCTGCTGCTAAGGCCGCACGAAGAGTATCTGGTGAACTATCAAGAGAGGAAATCAGTAGGTGATTCGCTGTGCCGATTCCTGACATAAATCGCGCTGAGACAATCAGTAATACGATAGCTACTACTATTACGATGACAGCAATTTGTCTTCTGCTCATGTTTTCACCTCCGTAGGCGTATGGTTGACTAGAGCCTCGGTCAAGTCATGAATGGCTTCTTAGCGGTCAACCACTGCAACCTTTGTGAAGCCGATCTTCGTTGGCTGACTTCGGTCGTGGAGGCCGATCTAGCGGGAGTTGCAGCAACCTTACCGTCTATGACGCAATACATGACCCGACGTTTTAGAAAGGCCCACCTTTCCAGTGCTGCTAGGATGCATCACTGTGTTGCATGCACTGCTGTTTACAAGGTGACACGCGCTGGTCGAGGCACAATCGAGCCAGCGCGTGTGTTAGGTTCGCGAACAATTAGAAGTGGATCAGCCAGTACGAGTACGCCCCGGTGAGTGAGACGTCCTTCAGCGACTTGTCAACCACGTCGTTGCCACCAGGCCCACTGTGATAGGTGAGATAAATCTCGCCATTTGCTTTCTTCGTAACAACCATGCTGTGCCACTTTGCCCCGCCAGTTGAGTCTTGCAGTTGTACGATATCACCCAAGGCTGCTGCGTTGCGCAACGAGGTCAGTTGGGTGGCAGAATACGTCGTGGAGGTCGCATTTCGAGCATACTGGGTCTGGTAGTTCCAGAAGTCACTGACGACGCTCCAGGCCGACGACCAGACAAAGTTCCGGTTGGAACCGATGCACCACAAGGGAGGGCTAGCCGAAAACGAGTACCATTCCCTTGTCGTGCCTTCATCCCGGCAACCATCGCCAGAACCGCTCCTGGGAACGC
The DNA here is from genome assembly GCA_041918515.1 of Chloroflexota bacterium. Taxonomy (GTDB): domain Bacteria; phylum Chloroflexota; class Anaerolineae; order J102; family J102; genus SSF26. The sequence goes on along the minus strand of JAYRVO010000138.1, from coordinate 3,315 downwards.
CGCCTGCCCAGACTGCCTGGCTTACAAAGTTTGTACAGTCGTTATCGGTGAAGTTCGGAAAGCTGGAATTGCGTTTCTGTCCACCGTTGACTGCCCAATTGTAGGCGTAATTGACCGCTGCCGAACGGTTATAACCCGAGTACGCCGGTGTAACCGAGACATCAGTCTGAACGTTCGGCTGAGCATCACCCTGATCTTCAGGCTGGGGTCCTGGCTCCAGGTGGAGGTCAATCGTGCGGAGGTCGGCGGACTCACGGTTTATGTAGTCTGCTGCATAGCGACGGATCGCTTCGCCATCGGGACCCTGGGATAGTTCAGGATACTGGCCCCAGAGAATGTCCTTCATGAATACCCCGCGTTCCGGGCTGTCAGGGGCGAGACTGATGTGCTTCTCAGCGAGGTACTGCTCGATTGCGCCTTCCGGACCTTTACCCGGCAGCGATTGAGCCATAACCGCAGCGGGAACGGTGATGGTCACGAACAGGAGTACGACGATCAAACCAACGAGTTGTTTTTTCATGGGAGAGCCTCCATGTACTACTTGTGGGAGGGCAATGAAACTGCCCTCCCATAACTGAAGAATTCGCTAGCAGTTGTAGAGCAATAACCAGTACTCACTTTTCCAAGCGGGGTGCGTTAGCACATAGCTTGTGGGCACCCCAAATCGGGTGGTGTTGCCATAGTAGCCCCACCTGTCCCACGAATACAGCTTGTAGTAAGTCTGGTTGGCGATGACATACCCTCCACCGTATTGGAAGTTGACTTGGAGATAGTAGCGGTGCTGTTGCCAGATGGGTCCCGGAATCTCTCCCGGAGTAAGCCGAACGCTGTTGCGACACGCTGCCTTCAGTTCTTGAAGCGTAGATGCCTCTCGTGCCGCACTGGGCGCCGCGCTGACGCCGCCTGTAAGCAAGGTGCACACGAGAACTGTGAGCAGTAGCACATATACCAACCTTTTCATCGTAGACATGTGGTCTCCTTCGGAAATGGTGAGATGGATGGTGATGTGTAAGAGCTGCGGCCGCGCTCAATCCTTTTATATCACAGAGCGAATGTGAATACATCCACCTTGGGCGGATGATCTCAGAGCAATACAGGCTTATCTTTCTAGGGAACACTCTCACCCTCACGGATGAGTGAGAGTGAATGATGGTGTACGATTTTCGATGCAAGAGTCATACACCTGTTGAAACGGGCCGTCTGCCAAGTCATACGATGCAGCAATGCCGAGACGCAGCCTGCGATTGGGTAGGATTGCTCAATTACTTTGAATCACTAATGTATAGGTCGCTCCGCCCCCATCAGTCAATGTGAATCTGTCCCCATTCTTTCCAGCAAAATACGAAGAGATCGGTATCTGCACATACACGCCATCGACGGGTGCTGAAGTTTGAGCGAAAACAGCGACAAGATTGTTGTTGTGCCAGAGGACCTGAACGGGCTCTAATCGCTTGATTTCTGCTGTCCAAAACTCAGGAGGGATTATTGCCACCTCCTGTGAGGATGATCTGATGCCAGAGTGATTGAACTGGACAATTGTCTCTTGTGCTGCAGCAACTGAAACAACTGGCAACGAGGGCGTGGCCGTTCTTGTGCAACTCATAAGTAAGACTCCAAGCGCCAGAACGAGGAGCAAACGCGCCTGTGCGTGCAATGATAATGATTGAGGATAAACCAAAGAGTTAAGTCTGCTCATCGATTACTCCGCAGTGAGTTGTGCTGTACTGTACGTCACAAACCACCAGGAAGCGCGCCTATTACACGACTCCTGGTGGTTTGCTGCAAAACTGGTTTATGCGATGGGTAAACGCCTACTGGCCACTGATCAACTTTCGTCAGCGCACGTAGAATGCCAGGGAATCCGAGTTATATGGAGCGCAAGCTGATCCGTGTTGCATCACCGGCCCTTGTCCCCACTTGGACTGCATCCAGCCATTAGTGTAATAGATCGCTGAATGATCGCCTTTCTCATAAGATACTCTCGATCCATTAGCGGCTGCATTCGGACCCACACACACGTATTGGAATCGCTTGCTGAACTGGTAGCTCCCATCTTGCCAGTACTTGTCGTCTCCAGGGTCATTCATCCAGATGGTATTGGAAGTCGACTGATTGTACCAGGCATATGAGTGGCAGTTGTACTTCCGGCTGGCGCTGCGAAGCAGTGCGGCGCACGAATATCGAGTCTTGACCCAGTCTGCCCACCCAGCGATGTCAGTTGACGAGAGCTCCCAGGTCCTTTGGATTGTTCCTGGAACAACACTGCCTTTCGGGGTCCTCACCGATGTAACACTATAGTCATACGGTTGAATTCCCAAGGCGGTCAGGGAGCCTGATTCTTCAGTCGCATCGTTTGATGCACTTCGAGCCTCGCCCTGAATCTCATCGAGTATCCGATCGTTGGCATTGGAGCCACTCTCGAGAAAGCCCCTTAGCGTTGCGTTTTCCTGTACGCGCCCAGCAAAGTCGGGATTCTCCATATACAAGATCTTGCCTATCAGCCAGAGCGGGGATTCCTGAGCCGCTGGACCAAGGACCTTGCTGTTTGCTTGGGCCTCTGCAAGCCTGTTGCTTGCTGCACTGAATAACGTCTGTCTTTCCTCTGCGGTCATGCGGTTCAGAACTGAATCCTGAGCCAGCAACGTCTCAAGGAAAGTGAGTCTCTTGCTTTGAGCAAAGCGGTCGGCATCCTGGCCTTTGCTGATCTGCTCAGCGATCAGTTCCTCCGATTTAACCAGCGCCGGAAATGCCAAGTACTCGCTAATCGCTTGGGATGTGACATCCTCGCGACTCTTCAAGACTTGTAAGGCCTGGAATTGAGCGGTGACGGCATCGAACCCCTGCTGGGTGCTGTTGTAAAGATACATGTCGAAGAGAAGTGGGTAATCCATGGCCGTCCGGATCAGGGCGACAGTGGACATGGATTCCACTACCTCATCCGGAATGCGTGTGGCATCAAGCATCTCCTGATGGGTTGTGAATGCTTGCCAGGTGGGCGATCCTGGCAAGACGGGAAACTGATAGGGGTCATCAATTCCGAGATCGATGGTTTCCTGGGCGTTCGCAGCGGAAATCGGAGCGACCAGAGACACGATCAAGCAAATGAAGAATACAACGCGACTCAGGGACTGTCGTTTGACTATCATAGACGTGAACATCTTTGCCTCCTGTGATTGAGGTTGACCCCATTGTCAAGACCACGAGAGGGGCAAAATAAGGTGATGGTCAGGACGGGAAAAGGGATGGTTTGAGGAGTGGGTGGGAATCGTGTTAGAGTACCAACGCCTGCGCAGAGGATAGGGCAACGCTGGCGAG
>JAYRVO010000137.1:0-6025 GCA_041918515.1 Chloroflexota bacterium | reverse complement strand
GAGACAGAGGGCGGAGGGCGGAGGGCGGGGGACAGAGGGCAGAGGGCGGAGGGCGGGAGGGCGGAGGGCGGAGGGCGGGAGGGCGGAGGGCGGGAGGGCGGAGGGCGGGAGGGCGGAGGGTGGAGGGCGGTGGGGTTTGGGGGCGTGTTCGTTGGCGGCGCCTGGGCTGCCCGCAATCTGAACCCGTTCTCCCAGTGCCTTGCCACCCTACAACTGCCGACCGCTGTTAGCCCTCCCTAAATTTCTTATCCATTTGGTAGAAGTTCACGTTGCCCCCAAATTGGCTCACGCAAAGCCGCAAAGCCGCTAGGACGCAAAGTTTTTGTGTTTTCTTGGCGTCTTTGCGGCTTTGTGTGAGATAAAAAAAGGTACAGGGGAACAGTTACTCCATTTGCGGTTCTTTTGGGAAGGTGGTATACTTTGTGAGATCATTTAAGTTGTCGGACAGGGCGGTTTGGATGGCCTGACTGACAACACCAGTAGCAATCCGGTTTCTGGTTGCCAGAGAGATATTATACGGAGAGTTTCCGTTTTCGCCGAACATTATGGCATATGCGGCGGCTCAGTCTCGTCCGCAAACTGATTGTGTTCTTTTACGCCGCCGCATATGCCTTATATTGTTTAGGCCAATGATGTAATACTGTGGGTCAATCGCCATGACGAAGAACGACTCGCCGTCAAAGTCCGTAGTTGACGCGTGCTTTCCCCAAAACTGTGATACAATGGCCCCACAAGAAGAGATTCGATCCATTTCGGCAAGAAGGGGGCGCGGCTGTGGTTAACTGGCAACGTTTCACGCCTGCCGATTTCGAGTACGATTTCGAGCGCGACGAGTTGGCTGCCCATCATGTCACGTTCGATGAAGCCGTCGAATGCTTCTTTTCCGACTTCGAGGTGCGGCGCAATAAGTCGTACCCTGATCGCTATCAACTGCTGGGCCGTACTATCGGCGGCCGCCTGCTCAAGATCATCTTTCAACTCAAGCCAGGCAACACCGTGCGCATTATCACCGGATGGGATGTATGAGCCCACGAAGTAACATGACCAAGCGTTTGTCCGCAGCCGAAATTGATCAGCTTGTCATTGCACAAGCCGAAGATGATACCGCCTGGGAAGCGCCGGTGCGGGTTCAGCATACCGCACTCGCCGCACTGGCGTTGCCCGCCGAATTGGCGGCACGGGCCGCGTTCCTGGCGCAGTTGCATCGCACGTCCAGTGTTGAGGATTGGTTGCGGCGCGTGATTCAGGAACGTGTAGAACTCGAAGAAGCCGCTTTTGTCGGCATCAAACGCAGTTTGGCGGCACGCGCAGCCTGATGCCCGCGGTTCCAGCAGGCAACTCACCCCGTTTGGCAGTGAGTTGCGCACTGGTGGTCAGCCAGTGCCAATAATCGGCGGTCAAGTCCTATGTAATCCGCATTTTGCCACAGGTCGTTTTCCGCATAAAGTCCCGCTGTAGGGGGATATGCGGCGAGCATTCCGTATAATACCCCGTAGAGGGACAAAAAACGGAATGGCGGGCCGGCGGGATATGCGGAATGCCGGTCGTGTGAATCCAGAGTTAGGCAAGACAAGTTAAGAACCAAGAGCAAGATGCCTCAATGGAGGACAGCAATGGACGGTGACAAGGTATCCGAAAGCCAAAAGCAAGAGAGGAAAAGCGCATGGCTTGTCTCATATGGGCTTTTCTTTTCCGGCCTCGTCTTAGTACTCCTCAGTGTCTTGGCATCCGAACTATGGAGGTGGCCTGTATTTCTAAGTGCCTTCATTAGGGATATTGGTCTGTTGCTGTCGGCAGTTATGGCGGGAAGCCTATTGCACGAGCGGCTCCTGCGGGATGAGATGGTCAAATTCACAGGAGAGGAACTAGCTCGTAGATTGGACAGCAAAATACCAAAGGTAGAAGATAGCGCCTTGCTCACAGCGCACGCTGTCCATCAACTTTTCAAAGAAAGTCCTCCCCAAATGACGGGGCTTCGCTTGGTGGCCCAGCGACGCCGGAATTTCGCTGGCTACTACGGTTGGGTAAACGAACGCACACCTCAAGATCTCTTTTTCGCTGGTCGATCTGTCCTTCATCGAATAGACGCTGATATTAAAGTCAACACCGCGAACAGCAGCAGCAGCGCAGAAGGCGTCATCTTGCGTCGGTTGAAGGAAGGTTCCAAGGTTCGCATTCTTTTTCTGGATCCACGCACCGAAATCATGGAACGGCTCGCGAATGAGGAAGGGCAAAGACTGGAGGCCATGCTCGGTGATGTTTCAGCTTCACTACAGATATGTAAACGTCTCAATGATCTGCTCGTCCAAGAACCAGCTCCGCTGAGCCCTGGTGCAGAACTCACCGTTCGCGTATACAACCGTGTCCCGTATTTTGCCTACCACAGGCAAGACAATGATGTCATCGTAGGGTTCTATTTCTCTTCGGCCATAGGCTCATCATCTGCGGCTTATGAAGCAATAGATGAAGACACCAAAAGACAATTTGGCGCTCACTTTGAGCGGCTCCTGTCCGACGCAGCAAAGAACACTTTGCTCGAATATGATGGCGCTCGAGGGAGATCCGACTTCAATCAGAAGCTCTTTGAAGACTTATGTGCGGCTTGTAGGAAGAAGCCGAAGAAGCCAACGCGTACAGGCCGCTCTATGGAAACGACTAATGAGGGAAGTCCAACGAAGAATGACACTGCGTCTCAGTAGTGACGTGCGTTTTGGTGAGCCTGTTGCTTGGGCTTTGCCTAACCCTAGTTCCAGGTGACGGCTGCGCCGGGAGGAGCTCGCCGGATTGTCGGTACGCGAGGCGCAGCCGCACCTGAACATCGCCGTTAGGCTGCCCAACCTACCAAGCGCGGTCAACCACGACGTAAACCGCTGTGGCAGTCCTCAATCAACGTTTTCCTACTTGCAGGCGATAGCAGATTATGCTATCATCTAACCCATGAACAAACGCCAGCGGGAGACTCTGGACAAGATCTTCCAAACGCCTGTGCCCATCTCGTTGGACTGGCGCGACATCGAGGCGCTCTTTGTGGCCGTGGGCGCACGAACGGTGGAAGGAAGTGGGTCGCGCGTGCGCTTCGAGTTGAACGGCGTCGTGGCGACGTTTCATCGGCCCCACCCGGAGAAAGAGGGGAAACCCTACCAAGTACGCGATGCACGGCGGTTTTTGGAGCAAGCAGGAATCAAACCATGAATACAATGACTTATCGCGGGTATGCGGCGCGGATCGAATATAGCGACGAAGATCAATGCTTGGTCGGCCATGTCGCGGGCATCAATGACGTGGTCGGGTTTCACGGCGACTCGGTGGCCGAACTGCGCAGCGCTTTTGAGGAGGCGGTCGAGGATTATCTGACCACCTGCGAGAAGCTGAATCGTGCGCCACAGAAGCCCTATTCCGGTAAACTCATGCTGCGCGTGCCGCCCGAAGTTCACGCTGCGGTGGCGGTGGCCGCGCAAGTGAGCGGCAAAAGTATCAATCAGTGGGCAGCCGAGGCGTTCACCAGGGCTGTGCGCGGTTAGCAGGCTGCACCCGCGTGAAATCCAGCGAATTCGAAAACCCCGCCCGCCGCTGAACTTCGCCGTTAGCCCCTTGACTCCGAGATTATTCGACCACGCACCTGAAATTGCATCGCCGTATCCGTTCGGATACACTGTATTGTGATGAACGTCTTTCTGCGCTCCGAGGAATTCGATAGCTGGCTTGCCGGCTTGAAAGACAAGATCGGGCGGGCGCGGATCGTTCATCGCATCCGATCCGCTGAGCATGGCAATTTCGGTGACTGTGAGCCGGTCGGCGAAGGGTCTCGGAAAGGCGCATCCACACCGGCCCCGGCTACCGCGTTTATTTCACTCGTCGCGGGGATGTGATCTATCTGCTTCTGTTGGGCGGTGATAAGTCGTCGCAGAAACGAGACATTAGACGTGCTATTGAGATGGCGCGGGCTTTGGATTAAGGAGTAAGTCATGACTAACTTTGCCCCCTTCGACGCTGCCGATTACCTTGACGATGAAGAAACCATTGCCGAGTATCTGACTGCCGCACTGGAAGATCAAAATCCTGATGTGTTCCTAGCGGCTGTGCGTGATGTAGCGCGCGCCCATGGCATGGCACAATTGGCCCGGGACACAGGTTTTGGGCGTGAGAGTCTCTACAAGGCGCTTACGCCTGGGGCCAAACCGCGTTACGACACGATACTCAAGCTCCTTCATGTCTTGGGAATCAAGCTCACGGCTTCTCCGGGTTCATGGCAGGCGCCTCAACCGGCGAGCGGCAGTGCGGCGCTTGCTACTGATGCAGGTGGCATGGGGCCGGTTCTCAGCCGCGATGAGAGGAGCGGCTAACACCGGTTCCAGTGGACGGCCCCTTCGGCGGTGCTCAGGGCAGGCTGAGGGGCACTGCGCCCTCCTGAAGCCACACGCGAATTTGAACCCCACCGGCGAACTGTTCCCGACCTCTGAAACTGAACCCGCCGCCAGCGGCTGAAGTTCGCCGTTGGGCGGGATAATCCATTACTGTATGAAGTTATCCAGAACGAGTAGGATGAGGCAATGACAGATGCTTATGCTGTAACTCACGATTGGCAAGATGAAACTCCAGAATCAAAAGCACGCTGGTTTCAGTCGCTTTCATTGAACGAGCGGATGAAGATGTTTTGCTGGTTTACCGATATGGTTTTGAGTGCAAACCCACGCATCACAGAGGAAAAAGATGCTGAACCAATTGCGGGGCGTGTACTCGTCCTTGCAAAAACACAACGTTCGCTACATAACCATCGACGGAGTGGCCGCAATTTTGCACGGCGTCCCGCGCGCAACGTTCGACCTTGATATTTTGATCGAAGCCACGTTGGAAAATGCGCAACGTCTGCTCGATGCCTTAAGTGATGAATTACCGAAAGCAAGCCTTCTATGTGGCAGCGCACGAGGACCTGATTGCCTCCAAACGTGCAGCAGGTCGAGACAAGGACTTGGAGGATATTCGGCTGCTCGAACTCGAGTGATTTACCGCTGCTGCGCGTTCGCACGATTTTTCGTAGCTATGTAGCGCCCAACATCCGCGTGCTAAGAAACTATCTCTGTTTCATCTGGTTGGAAGGCTGGCCCCGTCAGCCAGGAGGAATTCTAGCCGACGGTCCCTTCGACGGTGCTCAGTGCAGGCTCTTCGACAGGCAGTGTACCGAGTTTATCGAGGTGCTCAGGTAGGGCGCTATGCCCTTCTGGACCCGCACGCGAACTTGAACCCCACTGGCGAGTTGTTCCGGATGATCTGACAATTTTCGACATCGAGAGCGTCATCCTGACTGGTCGAATCACTGAGCGCCAGCGTGACCGCCAGCCCGATGAATGGAAGTATCGTGTGAGCGGCCAAGCCTTGAATGGCGCAGTCGTGACCGTCGTCGCCAAGTTCAGCGCAACCGACAAACTGGTGTTGATTACGGTCTTTCGCGAGTAGTAGGTGAGCCTATGATATGCGATATTTGTGGTCGGAGTGGTGCGCATGTGCGGCGCGTTTCGCGCAGCTATGGGCGCGGCGCCAGCCTGTTCGTCATTGAGAACATCCCCATCGTCAGTTGTCCCACAACTGCGGCGAAAGCTACTTGACCGCCGAAACCTTGCACGAGATCGAACGCATCAAGCTCCATCGGCGCGCATGGGCGCAAGAACGTGCGGTGGCAGTGGCAGCCTTTGCATAGCGTTCGGTCATGGCCGAAGGGTGGCCACGGTGCGCCAGCTTGGGCAGCTTGCCATGTCGGGTGCGGGTTGCTTGGACACCGGCCTAACCCAAGTCCCAGGTGACGGCGGCGCCGGGGGATCTCGCCGGATTGCAGGTACGTGAGGCGCAGCCGCAGCTTACACTGGCCGTTAGGCGCTTCCGTTTTTGTAGATTCACTACCCTACAGAACATATGAGCTAGAAAAGCTAGATCAAAGAGAGAGACGGTACGCGTCATCTCGGGTATACTTCTGTCAAAAGCAACCAACTCTCAAACAGGAGCGAGACCATGAGCGACGCGTACCGACGCT
>JAYRVO010000136.1:0-27266 GCA_041918515.1 Chloroflexota bacterium | reverse complement strand
CATAGCGTCGGTACGCGTCGCTCATGGTCTCGCTCCTGTTTGAGAGTTGGTTGCTTTTGACAGAAGTATACCCGAGATGACGCGTACCGTCTCTCTCTTTGATCTAGCTTTTCTAGCTCATATGTTCTGTAGGGTAGTGAAGACAAGGTTGCCATGCTTCCTTGTCTACTTGTTTCCTTGTTTCCTTGTCTACTTGTCTACTTGTTTCCTTGAATCACGCGTTTTCCGACGCCAGCTCCCACTTTTCGGGTGAACGCCAGAGCGACGAGAGGATCAATTCACGCAGGAAGATCAACTCTTTGGGCAGGCGATCATAGAGCTTCAGGAACAGCTCTTCGTGCGAGAGCACTTCCTGAATCCATTGGTCGCGGTCGACTGACATGATGTCGTTGAACTGCTCGCGGGTGAAATCCTCCAGCCCGGTCCAATCCATGTCTTCGTAGTGCGGCATGCGGCCCAATGGACCTTCGACAGCCTTGGCGCGGCCTCTGGATTTTTCGACGATCCACTTCAACACGCGCATGTTCTCGCCAAAACCCGGCCACAGGAACTTGCCGTCTTTGTCGGTGCGGAACCAGTTGACGCCGAAGATGCGCGGCGCCCGACCGATGTTGCGGCCAATGTTGAGCCAGTGGTTGAAGTAGGAGGCCATGTGATAGCCGCAGAACGGCAGCATGGCGAAGGGGTCGCGGCGCACCACGCCCTGCTGGCCAAAGGCCGCAGCCGTGGTCTCGGAGCCCATCGTCGCCGCCAGATAGACGCCGTAGTTCCAGTTCGTGGCCTGCACCACCAGAGGCACCACGCTGCTGCGCCGGCCGCCGAAGATGAGGGCGTCGATGGGCACGCCGTCCGGGTTCTCCCATTCGGGGTCGATGGCAGGGTTCTGGTGGGCGGGGGCAGTGAAGCGGGCGTTGGGATGGGCGGCCTTGCGACCGCTGTCCGGCGTCCAGGGCTTGCCCTGCCAGTCGGTCAGCTCTGGCGGCGGGGTCTTGGTCAGGCCCTCCCACCACACGTCGCCATCCGGGGTGAGGGCCACGTTGGTGAAGATGGTGTTGGCCCGGATGGAAGCCATGGCGTTGGGGTTGGTCTTCTCGGATGTGCCAGGCGCGACGCCGAAGTAGCCAGCCTCGGGATTGATGGCGTAGAGGCGACCATCATGGCCGGATTTCAGCCAGGCGATGTCGTCGCCGATGGTGGTCACTTTCCAGCCGTCGAACGCGGGCGGGGGGATGAGCATGGCGAAGTTGGTCTTGCCGCAGGCGCTGGGGAAGGCCGCCGCCACGTAGGTTTTCTCACCATCGGGCGATTGCACGCCCATGATCAGCATGTGTTCGGCCAGCCAGCCTTCGTCGCGGGCCATGACCGAGGCGATGCGCAGGGCCAGGCATTTCTTGCCCAGCAGGGCGTTGCCGCCATAGCCGCTGCCATACGACCAGATGGAGCGTTCTTCGGGGAAGTGGACGATGTATTTGACATTGGGGTTGCAAGGCCAGCGGATGTCTTTCTGGCCGGGCGCCAACGGCGCGCCCAGGGTATGCATACAGGGGACGAAGAAGCCATCTTTACCCAATACGTCCCACACCGGGCTGCCCATACGGGTCATGATCTTCATGTTGACGACCACATAGGGCGAATCGGTCAATTCGACGCCGATATGAGCGATGTGCGAACCGAGCGGCCCCATGCTGAAGGGGATGACGTACATCGTGCGCCCACGCATGGAGCCATCGAAAAGGCCGTTCAAGGTGGCATGCATCTCGTACGGGTCCATCCAGTTGTTGGTTGGCCCGGCGTTGGCCTTGCTCATGCTACAAATGAAGGTGCGGTCTTCGACGCGGGCGACATCGCTGGGGTCAGAGAGGGCGAGATAGCTGTTTGGGCGCTTTTCTTCGTTCAGTCGGACGAACGTGCCTGCCTGCACCAATTGCTCGCAGAGTTCGTCGTATTCTCGATCCGAGCCATCACACCAGTAGATGCGGTCGGGTTTGCAGAGGGTGGCCATTTCGTCCACCCAGGCGCGGAGTTTGTCGTGTTTGAGGTTGTTGGGATAGTTGATCATGGGCGTCATCGGCGTCCTTGTCCTTTGAAAAGAGTAGGGCATCGCTCGGCGTTGGCACAGTCAGGGTCACGCACCACGACGGAGGTGTGAGAAGAACGGTCGGCCGAGCGAGGTGATGGAATTGTGACTCGCCCTGATTCAACCACGAACCGTCAAAAATGGCAAGGTTGAATAGTGTCTAGAATACACTAACGCGACACGTCAAAAAAAACTAGTCGCGTGAGTTTGCTATTGTATCGATCGCCGCGCGTAGCGCCCTCTCTAATTCGCCAGGCGCATCGGTGCCGATGCGATGGCGACGCCCGTTCCTCATTTGCAGCTCGATGGCGTCGAGACCAGAAACGTTGTATAGCCAGCCACTTCCTAGCCAGCGGATGCCCCAGCCGAAGTACCAGTGATTTCTGACGGTTTGTACGGACGCGATGTCCTGTAACGAGAAGCGTTTGCGTAAGAGGCCGATGCCAAGCCGCACTTCCAACATGTTCCCGCGGACGATCACGGTCAGTGCGCCGAAGAGAGGCAGGCAGATCAGGAGCAGGATGGTTACGGCCACGGCAACCGGGTTGCCGCCAAGGGTAGACATCAGGTAGAGCAGGAGGGCGAGGGCGGCTCCGAGTGAAACCAGGATGACGTAGCCAATCTGGGTGTGGCGGTAGGTCTCAGTCATGGCAGTGGTCGAGACAGCAGGGATGAGATGGGCGGGCGTTCTGGGAAGGGTGATTATAGCGACGGTTCTAAATCGGGCGGCGACTGGACGGCCTGCGTATAGACGGCCCGGCCGGCGAGAGCATCGACGCGTTCGTTTTCGGTGTGCCCGGCGTGGCCTCTCACCCAATCCCACTGCACGTCGTGTGGTTGGAGGGCGGCGATGAGCGCCTGCCATAGGTCTTTGTTTTTCACCGGGCGCTTGTCAGCCGTGCGCCAACCGTTGCGCTGCCAGTTTTTCACCCATTGGGTGATGCCCAGCCGCAGGTATTCTGAATCGGTGTGCATGACGACCTGGCAGGGGCGGGTGAGGGACAGAAGGGCGTTGATGGCGGCGCGCATCTCCATGCGGTTGTTGGTAGTGAGGCTGGCGGCTCCGGTCATTTCTTTTTCATATTGGCCATAACGCAAGAGCGCGGCCCAGCCGCCCGCGCCAGGATTGCCGTGGCAGGCGCCGTCGGTGTAGATGTGGACGATGGGGAGGGGGGGAGTGGACACGGGGACAGGGTGACAAGGTGACGCCGGTCGGGTGCGACCGGGGTGACAAGGTGACGCCGGTCGGGTACGACCGGGGAACAGGGGATGGTTGCTGGTTATGGCTCCGGCTCTGTCAGCGGCTCGACTTCGGCGGCTTGTGGACCAAGGGCAGCGGGTTCTACTTTGAAGGCGACCAGTTGGCCGCGACGCAGCGCCGAACCCTGGGCCAGGGCGCGGCGGCGGACGAAGACTTCGCTGCCGTCGGCGGCGGTGATGAAGCCGAAGCCTTTGCGCCGGTCGTACCATTTGACCGCGCCGCGCTGGCGCTGCGCGAGGGCCAGCAGATGGCGACAGCCGGGGCAGTGGGTTGGCTCGACCTCATCTTGTTGCTGTTCCCAGCCTGTCCAGATGAAGCGGACGCCGCAGTGCTGGCAGGGGAGGGTGCGGTCGGGTGAGCGAAGGCGGATGCCCCCGATGTCGGTTGGGTGCTGATCCGGCGGTTCTTCTTTCATGGCCGATGAGTATACCACAGGTCAGTGGCCGTCAGGTGGCTCTCGCGTAAACGATTTGACAGGCGGTTCGAGATCGTGTAAGGTGCCAACCCTGCGTCGTCTTGTGCGGAAGCGGACGCGCAAGTGGGGAGTATTTTTGAATCAATTGAGCCGCTCACTCTGGTGCGCACTGGCGTTCGATATTCGCCAAAGCGATCTTTCGATCAGGTCGCCGTTTACACATTCGTTTTTCGAGCGCCTGCTCATTCATCCGTGGAGACCTCCGAAGGAGGGCGGAGACTTGATGAGATTGCGGATGCCTTGCGTTCTAGCCTAATAAGCACACACATTTCTCGACCACAAGGAGGCTTTTCATGAAACATCGACTCCGAAATGGGGTTGGCCTGCTCGCCGCCCTCTCAATCATGCTGCTTTTGATTGCCGGGGCGCTGCCAGGAAGCGCATTGCTGGCGGCTCCCGTTGCTGTCTTCACCGAACCAACTTCCTCCAGCCCGATTGCGCTTTCGGCTGACAAAGCCTGGGTTTGGAGCGTCAACCCGGATGATGACAGTGTCTCAGTCATCAACACAGGCGCGGATAGCGAGGTCTTTCGCCTGCGCGTGGGCGACGAACCGCAGAGCGTGGCCCTCGACCCCAACAACCAGTACGTCTATGTAGCCAACGCTGCTGAAAACTCGCTAACCGTGATCCGGATCACTGGGACCAATCCGTTTGGTGCTGTGGTGGAAAAGACCCTGATCACCGGGGCTGAGCCGTGGAATGTCGTCAGCTCGCCTGATGGCAAGCGAATCTATGTCGCCAACAGCGGCCAGGACACGATCACGGTGGTCAAGGCCGACGTGACCTTCCCGACCCTGCCCACGATCATTGGCAACGTGGATCTGCGCAACAGCGCCTGTAACGTGGGCGACTCGAACCGGCATTTTCAGCCGCGGGGTCTGGCCGTCACCCTTGACAACAGCCAGCTTTATGTGACGCGCTTCCTGTCTTTCACCAGGGCGGGCGGGGTGCAGGCCGCCAATGACGGCAAGGAGGGCGCCGTCTGCCGGCTGGATATCAACACTGCCGCCGCCACGATCGGTGGCAGCGTCACTGGTTACACACCGATCACGCTGGCGGCGCGGCCCAGCGGCTTTGGCGGCGAACTGGCCTACCCCAACCAGCTCCAGAGCGTTGTCATTCGCGGCAGCCGGGCCTATCTGCCCAACATCGCCGCGGCGCCGGCCGCGCCACTGCGCTTCAACAATGACACGCACGCCTTCGTCAACTTCGTCAACGGCGTTGGATCGCCAACACAGAGCGACGGCGGCGCCCTCAACCTGCACCTGGGCGCCCGCGTCGCCGAGGTTGGCAAGCCCCGGCTCTTCTTTGCCAACCCCTGGGCCATCGCTTTCACCACCCAGAGCGGCGCCGGCAATGCCTACGCTGTGTCCGCGGGTAGCGACCTGCTGGTGAAGCTCAACGTTGACGCCAGCGGCGTGATGACCTTCACCAACACAATCAGCACCACGCGCACCATCGACCTCAATGACCCCAGCAACCCCACGACCAGCGGCCGGGACGCCGGCAAGAACCCATTGGGCCTCGTCATCCGCGACACGGGCGTGCCCAGCCAGCGCAAGGCCTACGTAATGAACTACATCTCGCGCAACGTGTCGGTGATCAACCTGAGCAGTGATGCCGTGAGCAAGGTCATCAACCTCACCGACCTGCCGTTGCCGGGCACGCCGGATGAGCAACTGTTGGCAGGCAAGGAGATCTTTTTCGCCTCGCGCGGCCATTTCGACCGGCCGGCAGGCACGACCGTTTCGACGGTGAACCGTTTGTCGAGCGAGGGCTGGCAAAACTGCGCCAGCTGCCACTTCGCCGGGCTGACCGATGGCAACATCTGGGCCTTTGGGGCGGGGCCGCGCAAGTCGGTGGCGATGAACGGCACCTTCAGCCCGCACAACCCGGCCGATCAGCGCCTGCTCAACTATTCTGCCATTTTCGACGAGGTGCAGGATTTCGAGCTCAACATCCGCAATGTCTCTGGCCCCGGCCCACTCAGCGCCGGCCCGCCGCCAGTGCTGGACCCCAACCACGGCTTGCTGATCAGCGACGTCGGCGATATCAACACTGCTCCTGCCGTCGTCAATGCCTTCGCCAAGGCCAACAGCGGGCGACCCCAACTCAGCGTCACCCTGCCGGGCAGCACCACAAGCTGGCCGGCGCTGGATGCGCTGAACGAGTGGGTGCGCTTCGGCATCCGCACCCCTAATGGCGCCCTGACGACCAGCGAATTGGCAGCGGGCGGAGGCGCTACGGCGGGCGGCCTGAGCACTGCCGACGTAACGGCGGGTCGGAGTCTCTTCTTCAGAGCGGGCTGCCAGTGGTGCCACGGCGGCACGAAATGGACGGTCAGCAACCGGGGCTACACGCCGCCGCCTGCCGCCAGCGAGATCGCCACCGAGAACCCGCCCACGGCGTCGGTGGTCACGACACAGTATTTCGCCCGCTTCTTGCACGAGGTCGGCTCGTTCAATCTGAACGTGCCCGGTGGCGGTAATCTGATCGCTGGTACGCCCGCCATTGGCGGGGTGGAGAAAGCCGCCGATGGCAAAGACGCCCTGGGCAAGGACTACGACGGCAACGGCAAGGGCGCGGGCTACAATATCCCGTCGCTGTTGGGCGCATGGGCGCAGCCGCCCTACTACCACAATGGCGCCTGCGAAACCCTGGCCTGCGTACTCGACGATGTCACCCATCGCACTGCCAACCACGAGCGGCCCGATGTACTGGGCAGTCCCACCAGCCGGGCGCACCTGGCCGAGTTCCTGAAGACCCTCGACGACCAGACCATCTTCCCCACCAACCTCATCGCCACCCGCCACGACATCTTTCTCGACCCGCCCATCGTCTACCAGGGCGCAACCGTCACTGTGGGCGTGAACGCCTCCTTGTTCGGGACGCCCGTCGATCTTGATCCGATCTCGAATGCGCTCAAGGTCAGGTTCATTGCCCCTGGTTTGAATGCCGAGACGCCCCTACCCGCGTTCACGCAGGATTTCGGCCAGGCTACGGCGTCGACAACCTGGACGGCGCCCAATCAGCCCGGGTTGGTAGTGATCACCGTGCAGGTGGACAGCAGCGACGCGCTCACCGAGGCCCAGGAAGGCGACAATACGGCGACGCGGCTTGTGCGCATCCTTTCCCCGCGGCCCGATACCACCCCGCCCACGGTGGCCGCGAACGGCGCCAAGATTAGCGACGACGATCCCTTCGACGAGAACGATCCCATCGCCGTCACGGCCAACGTGAAGGTGCGGATTATCGCCAGCGACAACGCTGGCGGCAGCGGCCTCGATTCCTACTGCATCGTCAACTACACCTACGATGTGGTGCGCCGGCGCTGGGTGGAACAACCCTGCGGGTTCAAGCCGCTGCCTGCGCCCGATGCCATCAACGGCGATCAGCGCACCTACACGGTGAACGCGTCGATACCCGCGCGCGAAGGGGTCGCCTATGCCTTCGTCTGGGTTAAGGACGTAGCCGGCAACATCTCACGCACGCCGGGTTTCGATGTGATCAGTTATCTCCCTGGCCCGACCACCGACATCAATCTCAATCGCAACGACGTGCGTCTCTTCCGGCTGACCCTGACGCCGGGCCAGCAGATCAGCTTCGATTTCACTCTGCAATTTGGCGATGTGGATGTCTCGGTGTTCGACAGCGTGTTTGCCAACGCCAGCCGTATCGCCCTCAGCGCCAACAACGGCGCATCACCCGAAAGCGCGACCATCCAGAACACAACCGGCGCCACTCGCACCTTCCAAATGGAGGTGAGGGCGGTGGTCAACAGCCGTTTCCGCCTGGTCTTCGATTTGGGCCAGGCCCTGGGAGCGATTTCAGGAGCGGCGCCGGAGGAACTCAGCCTGGACGGCCTGGCAGCCAGCCCGACCAGCGGCAATGACCTGAACAGCGGCAGTATGCTGATCAGCGGTCCGCCGGCGCTGCAAACGGGGATCGACGATGTAGTCTCGATCTACCTGCCGGCGTTGTTGCGTTGAACGACGGCTGTGCAAGTGCGTCGCACCTCACAGGTGCGGCGCACTTGCAACAGGCCGGGATGAGAGGATTGGGGGATGGCGCCTGGTGCGGGGGTTCAGGGCGTTTGCGGGTGATAGGTAGCCTGGAAGGTCGGCGATGCTCCAAATGAAGTTGGGATCCAATTGAGGTTGGCGCTGCTCATCGCATCTTTCCGGGTGTCAGAATAGGATGCGGCCAAGTGTGCCATGACCGGCGTGTGCGGCGCACTTCTGCGGGCGGCGGTAAGTATTCACTTTGCCCAGAAAATAGCTCACGCAAAGCCGCAAAGGCGCAAAGAGAACGGCAGAGCCTTAGAACCTTTGTATCTTTGCGCCTTTGCGTGAGCACAAACAGGATTGTTGAACAGATACGGGCGGCGCCGACAGCGCCCGGCAAACAAAAAGCCCGTCCAGGCGACGGGCTTTGCGGGTGAAAATAAATACCCTGGGAGCGACTTGAACGCTCGGCCTCTTCCTCCGCAGGGAAGCGCTCTATCCGCTGAGCTACCAGGGCTTGAACAAAAACAAGTATAGCAGTTTCAGATGTGCTTGGCAATTCGCGTGCTGTTGGCGTAGAAGAAGGCAGCGCCTGAAGCCAGACAAACAAAAAAATCCCTCCCCGATAAGTGCCAATGATCCGGCACTCTCTCGCCCATCGGGGAGGGGGCCAGACGGGGCTGTCTGGCGCGGAGAGGCTTCCGCTTGCCCTTCATTATATGCGCCCGGTTGCATCCTGGCAAAGGTGTGGAAAGAGCATAAATGATTGTAAGCAAAATGGTTGACAGTCAACCCGACCCGTGATTTACTCAACCCCATCAAGATGTAGATGCTTCGGGGCGGCAAATTGAACATGGGGCATTGTTAGCCTAGACCCAGCCGCCAATTCAATACTGAGAGGAGAGATGATGAGAACGCTCACTAAGTTCTTTGTTCTGTGCAGTGCTGTGCTTGCCTTGCTTCTGATTGCAAGCGCAGCCACAAGCGCCAAAGTCACACCAGCGGATCCCCCTACAGTCGCCAGCCTGGTGCAGCCCGCTGCGCCTACAGCTGACCCCGATTTCATTCTCGATGCTGGGGTCAGCCAGTTCGCCACGGGCGCAGGCTTTCTCTACTGGAGCTATTTCAACTCCAATCCCAGCCTCGATGCACTAGAAGGCGCAGACGTAACGCCAGCCGCCATCAACTACCTGCAGCGTTGGCCGCTCAATGGCGGTCGCATCGTCACCCTGGCCAATGGTGATGTCGACACCCTCTTTCTCCACGCCAACGATCTGGGCCTTTACTACTACAGTCTCGCCCGCGGCGCCATCATCCTGCGCCCGCTCAGCGATCCGTTTGCCGAAGTCTTGCTGGCCTACACCGCCCGACCTGACAGTCTGGTCTCAGATGCCGGCACCCGCATGATGTACTGGCTGTCCAATGGCAAGCTCTATTTCGCCTACCGCGACCATTATACGAGCGTGGACGCCAAGAACGAAATGACCAATTCCGGCGCCAACCCGCACGATGTCGTGTTGGGCGGCGACACGCTCTACTGGTTTGGCGATGGCGTCATCTACTCCACCTTCAAAGGCTGTCTGTTTGGCTTTTCTGGCTGCACCCGTGATGTCGTGGTGGCCGAGAACGGCCGGGGGCTGCTGTACTATCGCACTCCCGGCGTCATTTTCGGCAGTTTCAAAATACTGCACTGGATTTCTGGCGCCACCATCCGTTCTTATGGCTGCATCCAGGGCAACCCCGGCTACATCTGTGGCCCCGATACTACCTACAATAACGCTCCTTATGGGCCGCCGGCCGGACATCGTCTGGTCGGCGCCGGCCCCAGCATCTTCTGGGTCGAAGCGGGTGGCGCCGATCCGGCTGAACTCAAACGCTTCGAGTTTGGGGTTTTTGGCAGCGGCGCCGCCACCATTGCCGGCGGACAAGGCAAGCATTACCGCATCCATAACGCCCTTGCCCCGGCCAATGGCTGGATCTATCTCGACGCCGACTTCAACACGGGACCGAATAGGATAGGCCGCATCCGCATCGATGCCCCGCCCATCCTGCCTGACCTCGAGGTCACTGGTATGGAGGTGACGCAGGGCATCCAAAGCCCGGCCCAGGATGTGCCGCTAGTGGCAGCCAAGCCGACTTACGTCCGCGTTTACGCTCGCAAACTAACCGGTCCGCGCGCCGGTAACGTCAGCGCCAAGATCGATGTCTGGCGCGGCGCCGCCTATCTCGGCGCGCTTCGTCCCCTCCAGGGCAACCTGCCCTTCCCATTGCCCGGCGATTACAATGCTTCCGACCGCCGCCGGCCAGACCATAGTTGGATATTTCAACTACCCGACGAGTGGACTGGCGCTGGCGGACTGCGGCTGCGAGTGGTGGTCAACCCCGACCGTCTCAGCGGTGAAACGAATACGGCGAACAACGCTACCGAGCGTACGGTCAGCTTTCTCGATAAAGCGCCCGTCTGCACCGTGTTCATCCGCGTGCGCACGGCCAACACCGCCGCCCTGTTCACCCCCAACCACTGGTTTGCCATCCATATGGCTGAGCGTCTGCTGCCTACGCCCGATCTGTGGACCTACAGCCAGAGCAGCGACATTGCCGAGATGGAAGCGCGCTTCGGCATCCCGCCCTGGAAATATGGCCCCTACGAGATTGAAGACGATAGCTGGAAGATGATCATGTCATTGTGGTGGCGCGACCAGCTTTCCGACGACCCGGACGAATGCGACGATGCCAATTCCCGCACGCACTACATCGGCATCGTCGACCCCAACGAAAGCGGCAACAACGGCAGCGGCAGATTGGGCGGCGACCAACTCTGGATTCGCCTCCCGCCTACGGATTTCTCGAAAGATTGGCGGACCGACCGCGCCCCCACACTGGCACATGAGTTGGGCCACAACTATGGCCGGCGGCATGTCAACTGTCCTGAGGGCGACCCCGACGATGTAGGCGGCTACGACTATCCCGTCTGCCAGATCGACCATGATGACACACTCGGCCGGCACTACGGCTTCACCTTCGACAACACGACCGGCAAATTCGAGGTCATCCTGCCCACCACAGTCGGCGACCTCATGTCCTACGCCCATAAGCTCAACCCGGCCAAGTCACGTTGGACCAGCGACTTCTCATGGCGAGGGCTGCTCAACGAGGTCCCCAATCGTGAGTACGGCGCCCAGGCTCAGGCCGCAGCACCAGCATTGGCCGCGGCGGGCGAAGTCATCCTGATCTCAGGCAGCATCGATCCCACCCAACCCGATCATTCCAGCCTGAGTCACGCCTGGGTCTTCCCCACCGGCGCTGTCAGCCAGGCGATGCTGCGCAAATGGCAGCGAGCAGCGGCGCCGACGATGGCCAACATCAGGGCAGCCGGCGCCATGGCCGACTACCATCTGCGCCTGCTCGACGCCGATGGCAACGTGCTCGACGACCGCGCCGTCACGCCCTTCGAGGATCGCGACGATGCCGGCAACTCCCAGGTCTTTGGTCTCACCTTCCCTGCTCCCGCCACTCCGCCGTCCAGCATCAAGCTGCTGGATGGCGACATCGTTCTCGCCAGCCTCCAGGCGGGCACTAACCCTCCTACTCTCCAGATCCTGCAGCCAGCGGGCGGCGAGACCATCGATCAGGACATGACCCTGTCCTGGACTGCCTCGGATCCCGATGCGAGCGACCGGCTGCTCTTCACGGTGCAATACAGCCCCAACAGCGGCGCCACCTGGCGCACGGTGCTTAGCGACTATCCCAACCTGGGCGCCACGGATACGGTGACGGTCAACCTGAAGGACCTGAGCGGCATCCCGGCCAGCACGACCGGTGGATTGTTGCGCGTGGCAGTCAGCGACGGCTTGCACACAACCCTGGCCACCTCCGCGCCGTTCACCGTGCTCGACCGCGGGCCACAGCCGCTCATCCTGGCGCCCGCCGCCGATCAGTCCATCACCTCCCCCGCGACCACCGTCATCCTGCAAGGCGCGGCCACGGACGCCGAAACGGGCGGGCTATCTGGATCGAGCCTGTCCTGGCAAGTCAGCGGCCCCATGAATGCCACCATCTCCGGTTCAGGCCGACAATTCGGCCTGACAGGGCTGGGGCCAGGCGTCTACGATGTGGCCTTGACTGCGACAGACAGCGCTGCCAAAACCCAAACCGTCACCTCACGGTTCACCGTCGCCCCGTTGAGCATCCCTCTCGGCGCCTCGCCCATCCAAGATGGCCTCTGTGACGATGCCGCTTATGCCACCGCCGCCCGCATCCCGCTGCGCCCCTACACCGACGGCAGCCAACCGGCAGTGCTCGTCACCCGCACAACCAGCCATCTCTGGGCTTGCTTCACCGATCTCAAGCGAGCAGGTGGGACTTCGCCCGGCTCCTTTGCCACCGTACGGGTGGATGCCAACAACAGCCGTGAGACCACGCCCCAGGTGGGCGATTTCGAGCACCAGATCTACGAAGATGGCATGCCGTTCACCAAGCAGGGCAACGGCGCCACCTTCGTCCCGGTACAGGCGGGCGGCGTGGTCGGCCAGGTGAGCGCCGACGCTACGCACTGGAACGTGGAGATGACGATTCCATCTGCGGCTTTGGGCAACTGGAGCGCCGCCGTGGGCTTGAACTTCGATCACAACTGGGTCAACGCTGGCGGCGATGACTATCGCTGGCCGCACCGCAGCGATTGGTGGAATCCAAGCACTTGGGCCACCACCGTATTCGGCGCTGCGCCCCAACTCAGCGCCGTGGAGCCAGGCTCGGCCAGGGTGGGTGATGCTGACTTCACGCTGACCGTGACCGGCGCTGGCTTCGCCGAGGATGCTTCGGTGCTGTGGAATGGCGTCGTTTTGCCAACCACCTTCGTCAGCGCCAGCTCACTTCAAGCTACCATTGCCAGCGCTAACCTGACGACCGCAGGCAAAATACAGGTGATGGTCGCCAACCCTGGCCTGGGCGGCCCGACATCGAACCCGGCCGTCTTCCTGGTCAACAACCCGAAGCCTGTCATCACCCAGGTCAGCTTGGCTGGAACCCAACTCACGGTTCAGGGTTCGAGCTTTGTGACCGGGGCGCGGGTGCTGTGGAACGGCCTGTCCCAACCCACGACCTTCGTGGATGCAACCCAGCTCCAGTCTGAGATCGACGCCGGCCTGATCCCGGCCAATGGTGTGGTCGATGTAGCTGTGGTCAATCCCAACCCCAGCGCCGGGCCTTCTACTACCTGGCCGTTGGCAGTGGGCGAGGGGGAAGTGAGCCTTCGCCTCTTCTTGCCCTGGCTGACACGCGCCGGCGCCGCGCCCGTAACCGATCTGGTGATCTACGATGACGCCCTGGAAGTAGGCTGGCAAGATTGGTCGTGGAACAGCGCCATCGACTTCGGCGCCACTACGCCGCGGCACAGTGGCGCGAAATCGGTTTCGATCACATACAATGCTGCCTCTGCCGGCTTCTCTGTGCGGGCGCCGGCTCTCATCGACGCCACAGGCTACGCAACTATTGTCTTTTGGGTGTACGGTGGTGAAGGCGGCAACGCATTGAGCTTTTACATCCAGTCTGCCGATGATGGCGGCATCAGTTCAGTCTACGATTTCACCGCCCCAGCGGGAATCTGGACCCAGGTCACGGCGCCCCTCAGCGCCCTGGGCAATCCCGCGGCCATCAAGCGCATCAATCTGCAAAATGCCAGCGCCGCGCCGCAGCCGGCATTCTATCTTGACGATCTACGATTGGCGCCATAGAGACGTTGCCCGCGCTCTCCGAAGCGCGACCCACTTCATCACCTCCTGGCTCCTCTTGCCATGAAACCCAGAATCTACCTTTTCCTCGCTCTAACCATCGTCCTTGTGCTGCTACTCAGTCTTTGGCCGGCAACTCGCCAACCGACCTGGGCTATCACACAGGACAAGCTGCTTGCTTCTTCGCCGCGCGCCGAGCACATCATCTATGCCGACGCGCTCGCGCCCGGCTGGCAAGATTGGTCGTGGAACACCACCCGCGCGGCCGTCGCTTCTCCGCGCCACGGCGGAGCCAGCGCCCTGGCCGTGACCCACACCGCACCCTGGGCCGGCCTATATTTTCACGCTGATCCGGCCATCAGCACCGCCGGCTTCACCCACCTGCGCTTCTGGATACATGGCGGGACTACAGGCGGCCAGCGGATCGCCATCAAGCTCAATAATTCGGACCTCCACAGCTTCGCCGTCACCGCCACGGCCAACGCCTGGGTGCAGGTTGAGGCGCCCCTCAGCACCCTGGGCAGCCCAGCGGCGATCAGCGACATCTACTGGCAGGATGCCACCGGCGCCGCCCAACCGGTTTACTATTTGGACGACATCGCCCTGGCGGCTGCCCCCGGCCCTACGCCCACCCCCACCCCGCCTGTTGGCGCCGACGTCATCCTGGCCGTGGACGTGGCCGCCGGCCGTCACCCCATCAGCCCCAACATCTACGGCATCCACTACGAGCCGGACGAAACCTTTGCCCGCGAGATCGACCTGCCGCTGCGGCGCTGGGGTGGCAACGATAAAACCCGCTACAACTGGCAGAACGACATGTTCGGCAACCCCGACTGGTACTTCGAGAACGAGTACACGCCCCTCTCTGCCGACGAATTCATCACCCAGGGCAAGCGCACAGGGACCGGCAGCATCATCACCCTGCCCATGAGCGGCTGGGTGGCGAAGAATCCCGGCCAGCCGGGGAATACAACCACATATCCGTGCAGCTTCGACACCCGCAAATACAACTACGTCCCCCAGCCCTTCCCCAACGGCCGCCCCGCCGCCGATCCGGACGATCCCAACCGCTCCCACTGCGGCAGCGGCATCACCGCCTACCAGAACGGCCGCCCGATCTATTACCAAGGCAACGACCCCCACGACACCAGCATCGCCATCGACACGCCCTTTGTCATGAACTGGATCAACCACCTGACGCAAACGCATGGAACAGCGGCCAATGGCGGTGTCAAATACTACGGCCTGGACAACGAACCCGACATCTGGTTCGAAACCCACCGCGATGTCTATCCCGTCGCCTGGAAATACGACGAATTCCGCGACCTGACCTATCGCTATGCCGCCGCCCTCAAAGCCGCCGACCCCTCCGCCAAGACCCTCGGCCCGGTGGTCATGGGCTGGACCTACTACTGGCACGGCTCGTGGGATGGCCAGCGGCAGGACTGGGCCACGCCGGACGACCGCGACGCCCACGGCGGCACACCCTTCGCGCCCTGGTATTTGCAGCAGATGGCGGCCTATGAGCAGCAGCACGGCGTCCGCCTGCTGGACTACCTCGATCTGCATTTCTATCCCCAGAACGGCGTCGATTTGCGCGATGCCGGCGACGCCAACCTGCAGGCCCTGCGACTGCGCTCGACGCGCGCCCTCTGGGACCCGACTTATGTGGACGAGAGCTGGATCGCCCAGGCTGGGCCGGACGGCGGCATCGTGCGGCTGATCCCGCGCATGCGCGAGTGGGTGGCGCAGAACTATCCGGGCACCAAGCTGGCGATCACCGAGTACAACTGGGGTGCGCTGGATCACATCAACGGCGCTCTGGCCCAAGCCGACATCCTGGGCATCTTCGGCCGCGAGAGCCTCGACCTCGCCACACTCTTCGATACCCCCTACGGCGACGGCGGCAACTTCACCCCCACCAGCCCTGCCGCTTTCGCCTTCCGCATGTATCGCAACTATGACGGACAGCACAGCAAATTCGGCGATGTGAGCGTACAGGCGACGAGCAGCAACCAGGAAAAGCTATCGATCTACGCCGCCGAGCGTAGCAGCGACAACGCCATCACGCTGTTGGTCATCAACAAGACCGGCAGCTCAGTCCAGGCGCAGGTCTCCATTTCGCCACCGGTCGTGCGCAATGCGCAGGTCTTCCGTTACAGCCCCGCCAACCTGGCGGCCATCCAACGCCTGCCCGACCAGCCGCTCATCTCCACCGGCTTCAGCGCCGCCTTCCCCGCCAACTCCATCACCCTGTTTGTCGTCCCGCCGGGCGGGGCCATGCCCACGCCGACGCCGACCGTTCGCCCGGCGCTAGGGCTGTACCTGCCCCTGTTGCTGCGACATTGACGTATCACTGTTTTTTCGTTCCGCACTCACTCACAGGAGAAAGCAATGAAACACCAACGCACCTATCGCCTCGCCGCTGCCCTCTTCGGCGTGCTCCTTCTGGGCGCTGTGTTTGCGCTGCGCCCGGCATGGGGTCAGGGGCCGCTGCCACCCGCGGGTCGGGCCGCTCTCACTGTAGCGAAGCCAGCCGCGACGCTGGGCACGACCTTCACCTATCAGGGCCGCTTGAACCGGGATGGCGCGCCGGTCACGGATACCTGCAACTTTCAGTTTGGACTGTATGATGTCGAGACCGGCGGCGCAGCGGTGGCAACGCAATCGCTCAACGGCGTCGCTGTGACCAACGGTCTGTTTACGGCTCGCATCGACTTCGGCAACGTCTTTCATGGCGCAGCCTACTGGGTCGAGACGGCGGTGCAGTGTCCTGCTGACGCCGGGTTCGTCACCCTGGACCCGCGTAAGCCCCTGGATTCCGCGCCCTACGCGTTGGGGCTGATGCCAGGCGCTTCGGTGCAGAACCCGGCCGGAGATGGCTTCAGCGGGAACAGTGGCGCTGGCTACGGGCTGACCGGCAACTCGCAGACGGGCTACGCTGGCGTTTACGGCGCCAGCGACAACGGCTACGGCGTCTTCGGCTCCGTGATCGGCGACATTCCCCGCGCTGGCGTCTATGGCAAGAATGGCGGCGGCGGTTTCGGCGTCTTCGGCCAGAACACGACTGGCGGCTACGGCGTATTCGGGCTGTCGGTGTCGGGCAGCGGCGTCGATGGCGATAGCACCAGCGGGTCGGGCGTCTCAGGCCAGAGTCAGAGCGGCTACGGCGTTTCCGGTAACAGCCAGAGCGGTTACGCCGGTGTCTTCGGCGCCAGCGCCCAGGGTTACGGCGTCTATGGCCTGGTCAACGGCGCCGCGCCTCGCGCTGGTGTATATGGCAAGAACGAAGGCAGCGGTTTCGGCCTGTTCGGTCAGAACAGTGGCAACGGGGCGGGCGTTTTTGGCCTTTCGGCGGCAGCGGATGGCATCGCGGGTAGAAGCGACGGTAATGGCTACGGCGTTTCAGGCAGCAGCGCCAATGGTTATGCGGGCGTGTATGGCACCAGCAGCGCCGGCTACGGCATGTTCGGCGTTGTGAATGGCGCGGCGCCGCGGGCGGGTATGTATGGCCGCAACGATGGCAGTGGTTTCGGCGTCTTCGGCCAGTCCACGGCCAATGGCATCGGCGTCTTCGGCCTTAGCGTCGATGGCCCCGGCATCTACGGGCGCAGCACCAACGGCTATGCCGCCGAATTCGATGGCCGCACCCGCACCAAGCTACTGGAGATCACTGGCGGCGCCGACCTGGCCGAGCGTTTCGAGGTCAGCGACAAGGCGAAGGCAGAGCCAGGCACGCTGATGATCATCGATGCCGCCCATCCCGGCCATCTCAAGCCGAGCGATGGCGCCTATGATACGCGCGTGGCGGGCGTGGTCAGCGGCGCTGGCGGGGTGCAGCCCGGCCTGACTCTGCACCAGGATGGGGTGATGGAGGGCGATGTCCACATCGCTATCGCTGGCCGGGTGTATGTCAGAGCCGAGGCCGATTCAGCGCCCATCCGGCCCGGCGACCTGCTTACCACGTCCAGCCTGCCCGGCCACGCCATGAAGGCCAGCGATCGTAGCCGAGCTTACGGCGCTGTCATTGGCAAGGCCATGACCGGGCTGGAGAAGGGGGCGGGTTTGGTGCTCGTGTTGGTGAATCTACAATGAGGAGGCGCAACATGAGAATAGCGTATAAGTTTCTGGCCCTGTTCATCTGGTTCGGCGCGATGACCATTCTGCTAATGGCTATGTCTGGCCGTGCACAGGCAGCAGCGCCTCTGCCGCCCAACCGTATCCTCACCGGCATCGTGCCCGACCTGCCGCCGGGGTACATGATTGTCGAGGGCGATATTCAAGTCCCCATCACCGAGTTCCAGCGCCGGTATCGCCAGTGGCAAGCAGGCGTAAGCGCGCAAGCGCCAGATGGAACCTACCAGACGAACTTCTGGCCCAACAGCCAGATTCCCTATGAATTCGACGCCAACGTAAGCGCTGCCAACCGCACGGCTATGCAAGGCGCGATGCAGCAATGGCAGAATGTAGCGGCGGTGCAGTTCAATCAGTGTGCTGGCAACAGTTGCAGCGGCGACTTCATCCACATCCAAAGTTCGACCGTGAACAATTCGGCGGTAGGCCGCCGCGGCGGCCGCCAGGTGATCAACATCGTCAGTTGGAACAATACCTGGATCATGGCGCACGAGCTGGGGCACGCCCTGGGCTTGGAGCACGAGCAGAATCGGCCAGGTCGCAATGCGTCTGTGACCATCAATTTCAACAACATCTGCAAGGCTGGCGATGCGAATTGCAACGGCGGCTTTTGCCTGGACAACGCCGGCAACCGCATCGATTGCGACTTCAACTTCAACATCGAGAATGGCGCTTCGACCTACGGCAGCTACGATTTCGACTCAGTCATGCATTATGGCCGCAGGGATTTCTCGCGCGTTACCGATGCTGGCGGCAACTGGCTGGATACAATCACTGTACTGCCGCCGAACGACACGGCCTGGCAAAACGTCATTGGCCAGCGCGCCCGGCTGAGTGAGGGCGACAAGAACGTGATGGGCTGCATGTATCCACGCCCCAACTGGCGCTGGACCTCGACGAGCCTGTTTGTGCCGCTTGGCACGTGCGCCGCACCCTACTTCCTGCTGCCGAGCGGCATCGCAAACACACCTGCTGGCGGCACGTTGTGGATTGAGCCAGGCGTCTATGGGGGTGTCTCCGTGCTGGACAAACCCATGACCCTAAAAGCGCCCAACGGTCCCGTCACCATCGGCCGCTAACCCTCCTGGAGATTCGGACATGAAGAAGACACACGTGCTCTTGCTCCTTATCACTCTGTTGCTCATCGTGGCTGCTTCCGTTGCCCAGGCGCAATCGGATCGCGGCTATGAGCTGGTGCAGAGCAGCCTGACTGCCGGCGGTGAGGCCAGCGGCGGCGGCTACGACTTGGCCTTCACCCTGGGCCAGACGGATGCGGGGGTGCAGACGGGCGGCGGCTACGAACTGGGCGGGGGCTTCTGGGGCGGCGGCGAGGTGAGCACGCCTGAACCGACGCCCACCCCGGCTTTGTACTTGCCCCTCATCTACAACTCGTAGACCAGAAGGTCAACGAGCGGAAGACCGGACATGTCTTTGTTCACATGTCCGGTCTTCCGGGGCTGCTGCCCATTGCACTACCTTTACCCCGGCCTCCCCGTCAGTTTGAGCGAGCGGGCGCGGCGATAAAGATCGTAGTAAGCGTGCGAGGGCTGCGTCCACGAGACATCACTGCGCATCGCTTTTTGTTGGATCTGCGCCCAGACATCGGGATGATGGTAGATTTCGACCGCGCGCCCGATGGCGGCGAAGAGCGCCATGCTGTCGTAAGTCGTGAAGGTAAAACCGACGCCGGTATTCGGCGGACGGTGATCAGTGACGGTGTCAGCCAGGCCGCCGGTGGCGTGGACCACCGGGATGGCGCCGTAGCGCATGGCGATCATTTGGTCGAGGCCGCAAGGTTCGTGGCGCGAGGGCATGAGGAAGATGTCGCTGCCGCCAAAAAGGCAGTGGGCAATGCTCTCGTCGTAGGTGAGAACCGCGCGCATTTTGTGGCGATAGCGCGCCTCGAGATCACTGAGCTGGTCGTGGTAGCGTTGCTCGCCGGTGCCCATGATCACCCACTGCGCGTCGATCTGATTCAGCATCGGTTCGAGCACGGCCATCAGGATGTCGTAGCCTTTCTGATCGGTCAGGCGCGAGGTCATGCTGATGATGGGGAGGCGCGGGCTGGGCGGGAAACCGGCTTTGTTTTGCAGATTGACTTTGCAAGCGACGCGGCCGCTGAGGTTGTCGGCGCTGAAGTTGGCGACCAGCTTGGGGTCGGTGGCGGGATTGTAGTGGTCGGTGTCGATGCCGTTGAGGATGCCGTATAGCCGGTTGTGGCGGTCGCGCAGGATGGGGTCGAGGCCCTCGCCGAAGGGGGGGGTGAGGATTTCGCGCGCGTAGGTGGGGCTGACGGTGACGATGATGTCGGCAAAGATGATGCCGCGCGCCATCAAATTGAGGACTTCGTTGAGGCGAGTGGAGACGTCGGGGTGAGCGATGAAGCCGTAGCTGGCGATGCCGGCGATCTCCAAAACGCGATGTCCAAAGGTTCCCTGGTAGGCCAGGTTGTGGATGTTGTAGATGACGGCTGTTTGGGCGAAGAAGGGGTCGGCAGCGTAGATGGTGTGCAGCCAGTTTGGCACGACTGCCGTCTGCCATTCGTTGCAGTGCACCACCTGCGGTTGCCAGCCCAGCGCCCGGCAGGCTTCAAGGGCGGCGCGACTGTAGAAGATGAAGCGTTCGGCGTCGTCGGGGAAGGAGTAGATGCCCTGGCGGCTGCCGAAGAAGCGGTCGTGCTCGATAAAGTAGATGGGGAGATCAGTGTCCGCCGCCTGCCACAAGCCGGCGTTCTCGACATCGTTCTCGTAGGGCACGGGGAAGCTTTCGAGCACGCGCACGAGGCCATGACGCTGGGGGTCGATGAGACCGTAGCGGGGCAGGAAGACGCGCACATCGTCGCCCAGGCGGCGCAAGGAGCGCGGGAGCGAAGCCGCCACTTGGGCTAGTCCGCCCGTGCGGGCGTAGGGCACCATCTCGGCGCTCAGGTAGAGGACGTTGAAGGGCATGGTTGGTTGATGGGTTGATCGGTTATTGGTTGATCGGTTATCGGTTGATCAGTGATCAGTGATCGGTTATCGGTTGATCGGTTGATCGGTTGATCGGTCTCCCGGCCTCTGTGTCACCATGTCACCATGTCACCATGTCACCGCGTCACGGCAGGACGCTGCCGATGCCAGGGGTCCAGCCGATGCTCTGGGCGCCGAGAAGGCCGCGCACGCGGTGGAGGATGTGATAGGCCACGTCTTCTTTGTCCATCAGCGGCAAAGATTCGACGCCGCCGTCTTTGGTCAGGATGGTGACGCGGTTGGTGTTCACGCCGAAACCGGCATCGGTGGCCGTGACATCGTTGAGGACGATCATTTCCAGGTTCTTGCGTTCCATCTTGCTGCGGGCGTTGAGCACGAGATCAGATGTTTCGGCGGCGAACCCGACCACTAGCCGGGGCATACCGATGGCTGCGCGCTTCTCGGCCACATGCTTGAGTACGTCTTCTGTGCGCTCCAGACGGATTTCGGAGCCGGCGTCTTTCTTGAGTTTGGTGTCGTAGGTGACGGCAGGGCGGAAGTCGGCGATGGCGGCGGCGCTGATGAGGACGTCGGTCTCGGGCAGGATGTCGAGGGTGGCGTTGAGCATGTCTTGGGCGCGGATGGCCGGGATCAGGTTGACGCCGAGCGGCGGCTCGACCGTCATAGCGCCGTAGATGAGGTTGACGTGGGCGCCCAAGTCTCGCGCGGTGCGCGCCAGAGCCACGCCCATCTTGCCAGTGGAGCGGTTGCCCATGAAGCGCACGGGGTCCACCCATTCGCGCGTGCCGCCCGAGCTGATGGTGATGCGCAGGCCAGAGAGCGGCCCGGTGCGGCCCAGGACGATGCGAGCGTGCTCGACGATGGTCTCAGGCTCCGACATCCGGCCCATCCCCAGCGCCCCCGAGGCCAGGCGGCCGGCTTCGGGGCCGACCAGGTTGGCGCCGCGCTCGATGAGCAGCCGCAGGTTGGCCTGGGTGGCGGGGTGCTCCCACATGTTGGTTTCCATCGCCGGCGCCAACAATAGCGGTGCGCGGGTGCTGAGGGCGGTGGCGGTGATGGGGCCATCGGCCATACCCTGGGCCAGGTACGCCAGCGTGTGGGCGGTTAGCGGGGCGATGATGAAGAGGTCGGTTTTGTGCGCCAATGTCACATGGCCGATTTTCTCGCCCTCGTAGAGTTGAAAGAGGTCGGTGACGGGAGCGCGTCCGCTGATGGCGCCGAAAGTGAGATCGGTGACGAATCTGCGGGCGGTGGCGGACATGATGACTTGCACGCGGGCGTTGGCCTGCATGAGCTTGGAGCAGAGATCGACGGCTTTGTAGACGGCGATGCCGCCGGTGACGCCCAGGAGGATGTTCTTTTCGGCGAGTATGTTCACGGCTTTTTTCTCACATTTCTTTCGTATACGATGCGCAAGCCTTGCAGCGTCAAGGTGGGTTCGTGGTGCGCGATGGCTTGAGTGAGGGGTAGGATGAGAGGAGCAAGACCGCCAGTGGCCACGGCGGGGAGCGGATGATTGCCGGGGACGCTGGCTCGGATGCGCGACAGCAGCCCTTCGATCAGCCCTACATATCCCAACACGATGCCCGATTGCATGGCGCTGGTCGTATCGTCGCCGATGGGGCTGGGGGGAGCTGTAAAGTCGATGCGGGGCAGTTGGGCGGTGTTGCGCGTCAGGCTTTCGGCGGCGGTCGTCAGGCCGGGGGCGATGGCGCCGCCCCAGAAAGCACCGTCGGGGCCAACTACGTCGAATTTGGTGGCGGTGCCGAAATCGAGGGCAAGGCAGGGGGCGCCGTAGAGGGCGCGGGCGGCAATGGCATTGAGCCATCTGTCCACGCCCACGCGTCGCGGCTCCTTCACCCGCATCTCCATACCCAGATCGAGGCCAACGTGCATGAGCAGCGGTTGCTGCTTCAGCCACTGCTCGCAGACGCGGCCGACTGTTTCGGTGAGCGCGGGGACCACCGAGCCGATGGTGATGCCATCCACCGTTTGGGTCAGCTCTAGCCCGTCGGTCAGCGCCAGGGCGTGCAACGTAGCGCGGAAGTCGTCGGGGGTGCGACGCACGTCACTGCTCAGGCGCCACTCCTGGTGCAGTCTGTCACCCTCGAATAAGCCGAAGTTGGTGTTGGTGTTGCCGATGTCGATAGCGAGGAGCATAAGGGCAAAGGCCAGAGAGAGAAGAGACAGGGCTTTGTCAGGGCGTCATTGTAACGGAGGGAACGAACGAAAGCAATCGGCTGGTGCGCGAGCGCGACAACGCCGGCTGCGTTAATACACAGGCCCCTGATGGATGCATCTCCTCAGGGGCCTGTGTATGTTCAGTATTTTGAGGTCTTGTCGGATCAGAAGAGACCCAGCACCTTGCCTGTTTCCAGGTCGAGGTCCACATCGTAAAACACCGGGCGCAGCGGCAAGCCCGGCATCGTGCTCATCTCGCCCAACAGCGGATAGAGGAACCCGGCGCCCACGCTGGCGCGGATATCACGCACGGGCACCACGAAACCGGTGGGGGCGCCCTTGATGGCCGGGTCGGTGCTCAGGCTGAGATGCGTTTTGGCCATGCAGATGGGCAGCTTGTCGAAACCGACGCGATTGTATAGCTCGATCTTCTTTTCGGCTTCGGGCAGGAATTCGACGCTGCCAGCGCCGTAGATTTCCTTGGCGATGATCTCGATCTTCTCCTTGATCCCCAGCTCCACCGGATAGAGGAATTGGAAGTTGCTCGGTTTCTCGACCGCTGCCATCACGGCCTTGCCTAGCTCGACCGCCCCAGCGCCGCCGTCGGCCCAATGGCTCGACATCACCGCATCTTCGGCCCCGGCCTCGATGGCCTTGCGGCGCACCAACTCTACTTCGGCAGGTGTGTCGTCTTTGAACTGGTTCACCGCCACCACCACCGGGATGCCGAAACGCCTGGCATTGCGGACGTGGACAGCCAGATTGGCGCAACCTTTTTCCAGTAGCTCCAGATTTTCCTCGGTGTAAACGGCGTCGAGCGGTTTGCCCGCCACCACCTTCGGTCCGCCGCCGTGCATCTTCAGCGCCCGCACCGTGGCCACCAACACCACCACGTTCGGGATCAGCCCCGAATAGCGGCACTTGATGTCGAAGAATTTCTCCATGCCAATGTCGGCGCCGAAGCCGGCCTCGGTCAGCACGAAACCATCGGGGCCGACAAGCTTGAGGGCAATCTGGTCGGCGACGATGGACGAGTTGCCGTGGGCGATGTTGGCGAAGGGGCCAGCGTGGACGAAGGCCGGTGTGCCTTCGAGTGTTTGCATGAGGTTGGGCAGGATGGCGTCTTTCATCAAGACGGTCAACGCCCCACCCGCGCCCAAATCGTCGGCGGTGATGGGAACACCCGCTCGGCTGGTGCCGATGACCATGCGGCCCAGACGTTCGCGCATATCGGCCAGGCTGGTGGTGAGGGCCAGGATGGCCATGATCTCGCTGGCGACGGTGATGTCGTAGCCGGTCTTGCGCTCGCGCCCCTTCTCTTGCGGCCCCTGGCCGATCGTGATCCCGCGCAGGAAACGATCATTGGTGTCGGCCACGCGGCGCCAGGTGATGGTGGCGGGATCGATGTCCAACCGGGCGAAGCGGCTGCGCTCTTCGGCAGTCAATTCGGCGGGATCAGTTTTGTCAATGCCCAGTTTTTGTAGGCGACGCAGCATGACCGGCGCGAATTTGCGGCTGCCATCTTTGGCGGGCGGGCACAGGCGGTCGAAGAGGGCGTCGTCGGACGGGGTGTCCAGCTCGTGGAAGATGCGGGCGTCGATGGCGGCGGCCAGCAAATTGTTGGCGGCGGTGATGGCGTGGATGTCGCCGGTGAGATGGAGGTTGAAATCTTCCATGGGGATGATCTGGCTATAGCCGCCGCCGGCTGCCCCGCCCTTGATGCCGAAAGTCGGACCCTGGCTGGGCTGGCGGATGCATGTGATCACTTTTTGCCCCAGATGGGCGCCCAACGCCTGGCTCAACCCCACCGTGGTCGTCGTTTTGCCCTCGCCCAAGGGCGTGGGTGTGATGGCCGTGACGAGCACATATTTGCCGTTGGGCCGGTCGGCCAGGCGCTCGCGCACGTCGAGATGGACTTTGGCTTTGTAATTGCCGAAGAATTCGAGGTCTTCGGGGAGCAATCCGGCTTCCTCCGCAATCTGGCGGATGGGCGCGGGAGCAACAGATTGAGCGATCTCGATATCGCTCGGAACAGGTCGTTCGAGATGGGTGAGTTGGCGGGACATAGTAGGTTCTCCGATGAAACAGGGGTTCGACGCTGAAGGTGGGCTATAGAATAGTGCAAATTCTCACAGAACACAAACTATCGGAAGCTGGGCAACAGACCCCGCTGTGGTTGCGGTCATGGAGGCGCTAGGGGTGGAGGATCAAGGGGGTGAAGAGACGTGACAAGGCAGGCGGCCAGTTGCTGCTGCCGGCCGAGATTGGTCCGAAGGTTTCGTCCTGTTCTTCGATCCGCAGTTTGTACCAAAACGCTTCTGGAGGGAAAGCGCCGCGGTCGAGCCAGGAGTGTTCGGCGCCGTCGGGAGAGTCTTCCAGAGCCAGGGGGTCGTTGATTTGTTTGTATGGCCCGTCGCTGGCGGGGGCGCGCCAGATGGTGTAGTGACTGATGGCCACTGGTCCATACGCCGTCCAACGCAACCAGGCGCCGTCGGGGTCGGCTGTGACAGTGAAGCTGGCGATGTGCACCGAGGCGGGGGTCGCAAATCCGAAGTCGATGGCGGTGGCGTTGTCGTAGAAGCGCGGGAGGACGACGGTTTGGCGCGTGGGTGAGGTGGGGATGGCAAAGCCGGGGGGATTGAACGCCTGCAATTCGTACACACGGGGGGGAGCGTCGTGGAAGGTGAAATGTCCGCTCGCGTCCGTGATGGTGTGTTGCTCCCACGGGGAAGTGATGTCTTGTAGCGTGATGACCAGGCCGGAAAGACCGAGGCGTTCGTTGGGGTCGCGCTGGCCATCGGCGTCAGAGTCGATGAAGGCTGTGCCCGTGATGGCGCCGGGAATCTTATCGGGATCGCTGGTGATCACCACCGTGTCAACGCGTGCATCCGGCTCGTATGTGTACAAGGTGAGGGTGTGTCTGCCGGCGGCCAGAGTGAAGATAGATGCCGTGGCGAGTTCGGGATGCAAAGGGCGCCATTGCCAGGTTGGCGGCTGGGGGGCGAGGAGAAAGTCCAGAGAGACGAGAGCGCCGTCATCGAGGGAAAACGCTATCGTGTTCTGATCTGCGGCCAGGCCCATGCCGCGCACCCACAGGGAATAGGTGGCGGTGTGTGGAATGTCAAAAGCGAGGGTGGCGCTGGCGCCTGATCTAGCCGCCGTCGTATAGATGTAGCGAGCGCCCGATGCTGCGGCGTCGGCGCCGATTTGTATTTCTGCCGTCAGCTCTCCGGTTTCGGCTTCTAGCTGTACGGCGTCGCCGTCCCAGAGCGGCGGGGGCGTGGAGGTTGGCGAGGAGGTGGGTGTGCTCGTTGGCGAGGGCGTCGGGGTGGGCGAGGCTGTTTCGGTCGGGGTTGGTGAAGGGGTTTCGGTTGGTGTGGGCGAGGCTGTTTCGGTCGGGGTTGGTGAGGGGGTTTCGGTTGGTGTGGGCGAGGCTGTTTCGGTCGGAGTCGGGGTGGGGGTGGGTGTTGCGAAGCCGGAATTCAGGATGACGCGCGGCCAACTGGCGGCGTTCTGGAACGACCGGCCTTTGCGTTGCCACTGTATTTCGGTTTTGCCCGTTATATCGCGGTCGTCCACGGCCAGGCCCAGGCCAATGACATCGCCGGATGATTGGCGACGCGGTGAGATGCCCAGGTCTGTCCAGGGGATGCCGATTTCGATGATGTAGCTTCCGTTTGCGGCGCGCGCCACATAGCGGACGTGACCGTTCCAGGTCAGGGTGGCGGTTTTGTTCTGGGTGCCGCGCAGGTCGATCATTTCGCCGCCAGCAGAGACGATGATCTGGATGTCGTCCGGCTCCATCCAGGGCAGGTCGAAGTTGCCTTCGCCGCCGCCGTTGTTGCGTGGATCGACGAAGAATTCGAGGGCGTCATATGACCAGAGATCGCAAGGCCCGCCTGTTCCACACACCCGCGGTGCGATGATATCGGCGTCGGTTACTCTGGCGCCGATGTAAAGGTAGTCTTCGTCCCAGCGGGCTTTGGCTTCTACGCTGCCGAAAGTGATCGCCCCTGTATCTGGTGCGTATTCGTCCAGGTTGGCGTCGATGGCGGCGGCGCCATAGGGGATGGTGTAGGCGATGCCGCTTGCTGGCGTTGGGGTGGGGGTCGGAGTTGGCGTAGTGGTCGGCGTTTGGGTGAGTGGATTTGGCGTGGGCGCTGTGTCGTTGACGAGCGCCTCCAGTACTTGCCGGCGCGCTTGTTCGTAGAGACGCCAATCGTAGTGATAGCGCCCTGGTTCGAGGATGAGATCATCGAGAAGGGCCGCGCTCGCGGCGGCGTTGCGCCCCCGCCTTTGTTCGAGGAGTTTGAGGTATTGGTGGAAGCGGACGCCCTCGGAGAGGAGCTTGAGGCGGAGGGAGGGGACGAAGTGCCAGGTGGGGGAAGGGCAGTTGTTTTCGCCGCAGGGAGGATAGTAGAGGTTGGTGGCGCCAT
>JAYRVO010000135.1:0-9088 GCA_041918515.1 Chloroflexota bacterium | reverse complement strand
TTCGGCATCTCAACTGCTGGCATCTCCACCGACGGCATTTCTACTTTCGGCATCTCGACTTGCGGCAGTTCGACCGACGGCATCTCGACTGCTGGCATCTCTACCGACGGCATCTCCACCGACGGCATTTCTACTTTCGGCATCTCGACTTGCGGCAGTTCGACCGACGGCATCTCGACTGCTGGCATTTCTACCGACGGCATCTCCACCGATGGCATTTCGACTGACGGCATCTCGACCTTCGGCAGTTCCACTTTCGGCGTTTCGACCTCTGCGACAGGTATGCTTATCGCCGAAAGTTCACTATCGATTTTGGGCAACTCCACAGCCGGGGCTTCCATTTCCCTCACGGCCGAAGTTGCCGGCGCTGCGATCTTGGCGCCGGCACCGACCGCGGCGGAAGGAGCGCTCGGCATCGGGAAGCGATCGGGAGAGGGTTTGGCGACGGGAGTTGTTTTGCGCGTGGGGCGTCGCAACAGCCACGAGATGATGAGGGCGAGGATAAGCAACAGGAGGATGAGCAACACCCAACGTAATCCTCCGCCGCGCTCCTGTTCTTGACCGGGCAGCGCCCACCCGGCAGCCAATAAGGGGCTGACCTCGATGAAACGGTACAGCTTCATACTTGCCTCCTTGCAAGGGCAAATGATAACGAGAAAGGCGGTTCGCACCACTGCCGGGCTACCGGCGCAACTCGGGGCGTTTTATGTAGCGAATGGTACTCTATTTGTGCTGCAAAGCCAAGAAATGGACGACAGCATGGCATAAAAGGGGGCCCCAGGTATTCCTGAGGCCCCCAATGATTCCTGGCCGTGCACCTCCCTCTGAACCTCACCAGGCCCTCGCTGCTACTGGCAATCCGTCGCCGGCTAACTCGTGGCACCCATGAGATACTGCTTAGGGCTGCTACCTTCCGGTCCTGACCCGGTTCACAGCCTCACGCCGCACGAGGCCCGCGAACGTGACACTGCCAGTGCTAAACACGAGAACCGTGCCGGCCCTCGAGGAGGAATTCAATCCCGCTATAGCGGGTTGCGGGTTACAGGGCACCGCTAGCTCCCCATCTAGCACGACCACGGTGATCTTACCCCGCGATGGTGGTTTCTGTCAAAAGACCTGCGGGGCCGCGCAGACGATGTTCGCTGGCGACCCCGCAGGTCTTGACGATATGGCGGAGAGGGTGGGATTTGAACCCACGATCCCCAGAGGGGATACGCGCTCTCCAGGCGCGCGCACTAGTCCAACTATGCGACCTCTCCATGGGGGAGTAGATAAGTAGACAAGGAATAAGTAGACAAGGGCGCAAATCCAACTTGTCTACTTGTCTACTTATCTACTCCAACTGGCGGAGAGGGTGGGATTCGAACCCACGAGGGCCTTTGGGACCCTACCCGTTTTCGAGACGGGCGCACTAGGCCGACTATGCGACCTCTCCAACAGGACAAGAAAAAGAGCGGGTGATCGGATTCGAACCGACGACATACAGCTTGGGAAGCTGTCGTTCTACCACTGAACTACACCCGCAGTGAAGCTGATTATAGTTGGAATGGTTGGCGGCGTCAACCGTGGGATGAGGCCGCCAATGGGGCAATGTAAGCGCCGGTGGCCGGTAGGCGCTCGAGGCGAGAGTCGTTTGGGTCGAGGGTGAGGGTCAGGGCGATGTGGCCGCTGGCGGGAAGAGGGAGCAGGCCGAGACGAGCGAGGGGGATGGCGGCTTCGAATGTGGCGTCGTGCACGGTGCAGGTGATGGCGCCCTGGCTGGCGTGCGAGCCGTCGACGAGGCGGTAGAAGAAGGCGGTTGTTTGGCCCTGGCCCAGACTAATCAAGAATTCACCGGCGATCGTGCGGCAGTGGATTTCGAGGCGGTGGTTGGCGATGGGTGAGGTGAGTTCGACGCGCAGGTAGAGGTAGGAGGCGTCGTTGCCGACGCGCAGGGCCTGGATGACGCCGCCGGCTTGTTGCATGGCGCCGGTGGAGGCCGCTGGGCGCAAGACGCTGGCCTGGGACCAGTGGGCGGTGGGGTCGGGGTCGGCGTTGAGGCGGGGGGTGAACAGGGCGGGGCGTTGCGGCGGGCGCTGGTTGAGGCCCTGAAGGGGGGTGAGGGCGCCAGGAGGGGGTTCCTGGCCAATGGCGCTGTAGGCGGCGGCGAGATAGTCGAGGAAGGTTTGGTCGAAGAGGGCGTCCTGGTCGCTGGAGTTGCGCGCGGAGTACCACCAGAACCAGTCGGAGCCTTCGGCGGCAAAGAGGTAGCGTTGAGCGGCGGCGCTGGCGGTGGGGTCGGGGTGGGTGGCCTGCCAGGTCTCAAAGGCGGCGCGGAGGTCGCGCAGGCGGTTCCAGGCTTCGGTGTGTTCGGGGTCGCCGATCCAGGTGGTGAAGTCGCCGCGAATCCAGGAGCCAGAGGCCAGGGTGGGCAGGAGGTCGGTGGCGGGGTGGGCGTCGAGATGCTCGGAGATGGTGACGGCGCGCAGGTCGGGATCGGCCTGCAGGCGGCCATAGAGGGCGTCGAGAAGGACGTCGCCGTTGTGTTCGTAGTGTTCCCAGCAGTTTTCGCCGTCGAGGATGATGCTGATCAGGCTGGGGCGTTGTTGGCGACGGAGTTGGTGGGCGCTGTGTTTGAGGCGCACGATCATGTCTTCCGCTGCCTGAACGCCGCTCAGTCTCTGGTAGGTGAAGCCGATGCGGTCGGAGAGGTTGTGGTCGCGGAAGACAAGGGCGATCTCGCCTTGATCGGTGGCGAAGCGATAGGGGTGGTAGAGGAGGTCGGGGCGTTGAAGGAAGTCGCTGTTATCGCGCTGGAAGTAGAAGTCGAGGCTGCGGCCGAGGATGGCTTCGTCGGTGGCAAGCCAGCGGATGCCATGCTGGATGGCCAAAGCGGCCATTTCGGGCGAGACAGCGCCCTCGCTGGGCCACATGCCGGCGGGGGGGCGGCCCATGAGTTCGGTGTGGAGGGCGACGGCGCTGGCGATGTGGGCGCTGGCGTCGGCGGGGAAGTGGAAGGAGGGGGTGGGGAGGGGGAGGCCGGGCGAGGGGCGGTGGGCGGCGTCGGTGTCGATGAGGAGGGGGAGGATGGGGTGGAAGTAGGGGACGGTGATGATCTCGATCTGCCCGGTTTCCTGCAGGCGGCGGTAGGTGGTGATGACGTCGCCGACGATTTGCAGGTGGCGCTCGATGAGGCTTTCAGCTTCGCCCAGACTGTAGTCTTTGCCTTTGGCGATCAGCCGCGCCAGGAAGGGGTCGGTTTCGAGCAGGTTGGGATCGGTCCAGGCGAGGTTGAACCAGACGATGAGGTCGCGGTAGGTTTGTTCCGAGAAGTAGTCGGGGTTGAGGAGGGCGAGGTGGCGGCGATCCAGGAGGGCGGCGTAGGGGGGGTGGCGCCGGATGATGTTGTCCCACTGGATGCTGTAGCAGACGTTGAGGAGGTAGCGTTTGTCGTCGGGGCTGAAGTAGGGTTGGCGGGCCAGGATCATGACCCGGTCTTGCAGACGACCGGCGGCGTAATCGCGCAGTTGTTCGGCCAGCGAGGGCACCAG
This sequence comes from Chloroflexota bacterium, assembly GCA_041918515.1. Taxonomy (GTDB): domain Bacteria; phylum Chloroflexota; class Anaerolineae; order J102; family J102; genus SSF26. The sequence goes on along the minus strand of JAYRVO010000135.1, from coordinate 5,558 downwards.
GGTGAAGGTGATGTGGACGCGGGGGTAGCGGGCCGCGACCTGGGCCATGTGCAGGTAGTCTTTGGTGGCGTGTAGGCGCGCCCAGGGCAGCACGGCGATGTCGGAGCCGGGCTGCCGGTAGTATGGCTGGTGCATGTGCCAGACGAGGGCGACGTGGAGGGGCATGGGAATTGCGAATTGCGAATTGCGAATTGTGAATTGCGATCACACCGCGCACTTCGCAATTCTAATTTCGCAATCCGAAATCAATTTTCGGGGCGCAGGTGGGGGAAGATAATTACTTCGCGGATGTTGTCGATGCCGGTGAAGAGCATGGTCAGCCGGTCGATGCCCATGCCGAAGCCGCCCGCCGGGGGCATGCCATAGCTGAGGGCGTTGACGTAGTCTTCATCGACAGGATGGGCTTCTTTGTCGCCAGCGGCGAATTCGCGGCCTTGATCGAGGAAGCGCTGGAGTTGGTCGATGGGGTCGTTCAGTTCGCTGAAGGCATTGCAGATTTCCATGCCGCCGGCGAAGCCCTCGAAGCGCTCGACCGCGTCGGGGGTTCCAGGTTTGCGCTTGGCCAGGGGGGAGACGTCGAGAGGGTAGTCGATGAGGAAGGTAGGTTGGATGAGGTTTGGCTCGACGAAGTGGCCGAGGAGTTTGTCGATGAGTTTGCCGCGCGAGGCGTCAGTGGCGGCGTCGATGCCGCGCGATCTCATGGCCGCGCGCAGGCTGTCGGCGTCGGGGTAGAGGTCGTAGTCGATGCCGCTGGTGGTCAGGATGGCCTGGCGCAGGGGGAGTCGCGGCCAGGGGGGGGTGAAGTCGATGGTGTGATCGCCCCAACGGATGGTGCGGCCGCCGGTCACCTGCTCGGCCACGTAGCAGAGCAGGTCTTCGGTGCGGCGCATGACGCCGTGATAGTCGGTGTAGGCTTCGTAGAATTCGAGTTGGGTGAATTCGGGGTTGTGTTTGAAGCTGATGCCTTCGTTGCGAAAGTCGCGGCCGATCTCGTAGACGCGGTCGAAGCCGCCGACCAACAGGCGCTTGAGATAAAGCTCGAAGCTGATGCGCAGATAGAGGTCTTGGTGCAGATAGTTGTGATGGGTGACGAAAGGTTCGGCGGCGGCGCCGCCGTAGATGGGCTGGAGGATGGGCGTCTCGACTTCCAGGAAGTCCTCACCGTCGAGATAGGCGCGGATGGCGCGGACGATGGCGGCGCGCAGGCGGAAGACGTCGCGCACTTCAGGGTTGGCCAGGAGGTCGAGATAGCGCTGGCGCTGGCGCACTTCGGGGTCGCGCAGGCCGTGCCATTTGTCGGGCATGGGCTTGAGCGCTTTGGCCAGCAGGCTGATGTCGTTGATCTGACAGGTGATCTCGCCAGTGCGGCTGGTCAGTATATGGCCGCTGACGCCGATGATGTCGCCCAGATCGAAGTTTTTTTGAAAGCCTTCGTAGGGTTCGGGGCCGAGCACGTTCTGTTGCACCATGATCTGCACCCGGCCGGTGGCGTCTTCGATGTGGGCGAAGGAGAGTTTGCCCATGACTCGGCGCGAGACGATGCGCCCGGCCAGGTGCACGGTCTGGTCTTGATCCAATTCGCCATTCTGGTAAGCGGCCACGGCTGCGGCGAGGGTGTGGCTGCGTTGGGTGCGCGGGGGATAGGGATCGACGCCAGCAGCAAGGAGCCGCTCGCGCTTGTCGCGACGGCTGATCTCCTGATCGAGGAGTTCGGCCTCGTCTGGGGGATCGCGATGCTCAGGAGGGGTCATGGGGATGTGCGCCTTGTAGAGAAAAGCCCAGACCTGTCAGGCGTGCAGGCGTCTGACAGGTCTGGGCGAATGGAATCCAGGCGCGACGCGCTGCGGGGGCATGCGGCGCCTGCGGAAAGTAGTCAGGCGATGCTCAGGAGCTTGTATCTCAACATGCCGCTGGGAGTGTTCACACTGACGACGGCGCCCACGCGTTGGCCCATCAAAGCCAGGCCCATGGGCGAGCTGTTGGAGATGCGCCCAAAGCTGGGATCAGCTTCGGCGGAGCCGACGATGGTGTAGGTTTCTTCATCGCCAAAATCGAGGTCCCGGATCAAGACCGTGTGACCCAACCTCACGGCATCGGCAGGGCCATTTTCTTTCTCGATGATGGCGGAGTATTTGATCTTCTCGCGTAATTCCAGGATGCGGCCTTCGTTCATGCCGGCCTGGTATTTGGCTTCGTCATAGCCGGCGTTCTCAGAGACATCGCCCTCGGCTTTGGCGGCAGCGATAAAGCCCGCAATTTCTGGGCGGCGTGAGTTTTCACGCCACTCTAGTTCCTCCTTGAGCTTGGTCAAACCCTCGCGGGTGATGTAAACGACTTTGTCCTTATCATTGTTATTCATCGACAACTAATGACCTGATAGTTAGGATGCAAGAAATGGGCATGGCGGCTGCCCGTCAGAAGCTCAACCACAAAAGGTCATGCTGATCGGCGTCTGTACATCGACGCCCACATGGCCCTTCGCGGCCCAAAAAAAGAAGAACTGAGGGCCACCCTTGCGCGCTGCGCAAGGCTCAGTTCTATCTGGGGAAAATAAGAATCCTATTATAATGGAGAGGACGCCCGCCGGGCAAAATGCTCAGTGTCTTTGTAAATTCACCTGATAAATCTCAATCCCTCATCCTCAAATCCCCGTGCCAAATGTTCATAATCACCCAAACCCGCACCATCACCCTTTCCTCCTATCTCGCCATGTTCTTTCTTGGCGTCTCCAGCGCCCTTGTGGGCGCCGCCGCCCGGAGCATCGGTCTTTCGCCATACCAGATCGGCTTGCTGATCGCTGTACAGAACGTTGGTTTTATGTTGGCGGTCGTGGTCACAGGCGCGCTGGCCGACACATACGAGAAGCCGCGATTGCTGTTCGTGGGCAGCCTGATCCTGGCCATTGCCTTGCTGTGTTTTTATGCAGGCGATGTGTTCTGGGTCAACCTCGTGATCATGTTCTTCATCGGCGCTGGCATCGGCGTCTATGAAGGCGTCACCGATGCCATGTTGCTGGACATCCATAGCCAGCGCCAGAACTATTACATCAATGTCAATCACTTTTTCGTGACGTTCGGCTCGGTGATCATCGCTCTCTACTTGTTGTTCTTGCAGGTCAATTGGCGCAGTTCTGTCGTCTTATCCGGTGCAGTGGTAGCGGGGCTGGCCCTCGTCTTCGCGCTGACGCGACTTGCCCCGCGCCATGTTCGCTCTGAGCGGTATCGCGATCGGCTGCGCATACTCAGCCGTCAGCGCGTCCTCCTGGCTTTGTTCGTCGCCACCGTGCTTGTCGTGGGCGTCGAAATAACTACGACAGGCGTTCTCACCACTTTTCTGGTCGAGGCGCGCGGATTGCCAGTGACGTGGGCGCAGTTTGGGTTGGTGATCTTTTTGCTGGGGGTGGCCTCCGGGCGCTTGCTGGTCGGCTACTTTGCCCGCAACGAGCACATCGGCCAGGTCATCTTGTTGCTCCTGGTGCTGTCCATCGTCTTTGGCGCAGTGCTGTATCTATTGGATTTGGGCAGGGCGACATATGTCGCCGTCTATGTAGCGGGTTTGGCCATGTCGGCTCTCTTGCCTTTGATGTTGACGCTGGCCGGGTTGTTACATCCCGACATGGCTGGCACGGTGTTGGGAGCGCTCAAGATGGCGATTGCTCTGGGCGGCATCTTCATCCCTCTTGCCATGTCGCTCCTGGCCCGCCAGATTTCGTTCCAGATCGCCCTGCTTCTGCTCCCTGCCGCTTTTCTCGTCGCCTTGCTGGTTCTGTTCCCGACCGTACGCGGCGTCCGTGTGCCGGGGACCGCAAGGCGGCAAGAGTAAATGGGGGACAAAATGTGAAGGATTTGTCTTGAGCGATGGAGATGATGTATAAGACAGACGTTCCGTTTTACCTGTAGGATCGACATGACAGACGTGCAGACTCGAACATCCGGCTTCGCCATCGATAGGCTGCCCGAAGCGTTGCAGCCGGGTTTTCGCGAGTTGTATCAGCAGTCGGTAAAGGGTGCATCGTACCTGGAAGCGAACCGAGTCTATCAGGGTGATGCACGTGATCTGTTGCCGCAGATTGAGACTAACAGCGTTGCCCTTAGTGTGTGGTCGCCACCCTATTTCGTGGGCAAAGACTACGAGGCTCATCTCAGCTTCGACGACTGGCGATCGCTGTTGTTCACGGTCATCCGGCTCCATTTCCCCATCCTGCGCCCTGGAGGTTTTCTCGCCATCAACATCGCCGATATCCTCTGCTTCCAGGACAATTCCATGCCGCGCGTCCAGGCCGAGGCTGTGAGCCGGCGCCGGTCGCCGGTGACGAGGGAGGATGTGCTCAAGGCGATGGCCGAGCATCCGACCTATAATCGTTATGACTTGGCGCGGCTGCTAGGGTGCAGCGAGCAAACTATCGACCGCCGGCTGAACGGGAACAACATCCGCGGGGGCAAATACGAGCCGCAGACGAGGGTCAAGATCGTGGGCGGGCTGATCGAAGAATGGGCGCTTGCGGCCGGGTTCTATCCCTATGATCGCCGCGTGTGGGTGAAGGATGCGGCCTGGGAGAACTCGCGCTGGGCGAGCCTCTCCTACCGCTCGGTGGATGAATTTGAGTACATCTACATTTTTTGGAAACCCGGCATCACCAAGTTCGATCGAGCCCGGCTGACCCGCGATGAATGGCGGGAATGGGGGTCGCGGGGGGTGTGGACCTTCCCTTCGGTGCGGGTTAACGACGACCACGAGGCCAAGTTTCCGATCGAGCTGCCGCGACGTGTGATTCGTTTGCTCACGGATCCCGATGACATCGTGCTCGATTGCTTCTTGGGCAGCGGCACCACGGCTTTGGCGGCGCTTGAGCTTGACAGGCAATACATCGGCATCGAACTCGAACCGAAATATGCCAGACTCGCCCAACAACGTCTGGCTTCAGGATACCAACCCACTTTGTGGACGCTCTGACAATGTTGATCAACCCCCAAGAACTCATCGGCCATTTGACTCGACTCGAAGATATCGAACGCGCCTCGCTGCGGCTTGTCGTCCAGGCTCTGTTGGACTTTCGGCAGATCGCGCTCGAAATCTTTACCGCCGAATCAGACCTCGCTGCCGATATTGGTGAAGACATCACCCGCGAGGCGCTCGACAAGTTGGGGATGTCCAAGATCGAGCAACGACTTTTTGGAAAGATCGACTACAAGCGCGCAAGATACTTGTTTCATCCCGAATATGCAGTCAAACAAGCACTTTTCGTCGATTCGAAAGCAGAAAAAGTAGAGGGTCAGAATACGGCCACGCTACAAACATCGCAATTTTCGATGAGCGTTCGACAGATGCGTTCTGGGCAAGAGGTAGATGTTCCCGGAAAGCTGCCCGCCATCCTCGATCTTCAGGGCGATTCGTTCATCACGACGACCATGTTTGTGACCTTATTTTTGCACAAACAGAAGGCATTTCTATTCTGTAGTGCAAACAGAGGTGGTTTCTAATCGGTCGGGAGCCGGTTTTAGCCGGTCGCCCAGTACTTTTCCAAGCAAATAGCGAGGTCCTTCGAAAATTGCTTTAGA
>JAYRVO010000134.1:0-5839 GCA_041918515.1 Chloroflexota bacterium | reverse complement strand
TAATCCACCGCGCTGTACTCAGCGCCGTCACCGCGCTGTACTCAGCGCCGTCACCGCGCTGTACTCAGCGCCGTCACCGCGCTGTACTCAGCGCCGTCACCGCGCTGTACTCAGCGCCGTCACCGCGCTGCGGCGCGTTTAATCTGGAACTGGTCAAAATCGTTGGCGACGACGGTGTTGGGGAAGATGGCCTGCGCCTCTTCGAGAACCTGGCGGGTGTGGTAGCGGCGCGAGAGGTGGGTGAGGATGAGTTGGCCGACGCCGGCGCGTTGGGCGAAGCGAGCGGCTTCGGCGGCGGTGAGATGGCCGAAGCGGTGGGCCATGTCGCGGTCTTCGTCTAAATAGGTGGCTTCGACGACGAGGGCGTCGGCGACCTGGATGATGTCGGCCAGGCCGCGCGGGCGGGCGAGATCGCCGATGAAGGCAAGACGGGTGCGAGGTGCGGACGGGCCGAGGACGTCGTCGGGGCCGACGATGCGGCCGTCGTCCAGCACGACAGTCTCGCCATTGACCAGGCGACGACGCACGGGACCGAAGGGGATGCCGAGGGCCTCGGCTTGAGCAACGAGGAAGGGGCGCTTGGGGCGCTCGCTGAAGAGGAAGCCATAGCAATCGGGGCCGCGGTGCTCGACGGCGAAGGCTTCGACCTCGATGTGCTCGTCGGCGAAGAAGATGCCCGGCTCCAGACGGTGCCAGTGGATGGCGATGGGCAGCTCGCCGGGGCCAAAGACGACGCCGAAGAGGCGCTGGATGCGGTCGAGGGCGAAGGCGCCGGCGTAGATGTCGATGTGATTCATGGCCTCGGTCAATTCCCAGCGGGCCATGGTGGAGATGAGTCCGCCCAACCCGAGGATGTGGTCGAGGTGGCCATGAGTGATGAGGATTTTGTCCAGGCGCTTGAAGCCCAATCCGGCAATAAGCAACTGGCGTTGGGTGCCTTCGCCGCAATCGACCAGAAAGCGGTGCTCGCGAAAGCTGACGATGGCGCTGGAGAGGCCGCGATGGGCGGAAGGGGCGGAGGCGGAGGTGCCGAGGAAGGTGAGTTCGAACATAGGGAGAGGCGGCAGGCGGGAAGTTCTGAGTTATGAGTTCCGAGTTCCGGGTTCCGAGGGGGAGTTCCATAGCGACAGCCCTTCGTCCTTTGTCAATCGTACAGCCTATAAGCGCAGCCTGCAAGCGGGGAAGACAAAAAAGCCGCACGCGTGTTTATCGCTTGGATCGGATGAACCGCTTGCCCAGAGCGATTCCTTTGCTGCGACGCCTGTTTTCGGCTATGATGAGACTGAAGTTATAGATGGCTAACCAAAGAAATGATACTTAGCCCTGAAACGTGAAGCGTGAAAATTGTCGACGTTTTCTCACGTTTCACGCTTCACGTTTTACGACCTTCATAACAAATCAACCTAGCGATCAATAGTTAGCTCGACATGGGAGGTAGCAGATGAGCATCGCTTCAGGACAACCACCGCATGTGCAATCGCCAGAACAGTCGCTCTGGCGGCGCATCTTCGCGGCGCCCGGCACACGACTGGGAAGATGGGCCGTGGGGCTGGCAGGCATGTTTGTGGTTCTCTTCCTCATCAATGCCATCGTGTTCATGCCGGCAACGGTGGAGGCGCCCTGGCGGCAAGTGCTGCTTCCCCTCTATGGTTTTGCCATGCTGGCGTGTGGGCTGGCAGCTGGGGTGGTCGGACTGATGGCGGTGATACGGCAACGTGAGCGTTCGTGGCTGGTATGGTTGAGCATGTTGCCGGCATTGCTGGTGATCTTCCTCCTCCTCGGCGAATTCCTGGTCCCACACTGAAAATATGGCCTCTGAGCCTGGTTCTCTCTATCGCCGTCTTCCCAGCATCGACCGCCTGCTCGAACAGCCTGAGTTGGCCAGCGCAGTGGCGCAGGTCGGACGCGCGTCCGTGCGCGATGCCGCCCGCCGCCTGTTGGACGAAACGCGGGCAGAGATCGCGGCCACGGGCGCAGCGCCCGACCTGCCCGATCTCATCACCCACCTGCTGGCCCAACTCCAACGCGATCTAAACCCCACCCTGCGGCCTGTGATCAACGCCACTGGCGTCGTCATCCACACCAACCTGGGTCGCGCCCCCCTCTCTTTGGCTGCCCAACAGGCCATGCTGGCTGTCGCTCAGGGCTACAGCAATTTGGAATACAACCTGGAAGCCGGGCAACGCGGCAGCCGCTATAGCCACGCCGAGCGCCTGCTGTGCGAGCTAACCGGAGCCGAGGCCGCGCTGGTGGTGAACAACAATGCCGCCGCCGTGACCCTGGTCTTGCGGGCCGTGGCCGCTGGGCGCGAGGTGATCATCTCGCGCGGGGAGTTGGTCGAGATCGGCGGAGGCTTCCGCATCCCCGAAATCCTGGCGCAGAGCGGCGCCCGACTGGTGGAAGTGGGCGCGACCAATCGCACCCGGCTGGCCGATTATCAGGCCGCCATCACCATCGACACCGCCGCGATCCTCAAAGTTCATCCCTCCAACTTCCGCATCGTCGGCTTCAGCGAAGCGGCGTCGCTGGCGCAACTGGTGGGGTGGAGCCGCAGCCTGAACCTGCCCCTACCGGTGCTGAACGACCTGGGCAGCGGCTCTCTGATCGACGCCGCCCCTTTCGGTCTGGCTCACGAACCCACCGTGCAGGAAAGCGTGGCTGCGGGCGCGGCCATCACCACTTTCAGCGGCGACAAGCTGCTGGGCGGGCCGCAAGCCGGCATCATCGTTGGCGACAAGGCCATCCTTGCTGATCTCAAGCGCCAACCGCTCACCCGCGCTTTGCGCGTCGATAAGATCACCCTGGCTGCACTCCAGGCGACGTTGCTGGCCTATGTGCGCGGGACGGCCAGCGCCGAAATCCCGGTGTGGCAGATGATCGCCGCTTCGACCGAGGCATTGCATGAGTGCGCTCGCTCGTGGGCGAACGCACTGGCCAGCGATGGACTTCAGATCGAGCTTCGGCCCGACCATAGCGCCATCGGCGGTGGTGCGCTGCCCGGCCAGACGCTGCCGACCACGCTTCTGGCCCTGGCCGTGGCCCAACCCGACTGCCTCGCGGCCCGACTGCGCCGCGGCGATCCGCCCGTCATTGCCCGCATCGCCGACGACGCCGTCCTCTTCGACCCGCGCACCGTGCTGCCTGGGCAGGATGAGGCGCTGCTGGCGGCCATTCGCGCGGCCTTGGAGGCATAGAGATGGAGATTCGTTTGACTGGTCGGGTGATTCGCGCCGGGCGGGCCGAGGGCGAGGCCCTGGTCAGCACGGCGCCGATCGGTTTCCTCGGCGGCGTTGATCCTGAGACCGGCATCGTGCTGGACCCCGGCCATCCGTTGCAAGGCCAATCCATCGCCGGCAAGATCCTTGTCTTCCCGCATGGCAAAGGTTCGACGGTGGGGTCGTATACCATTCTGCGGCTGGCGAAGGCGGGGGCGGCGCCGCTGGCGCTGATCAATAGCAATTCGGAAGCGATCACCGCGGTGGGGGCCATCATTGCTGACATCCCCATGGTCGATCAGATCGAGATCGGCCAAATTCGGACGGGCGACCGGGTGCGCGTGGACAATGAGCAGGTTGAGATTCTGACAAAGGTGGGTTCCCTATGACTATCACCAATCAGGATGTGGCCGCCGCCCTGCGCACCATGGGCGACATTCTGCTGATCAAGGGCGAAAATAGGTTTCGCGTCCTGGCTTTTCAGAACGCGGCGGAGAGTGTGACCAATCTGGGCCGCGATATCAATGCGATTTATGCCGCCGGAGAGTTGCAGAGCATCCCCAACGTGGGCAAGGGCATCGCCGCCGACATCAGCCAGTTGCTCACGACCGGCCAGATCGACTATCTGGAAGAATTGAAGCGGGAGGTGCCGTTGGGCGTGGTGGCGATGATGCAGACGCCGGATATGGGGCCGAAGAAGGCGGCGCGGCTTTGGCAGGAGCTGGGGATCACGAGCGTGGCTGAACTCAAAGCAGCAGCCCAGGCCGGGAAGTTGCGCGAGTTGCCGGGGTTCGGCGTCAAGTCGGAGGAGAAGATTCTGCGGGGCGTCGAGTTGTTGGAGCGACGCGGGGAGGCGCGGACGCCGCTGGGGATGGCCCGTCCCACCGTGCTCGACCTGGCGACGGCTTTGCGCGCAGCTCTGCCGACGGGCGCTATCGATCAGATCGAGCCGGCCGGGAGTGTGCGTCGTTGGAAGGAGACGGTGGGCGATCTGGATGTGTTGGCAACGCTTGGCCCCGACGCCGACGCCGAGGTCGTGATGGACGCGTTTCGCCGGCTGCCGGCTGTGGCCGAGGTGTTGGCGGGCGGGCGCACGAAGACGCGTGTGCGTCTGGCCAATGGTCTGGAATGCGATCTGCGCGTGGTCGAGCCGAAGCACTGGGGCGCGGCGTTGCAATATTTTACGGGCAGCAAGGAGCACAATGTGGCGCTGCGCGAGTTGGCGCTGAAGCAGGGGTGGAGTCTGAATGAGTATGGTTTGACCGCGACCGGCAAGGGGGAGGCGCCGGGGGGGAAAGAGCGTTTCTTCACCAACGAGGAGGCGTTGTACAACTTTCTGGGCTTGGACTGGGTTCCACCGGAGTTACGAGAGGACCGAGGGGAGGTTGAGGCGGCGCGGGCGCAGCGATTACCGATGTTGTTGGCCGAGAGCGACATGGTGGGCGAGGTGCACGGCCACACAACCTGGAGTGACGGTGTTGCCAGTATCGCGGAGATGGCGACGGCGGCGCGGCGGCGGGGGTATCGTTATTGGGTGGTGAGCGATCATAGTGTGGGCCTGGGCATCGTGGGCGGGCTGGATGAGGCGCGCTTGCGAGCGCAGGCCGAGGAAATCCGGGTTTTGAACGAGGGTTGGGCGAGGGAGGGGGTGGATTTCCGTTTGTTGCAAGGGATCGAGGTGGAAATTCTGGCCGATGGCAGCCTGGGGCTGGCGGATGAGGTGTTGGCCGGGCTGGATGTGGTGGTGGCCAGCATCCACAGCAGTCTGCGTCAAGACCGCGAAACGATCACCGCGCGCTGTCTGCGCGCGATTCAAAATCCCCATGTCGATATTTTGGGGCATCCCACGGGCCGTTTGCTGGGCAAACGCGAGCCGAGCGAGATCGATATGGAGCGCGTGTTGCAGATGTGCGCGGCGACGAAGACGGTGGTCGAGATCAACGCTCACCCCAGCCGGTTGGATGTGAACGATGTGTACGCGCGCCGGGCTGTCGATCTGGGCTGCAAGATTGCCATCAGCACCGACGCGCACGCGCCCAATGAACTGGATTTGTTGCCGTACGGGGTTGCCGTCGCCCGTCGCGCCTGGCTGCCTCCGACTGCTGTGATCAACGCGCGCCCGGCAGCGGCAATGTTGCAGGCGCTCAAGGGGACATAAGACGAAGGAGAGGAAGCCACAAGCGTGGCGGCCGGTGAGCGAAGTAGACCTGGTGTGTGTGGTTGGCGGTGACGAGGATGCTGATCTGCGCGGTCGGACGCGGGGGGCTCCAGCCGGGGGGTTGTTGTTCGCTGACAGTGTAGAGGCCGGGCGCAAGGTCAGGGAAAGTGAAATGGCCGTTGGCGTCGGTGATTTGGTCGAAGGGCTTGCCCTGAGCGTAGTCGAAGGGCTTGCCCTGCGCGTGGTCGAAGGGCTTGCCCTGCGCGTGGTCGAAGGACTTGCCCTGCGCGTGGTCGAAGGGCTTGCCCTCGGCTGCGATGAGATCGAGACGGACGCCGGCGATGCCTGCTTCGCCCTCGTCCAGAATCTGGTTGTCGTTGGCGTCGTCGAAGGCCCAGCCTTCGATGTCGCCGGTGGTGGGGGTGGAGCTTGCCCTGAGCGTAGCCGAAGGGGTGGGGGAAGGGGT
>JAYRVO010000133.1:0-3705 GCA_041918515.1 Chloroflexota bacterium | reverse complement strand
GCAGGCCCAGGGTGAGGTCGGGGTCGCACAACACGATGTCGGGGAAAAGGTGGTCGGCGCCGACGCCGTACTTCTGTTTGCGCTCCAGGTTGGTCAGCACCGCCCAGGGGGTGGCTTCGGCGCCGGAGCCGGCGGTGGTGGGAAGGACGATGAGTGGGAGGCAGGCATTGTGGGCGGGTGCAGGGCGGGCTTCGTCTTTGCGCACATACGCGTAGTCCCAAACACTGGCTTCATCCGGCCCACCTGCCGCCAACCGCACAGCTTTGGCCGTATCGAGGGCGCTGCCGCCGCCGATGCCGATGACAAGGTCGGCGCCACTGGCGCGCAGGGCAGCCACAGCCGCATCGACCGCGGCAGTGTCGGGGTTGGGGACGACCTGATCGTAGAGGGTGAAGGCGACGCTCGCTGCCTGCAACGACTTGATCATGGGGGCGACGAGGCCGGCGGCGATGACGCCGGGGTCGGCGATGATGAAGGCGTGGGCGGCGGCCAGGCTGCAGGCGGCGGGACCGGTTTGCTCGACTGCGCCTGCGCCCAGGTAGGTTTGGCCGGGCCAGAGATAATGATTCATGTTGGTCTGTTTCCTTGTGTTTTCTGTTGGCATGACGAAGGACGAAAGACGAAAGCGCGTCGCCCGCCAATGTCTCGTCAAGCAGAAAGGTGTTCGCGCAGCAGGAAGCGCAGGGGCATGGGCAGTCGCGCTCGCCAGGCGGCTTCGTTGTGTTCGGCGCCCTCGAACTTCATGGTCAGCCAGTCTTGGCCGGGCGCCCAGCCGCGGGCTTGCAGCAGTTCGTCTACCCGGCGCTGGTAGGGTTCGTACTGGGCATCAAGGGTGGCGGTTCCGTGGTCGAAGTAAAGGCGGTGGGAGCCGGGCGAGGGCAATGCCCGGATCAGGTCGGCGGTCATTTCATGGCCGCAGATGGGCCAGTGGGTGCTCAGGCAGCCGGCGCCGCCGAACACGTGCGGGTATTCACTGAGGGCGTAGAGCGAGATCAGGCCGCCCATGCTCGAACCCATGATGGTGGTGTGCGTGGGGCCGGATTCGGTGCGATAGGCGCCGTCGATGAAGGGTTTGAGTTCTTCGACCAGGAAGCGGAGATAGGCGTCGGATTGGATCCCGCCGCCCAATGTCCAGCGCAGGCGGTCTCGCCAGCGCCGCGGGGGTGGTTTTTGTGGCATGTATTCGCGCAGGCGGTCGGCGGTGTTCCAAACGCCAACGACGATGGCGCCGCCAAAGTTGCGCTCTTGCATGAGTGTGACGATGGCTTCATCCACTCCCCAATCGATGCCGGTGAAGGAGAGTTCGGGCAGGAAGAGGTTTTTGCCATCGTGCATGTAGAGGACAGGGTGGCGCGATGCGGGTGTGTCGTCGTAGCCGGGTGGGAGCCAGACATCGACATGACGGGGCGCGACGTGGCGAGAAGGAAAGTCGGGGTGACGCAGGAGCGCACCGGTGTCGTGGGGCATGAGTTGGCCCGCCATGTTGGTTTCCTCGTCTTGATCAGCGAGCCATTAGCTCGGCCCCGATGCTGCGCACAGCTGCAACCAGCATCTCAAAATCCTCCCGGCGGCTGCGGTGATTGGTGTTGGCGACGCGCAGAGCGTATTTGCCGCCCAGCGTGGTGTACGAAGGCACGGCGATGCCGCGCTCGTGCAGCTCGAACAGGATTTCTTCGTTCAAGCGGTTGAGGGCGGCGTCATCCAATCCGCCGGGGTTGTAACGAAAACAGACGATGTTCAGCGGGGCCGGAGCCAGGCGCTCCAGATCGGGCGCAGCATCCACCAGCCTGGCCAGATAGTGGGCCTGATCGACGTTCTGGCGGATCATCTGCCCGTATTTGAGGCTGCCGTGTTCTTTGAACGACATCCACGCCTTCAGGGCGCGGAAGCCGCGCGTGAGCTGCAAGCCGTAGTCGCTGAACCAGAGGTCTCCCCCGGCCACGCCGCGGTCGTGGTGAGCCAGGTATTCGGGGATGAATGAAAATGCCTGGCGATGGGCGCTGGCGCTACGCACAAGCACACAGCCGATCTCGAAGGGCATGTACAGCCATTTGTGCAGGTCGAATGCCACCGAGTCGGCCTGCTCCATCCCGGCAGTCAAGTGTTCCAGCCCCGGCGCAATGGCGGCCAACGCCCCAAATGCGCCATCGACATGAAACCACATGCCGTGGCGCTGGCAGATGGCGGCCAGAGCTTGCAGGTCATCGAAGGCGCCGGTGTTGACCGTGCCGGCGCAGCCGATGATGCAGAAGGGCAGCAGGCCGGCGGCTTTGTCGGCAACGATCGCCGCTTCCAATTTCGCCAGGTCGATCTGATACTCTGCATTCACGGGAATGCGGCGCAGCGCGTTTTCGCCCAGCCCCAGTAGTTGGGCGGCTTTGATGTTGCAGCTATGAACTTCGGACGAGGCGTAGAGCGCCATAGGCCGAGGAGCGCGGCCCAGCCCCTCGTGGCGCAGGTCGAATTCGGCGCGAGAGTTGCGGGCGACGGCCAGGCCGACGAAGTTGGCCATGGAGCCGCCGCTGACGAGCAGGCCGCTGGCCTCGGGCGGGAAGCCCAGCATCTGTTTGCACCAATTCAGCACCTGCCGCTCGACGTAGACGCCGCCGTGGTCGCCGCCGCCCATGTTCGGGTTCATCGTCGCCGCCAGCATCTCGGCCATGACACCCAGCGGTGTGCCCCCACCCATCACCCAGCCCCAAAAGCGGGGGTGGATGTTGCCCATGGGGTAGGGCAGCACGTGGGTGCGAAAGTCTGCGTAGACGGCTTCGGCATCTTGCGGCTCCTGCGGCAGCGGCTGGTCGAGCGCGGTCTTCGCCGTCCCCGGAACGGGCTGCCAGACCGGGCGCTGGCGCACCGTCTGCATGTAGGCGAGGGCGTCATCGAGCATGCAATGGGCGAGGGCGCGAAAGCTGTCCCAATCGGCGGGGTCGAGGGTCTGTTCGGGAGGGAGTTCGAGGTCGAGCATGGCGTGGGGGGGTGTAGAGCGGATTCATCGACGAAGAGGATGGTATAGTCCTTCTCAGTCTTGATCTCACCTCAATATGCCCAGGATTATAACAACAAGGCTCGGCAAACTGTAAGCAAAGTGAGCAATGATGCCAGGCCAAGTGCTTCTGCACTTGTACGCCACGAAAGACAAGGCCAAACATCCAGGCAGCAACATGATCAACTCCCAATAAAAAAATGAGTGAAACAAATTCCAGAAAATTCCATGGACTACCCACGTCCATTTCCCAAAGGCCAGTTCTTGCCGAGGTAAAATGTAGCCACGCCACCATAGTTCTTCGCCTAATACATTCAGAACAACATAAACAAGATAACCCAGCAATATCCACCAGGCTCCAGCCAAGGGAATGCCCATAAATACCTTGGGTTGAATCTCGAACATGCGAGACAGAGGCGCTGGCATAGGCGCTATTTGTTGAACCCAATCGGCTGAAAAAGATAGAAAAGCAGGGGCAAGAAACATAAAAACAGATAAGCCTATAGTCCATAACCATGTGGATGTTTTCATTGCTCCCAAGCGAAAGCGATTTCTAAATGCGTCCCATGCCCATGGTCTGAGGTTGACCCCATTGTCAAGACCACGAGAGGGGCAAAATAAGGTGATGGTCAGGACGGGAAAAGGGATGGTTTGAGGAGTGGGTGGGAATCGTGTTAGAGTACCAACGCCTGCGCAGAGGATAGGGCAACGCTGGCGAG
>JAYRVO010000132.1:0-1896 GCA_041918515.1 Chloroflexota bacterium | reverse complement strand
AGCAGCGCGCCGTAGTCCGCCACCCGGGGCGTCAGCAGCATGGCGGCCTCCACCAGCAACGGGCTGTCGCTGGGGCGCAGCATGGTGGTGTGGGTCAGGTTGTCGGAGGAGTTGTTCGCCTGGGTGGCAGCCGTGCTGAAGCGCTCGGCCAAGCCCGCGACCAGATAGGGTGGAAGCGCCCCCGGCACGCGCATGATCGGGGTGGGGAATATGCCGATGACTTCTTGCATGGAATCGATGGCCGCCAAATGGGGGGTCGGGGAAGGAATGCCAAGTGACGCTCAACGGCTGAGGGCCGGGCGCACCGGAAGGCGGCGGAGATTCTATGAAGGCACCATGACAGGCTCGTGACGACCGGGCATGGCCCATCAAAAAACTGCTTCTCCGGCCGTCACAAGACCTTCACATCCGCCCCGTACATTGCATCCACTCATCACTACTGTCCGGTTAAATGAATGGAAGAAACGCGGCAAGCCATGACTGACGCGGGTTCCCAGGTGAAATTGGGTGGTGTCGATTTGAATGGCGAGGGCAGATTCGGGCAGCCTCCCCGGCTTTGGCCGGGAGACCGCCATGAATGTCGGCAAGACGCTGTTCGCCCAACTGATGGACTTTCTGCCGTGGACGACCTTCGCCCGATACGTGGCGCGTTACGGCGGCGACAAAGGGGTACGCACGCTGAATTGCGCGGAGCAGTTCCGGGTCATGGCCTTTGCCCAATTGACCTACCGGGAGAGCCTGCGCGACATCGAAACCTGTCTGTCGGCGCAGGCCGCCAAGCTCTACCACATGGGCTTTCGCGAACCGGTGCGGCGTTCGACCCTGGCCGATGCCAACGAATCGCGCGATTGGCGCATCTGGGCGGATTTCGCGCAGCGCTTGATCACCCAGGCGCGGGCGCTTTACGAAGCCGAGGACTTGGGGCTGGAATTGACGAATACGGTGTATGCGCTGGATTCGACGACCATCGACTTGTGCCTGTCGCTGTTTCCCTGGGCGCACTTCCGCTCGACCAAGGCCGCCGTGAAGATGCACACGCTGCTCGATCTGAAGGGCAGCATTCCAAGCTTCATCCATGTTTCCGACGGCAAACTGCACGACGTGCATGCCCTCGATTTGCTGCCCCTCGAACCTGGCGCCATCTATGTCATGGACCGTGGCTACGTCGATTTCGGGCGGCTGTATGTCCTGCATCTGGCCGGTGCGTTCTTCGTCACGCGGGCCAAGTCGAACATGAATTTCCATCGGGTCTATTCGGCCCAGACGGATCGCAGCACCGGTCTGATCTGCGACCAGACCATCGCGCTGGACGGCCACTACACCCGGAAGGACTACCCAGACCATCTGCGTCGCGTCCGCTTCAAGGATCCCGAGTCCGGCAAGACACTCGTCTTCCTCACCAATCAGATGACCTTGCCGGCCGCGAGCATCTGCGCCCTCTACAAAAGCCGCTGGCAGGTGGAACTGTTCTTCAAGTGGATCAAGCAGCATCTTCGGATCAAACGGTTTTTCGGTACGTCGGAGAATGCGGTCAAGACGCAAATCTGGATCGCCGTGTCGGTCTATGTCCTGGTCGCCATCGTCAAGAAGCGGCTCAACCTGGACGCCTCGCTCTACACTTTGCTACAGATTTTGTCGGTCACCCTTTTCGAGAGAATGCCCATCCAGCAAGCCTTCCCAGGCGATGCGAACAGAACTCCAGACGGGGCGCCGTGCAACCAATTGAATTTATTCACGATTTAACCGGACAGTAGTGAGTTGAAATATAAACACCGTTCGCCGCGGTGCCCGCCTTTATATTTGACTGGCACGCATGGCAGGATGATGGTGGGCTCTGGTTCGAGTCAATACGCTATCTCTCTGACCAACCCCAGATGGCTGTACTGTGAACCGCTT
>JAYRVO010000131.1:0-9554 GCA_041918515.1 Chloroflexota bacterium | reverse complement strand
TTCTGGACCTCCTGGTCTTGGTCAGTATACCCGACCTCCACCTTAGCTCGTGGTCCAGTTTTCGGGGTCAATTATATAATGACGAAACAAAAAGGCTATCACTATCTAGGAACATTGTAATCTGGACAGCAGTATCCGTCCTGTATACATTCATGTTCCTCCCGTCTCTATTGAGTTTGACGGCAGGAAATAATGACCTATCAATCTCAGTGCTAATTCTCCAGTTAGTCGGAATGTCCGTTATGCTGTCAGGAATTCTAATAGAATCTGTCTCTGACTATCAAAAATCCGCATTCAAGGCAAAATATCCAAAACAATTTTGTAATACTGGTTTATTCAAAATTGTGCGCTGCCCAAATTATTTTGGCGAAATCATTTTTTGGATTGGAAATTTTGTGATGGGAATGGCGTTTTTTGTGTCAATCATTCAATGGATTCTCTGCTTGATAGGACTAGTTTGTATTGTATTAATCATGCTAGGGTCTGCAAAACGACTCGAAAAAACTCAACAGGAAAGGTATGGCGACAGACCAGAATTCAGTTTATATGCAAAAACAGTTCCAATTTTGATTCCATTGATTCCGCTATACTCCCTCCAAAAATTACGGGTTTACTTAGAGTAGAACCTGTCAAATATCGGCTCTAACAGATGTAGCCTCTGTCACTTGCTCGCAAAGGTACATAATTGAAAATGCGGGCTAACACAGCGTGCACCCGACGCTGGGGATTCTGCCGCGATTCCAAGCAGTTTTCTACGCCTCAGCCTTTTTCCAATCGGACAGCGTTCCGCCGCCCGCCCCAGCGCGGGTAACGCAAACCGTCAGCCGTATCGGAAGGACGGCGAAAAGCCAGGGCCAAAGTTGCGTTTCGGCCAGCAAGTGCGAGAATGAAAAGGTCCCTTCGGCAGGCTCAGGACAGGCGCTGCGACGAACGGGCATCGGCCAGCTTGTCGCTCCCGGCGCAGGTTGAGCCAGACCAGCATGTTGCTTCCGACAAACGAATCGGCTAACATCACGTTCCAGGCAGACGGCCCCTTCGGCGGTGCTCAGGGCAGGCTCTTCGACAGGCTCAGGAGGGACACTGCCGCCCTCGTGAACCCGCACGCGATTCAGAACCCTACCGGCGGGCTGTTCCCGCCCTTCGGACTGAACCCACCGCCCGCCGCTGAACTTCGCCGTTAGGCTGGCCAGCGGCACAATAGGAAAAAACAAGGAAGGAGAGGTTCTCATGCAAACTCGCAGGTTCGTTCTAGTCAGTCTGATTCTTCTGGCATTGGGACTCGCCGCCTGTATCGCGACGCCGCCAGTAACCACCACAACCTCCACCGGCCGCTTCGAGGCAACGGTTCATTACGGCCCTGATGCCGGTCTGTCGTTGAATGGTCAGGTGAGACTGGAAGTTGGGGCATCCGGCACTGTCAGCGGTATACTGAAGCTTGGGGATGGCTCGCAAGTGAAAGCTGTCGGTCAGGCCAATGGTCGAGCAATCAATCTGATGTTTGACCTGGGCAACGACCAGAAGGTTTTCGGCGTGGGTACTACAGAGCGTGACATCCGCGAGGGTGGCGGCATGATGGGCGGCCCCTTTTCGGGTCCTCGTGCCGGCGATCTCGGCGATTGGTTGTGTGTCTGAGACCTCGCAAATTGAAGAGGCCGTGTCGCCTCTTGCGATTATTGCGTGTTCAATGCTGGAAGGGCTCATCGACATGAGTTGATGGCCGGAGCGGTGCCAGAACTTGAGTGGCCTGCCAAGAAACTGGTGTTATGTAACGCTATTCTTGGCGGAGATGCCTGCTGAGACACTTGAACTGGCGACAGCCGCCTACACAGTTTCTGTCGTGAAAGAACGCTGCCCCGCAGCGTGGCCGGCTAACATGCCCATGCAGCCGACCAGCTGAGTCGGCGCGACTATGCAGGGTTCGCGGTTGGAAGGTCGGCACGGTTTGCAGCGTTTGCGCCAGCCCGTCGTCGGCGGCTGATGGGCCGACCGTTAAGCCGCCGCTCGCTCCGCTGGCGCGGCGCTGTGCGTCCGCTTAATGGGTGCGAGCTGCGCGAGCAGTTAGGGCGGCCTGCTCGCTATCGCTCGCGTCCGCCTAACTTCTTGCTCGAGCCGACACCGCGCCCCCTCACTGCGTTCAGTGTCGCGGCTACGGCTACGCCGGGGTGCGGCACAGCTCGCACCCATTAAGCTTGGCGCTTATACCCAGCGAGGGTAACGAAGCATGTCTGATTCCTCAGTACGTCCAACAAATCTTCGTCTGGCCGAGTTGATGGCCGCCCTCTCTATCGCCACCGATCTGGGGATGGGGCAGCCAATGGAATATGCCATGACGACCTGTATCGTCGCCGTGCGTCTGGGCGACGCAGCAGGCTTGAGTGATGTCGATTTACGCGACGCCTATTATGAAGCCCTGCTTCGCTATATTGGCTGCAACGCCGACACCTATTGGCTGGCCTCGATTGTTGGCGACGAATTAGCCCTGCGGGCTGACTTCGCCAAAATCGACAGCGCTGACAATCTGCGCACCCTGGGGATGCTGCTACGCTACATGCGTCAGGCCAACGCCGGCGCCAATCCGCTGCAAATGGGGCAGGCTATCGCGCAGAACTTGATCCAACTGCCGGAACTGGCTACCAGCTTCTTCCCTGGCCATTGCGAAGTCGCGCAACGGCTGGCGACCCGCCTGGATTTTCCAGAGAGTTTTGTACAAACCGTCGGCCAAATCTATGCTCGTTGGGATGGCAAAGGCATACCGGCGCTGGAAGGTGAAGCGATCTCGCCAGCCAGGCTAGTGGTAGGCTTGGCCCAAGATGCCGTCACCTTTTACCGCTTGGGTGGCGTCGAGGCCGCAACGGCGATGGCGCGTCAACGTCGGGGCGGCGCACATTCCCCAAAGTTGGTCGAAATTTTCTGCTCCCGGGCGACGGAACTGTTAGCCGGGCTGGACACCGAACCGACTTGGCCGGCTGTGTTGGCCCTCGAACCGGGGCCACAACGCACCCTGAACGAGACGGAGTTCGACAATGCCTGTGAGGCTATCGCCGATTACACTGATATCAAGTCCCCCTATTTCCTTAACCACTCGCGCCAGGTGGCGGATTTGGCCGCCCATGCAGCCGAACGGTGCGGTCTGCCTGTGAGTACCGTGAAGATGATTCGCCGGGCCGGTTACCTGCACGACATTGGCAAAGTTGGCCTCAGCGCTGGTATCTGGGGCAAATCAGGCTCGTTGAACGACCGTGAATGGCAGAAGGTGCGCCTCCATCCCTACTACACTGAACAAGTGCTAGCGCGTCCCCCCGAACTCGCCCGTATTGGTGCATTGGCTGCGCTCCATCATGAGCGGCTCGATGGCTCCGGCTATTTTCGGGGCGTGACCGCAACGATGTTGTCCCCTGCCGCTCGCGTCCTTGCCACCGCCAACATGTACTGTGCCTTGACCGAGCGTCGCTCCCATCGGCCGGCGTGTTCACCCGAACAGGCTGCCGAAATACTCAAGCGCGAAGCCAGAGCCTCTCGTCTCGATGGTGATGTGGTCAATGCTGTCCTCGTGGCGGCTGGCCACCGGGCGCCGTCGGTCAAAAAAGAGGTGGTGGCCGGGTTGAGCGACCGTGAAGTCGAAGTGCTGCGTTTGCTCGCCCGCGGTAACACAATGAAACAGATGGCTGCCGAATTGGTTATCTCGTTCAAGACGGTTGACCGCCACATTCAAAATATCTACACCAAGATCAATGTTTCTACCCGCGCCGCCGCTACCCTCTTTGCGATGGAAAACAATCTGTTGGCGTAGTCTATAGGGGTAGGTCTTCCCTCAACAACCGTAATCTGATGGTAGAAATGGGGAATCTTCCCGATGTTTGCCTGGTCTGATTGGGATACACTGATGGCAGTTGTTCAAACAAGATCAGTGTTGTCGAATCAGATAAGGAGATAATCAAATGACAACCCAAGCCAACATCCAAATCGGTCGCTCATTACTCGATGGCATCGAGGCGCACGATCTCAGCCAATGGGAAGCCGCGCTGGCTGATAACTTCACCGCCAGCTATCCCTCCGCCCGCCCCGCCATGAACATGGAGCTGAACCAGGAGCAGGCCACAGCTTACAATGCTACCTTCCTCGCGGCCTTCTCCGACCTCCACTTCGAGGTTCGGTCCGTCATGGCTGACAGTGAGAAGATCATCTATTTCTGGGATGCGACCGGCACGCATGACGGTCCCCTGGCCCTGCCCACCGGCGTCATTCCGGCCACACACAACAAAGCCAACGTGCCTGGGGTGCTGCGCGTCGAACTCAAGAACGGCAAGATCGTACGCGAAGAGACCTATTGGAACCAAGTGGAACTATTGGCTCAGTTGGGGCTGATGTCAACCGAACAGAATAAGGCCACTGCCCGCCGTTGGTTCTCTGATATCATCACCCAAGGGCAATTGGCCGTCGCCGACGAGATTTTCGCTGCCAACCACATCATTCATGACCCACACGCAGCTCCCGGCGGCTGGCCCACCGGGCCGGAAGGCCTGAAAATGGTCGCCAGTGTCTTCCGCGGCGGCTTTAGTGATTGGAACATCACCCTTGAAGATCAGATCGCCGAAGGAGACAAGGTTGCCACCCGCTGGACTGCGAGCGCCACTCACACTGGTCCGCTGCTGGGCATCCCCCCCACTGGCAAGTCGGTGAGGGTGACCGGCGTCAATGTGGCGCGCTTCGCCGCAGGCAAGATCGCAGAGTCATGGTTCAACTTTGATATGCTGACCTTGCTGCAACAAGTCGGCGCGATCCCCACGCCGGAGTAGGTGGGCAGCTAAACGTTCAACGGCGGTCGCGGTATATCCTCGCACCAATTGGCAAGGGGCGGCCTGACACTCGTTGCAGCGAACGGGCGTGCGCGTGCGCATTGATGTAATGTCATCAGCGTAGTCGATGGTGGTGTGCATGCGCTCGCCCGCCGCTGAACGGCGGAACTGCGTTCCGCTTCGCCGTTAGCCGTGTCGGAACGGCGGCGAAAGGCCAGGGCCAGAGTTGCGTTTCAGCCAGCAAGTGCGAAAATGAAAGGGTCCCTTCGGCAGGCTCAGGACAGGCGCTGCGACGGACGGGCATCGGCCAGCTTGTCGCTGCCGGCACAGGCTGTGCAGGCCAGGCATGTTGCTCTCGGCCGCAGAATCGGCTAACATCCGTTCCAGGCGGACGGGCCAGGCCCGTGTGAAAGCAAGCGAACGGCTGCGCTTGAAGGCTCGCCCACCGCTGAACGGCGGAACTGCGTTCTGCTCCGCCGTTAGGCGGCTATCAACCACAGTCGTAAGGAGAAGCAATGGCAAACAACCCGAAACTGCATGTCATTTGGGGGTACAGGCCCGCTAGGAATGGCTGTCATGCGCGCATTAACCGCCAAAGGTGAAACTGTGCGTATGGTCAATCGGAGCGGCAAGGCGAATGTACTCCCCAATGTGTCGATTGTAGCGGCTGACGCTTACAACCTTGACAGCGCACGCGAAGCATGTCAAGGGGCAACAGTGGTCTATCAATGCGCTAAACCGCCTTACCACGAATGGCTGCAAAAGTTTCCGCCGTTGCAGGCCAACCTTCTTGAAGCCGCCGCAAGCGCTGGCGCGAAACTTATCATTGGTGAAAATCTCTATATGTACGGCGAGGTTCCAAATCGCCCATTGACTGAAGACCTGCCCATCGCCGCCACGACGCGCAAGGGGCGCACACGTGCACAGATGGCGGAAGCGGCTTTGGCCGCACATCGAAATGGCAAAGTGCAAGTTGCCATTGGACGTGGTTCAGATTTTTTTGGCCCCGGAGTCGTGGAATCAGCAATGGGAGAGCGTGCATTTCTGCCCGCACTTCAAGGCAAAGCCGCCTCACTGGTAGGCACTATAGACTTGCCACACACCTATACTTTCATCAACGATTTTGGGAAAGCGTTGGCGACACTTGGCGAACGCGATGAAGCCCTGGGTCAAGTTTGGCATGTGCCAAACGCAGAGACGCTCACCACGCGACAATTCATGACTATAGCGTTTGAAGAGATTGGCAAGCCAGCGAGAATGAGCGGCATGGGCAAATTGATGATGAGAATTGGCGGCATATTCGTCATCGGCGCACGGGAAACGGTAGAAATGATGTATGAGTTTGAAAAGCCGTTCATTGTGGATAGCAGTAAGTTTGAACGCGCTTTTGGTGAGCGTGCCACACCGCATCGTGAAGCAATCCGACAGACGATTGAATGGTATCGAGAGCATTATGCAATCCGCACTTGATTGAGCGGTTCATAACCATAGCGCCGCCTAACACGGGTTGCAGGCGACTCGCGTTCCGCTTCGCTTCACGCGAGCGCCTGAACGCCGCCGTTAGCCGTATCGGAAGGGCAGCGAAAGGCCAAGGTCAGAGTTGCGTTTCGGCCAGCAAGTGCGAGAATGAAAGAGTCGCTGCAACGAACGGGCATCGGCCAGCTTGTCGCTGCCGGCGCAGGTTGTGCAGGCCAGGCATGTTGCTTCCGTCCGCAGAATCGGCTAACATCGCGTTCCAGCGGACGGGCTGCACCCGTGTGAAAGCAAGCGAATGCGACGACCCGCCCGCCGTTGAACTTCGCCGTTAGGCGGCAGTCTGGTGGCTCATCAATGAGTAGGATCAAGAGCGCGCCCAATTGGATGCTCCTATTTGCCGCATCCGGCAGCATCGCCATCTCTTTGCTGCACGTCGCCATTCCCTTGCTTGGCCCTTGGGCCTACGGGTACTTCGGTGCGGCCGAGCTAATGCCTGCCGCTACGGCCGGTTCGCTCACTCCGGCGCTGGTGACTTGGGCGCTTGCAGCCTTCTTTGCCCTGATCGGGGTTTATGCCCTCTCCGGCGCTCACCTGATCCGAACACTCCCCGGGCTTCCAATCGGCCTCGCCTTCGCGGGCGCAGTCTATTCCTTGCGAGGTTTTCTCTTGATCCCCGAGGCAGTCCAGCTCTTCCAAGGCACGCTCATCCCTCCAAGAAGAGCGCTCTTCTCAGGCGTATCGCTTCTGTTGGGCCTTCTCTACATGGGCGGCCTCATCGTGCTCCGCCTCCGCCACCAGAAGGAGAACGTTACTACCACCTAACAACTCGAGGGAGCGGACCCGGCCAGCTGCCGCGAATCGCGTCTAGGATGGGTTCCACGAGCTGGCCGGGCAGCATATCTCGAGGCCGTTAGGCGGCTTAGCACAAGTCGCAACAATCAAGTGAGGTGACATGGCTTATTTTCTCATTCGTGTCGTTGTAAATACGCTGGCCGCTGCCATTGTCATGAACGTTGTGCCTGGTTTGCGTCTGGTCCCAAATTCATCTCTACCTGAACCGTTCGCCACAATTTACTCCTACATTGTTATCGGACTGATCTTTGGCGCGCTGCACTCTCTTGTTCGCCCAGCGATCCTCTTTCTCACAGGACGGCTATACATCTGGTCAATGGGTCTGTTAGCACTCGCCACGGATATTTTCATCTTCCTGGTCTTGTCGTATCTCGCGCCTACTGCCTGGCAAGTCGGTGGGTCTCGCTTGTTTTCGGCGACTTTGGGTGCAATGCTGATGGGGGTTATCGTGATGGGGCTGGAAATGGTACTCGGATTTGACGCTCCCCGCGTTACCGAAGTACGCAAAAGCCCGTTCTATTGGCGCTGGCTCGGGATGTTGCCAACAGGTCGTCGCAATCGTCTGATAGAGAGCCTGCGCACGCAGCAAATCATTAGCACGATTCAGAGCTATGTCATAGACATCCTCATTGGACTTTCACCCCTAAGAGATTTCCGCCGAGCCATGCAGCGGGTGATCTATCGTATGCGGCCACGATTGATTGAGGACAACCCCGCTGTGAAGCTGCGGTTGATGCTACAAGAGCTTGGCCCTACCTTTACAAAATTCGGGCAGATGGCAGCCAGCCGCATCGAGATCCTGCCGGAGGCATGGCGCACCGAATTGGAGCAGCTACAGGATGATGTAAAACCCTTCCTCTCCACCGAGGTCAGTCAGATTATTCAGCGGGAATTGGGCAAGCCACCGGAGGCGGCGTTCGCCTCGTTCGACCCTGACCCGCTGGCAGCAGCTTCGACCGCGCAGGTTCACGCTGCCACACTACCCAGCGGTGAGCGTGTTGTCGTCAAAGTACGCCGCCCCAACATCGAGGTCACAGTCAAAGGTGATCTCAACATCATACAGGATGTGCTGAAGCTCGCCGAGCGGCGCGTGCCGTGGAGCCGCCAATTCGGATTGAGCACATTGTTTCAAGAGTTCGCCGAGAACGTCTTGACCGAACTGGACTATACCAACGAGTCGTACAATGCCCGCCTTCTGCGGCACAACATGCTCAAGTTTCCCTTCGTGCATGTTCCGCTGATTTATGACTCGTACAGCACAACGAAGGTGTTGACACAGGAGCGAGTCG
Source organism: Chloroflexota bacterium (assembly GCA_041918515.1). GTDB lineage: Bacteria > Chloroflexota > Anaerolineae > J102 > J102 > SSF26. The sequence continues at coordinate 1,141 of JAYRVO010000131.1, read as the reverse complement.
AGGGGGTGAAGATTTCCGATGTGACCGCACTGGATGCCGCCGGTCTCAATCGTGAGGAATTAGCGGTCAGCTTCTTCCGCGCTCTCCTCCAGCAGGTGCTCTTCGATGGCTTCTTCCACGCCGATCCGCACCCAGGTAATGTGTGGGTCAACCTAGAGACTGGCCGCATCATCTTCCTCGATATGGGATTGATGGGCGAGTTGGCCTTGGAAGACCGGTTTGCGCTGGGGGAACTCATCTGGGCGTTGCGAGACCGGGATGCCCAGTCAGTGACGCGGGTTCTGGTCACTATTTGCAAACCCGCGCGGGACTACGACCCGATAACCCTCAAGCACGACATCGAGCGTCTAATCAACCGCAATCTGCTCTTTGCGGACTCGCCCCCCTCTCTCATGTTAATGATGAGCGAGCTGGTGACAGCACTTGTGCGCCACGGCTTACAGTTGCGCAAGGAATTCACCCTGGCCATTAAGTCAATTGGTCAGGGCGAGTCGATTATGCACACCCTGATGGGTGATAAACCGATGAGCTACATCCTCGATGTCGCTTACACTCAGATGAAGGAGCTGTTGCTCGAACAACTCACGCTCGAAAACACCCTCACACACGCAGGCACACCACTCGTCCGCGAAATCATGGGTCGGTTACCAGCGTTGCAGACAGCCACTAGAACGCTTCTCGATAATTTCCAGAGAGGCCAATTGGCGTTTCAGGTCAATGTCAACAGCATTGATCAGCGTGTGAGTGTCTTACAAACAGCCATTGAGTTAGGCATTCGTCGGGTTGTCCTCAGCGTGTTGCTAGTAGGGCTGCTGCTTGGTTCAGCGCTCATTCTATTTATCCCATTCGAGGAAAGGGTTAGCAAGTTCGAGGGCCATGCCATTCGTCTCATCGCGGAGTCCGGATTTGTCATCGGAGCATTGCTCATTACAATCATGTTGTTGTATACCCTGTGGCAATCCATTCGGAAACCAAAAGACGCTTGATGCTAAAACAATCGTACTTTAGTTTCCGGTAACACAGTGACGAGTTGAGTCGCCGCAATAGCGAGATTGCGGTTCAGAACCTTACAAAAGCGATAGAGAAGGATGAGAATTGAGGTCAGAGATGCCGTTTACGACGGCGATGACCCTCGATGCCC
>JAYRVO010000130.1:0-1895 GCA_041918515.1 Chloroflexota bacterium | reverse complement strand
ACGAACGCCTCTGAGCAGCAGTGGTACTTGTCGGACTATGGGCCGACCATCGACGTGGCGGCGCCTGGGGAGGATATCTGGAGCACGCTGTGGACGGCGGGGAACCCGAACACGTATGGGTTCAACGACGGCACCTCGATGGCGGCGCCGCACGTGAGCGGTCTGGCGGCGCTGTTGCTCTCGGTCTGTCCGGACTACACGGCGGCGGACTTGCGGGGGCTGATCCAGGCGAATGGGGTGGATCTGGGTGCGGCGGGTTGGGATCCGGTCTATGGGTATGGACGCATCGATGCGGGGGCGACGATGGCGGCGCGCGCCAACTGCCAGGCGCTCACGCCGACGCCGACGGCGACCCCGACCCCGACCGACACGCCGACGGCGACGCCGACCCCGACCGACACGCCGACGCCGACCGAGACGCCGACGGCGACGCCGACGCCAGTGTACTACCAGCAGCGCGTCAACAGCGGCGGCTCCTTCTTCATCGATGGCCAGGGTGCGCTTTGGGACGCCGACCAGCTTTTCGATGGCGTCTGGGGTGCGAGCGGCGGCGTGGCCAAAGTGACGGCCGTCCTGGTGAACAACACTGACGATGACGGCCTCTATCAGCGCTGGCTGCAGGCGCCGGGCGAGTACAAGTTCACGGCGCCCAACGGCCTCTACGAGGTAGGGCTGCATTTCGCTGAGTTCGAGGCGACGAGCGCTGGTTCGCGCGTCATGCGTCTCAGCATCGAAGATGCGGTGGCCGAGGACACGCTCGATATTTATGCGTTGGTTGGCAAGAACACAGCCCTGGACCGCAGCTATATTGCGACCCTGACGGACGGGATGCTGAACATTGCTTTCGCCCAGAACGGCGGCAGCAAGGCGCCGGTGGTTGCGGCGGTCGAGATACGGCAGGTGGGCGCTATCGGCGGCCCGTATCAGGCGGCCCTGTATCTGACTACTGCGGGCGGCGCCGTGGTCAACTCGGTTCGCATCGGCAACCGTTTATATGTCACTCTTCCCGACGCCGACGAGAATACCGACAATGGCAGCGTGCAGACGGCGCTGGTTCAGGCCACGGACCCGATCAGCGGCGATCAGGAGACGATCGCGCTGACGGAAACGGCCGCCGACAGCGGTCTCTTTCGCGGCAGCGTCATGCTGTCGGCGGGGATCGGGCAGGTCGTCAATGATGGTTTTCTCTACACGTCGGCCGGGCGCACCGTTCAGGTGTGTTACACCGACGCCAACGACCCCGCCGATCAGCGCTGCAACTCGGCGACGATGTTGGCGCCCGGCAACGCCGATCTGCAGGTCGGCGTCTATTTTAGCGACGACACTCCGGATGAAGGCCAGAGTGTGAGTGCGGCAGTGGGAGTTAAGAACAATCACGGTCCGGATGCAGCCACCAATCTTGTCGTTGGCATTCAGGCGCCAGGAGGCATCGCCGTGCAGTCCCTTACGACGACGGCCGGCGTCTATGATGCAGCCACGCATCGTTGGTATTTTGACTCCTTGCCCAAAGATGGCGAGGCAACCCTGACTATCCAAGGCGTCGTCACTGCCCGCAGTGGTGAATACATCACCGGTGGGGCGGCGGTGTTGGCGATGGACCAGGTGGAGCAGAATCCCGGCGACGAAATGGCCGGGGGCAGCGTCATGGTCAATCCAGTGGACATGCGGGTGACGAAGAGCGTCAGCGATGCGACGCCGGATGAGGGGCAGACGATTCGCTACACCGTGGCGGCCAAGAATCTAGGTCCGGCTGCGCTGGCTTCGGGCGTGGTGGTGAGCGACCTGCTGCCCTCGACGCTGGAATTCGTGGCGGCGTCGGCCGAGCAGGGTGGGTACAACCCGGTCACTGGCGTCTGGACCGTCGGCAACCTGGGCAAGGATGTCGAGAAACGCTT
>JAYRVO010000129.1:0-9401 GCA_041918515.1 Chloroflexota bacterium | reverse complement strand
GCGGATTAACCGGGTCTGCGTGTGCCGCTAGATGTGTATGCCGATGCCAACTACGGACCGCCGCTGCGCTTTCGCCCAGCGGCGATCCGTAGTTGGCTCCTCGCCCTCGACCTCGCCCTCGCCCTCGACCTCGCCCTCGACCTCGCCCTCGCCCTCGACCTCGCCCTCGCCCTCGACCTCGCCCTCGACCTCGCCCTCGACCTCGCCCTCGCCCGCGCAGAAAAGCTGGGGCTGGTTGAATTCAGCCAGGCCCTGGCGTCTCTGCCAACGCCCTCCGGACGCGCCGCTCCTGGCGCCTGGAAGGAGTACGCCGAGCGGTTGCAGGCGGTCATCGCCGAGCATCGGCCTTCGGTCCTGGTTCTGCGCCGGGTGCAGCAGGAAATTTGGCAAGAAGATTCTGCGCCGAAGCTGACCGATGAGCAATGGCGGCATGTGGCCGAGTATCTCAACGGCGTGCGGCTGCTGGTCGCTTGCCTGGATGTGGCCTATGTCAGCAATCGCCAGGCCATCGAAGACAGATTGCTGCTGCCGCCTGCGGAGAGTGGCGACAAACTGCGCACCTGATCTATCGGCCTAAGTCATCCAACCCGACACCTGACAGGTTTTGCAAAACCTGTTAGGTGTAAACGTTCAAAAACGGAGGCAAATCATGGCAGGCAAACCCCAAACCCGCGGCAATTGCGTCTTTTGCGGCAAGGAAATGACCAGGGGCGGCCTCAGCCGCCACTTCTCCACCTGTGTCAAACGCAAGGAAGCGATCAGCGCCGCCGAGCAGAACAAAACCGGCGTGCTTCAGGGCATCTTCCACTTGCAAGTGCAGGATGCCTGGGCTGGCAGCTACTGGCTGCACCTGGAAATGAACGGCGAGTCAACCCTCAAGGACCTCGATTACTACTTGCGCGCCATCTGGCTGGAATGCTGCGGCCATCTGAGCCGCTTCTCGGTCGGCGGCGGTTGGGGCGGCCGGGAAGTGAGGATGAGCGCCCTCAGCAAACGCACCCTGGAGCCTGGCTTGCAGCTCACCCACATCTATGATTTTGGCACCTCTTCCGAGACGCTCGTCAAAGTAGTGGATGTTCGCACTGGCTATCCGCTCGGCAAGCATCCCATTTTCCTCATGGCGCGCAATCATCCGCACGCGGCCGCCTGCAAAGAGTGTGGCAAACCCGCCGAATGGCTGTGTATCCAGTGCGTGTATGATGAGGGCGGAAATGGCTATCTTTGCGGCGAACATGCCGAAGGCCACCCCCACGAGGATTACGGCTCTCCGATGCCTGTGGTCAACTCTCCGCGCATGGGCATGTGCGGCTACGATGGCCCGGCCAAACCGCCGTATTGAACCACCGTACACCTGACAGGTTTTGCAAAACCTGTCAGGTGTACACTCCTCAGGCTCGCAGCCGTGGCCACGTTTCACGCTTCAGGTTTTACTCCTCACACCCTCATCATCGGCGGCACTGCCGCCTATGGCCTCGACCTGTCGCCGTACCATCCTCTCGACCGGCCAGAAGTCATCGAGACGCCGTATGGCGCGTCCCCGCCCATCACCCTCCTCCGGCCTGACCCCGGCCAGCCGCCCGTCGCCTTCTGCTCCCGCCACGGCCACGACCGCTTGCAACGCTCCGCCGCCTTCCTCAACCCTCGCGCTACCATTTGGGCGGCGAAAATGCTCGGCGTGCAGGTCATCTTCTCGTGGAACGGCGCTGGCGCCATCGCCCACCACCTCGAAGTCGGCGACCTCGTCGTTCCTCACGATTTCCTCGACTTCAGCCACACCCGCATCGCCAGCTTTGGCGAAGCCGACCTCCCTCCTGCCTCTAGCCCCGCCTTTCACTCTGCCGCCCGCGCCGCCATCCTTGCCGCCACCGAGGGCATGACCCCGATCACCGTCCATAGCTCCGGCGTCTACGTCTGCACCGAAGGTCCTCGCCTGGAAACCGCCAGCGAAATCGCCCTCTACCACCGTTGCGGCGCCGACCTGGTGGGCATGACCCTCTCGCCCGAAATCTTCCTGGCCCAAGAAGCCGGCCTGGCCTACGCCAGCCTCTGCTACATCACCAACTACGCCACCGGCCGCGCCGCCAGCCGCCCCCCCCGCCGCCAATTCGGTCCCCTTGTCGCCCACACCTGCCTGCCCGTGTTATTGACGGCTGTCAGGCAGTACACAAGTAGACAAGTAGGCAAGTAGACAAGTAGACAAGTAGGCAAGTAGGCAAGTAGGCAAGTAGACAAGTAGACAAGTGGCAGGTTGCGAGTGCACGTCGCAAGTGGCAGGTTGCAGGTTTTGCGTTAATCGTTGATTGTTAATCGTTGATTGTTGACTGTTGACTGTTGACTGTTTGCCTTGTCTACTTGTCTACTTGTCCACTTGTTTCCTTGTTTCCTTGTTTCCTTGTTTCCTTGTTTCCTTGTTTCCTTGTTTCCTTGTTTCCTTGTTTCCTTGTCTACTTGTTTCCTTGTTTCCTTGTTTCCTTCCCCTCCCCATGCGCCTCCTCCTCCTCTCCCAACCCCTGCCCCCGCGCTCGCTCGAACATCTGGGCGTCTTCGTCGAAGAACGCTCGGTCGCGACGCCGTATGGCATCGCCGGCCCCTTCGCCCTGCGCCAACCGCCCGACGGCAAAGGCGTCTGGATCCTGCCCTATTTCGGCAGCCCCACCCGCACCGACCCCCGCGCCACCCTGTGGGCGGCCAAAGAACTGGGCGTGCAACGCATCCTGGCTTGGGAAAGCGTCATCGGGCTGGATCACAGCCTGGAGCGAGGCGACATCGTCCTCCCCACCGACTACATCGACTGGACCCGCCGCCAGCCCACCACCATCTTCGAGACCACCGGCGCCGGCTACATCCAACAAACGCCCGCTTTCTGCCCCGACATCAGTGCCGCCCTCGGCCAACACCTGCCCGACGCCCGGCCCGTCATCTATCTGGGCGACGAAGGCCCCCGCCGCGAGACTGCCGCCGAAGCCCGCATGTTCCAGCATTGGGGCGCGCACGTGCGCGGCCTCAACCTCGTCCCCGAAACCTACCTGGCCAAAGAACTCGAACTCTGCTTCGCCGCCATCGGCGTTGTCACCTGGCTGGGCGCTGACCGCAGCGAAGCCGCAGCCGAAGGCGAAGTGCGCGGCGCCGACCGCCTCATCCTCACCGCCCTGCCTGCCATCTTCGCCGCCCTGCCCACCCCGCCCACCTGCGGCTGCGACCACCTGCAAGCCGGCCCCCGCCAGCGCGGCCTCCTCCCCGCCGACTGGCGACAATGGGGCTGAGCGGCGCTCACCCAACCCATCCTATGAAAGATATCGTCAAACACTTCGCCTCGCTCACCGCCGCCCAGATCCGTGGCACGCGCTCCGGCCAATTCGACGACTACGACTTGCTCGAAGTTTACAGCTACTTCAGCGAACAAGACGACGAATCCGCCACCGCAGTGTTGGATCTGATCCTTCGCTCATACGACTCCAACGAAATGGTCGCGTATGGCGAACTCTATGAAGAGCGACTGGATTTCGCCTATCAGTCCCAGGACTGGCCGGCTCTATTGCACTGGACCTACGCCTGGCTGGCGTTCGACGAACAACACGAGCAAGGCGCCAATCGCAACTCGCTCAGGCTCTCGCTGGCCGATGCCTACTGCGCCAGCGGCGACCTCGACGCCGGGCTGAGCATCTACAGCCATTGCCTGCAAGCCGATCCCCAAAGCCTCGAAGCCATCGAAAGCGCGGCCTTCAGCCTGGCCACGGCTGGCCTGGGCGAACTGGCGCTGGAAACACTCGCTTTCGCGCAGCAGCGCAGCCAGCCAGAAGACGAAGAAGCGCACAACGAACGCCAGCAAAAAATACGCGCCGAGCTAATGGACACTATCGCCGCCTTCTCCGGCCAACCCGCCGCGGCCAGCCCGGAAACCATCGCCAGCTTCCGCCGCGCCCTCGCGGGCGCAGCCGGCGCCGAACCATTCACCGGCTACTTCCCGCCCCTCGACCGGCTGATCGTCTCCGCCGGCCAGGGCGATGACCTCCTCCGGGCCGAAATCCTCGCCCAGGGCAAAGTCCTGGCCGGGGACTTGATCCGGCTGGCTTTCGACCCCGCATACGACCAAACCCCCGCCGCGGCCGCGGCCATCGACCTCCTCCGCCAGCTCCACCAAAGCCGCACCGTCGCGCTGGACGAGCTTCAACACTTTCTGGATCACGCCGTGGGCGACTGGCGATCTCTGCTCAGCGATGACTTCGGCAAAATCGGCCCCTACACCTCCGACGAGATCGAAGCCGTCGCCCTGGATGTTGCCAACGACCTCTACTTTCGTTCCAATGCCGTCGCCGCCCTGGCCAAACGCGCCCAAAAGCTTCCCACCGAACGCCCGCGCGTCCTCGCCTTCTTGCGTACGATCCTCACTCGCCCCGAAGCATCGCAGTCAGCTGCCGAAGAAACCTTTGTCGGCAACGCCATCAGCGACGCCCTCGACCTCAACGCCAGCGAACTCTATCCCGAAATCGAACAGGCCTTTCGGGAGGATCGCGTGGACCCGGAAATCATCAGTCTCCAATACGTGCAAAAAGAATGGGGCTTGCCACTATCTCCTGAGCAACAAGAACAACAGGGCGGCTTCCTACTGGCTTTGCAATGCCAAAAGTGTGAACGCATGCGCTTTCATGTCGTTCAGCGCGTGTTCGTCGATCTTGAGACGCTGGAGAAGCAAGACAAAGGCGAGCAGGTCAAATACGACCCCTATGTCATGGATCATGAGATCATCTGCCCCAAATGCGGCGCCCGCGACCGCTACAGAACCGCTCCCCTGAGTGCGATGCGCTTGCTCTTGCCAGAAGACAACGACGCCCTCGCCGCCCCTATCAGAAGCCCAAACCAGGGGAAATTCCGCCTCCACCCCAACGTCAGGGCCGCCAGGGGTGCAGCCTTTAGCCAGATCATGCACCCGCTTGAGGCCCTGGAACGTTACAAAATGCTCATCCTCACCCACCCCAAACGGGCCGACAACCACATCCGCATGGGCAAAGTCTTGCGCGTCCTCCACCGTTCAGACGCCGCCCTGAAAGCGATCCGCAAAGGGCACGAACTGGCCCCGGACAACCTCGATTGCACCCTCGAGCGCGCCCTGGCCGAACACGACCTGGGCGACAAAAACCTGGCCCGCACCTTTTACGAGCAGGTGCTACGCATCGCCTCCCAAACCGCCACACAAGACGAGAGCATGCTGGAGGCGACAGCCTGGGCCGCGCGGGGTCAGGAAGCCCTCAGGCGCGGCCAACCCAGCCCCTGGCACCAAATGACCTTCGGCAAGCCCGAATCTGCTGCCCCTGGTGCGCAGAGCAAAGGCTGATCGCGATGCCATCCATCACCATCCGCCCCCTGACCGAAGCCGAACGCACCCCCTTCTACCGGCTGGCGGTCCTCACCTTCGCCAGCCCCGAAGATAGCGAACAGCGCGTCGCCCGCTGGCGCCGGGCCGTCGAAAGCCACCCTGATTTCGACCCCATCCAGGTGCGGGGCGCGTTTCGGGGCGAGCAATTCCTGGGCGGCTATATCGATTACGAACGCACTCTCTCCATCGGCCCTGCCCGCCTGCTAACGGGCTGCATCGGCGCCGTCGTCACCCACCCCGACCACCGGCTTCAGGGCGTGGCCAGCGCCCTACTCGCAGACGCCATCCGCCTGGCCCAAGGACGCGGTCACGCCCTGCTGCTGCTCGACGGCATCCCCAACTTCTACCACCGCTTCGGCTTCACCGGCATCTTGTCCGCAGGCGAATACGCCATCCACCTAGCCGACATCCTGGCCCTGCTCCCCAGCCCCTACACCGTCCGCCCCGCCGAGGCTGCCGACGCCGGCGACCTGCTGCGCCTCTACCACCAGGAATTCGACCCTTTTCCCGGCGCCTTCGCCCGCACCCCCGCCATCGCCCAGACCTACCTGGGCATCCGCCTGCCCACCAACCCGCCCCTGCTGGCCATCGACGAGATCGGCCAGATCAAAGGCTATCTGCTCCCGCCCTGGGTGCGCACGTCCGCCAGCAGCAGCGAGGTTGTCGCCGCCGATTGGCACGCCGCCTCAGCCCTGCTCCAACACCACGCCCGGCTGATCCAGGCCAACGACCCTTCTCCCGCCGCCCTCACCTGGCAGATTCCGCCCGGCTCGGCCACCTTTTTCGCCCTGGCCGACCACATCCACCTGGAAAACTCGACCCGCCACCTCCCCCGCGGCGACTGGATGGCCCGCATCGGCCACCTGCCCACCTTCCTCAGCGCCATGCTGCCGGCCTGGAGCGAACGCTGGCAGCGCAACAACCTGCTATGGTCAGGCCCCATCGGCTTCGCCAGCGACGAAGCACGCTTCTGCCTTGACTTCGATGGCTACGAAGTGCTCCTGCACGACCTTGCGCCCTCATCCGCCCCCACCATCCGCCTGACCCCGCAAGCCCTGGTGCAACTGACTTTCGGCTTCCGGCCGGCCTGGTGGCTTGCGCGCCAACCCGACAACGACATCCCCGACCACCTCATCGACGTCCTCCAGGCTCTGACCCCCACCCATCCCGGCTGGATCCCCGGCTCCGACCGGTTCTAAATTGCGAATTTCGGATTGCGAATTTCGGAATCACATCTCCAATCTCCAATTACCAATAACCAATCTCCAATCCCATGCTCCCCCCACCCGACCAAAAAGCCGTCTACGTGCGGCAGATGTTCGCCGAAACAGCCCGGCGCTACGACCGCATGAACCGACTGATGACCTTTGGCCGCGACCAGGCGTGGCGCCGGATGGTGATCGCAGCCTGCAATCTGCCGGAGGGAGGGCGCTTGTTGGATATCGGCGCCGGCACCGCCGACATCGCCCTCGAAGCCATGCGCCTGCGGCCCGATGTCGGCGTCGTCGCCAGCGATTTCACCCACGAAATGATGCGCATCGGCCAGGTCAAGGACGTTTCCGGTCGCCTGCCCTTCGTCGAAGCCGACGCCCTGCGCCTACCCTTCGCCAGCGCCAGTTTTGACGCCGCTTGTTCTGGCTTCCTCATGCGCAACGTCACCGATGTCGCCGCCGCCTTCGCCGAGCAGCGCCGCGTCGTTCGTTCGGGCGGCCGCGTCGTCTGCCTGGAGATCACCCGGCCCAGCACGCCGGTCTGGCGCGACCTCTTTCGGCTCTACTTCTTCCATTTCGTCCCCCGCTTCATGGCCTTGTTCAGCAGCAACAAGGGCGCCTATTCCTATCTCCCCGCTTCCACCTTGGCCTTTCCCCGCCCGCCCGAACTCAAGGCCGTGATGGAGGCGGCGGGGCTGCGCAACATTCGCTATCGCATGTTGATGTTGGGGACGGTGGCCCTGCATGTCGGCGAGGCATGACGCCTCTCTCGCCGATCCTCTCCCCTACTCGACCAGAGCAAACCCCATTACTCCGCCCAGCAACGCCCAAAAGACGATGTTGGTGTAGATGGCGAAGTAACTATCGAAAGTGGCGGTGGGGAGGAAATAGGCGGCGACGCTGGCCCAGGCGGCGACGAGAAGGCCGGAGAGGATGGGCTGGCGACGATGGATGCGAGTGAGGCTGAAGAGTGTCAGGAGGAGGGCGACGCTGAGGAGGAGATAGCTGCCGAGGAGTAGGTAGCCGCCGGAGACGAGGAAGTTGAGGTAGGTGTTGTGGGTGGTGGGGAGGACGTGGACGTTGGCGCCCAAGCGAAAGCCGCTGCGTGCGGCGATGCGTCCAAAGCTGCCCCAGCCTAATCCCAACCAGGGTTGTTGGCGGTGGAGTTGCAGGCCAGTCTGGAGGGCCTGGAGGCGGTAGTCGATGGGGCTTTCAGCACCGAAGCGTTCGGCGGCGGCGGTGTCTTGCAGGTTGCTCCACGCAAGCGCGCCGGCAATGGCGACCAGCGCCAACGCTGGCAGGGCCAGACGCCGAAAACGTGGCAGGCCTATTGCCGGGATGACGAGGGCGAGGGCGCCCGCCAGCCAACCAGCGCGGTTATAGGTCAGGTAGATGGCGAGGAGGTAGAAGAGGAGGAGGGTGGCGTAGCCGAGCAGTCGTCGCCGGTCGGTGCTGGCGTTGAGGCGTTCGCTGGCGAGGGGCAGGACGAGGGCGATGGTGACAGCGATGTAGGCGGGGTTGCCCAAGAGGGTGGCGACTTTACGGATGCCGGCGCCGTAGTAGGTGCTGGCGCTGGCGACGCGAAAGAGGGTGAAGCCGGTGAGTTGTTCGCTGATGGCCAGGGCGGCGATGATGGCAGCCACGAGCATGAGCAAAGCCGCCAAAGCCTGGAAGTGGGCGCGGGTTTGGATGAGTTGGCGGGCGATGAAGTAAGCCAGGAGGGGCACCAGGAAGCTGTCGAAGACGGATTGCAGTCCCCACGAGGCGCCGTTGAGCGAACGGAAGCCAGAGATGACCAGCGCCAATACGAACAAGGGGATGGCGAAATCGACCGCGGTTAGCCGCGCCAGCTGTCGGCGTCGCAAGGCCATCTGGGCGAGGAGGAAGAGGGTCAAGGCGCCGGCGACGACGCGGGTGAAGCCCAGGTCGGGGACGCCCGCTGGCATGTCGATGTCGAAGGGGAGGAAGGGGGCAAAGGGCGCCAGGAAGAGCCACAGCAGGAATCCGGCCAGGGGATGGATGAGGGCGAGGAGGATGTTGGCGGTGATGACGATGAGGGCGGTGAGCTGGTCGGCGGCACTGGGTGCTCTGACCAGCAGCCAGCCGTAGGCGGCGGCGACGGCCAGGCCGGCGAGGAGGGCCGTCGTGGTCAAAACGAGCGACAGAGGGCGGGGACGCGCGCTTTTCATCATCGTTAGGGTGTCTGGCTGAGCACGATTTCCAGTCGCGGGCGCCATTCCAGGAAGCTATGGTTGAAGCTGGCCAGGTTCAGGCTGGCGGGGCTGCTGCTGCGAAGGGCCAGGAGGAGGCCGTGTTGTGTGGCGCGGTCGGCCAGCCAGTTCTGGACGACGGCGGTGACGTCGAGGGTGATGACGCCAGATGTTGTGAGGGGGTTGGTGAGGGCGGCGGGGGCGGCGGCGCGGTCTTCGGGGCCGGATGCGCCGGGTTGTGACCAGACGACGCCGATGTCGGCTTTGGTCCAGGAGGCCATGGAGGGGTTCCAGTCGCGCAGGAGGGGATGGGCGGCAATGACGACCGGGATAGGGGGTTCGTCCAACAGGTGGAGGCGCAGGGTGGCTTGTTGGATGATGACGCCAGGCGGCAGAGGGGTGATTTGGAAGTCGATGAGGGCGTGGGCAACGTCGGGGCTGCTGAGGAGCAGGGTGCTTTCGTTGCTGAAGTTCATGTTGGGGAACCAGCTGTAGATGTGGGTGTCGCTGCCGATCGTGATCACGCGCCAGTTGGCGGGGGTGGGTGTGAGGGTGGGCGTGAAAGTTGGGGTGAAGGTGGGGGTGGGTGTGAGCGTGGATGTGAGG
>JAYRVO010000128.1:0-12151 GCA_041918515.1 Chloroflexota bacterium | reverse complement strand
CTAGTGAACCTACCACCCAGTCTCCTCTGGATGTGGTCGGCGACGAGGGCGGCATTGCCGGGAACGTCCTGAACATAGCGATCGGCAACCAGGTCGCTCCGCGCCCGCAGGCGCCCTCTGCATCCGCTGCCTCTCCGTCCGCCTACGTCGCCAACGAGATCATCGTGGGTTTTGCCCCGGATGTCTCGCTGGGCGCCGCGGCAAAGCTCTTCACCAGCCACGGCTTGCAGATCAAGACCGCCCTGACGCAGATCAACGCCTATGTGCTGCGCACACCGGCGGGTCAGGCCGAGCGTTTGGTGGCGTTGCTGAGCCGCCAGCCCGGCGTACGCTATGCCGAGCGCAACGCTGTCCTTCAAATCGACAGCGAACCCCTGCTGACGCCCAACGATCCTGATTACAACGACACCGAAAACCTTAGCTACGCGCCGCAGATCATCAACGCCGCCACTGCCTGGGATGTCACGCTTGGCAATCCCAACTTGATCGTGGCGGTGGTGGATACAGGCATCTCGGCCGGCCATCCCGAGTTCAACGGGCGTCTGGTGACAGGCACCAACACCTATAATGCCAACACACCCAACGACACCGCTGACCTCCATGGTCACGGCACCCATGTCTCCGGCATCGTGGCGGCGGCGATCAACAACAACCAGGGCACGACGGGCATCTCGCCCAACGTCAAGATCATGCCGATCAAAGCTACGAGCGATGGCGGCAGCACCGATTCCGGCGCTATCTCCACCGCTATCCTGTGGGCGACCGATCATGGCGCCAAGGTCGTCAATCTCTCCTTGGGCATGACCAGTTACTCTTCCGCCATCGACAATGCCGTGACCTACGCCTATAATCACAACGTCCTTTGTGTTGGCGCCGCCGGCAACAATGGCCAGAACATCGCCTTCTACCCGGCCGCCCTCCCCCTGGCGATCGGCGTAATGGGCACCACCCAGTACGATGACCGCTACAGCCTCTCCAATTATGGCGTTTGGTACGACGTTGGCGCACCCGCCTCGATCGTGTGGAACACCTACTATATGGCCACCGATCCCTACACCTACACGTTCAGTAGCGGCACCTCGATGGCGGCGCCCCACGTCAGCGGCGAGGCCGCCCTGCTCTTCTCCGTCAATTCCAATTTCACCATCGAAGATGTGCGCTCCTTGATCCAGCAGAACGCGGCGGATAAGGGTGCGGTTGGCTACGACATCTACTACGGCTGGGGTCGCATCGATGTTGGCGCCGCCGTAGTCGCCGCCCAGACCTGGCAAACGTACACACCGACTCCCACGGTCACGCCGACCGCCACCGCCACGCCCACCCCCACGGCCACGCCAACCTCCGCCTTTACACCTACCCCCACCCCCACACCTACGCGCACGCCAACCGCCACCCCTACGTCAACCGCCACCCCCACGCCGACGCGCACCCCCACCCCCACTGTCACGCCTACGCCTACGCCGATGTATGTCAAGCGCGTAAACGTCGGCAACACCAGCAGCGCCTTTGGCCCTGACAGCGGCGGCGTGATTTGGGAGAAAGATCAGGCCTATGTCGTCGGCGGCTGGGGTTACAGCAGCGCCGGCACGGCCAAGTCCTCGACCAAGGCTGTCGCCAACACCACCGACGACGCCCTCTACCAGCGCTACCGCGAAGGCTTCGGCTACTACCGCTTCACCGTGCCCAACGGCTGGTATGAGATCAAATTCCGCTTCGCCGAGATGTCGGCCACCAGTGGCACCTCACGCGTGATGCAGATCAAAGCCGAAACGACGACGACGTTGGAGACTGCGCTCAGTGTCTATACGGCGGCTGGGGGCATGTACAAAGCCTGGGACAAGACCTATCCCCCCGTGCAGGTGACGGACGGCGTCCTCGACATCCAGTTCATCCAGAACGGCGGCACGTTGCTGCCCATGGCCAACGCCATCCAGGTGCTGCAAATCGTCCCCCCCACCCCCACCCCCACCCCCACCCCCACGGTCACGCCGACCTCCACCCCCACCCCCTGCCCACTCTGCCCCACCAACACCCCCACGCCCACACCCACAATGACGCCGACGCCGTTGCCCTACTTGCAGCGCGTCAACGCTGGCGGCCCGCTCTACAACGGCACCGAAGGCCAGTGGGCCGCCGATCAGGCCTACGTGGTCGGCAGCTGGGGTTGGTTGGGCGGCACCACGAAATCCGCGACGGCCACGATCACCAATACCAGCGATCCGGAGTTGTACAAGAAGTGGCGCGACAATCCTGGCATTTACAAGTTCGACGTGCCCAATGGCACCTATCAGGTGATTCTAAAATGGGCCGAGAATGAAGGGAGCAAAGCCGGCGCCCGCGTCATGAAGATCACCATCGAAGGCGTCATCGTCGATGCCACTTTGGACATTTACGCCTTAGCTGGAGGCAAGAACAAAGCCTACGACAAGACTTACAACAACATCACCGTCAGCGATGGCGTTCTGCAGATCGATTTCACCAAGGTCAGCGGCAGCTACAACCCCATGATTATGGCCATCCGCGTGCAGCGGTTGTAGCTCAGGCAAGACAGAGTTCGCCGGCTTCTTGTGTGATGGATGCCCCAGGTCGCTCCGACCCGGGGCATCCGCTTAAATGCCCCCTCTGCGATAATTGTAAGCTAACTGTAAGCTTTGAGACGTTGTTTTTCACTTCTTCATGGCAGTAGAATAGAACGATGCATGGATCCCCTCCCCAGTTTTCCTCTCCCCCATATACAAGAGAAACCTATGTCTGTCTCCCATCGTAGCCTATGGTTCCTGCTGGTCATGTTGGCTTTCTCCCTGACGTTCGTCTTTTCCACGGCCGCGGCGCTGCCGGTGGGCGGCGATGTCAGCGGCGTCGTCTACTTCGACGCCAACGGCAACACCGTGCGTGATGCTGGCGAGAACGGCATTGCTAGTGATGGCGACTATCACGTCACCATCGACATTCGTGATCTGGCCAGCAATGGCGCCGCCTTCCATGTCAGCTACAACACTCCCGACGGGACTTATACCTTCACCGGCGTGCCGGATGGCTACTATACGGTGACGACGAGCAACGACCTGGGTTTCGTGAGCACGACGATAAACCCGCGCCTGGTGATCGTGGCAGGCGGGGCGGTGAGCGGCGTCGATTTTGGTGCGACGCTGCCGATCACTCTGGTGGGCACCCTATACAACGACCTGAATCGAGATGGTCGTTTGGACCTCCACGACACGCCGATGGTGGGTGTGATGGCCGAGCTGTTTGCCGACACGTTCCCCACGAACGGGCGGATCGACTTCGGCGAAGTGAGATTGGCTAAAACCACCAGCGATAGCCAGGGGAACTACATGCTCCCTGGCTTGCTGCCTGGCCCCCGCGTCCTGCGCATCCGTCCTCCCGCCATCCCCACCAACTCCATCACCACCCCACTGCTGCTGATCAGTGAGTGGGGTCACATCGTGCAGCAAGATTACCTCCTGAATGTGACGCCCGCCAATGCTGCGGTTGCAGGCAGCGTGTGGAATGATGCCAACGGCAACGAGCAGATCGACGCCGGCGAAGCGGGCTTGCCCAACGTGGCTCTGACCCTGGTGCGTGACGACAATGCCAACGGCCAGGTGGATGCGGACGAGGCCGTCAAGTGGCAGGCCATGACCACGGCCACCGGCGCCTACAGCTTCACACCTATGCCTGGCGGCGAGTTCTATGTTCTCCAGGCGGATCAAGCGACGGGGTGGATTGCCTCCCAAGATGCCTCAGCCCTGGCCTTCGATCTGGCGACTGGCGAAGCAAAGACGGTGAACACTGGCTACTTCGATCCCTTGAATGTGGCGCCGATGCGCGTGGCAGACTGGAAGAAGGAAGTGAAACAGGTGGGGAAGCCGCGCTACACCCCAACGGAAGTAAGCCAGTTCATCGCCAGCGCCGAAACGAACTCAGCGGTCTTCGCCGAGGTGGAGAGCTTGAACACAGCCTTGTTGGGACCAGCGCCGAGCGCCGAGCATAAGGCGCACAAGGAGTATGCGGCGTTGCGCCTGAATATGGCCAGCAATCGGTTGCTGGCGAAGACGCCGATCCGGCTGTCCAGCTTGACCACGACGACGACGGTGGGAGCGGCAACGGCCGAGATCGAGGCCATTCTGGCTCCGCCGGGCGCGCAAATGGATAGTGAGTACCAGCGCGCCGAGGCGATAGCCAGGGCGCTGAACAGTAGCGAGGGCGTGGGCTACGGCCTCGCCACCCTCTCGTCTGTGTCGCGGGCGACTTATTGGGGCTATGATGTAACATCATCGCTCAGACCGGATGGCAGCGTGGTGGATGCCTATCTGAGAGGTGGGCCAATCTATCTGACCAGGTGGAGCCCCGGATCGCTGAGCGGAACTGCCAATATCTTCAACCCCAGGCTACGCCTCAAGGTGCAGAGCTTTTACAATGGCGGGGTGCTGGAGGTGAAGCAGAAGTTGCCCGATGGCAGCCTGGTCAGCCTGGGTGTCCTGGTGCCGACAGTTTGGAACAAGGATATCAAGGCCACCTACATGTTGGACGTATGGCGAGTCTCCACCCTCTCTGACTTGGTGAGCACGGAGTTTCGCCTGTACGTGGTCGATCCCGATAACGATAATGGCCCTGAAGAACACA
This sequence comes from Chloroflexota bacterium, assembly GCA_041918515.1. Classification (GTDB taxonomy): domain Bacteria; phylum Chloroflexota; class Anaerolineae; order J102; family J102; genus SSF26. The sequence continues at coordinate 7,525 of JAYRVO010000128.1, read as the reverse complement.
TCAAGGTCGATGCAGTCGAGATGAGCTTCTCCTATTGAGAAACAACGTTCCCACAAGCCCTCATCCCCACAAGTCGGAATCCAAGAAAAAGTCCTTCCCAAATCTTTATGACCAGAGATCGATTTTTACGCATATTACCTAAACTTGCTATCAAACCTTCATTTGTAGTAAGATAAGCTCATCCGTAGGAGAGCCATGGGGCTACGGTTGGTCGCTACTGATGATCTCGTTTAGCGATGCTATAAGCACGCCGCGAACGACGCAGCCACACAAAGTTAGTCATACTTTTACGTCTGACTTTTCCTTTCCCCCTCTCCCGAAAGAGGAGTCTATGTCTATGCCAATCTCCTATCGCAGTCTATGGCCTTTACTGGTCATTCTGATTCTCTCAGTAGCATTTGTCTCCACGGCCGCGGCGCTGCCGACAAGCGGCGCCGTCGGCGGCATCGTCTACTTCGACGCCAACGGCAACACCGCGCGCGATGCTGGCGAGAATGGCGTTGCTAGTGATGGCGACTATCACGTCACCATCGACATTCGCGATCAAGCCAGCAACGGCGCCGCCTTCTATGTTAGCTACAATACCCCCGACGGAACCTACACCTTCGCCAGCGTGCCGGATGGCGTTTACACCGTGACAACGAGTAACGATTTCGGCTACGTCAGCACGACGACGAATCCACGGACGGTGACGGTGGCGGGCGGAACAGTGAGCGACGTCGATTTCGGTGTGGCGATGCCGATGACCATCGTAGGAACCCTGTACAACGACCTGAATCAGAATGGTCGTTTGGATCTCACGGACACACCAATCGTGGGTGCAACAGTCGAGATATTCGCCGACATCTCTCCCACGAACGGGCAGATCGATCCTGGCGAGCAGAGGATAGGCAACGCTGTGACCAGCGATAGCCAGGGAAATTATATGCTTCCTGGCGTAATGCCTGGTCCGCGCGTGCTGCGCATTCGTCCCCCCGGCGTCACCGGCAACACCAGCACGACGCCATTACAGATGGTCAGCAATTTGGGCGGCATTGTGCAGCAAGATCACCTGCTGAATGTGACGGCCGCCAATGCTGTCGTCTTTGGCAGTCTCTGGAACGATATCGATGGCGACGAGCAGATCGACGCCGGCGAGACGGGTTTGGCCAACGTGGCGTTGACGTTGGTGCGCGACGACAATGTTAACGGCCGGGTGGATGCGGGCGAGAACGTCAAACGGCAGACCGCGAGCAACCCCGTGGGAGCTTATAGCTTCATATCTATGCCTGGCGGCGAATACTACGTCCTGCAAGTGGACGAGACCACCGTGCCGGCAGGGTGGATTGCTTCGCAGGACGCCTCGATCCTGGCCTTCCCGCTGCTCGCAGGCGACGCGAAAAACCTGGATATTGGCTACTTCGATCCGTTGAACGTGGCGCCGATGCGCGTTTCAGACTGGAAGAAGGAAGTGAAACAGGCGGGGAAGCCGCGCTACACGCCGGCGGAAGTAGGCCAGTTCATCGCCAGCGCCGAAACGAACTCAGCGGTCTTCGCCGAGGTGGAGAGCTTGAGCACAGCCTTGTTGGGGCCGGCGCCAAGCGCCGAGCATAAGGCGCACAAGGAGCATGCGGCGCTGCGTTTGAACCTGGCCAGCAATCGCCTGCTGCCGAAGACGCCGATCCGGCTGTCTGGCTTGACCACGGCGACGACGGTGGGAGCGGCGACGGCAGAGATCGAGGGAATTCTGGCTCCGCCGGGCGCGCAAATGGATAGCGAGTATCAGCGCGCCGAGGCGATGGCCAGGACGTTGAACAGCGGCGAGGGCGTGGGCTACGGCCTGCAAGGCGTCATCAACCTGGCGCAAGGATCGTACCGCGGCAGCTCTGTGGTCTCGGCGTTGGCGCCGGCTGGCTCGGTGCTGGACCAGAAAATGGATGGCCCCATCTATCTGTTGCGTTGGAGCCCGGGGACGTTCAACACCCTCACCAACGTTTTCCGACCCAAGCTGCGCCTCAAAGTACAAGCCTTCTACGATGGCGGCGTCCTGGAGGTCACCCAGATGATCGATGGCCGCGAAGTCAGCCTGGGCGTGATCACGCCCACGATCTGGAACAAGGACGTCAAGGCATACTATACCCTGGACCTCTGGCGCGTTACCACTGTGGCTGATCTGACCAACACCGAGCTACGCGTCTACGTCCGCGACACCCTCCCGTTTGACGGGAAAACCCCGCACATCAAGACCGATTCGGCGGAGTTGATCTTCTCCTACTAACACGTTCACAAACCCTAAAGGTTTTCAAAACCTTTAGGGTTTGGAGGGTTGTTCCCCATACAAGCGCCCATATTCCTCTCCCTCTTGCAAGGGAGTGAGAATGTGGGCGTTTGTATGGGGCCTAACGACTTCTCTGCCTTCGATCACCTTGTTCTCTCCCCACTTCCCCTCAACCCTTGTTCTCTGGCTGCTGGCGTTGTTGGTCATGCCCATGGCGCCGGCGGCAACGGTGGCTCGCGTTCTGCTGCCTCCCCCATCAGACTGGGCTACTCAATGCGTCGATTGTCCCAAATTCTATGAGGAGATGACCGACCGCAGTCTGCGTCTGAATGCGGCCAACCAGCCCCACCTTGCCTACGGCGGCGATCATCTCTACTATGCCTGGCGCGACGGATCTGGCTGGCGCCAAGAAACGGTGGACGCCGCGCCGAGCGTGGGCGCTTACGCCGCCCTGATCTTGGATAGCGACGGCCTGGCGCACATCAGTTACTACGACAATAACAACAACGATCTCAAATACGCGCGCCAGCTTGCCGACGGCTGGGTCATCACCACCGTCGCCAGCGAGGGGGTCGTTGGCGCCAACACATCTATCGCCCTCGACGTTAGTGGGCAGCCAGTCATCGCTTTCTACGATGAGGATGGCAGCGCGGTCAAGCTGGCGAGGAAAGCGGGCGTCGGCTGGTCAATCGCCACGGTGGACGATGATGTCTGGGCCGCACGGGATCTTTCGCTTGCCCTGGGCGCGCAAGACCACGCCTCCATCAGTTATTACGAAATAGGCGCCAACGATCTGCGCTATGCCCACGAGACGGGCCAGGCATGGAGTGTGGAAATTGTGGACAGCGCCGGCGATGTCGGTAGCGATAGCTCTCTGGCTCTGGACGACAACGGCGTGCCCCATATCGCCTACTACGACTTCAGCAACGGCGATCTCAAGTACGCCCACCATCAGATTGTCAACGGCGCTCAATGGAGCGCCAGCGACGGGGTTTGGGACATCCAGGTCGTGGATGGCGATGGGGATGTGGGTGGGTATGTCTCGCTGATCCTGGACAGCGCCGGTCATCCGCGCGTCGCCTACCACGACTGGACGGAAGGGGACCTCAAATACGCAGCCTGGACGGACAGCGGCTGGGATGTGTCCATCGTTGCCAACGCTGGCGACGTCGGTGCTTTCATCTCTCTAGCGCTGGACGCGTTAAGCGCGCCGACCATCAGTTTTCAGAACATCAGCACGGGCGATCTGGTGTTGGCCAAACGCCAGGGGGATATCTGGAGCGAACAGATGGTGGATCGGATCGGCAACGTTGGCGAGGCCACGACGCTTGTCCTGGATGCCGGCTGGAAACCGCACATCACCTATTATGACACGTTTCACCACGATTTGAAGTATGCCTGGTGGACGGGCGGCGCTTGGGTGCGGATGACGGTGGACGATGGCAGCGCTGCTGGCGGTATTGTCGCCGATGACGTAGGCAGCGAGTCCGCTCTCGCCCTCGATCTCAGCGGGCGCCCCCATATCGCCTATCTCGACGCCAGCAACAGTGTGTTGAAATACGCACGTTGGGCGGGCGAAGCCACTGGGCTGAGCGCTCACGACGCCTGGCAGATCCAGATCATAGACAGCAGCGGCCAGGCATCGGGTGATGTGGCCATGGTCATGGACAGCGCCGACCTGCCCCATTTCGTTTACTACCGAGACGCCGACCACTACCTGTACCACACCTACTGGACAGGAGCGAAATGGGTGGCTCAGCCGGTGGCACCCTCAGGTCAGGCCGACGCCATCTCTCTGGCTTTCGCCAACAACACTTTTCATATCGCCTACTACGATAGCGTCAGCGGCGACCTCATGTACGCGCGGCGCTATCTCAATGGGGATTGGACCACCGTCGCCGTCGATGCCGAGGGGGATATCGGCACTTATGTTTCGCTGGCTCTCGATCGCAGCGGCTCGCCCCACATCGTTTATTACAATTGGCGGGATGCCCGTCTCAAATACGCGCGGCAGACGGGCGCAACATGGGAGATCGAAACGCTGCCGGCGACAGGGCCGGTGGGCGGCCTCGCTCTGGCCGTGGAGAACAGCGGCGTCCCTCGCCTGGCTTACTACACCGAGAACGAGGGAGATCTGCACGGCGCCTGGCGCGCTGAGCCCGGTTGGACGAGTGTGATCGTCGATGCCGTGGGCGACGTCGGCAAATTCCCCTCTCTGGCGTTGGAGGCGGGCATGCGGCCGCACCTCAGCTACTACGATGTCAGCGCCGGCGATCTACGCTATGCCGTAGCCTCGCCATTGCAGCGGTTCTACCTGCCTTTGCTTTGGTGAGCGGTTTTATCTGCCTTTGCTTTGGTGAGCGGTTTTATCTGCCTTTGCTTTGGTGAGCGGTTTTATCTGCCTTTGCTTTGGTGAGGGGAAGCACCTACTTGAGCCGTATCCGCGTTCATCCGCGTGCCATTTTCAGGGCAGGCACGAGGGAACATGGTCATGGAGCTGCCGTCGAGGTAGATTCGGCGCTACGCAACATGGCCTTGATCCGGTATGTATCGATGATGACAGCCAGCACGATGATGAAGCCGGTCACCATTTGGCGGGCAAAGTCGCCGAGGCCGATCAGCAAGAGGCCATTGTCGAGTACGCCGATGATGCAGGCGCCCAGGAAGGTGCCCACCATCGAACCCTTCCCACCACTCATGCTGGTGCCGCCGATGACGACCGCAGCGATGGCCTTCAACTCGAAGCCCACGCCGAGGATCGGGCTGGCGATGTTGAGGCGCAACATGTACATGATCGCCGCAATGCCTACCGTGATGCCGCAAATGGTGAAGGCCAGGATTTTCACGATCGAGGTGTTGTGACCGGAGAGGCGGACGGCTTCTTCGTTGTTGCCGATGGCGTAAATCATACGGCCAAAGACCGTTCGGTTGAGGATGAAGCGACCGATCAAAACCAGCGCCAGGGCAATCATGAAGATGCCGGGAATCTGAAATAATTCCCAGGTGCCGAAGGCGTTGAACTGGGCTGGAAAGCTGAAGATCGTACGCGAGTTGCTGATTTGCAGCGCCGCCCCGCGCGCGATGTTCAGCATCCCCAATGTCACCACGAAGGAGTGTATCTTCCACCGCTCCGAAACCCAACCGTTGACCAGGCCGCAGATGGCGCCCACGCTGACCGCAGCCACTACGGCCAAGGCGATAGCCAGCGGCACAGGCAACGCCTTGTTCGTGATCGTCAGGCCGGCCACAACGGTTGTGAGGGCCAGCACAGATCCGACGGAAAGATCGATGCCTCCCAGCAGGATGACGAACGTCATGCCTACCGAGATGGCCGCGTTGATGCTGATCTGCGTGAGGATATTGGAGAGATTGTCTACGCTTGCAAAACGGGGCGCCGCGATGGCGAAGATCGCACAAAGGATCACCAGCGCCAAGCCGATGCCGGCTTCCTGCAAAAGTAGATTGAAACTTCTTCTGGCCGTCATGCTTCAGTCACCCTTGTTTGAACTCGGTTGGCCTGCTATCGGTGTGGATGTATTCTTGGTAGGCGAGGGCCAGGATTTTTTCCTGGTCGAACGCCTCGCGGTTGATCTCTCCGGTGATCTTGCCGTCGCTGAAAACCAGAATGCGATGGCAAATGCCGAGCAGCTCCGGCAGATCGGAGGATACAATCACGATCCCCTTGCCTTCAGCGGCCAGCCGCCAAAGCAGGGTATAAATTTCATATTTGGCGCCGACATCGATGCCTCGTGTAGGTTCATCGAACATCAACACGTCGGGATGGCGGAACAACCACTTGGCCAAGACAACCTTTTGTTGGTTGCCGCCAGAGAGGTTGCGCACCCACTGATCCACCGAAGGCGTCCTGATCATCAGGTCCTGGACCAGGTCATTGGCGCGTGCCTTCTCCTTGTCGGCGTTCAGGAGGCCAGACCGCGACACCTGCGCCAGGTCTGTCAAGGTCACATTGACATAACATGGCATATCCAGGATCAAGCCCTGCTGTTTGCGATCTTCGGTGAGGAGGCAGATGCCATGGCGGACGGCGTCCTTGGGCCTATCGACGACGATTGGCTTGCCATTCAAGTAAAGCTTGCCCGCTGCCTTGCGATCGGCGCCGAAAATGGCCCGCAGCGTCTCCGTGCGCCCGGAACCCACCAGCCCTGCAATCCCCAACAGCTCGCCGCTATGCAGACTGAAACTCATGGCATGGGCGTTGCCGCGGTAGCGCAGGCCCTCCACTCGGAAGATCTCCGCGCCCGGACGTACACGGTCGTCGAACGGGAACTCTTCCCCCATCTCTTTGCCCACCATCATGCTCACGATGTCAGGGATTGTGACCTGCTGAATGGCCGTCGTCCGCACCTTCTTACCGTTGCGAAGCACGGTGATGCGGTCGCCAATCGCAAACGTCTCTTGCAGCCGGTGGGAAATGTAGATGATGGTGACGCCGCGCGCCTTGAGTTGGCCGATGATCTCGAACAGGCGGTTGATTTCCTTGGGCGTCAGCGTGGCAGTAGGCTCGTCCAAAATCAGCACCTTACTCTCGTTGGAGATCGCCTTGGCGATTTCCAGCAACTGCGTCTGTGCAACTCCTAGCATCTCGACCTTGGTCTGCGGCGAGATGTCGAGGCCGACCTCAGACAAGACCCGCTGCGTGTCGCGATACAACGCGCGATAATTGACCAGTCCTCTCTTGCTGGGCAGCTTCTCGAAGAAGACGTTTTCGGCAACCGACAGGTAGGGGAGCAGGTTGAACTCCTGGTAGACTACCCGGATGCCGCTCTGGATCGCATCGATAGGCGTATGCGGGGCGTAGGGCTTGCCTTCGTATAGGATCTCACCCTGATCAGGCTTGTAGATACCGCATAGCACTTTGACCAGGCTCGACTTGCCGGCGCCGTTTTCGCCTACCAGTACGTGCACCTCGCCCCGTCGTATGTCGAGATCTACCCGATCGAGGGCCTTGACGCCGGGAAACGTCTTCACCAGGCCCCTGATCTCAAGGATGTTGGGAGAGTCGTTGAGAGCGCTTGCTGTCATGAGCCGTACCAGATGAGCAAGAGCAGCGACGTTGTGCGCCGCTGCTCTTGCGAATGTTTAGCAGACTACTGCATGTTGTCTTTTGTGATGAGCTTGACAGGGGTCTTGATCCAGCCGCTGAGCTTTTCGCCGCCGAGGACGCGCAGGCCGATCTCAATGGCATTCTTGGCCATATCCGGCCCGAATTGGTCGATGGTGGCCAGCATCTTGCCGTTCTGCAGCAGT
>JAYRVO010000127.1:0-96084 GCA_041918515.1 Chloroflexota bacterium | reverse complement strand
TTTCAATCCCTCGGTCGGGATTCGGGTCGGTGAAGCTGGGAAGGAGACATTTACAAAGCGGCCCTGGCCAACGTTTCAATCCCTCGGTCGGGATTCGGGTCGGTGAAGCGCCACGCCGTTGTTCTCCCATGCCCGCCACCACAACGGTTTCAATCCCTCGGTCGGGATTCGGGTCGGTGAAGCGGCATTGCGTCTCCTTGTCCTGCGCGCCGGGGGTGGTTTCAATCCCTCGGTCGGGATTCGGGTCGGTGAAGCGGTAAGCGGGTGTTGTATGCGACGCCCACCACCGGTTTCAATCCCTCGGTCGGGATTCGGGTCGGTGAAGCCCCGCCGAGGGCTTCAGCCAGGCATGCACGGCCATGTTTCAATCCCTCGGTCGGGATTCGGGTCGGTGAAGCTGCTCTCGCAGCCCTGGGACCGTGCTCCACCGTGAGCCATAGCAGGCTCACCTGCCCAACATTTTCCCCCACTTGTCCCCAAAAAGCAAACTCCGCAACCCCCTTTTCCACCCCCGGCCAACCACCCCACTCCTCACTGCGAGCGGCCACCCCTACGCCTTCGACTTGTCTCTTGCTATACCCCGTTTGGCGCGATTTCCAGTAATCTCGCCGAAGCAATGGCCACACTTCATGTCCTCCCCAAGCCACAAAGCGCCACATTTTCGCTTGGTCGCCCGTGCGAGCGCCGCCCAGAAAATTCGGGCGCACTTCACCGCTCGCACCCCTTCCCGCCTGCTTCCACCATCGTTCTCGACTCATCTTTCACCTACACCACATACACCTTATCTTCCGCCGGTTTTGGTGAACCGATCGTCTCCACCTTCCCCGTACACGCCGCACACAGCGGATAAAAACGCACACTGTCCGTATCCGCCTTCAACAACTTATCCAGCTTGCCCCGCAACTGCACCATCTCTTTCTCCGACAAATAACACTCGAACAGGCTGTACTGTGTCCACTTGCCAAAACCCGACAACGTCTTGTGCACCTTCGTCCGTCGCCGGTCCACCGGAATGTCGTAAGCCACCACATACAGCGTTCGGGGTGGATTGCCGCGCGTCGTCGCCATTGCCCCTCCTCCTCAACGCACCAGAAAAGGTCGATACTGCGGGATCTCCCCCGTCAGCCACTTACTCACCAGCCGCACCTCCATCTCCAGACTACGCCGATACGTCGCCCGATACCCGAACACCGGATGCTCGATCTCCGTATCCAGCCGCTCTTCGAACTTCTGCAAAAACGTCCGCCGGCCCTTTTCAGTCAATTGCCATGCCCCCAACTCCTCCACGAAATCCTTCCGATCCAACATCCCATTATTCAACAACGTCAGCACCGTTGAATCCACCACCACCGGGCGGAACGTCTCCATCACATCCAACGCCAGCGCCGGCTTGCCAAACTGCGACGAGTGCAGATAACCCACATACGGGTCAAGCCCCACGATGCTAATCGCCGACGACACCTGATTCATCAACAACACATAGCCAAACGACAACAGCGCGTTCACCGGGTCGCGCGGCGGCCTCCGCACACGCCGCTCGAACTCCCAATCCTTATTCAGCAGCCGCCCAAACACGCCAAAATAGGCCGCCGCGCCCGCCCCCTCCAACCCCAACAGCGCCCCATAACGCGACTCGGTTTGTGGATGCGCCGGGTCGGGGATGACGGCCGCGCTCGGGTCCAGCGCCTCCACCTTCTCGATCACCTGCTTCAACGTCTCCACCGCCCCTGCGATCTCGCCATCCTCGCGCTTCCGATTCGCCCGCATCAACATCGCCCGCATATTCGCCAACTTCCCCCGCACGAACGTCTTCGCCAATGACAACGAACGGGGCGGATCATTATGCGCGGCATGCTGCTGCAAACGGATCAGACTATTCTTGCCAAAAGGTGGTGCCAACCGGCCCTTGAACTGCCCGTAATACGAACAAAAACAAATATCCACACCCTGCTCCAACAACGCCATCATCGCCGGACTGGTCAACGTCACATCCCCATACACCACCACCTGCGTCACCTTCATCAACGGCACACTCACCTGACGCTTGGGCGTATTCGTCGCCTTATCCTCGGGGATATGCACCACCAATGTGTCGCCATCCTTGCGCACACTCGCGTGCGGCTCGGTCAAATACAAAGTCGCCATCTCATCCTCCCAATTGTGCAATTCTGGCATCAGACCACCTCCGCCCGCGACTCGCGGAGAAGGATCTCGATCTCGCGCGGCAGGCATACGCCCTCTAGCGAGCAATCATTACACTTCACCGTCTTCGCCAGCGGCGGCGGCATCACCCCCGCCGCCACCAGCGCCGCAGCGCGGGCGACTGCGGCCTCGGTGCGCGCTCGCAGTTCGGGCGTGAACTCCACCTGTTCTCGGCGTCTCGACCCCCAATAAAAAATCTCCCCCCGCACGATCCGCCTGCCCGTGCGTTCTTCCAGACACAGCGCCTGCGCGCACAACTGGATATGATCATTCAGCCAACGCCCCATCTTGCCGTGCTTATGCTCCACCGGCAACAACTCTCCCTCTGCCTCCTCCACCACATCCGCAAACCCGATCAGCCGCAACCTATCCGACCACACGTGCAAACGTCGGTGGATCACCACCTCGCCCTCCCGCTCCCCCTCGCCACTGTGCACACGCTCGTGCTGCAACGTCCCCTCCAACACCGGCGCGTTCACATCCATCTCGCCCAACACATACATCAGCCAGAACCGCCGCTCGCAATACTCCAACTGATTCAAAAAACTCAACGGCAAATACTCATCCATACCTTGTCACCTTGTCACTTTGTCACCCCATTTCGCCACGCCTGCCCCATCCCCACCGCCGTCCTCGCGCCCACACCGTTATAGAAGGCAAAATCGGCCAGCAGATTGAGCGTGTGCAGATAGTCGGGATCATGATCCAACGCCTCGAACGTCACATCGCCGTAACCGCCGGGGTGCACGCTCTGGTTCTTCAACCGATAGACGCCCGTCTTCCACGACTTCACCTCACGCACCACCACGAAATCCTCCACCCATTGCTCGAAATCCATGGGGATGTCGCCACCGATCAGCTTATTCCAGGCCCCCCGCAGCGACCCGAACACCATCTTCGGCTCTGGCAGCAACACGATGCGCTCTTTGGCCGGGCCGAGTGCGCCCCGGTTCATGGCCGTGGGGCTGGCGAAGTGCATGGGGATGCAAGCATCCCGCCCGGCCTGATCCCCAAGCTCGGCCACAGTGGTGTATCCCACCAACCGGTGACTGCCCGGCGCGCCCAACACACTCTCGATGCCAAAGTGAACGCCGCCGATGCGCAGCCGCAGCGACGGCCCTTCGGCAAAGAGGCGCTGAAAGAAGGCGTCGAAGAGCGCCAGGTCGAGTAGCGTCAGCCGTAGCCAGGCTGTCTGCCCCGCCCTCAACACATGGCGGCCGCCCGCGTCCGGCGCAGGCAGGCCGTGCAACTGCGAAAGCGTGTAGGGTTTACGCGTATTCTGGTCATGCAACCGGCCGGCCAACTCAGGAGCAGCCACGCGCACCAAGTCGAGAAAAGCCGCCTGCGCCAGCGGCCCTTGCGTCAGCGGCGTGCTGCCATCCTCCACCGCGACGAGATTGACGATGATGGCGTGTAGGGTGTGGTGGGGGTTGAGGGGCATGAGGGGGTTCCTATGGGCAGGGATCAGGATGCTCTGGCTTCCCAAATGCCGTGCTGGCCGATCATGACCGACATAGCAGAGGTGATCTTGCTGCCTGGTTCCCAACAAATTTTCGCAGTGGGAATATGCCTGCCATGGCTATCTGCACCGAGCGTTTCCCGCCCCACCAGCGGCACGAGCGGACCGCGCGTGGCGACGGCATTCTCACCAGATGCCAACGCATGGGCCAGGATGGCGATGTCTTCGGTCAGATGCAGGCAGGGCCGGGCGCCGTCCAACGTCATTGGGATAAGGTCAAAGAGAGCCGTTGTCGTTGCTTTGCAGGATATCAACTCCACCCGTCCCCAGCCATAGGTGCGTTCCCCGCCCATCTGCAGCCGGCTTGCCGCATCTTTCCAGGGCAAAGCACAGCCTTCTCCTTCGAAAATGTAGCCCACCAGGTTGACGGGCCGGGACTGGCGGTCGCGAGTCATCGGGGCGATGTATTCTGTCTCGTGCAGGCTGCCTTCTTCGGCGCTGTTCTGGCTGTAGTTCAGCGCGGTGCTGGCATACGAGCCGAGGAAACGCCAGGCGAAGCGATCCGGGTCATCCCACGGCCACAGCTCAACCTGGTCGCCCACGGTTGGATAGAAGTAGCTGAAAGCAAGCTCCTCATTGACCCGACGGCCCACGGCCGCATAGTCCCCGCCCAAGCTCGAATGGTCGCGTGTGAGTCGGGCAGTGAGTGCCCCCCACAGCGCCTTGCCGTGAACGTAGGGCCGCGTGGTCTGCAGGTTGCCCAACTTGGTCGCGCCCATGTGCATGGGGGTCAACAGCCGAAACACGACCCGATACGCTGTCCAGCTCATGGCTCACCCCCTGGCCTTGGCGCCGTACCGCACGTAGATAAGCGTCTGCTCCCAGACCTGCTTGACCAGGAGCAGGGTATCAAGGTCGTTGGCAATATGGTCGGTGACAAAACGCAGCGCTACATCCGCCCGATCCGCCGGCGTCGCTTGTCGCACAACTTCGGCAGCGATCAGAGCCAACGCCTGCGAGCGCACAGACGGCGCAATTTTGGCGTCGGCGCCGGTACGCGAATAGAGATAAATGGTGGCGGCATAGACGCCGTTTTCCTGCAACACACCGAGCGCCTTCGTCGCCAGATTCTCGACTTCGCTCGCCTTGAAGTTTTGGGTATCGGCAATGATTTTCTGCGCCGTCTCTGCAGCCAAAGTGTCCAGATTACGCATGGTTCACCTCCCAATCGCTCAGCAGTTTGATGCGGCCAAAACCGCGCGTGCCCATGCCGCCGATGCCCAGGTGTTGGGCCAGATTCAGCCCTGCCTTCACCACATGAAGCGATCGGCTCCAGGTTTCGCCCAAAGTCTTGTTCGTGAAAGTCTGTGTCACGGGCCAGGGCTTGCTTCCCGTGCGGTAATCATCCTCCACCACATCGCACCAAAGCAAGGTTGCTCGCGGCAGCGCCTCATAAGTGAATAGAGCGCCATCCTTAGCCGCGCCGGTCGTAGCATCGATGCTGACCGAAGTACGCACTTCCAGGTTGCTGTTGACAATCTGGCTGAACATGCCCTCGTCTACGAAGACCAACCGCTTCACCAGGTCCTCCCAGCTCGCAATGCTGCCTACGTTGGCTGGCGGCGTGACTGTCACGTTCCCATCCTTGCGATCCAGCAACAGCCAGCCCAGGTTGAGCGGCTTCGCCCAACCGGCCAGAGTGGTGGCGAATTCGTCGCGCGCCAGATCCGGCGCTGCAACCGTAAACCCGGCTCCTTCCAGCCGCGCTTTCGTCATCACCCACACCGGCCCGGCCATCGAATGCACAGGGAAGATCAGCAGTTGGGCGTCGGCCAGGCTGACTGTGCCGGCGCTGCCGCCTTCGTTGCCGCGTGTATTGCCAAAGGTGTAGCAGATAGGGCAGTCGTCTTGTCCACAGTGGCCGCCTTGCCCCGCGCAGCGGGTCTTCTCGTAACGCATGGCCGCGTAGGAGCGGGCCGCGCCGGCCAGGCTGGTGCCGGGAATTTTGGGCAGGTTGGTGCCAGGCTCGCGGGCGATGCTGTTGTCCACCCGCCCCAACCGATAGCCGCCCGTGCCGATGTGGACGGGATCGAGGGTCATGATTAAGAAACGTTGCAGCGTGTACATAGACGCATTCTCCTATTGCGATTTGTCTTTGTGAATGGTCAGGTGGATTTCCAGAGCGTCAGCCAACATGCCGGTGATGGCGGCTTTTTCCAACGCTGGGGTGTGGATTTTCGATTCGTGCAGCGCGTCGGTGACGAGCTGGCGAAAAGCGTCAGAAACACTCAGCGTGCCGATTGGTTCGCCCCAATCGCGGCGTTTGGCTTCGATCAACGCCTCCAGCGCCTTGATCTGTGAGAGCGGCAGGCCGCTGATCTCGCCCCAGGTCGTTTCGATATCATCCACCTGTTCGAGCAAATACGGTCGTTGCCGCCGATCCTGGCCCATGCGCTGCCCATCGCTGTCGTAGGCCACCTCGAAGCGACGGGCGCTGGCGTCCAGGTATTCGTAGTCGAATGTGGAGGGGGTGAAGCAAACCCGGTCGCCCACTCGCAGGTCGCACACATGCACCCAATACTCGCCGTCCGGCCCCACAAACCAGCGATTGCGATCGGTGGGTAGTTTGCCCGCCACCTGCCAATAGGGATACCAAACGTCGGGTGTTGTCCCGTCGCCCATCACGGTGGGGACGCCGACAACGATTTCCCTCTCGTCGATCTTCATCTTCACGTCCAAGGTGCTCGGCCAGCCATCGGGCAATGGGTTTTGGGGCGTCAATTCCTGCACTTCCGCCTGAACGGTGGGGTTGGAGCGCCGCAGCATCCGTCGGCCGGCATCGAGCACCGAGGCCAGGGGTGTGCGACGACCGGCGTAGACCACGCCCAGGGTCAGCGGCAGGCGGTTGCGCACCTTGCCCATCTCGGTCTCGTATTTTTCCTTGATGGCCTGGACCACAGTCAACGCCGGACTGGCGGGGATCAGAGCCATGAATGTAGTTGGCTCAGCAAGAATTGGAATTATGGGAGGATAAGTGATGTCCTCACCTTCCGCGCTAATGATTCGTCCAACCCCGCCCGATGCCACGACGATCTCACCCAGAAAGCCACCAACCACGCCCTCACTTGCAGGTTCTTCGATGGTCATTTTACTCATGAGATGAGAACCGACTGTTTCTGCTGCCCACCTGCCTTTCCGCCGCTCATGGCTTGAGAGAGATTCTTCTGCCTCTCTGGTTGGAACCTCGTCGCCAAACAGCTTTGCAACATATGCCAGATTGTCGACTGTAACAAATCGCTGATGATGCGGATCCCAAACCACGCTGAGTCTTACACCATCAGCAAGCACCAACTCGTAAGTGTGATACGACCCCAACTTGTGCTCCGATCTGATCGACCTTATATCGCCTTGGATAGTTAATCTGAAACTGCCCTGACCGATAACTTGGACGACTAAAGATTGCTGCAAATTCGGGCTCGGGTGGGTCGGTAACACGTCCTGCCAGAATTGATAGGTGGTGTCCCAAACCCGACGCAGCCGAGAAAACGAAGGATTCTTGCAGATATCTTTTGACGTCGCACCATTTGACCGATTGGGATCATTGACGGCCAGCGTCTGTATCATTTCACCCTTCAACCATTGACTTAGATCGAAGTGGCCGACCAGAAGCACAACCCGTCCATTTAGATCGGCCACTTCGTCCAGCCATATCGTGGAAGCCCCCAAATTCGCGATCCAGGCTTTGGCTCTATCGTCTCTACGTCGCTCGCAAATCTCGCAGACTTTACGTCGACCGGCTTTGGAATTTGGAGTGGCCTGCGGTCGCAAACCGCACACAGGACAGATGTCTCGTGCGGTGTTCCACCACTTAACCACAGCGTCGATATCTGCAGCGGCATTGATGGGTCGTTGTAAGATTTGGTTGATTGGGGGTACTTCATCATTGGTCGCAGGAGTGTTACGATCAGGTCGTTGTCCCCACCAGGAAGTGTTGTCAAGCTTTACTTCCGGGACGACCTCACCGAGAATCGCCAATTCTGAATCGTTGTTGACGGTTCCCTGTGAAAATACTTGCATGATAAGGGTTTCGATGCTGATCCCGTTGTTATCAGTGAGTTGCATGAGATCAGCCAAGTCAGGCGTCACATAAAGACTGCTGCTTTCGTCTCGATACACCTCGGTGCCAAGCGGATACGTCTCCTCCAATAGGACACGCACTTTTTCGAAGCCGTCTTGGAGCAGTTGTTGTCGAGCCAACAGATCAGGCATTCGGGTAACGTGATCGAGAAAAGTGGTGCTGTTCAAGCGAACACTCAATAATCGCCAGCGCAGATCGGCCGGTGTCAGCTTGTGTCGGAGAAGCGCGCCTGCCATAGCAGCCTTGTACAGTGCAGCAACCAGGCTGGACCAATCCCAAAGTGTGACTTCGTTCTCGGGATAGCGCGTATCGCCCAATGCCAGATCAAAATTGACTTTTAGCTCGGCAACCAGATCCTTTCGTTGAAAAGAAGAAGTAGCAGCAAGTATTACGTGCTGAAGTTTACTGTTCAGATCTTTCAACCGAGCGTACTCAAAGCCAAAGGGGCTGCTGACAAACGAAGAAGACATCCCCTCAGATTCTTCCTTCTCAATGTGAGCAGCACCATGTGCTCGGCCTAAGTAACCAACTGTAATAGCTAAGTCCCTCAGAACACTCCTGAATTGCTGGAATTGATCGCTAACAAGTGGCCTACCCCAAAGAACAAGCTCTCGAATAGTCGCCTTCCCGAGGCCTGGCAGTACTATTTCTAGGTCCAGGCTTGTAGGATCGACAGCGAGATTCTTGAAAGTTTGCCACAAGGCTGTACTGTGGCGTGCCTCCTCTAAACGTGAGCATTGTCCCCGCTGCGGAGACAACCCCGACCAATAAGGGAGGAGGGTAAGAGCGTTCGGTTCAAACACCGCCTTGTGGGGATTTACCTGCGGGTGATCCTGGCAAGCCACAGCCTTGAATCCTGTGCCATCGGTTTGTAAAAACGCATCAGCGCACTTGCCCATGTCGTGCAACCACGCCGCTACCTCCGCCCGCAGCAGTGCCTCATGATATTGGGCCAGAATTTCCAGGTTGTTGCTCATTGCGCGCCTTCCTTGACCAATTCCTGCACCATCTGGCTGGCCAGCGCTGCCAACTCACTGAACGAGACAAATGCCCACGTTGATGTAGCCGGCGGTGCCGATGATCCAGGCCGTGTCAACTCAGGCTTGCCAACATCATCGAATAACGCTTTGCCTTCACGCTCCCACCAACTCTTAGCCTTGTCGTAGAGTTGGCGGTCGGCCTTCTTCATGGCCTTCAGTTCGGCCTCGGTCCACTGGCGGAAGCTACCGTCGGGATTGCGATACTCAGGCGCCAGCCGGTCGGGCGTCTCCAGGTAACGGGGCAGCGATGCGACCGGCGCGGTCGCGGCGACGGGAATAGTTGATGGAGCTGCAGCCGTTTCGGGCGAGCGTAAGGTCAGTTTCCCTGCGCCAACGCGCTCGCTCGCCAGGCCAAAGCCACTGCTGGTCTTGGCGCCAAAACCATATTCGCTCATCATCGCCTTCACCCCTGCGGCCACCAGCTTGAGGTCCGCCAGCGCCCTGCCTCGCGTCTCATCCTCGTCCCCGCCCACGTGGTCGAAAGGCACGTAGAGCAGGGTGAAGTCTCCCTGTGCGCCGGCCGGTGCGCACTCGAAGTAGATCGGTTGCGCGCCGGCGTTGGATTTGCGGTCGTGGGGATTGATCACTTCCAGCCCGAGCTGGGTAAAGAAGGTGGGATAAAAGAAGAGGCGGCCCGCCTGTCCTGTTTCGTCATCACGTGCATCGCCGAAAAGCCGCAATAAGTCGAGGTGTCCGTTGCTCCAGCCGTTGTTCTGGCGGATGGCCGCCCGCAGCGCGCCCTTCCATCCCGTCGGCGCCACCATAGGCAGGCCGAACACCTTGTCCTTGCGCACGGGGTTATCCAGAATGTGCAGACCGACGTCGTCCTTGCTGATGTAGGGCGTGCGCAGCGTGAAAGTGAAGTGCAGGCCAAAGCTGGCGAGGGACAGGTCGGTCAGATCAGGCAGGGCGGGCAACAGGCCAAGGGTGGCCAGCATGTTGCGCCGTTCGTCAAAGGCGGCACAAAAAGCCTGGCTTCGGTACAACTGCGGCAGGCCGCCCGGCTGTCGGCGCTCGCCGGCGCGGGCATAATCCTTGTTGCCAGTCACCAACGCCTGCGCCAACAAATCGATGCGAGCTAGAGGATCGCTGACTGCCGCCAGATGGTCGAAGCCAGCCGGTGGTTTGCCCAACCCCAACAGAAAGTCGATCCCGGCTCGTTGTAGGTCTTCACGACCTTCAGGTAGTGCATAGGTTGCTAAGAATTCGCTCAGCATTGTCAACTCCTGACGAACTCAATCGCCGCCAACAGCGGCGCAAATACCTGGCGTAGGTCTGCATCTGCGGCATGGGCCAGGGTTCGGGTGGCAAAGACCGGCGGTGAGGTGTGCTCCTGGATCACCGCTGCGTACAGCCTGACGTAGTCCTTTGCCTCCTGCAGCCGAATGCCGTTCCTGCTCAACAGGCCAGGAATTTCCTCCGTGACCTTATGCAGCACGTCGTCAGCCGCGGTCGGCCACCCTTTATTGGCGATCAATGCCCCAGCAGTAGTTGGTTGGAGAGCCAACGCCAGGACGCAGTCGTCTATGGTGGCTTTGATGAATTCAGGGCGCCAGCGATAGGTGGCGATGTGCAGCGCCAGGCGCAAGTCCGGTCTTGCAAGCGCCAGCGTGTAGACGGATGGGTGATCAGGGTGCTGGGAAAAAGCCGGCTCTGGCGTGACTCTGTCTGGCGCCATCTTTCCTACTGCGTCATCAACGCTTTGTAAAAGCCCGGCAACCGTCTCGCCCGTGTCTTCGTCCAAGTCACGCAGGATCAGACAGCGAACGGGATCTTCTGTTTGCAGGAGCGGCGCCAGCGTAGCGATCATTTGCGCATTGACTTGGGCCTTTCCTTTTCCGGCAGCTGTGACGATCGCCAGACCTGGAATCACGCGCTTGAGGCCCTCGAACACCCGCTCTTCGGTGCTTCCTTCGGCGAAGACGTGAATGCTCATGCTTCCTCCTGGCGCAAGCGGAACTGGATGGGCGACACGAAATCCTTCCACACGCGTGGGTCCAGACCCGATTCGAGCCAGGCCGCCAGATTGTCTTTTTCGAACCAGGAGGAAGTCAACTCCCCGTCCTTCAGATCGAGATGAAAGAGCCGCGTATCGCCGGCATCGAGTTGGCCGCCTTGCAGCAAGGTTGTAACTTGGGCCACCACCTCCAGGCTGTGCGTGGCCATGAAGACCTGGATCGGCTTGCCACGCACTAGGTCGAAAACTTCCTGCAACAGGAGCGCCAGGGTTTGCGGGTTCTGGTACGATTCCGGCTCTTCCCAAAGCAAGAGGCCGGGAGCGTCAGGCGTGGCATTCGCAGCCAGCGCCACCAGCGGCGCCAACAGTTTGAAGGCGCTGCGTGCGCCATCGCCGAAGGCATCGATGGGGAGAGCCTGGCGGTCCTCCGGGGCGATCCAGCCTTGCTGCAAACGCCTATCCGCGCCCGTGGGAAGAAACTGGAGGGCAAAAGGTCGTCCCACATCAAAGATGCGGCCGAACGATCGCGCGATGCGTTGCGTCCATCCAGGTACGGCGCTCAACATGCGCTGATGGAATGCCGCCGGCATGTGCTGACGGATCAACTCGGCATCGAAATAGAGCGTGTGATCGGCCACAGCCGGGCGGCCCTGCACCAACCAGGCTGCGCTGCCCCGGTAGTAGTACGTCAAGTCCGGGTGCCAGCAAAACACCAGCCGTTTGTTCGCGAACGGCTCGGCATCGCTGCCAAGAAGCTCTGTGGCAAACAGCCCAACTGGATCGCGCTGTCCATTCCGAGGCTCGTCGCCGGGATCAAGGCCAAACAACGCCGTGACTTGCTCGTCGCCCTCAGCAAAGCCACGCTCGCCGGTGTACAGTTCTAGGGAGGATACTGGCAATCCGCGATCACTCAACGAAGTCCGCACGAAACCTTGACTCCAGCTGGCTAAACCAGGTTGTAGTCCCGAATAGTTGTGCCTGGCCCATAAGCGCCGCATGGGATGATCGCCAAGCAGATCGGGCGCGGCTATAAGCACATCATAGGTAGACTCGCTTTCGATTTGGCTGCCGTTGCGGCGTCGGACGGTGCAGGCGGCCTGGCGGGTGGATGTCGAGGTCAGGTAGAGTGCTTCCAGCACGGCGGATTTGCCGGAATTGTTGGGGCCAACCAGCAAATTCAGTTGGCGAAAGCCATTGATGCGCCCGCGCTGGATGCCGCGAAAATCTCGAATCTGGATACTTTCAATCATGAAACTGCCTCCGGCTGAACCTCGTTCAGAAAAGTAGCCACTGCCTGACTGTCGCACATCTGCCAGGGTGAGGGCGATGGCGCGAAGGTGAGGGCGGCGTCGCGGAAACTTGCCTGCAAGCCCAGCGCCTGCTGCCAGCTCTGCGGGTTTTCCAGCGCCCGTCGCAGCACAGACGTGACCTCGGCGCGGCTGGCTCGACCTCGGGCATCGTTAGGGAGATGAACCCATCCCCGGATTTCCCATGTTCTGGCGTCTGCCAGGCGGAAAGCCCAGCTCAACGCCACTTTGCTACGCATACGCTCGCCCCCGTATAACGTGCCAAAGAGCCAGGGAGGAAGCGTCACTGACGACCACTGTTGTTCATAGCGCAGGTGGTTCTTGATCGCCGGCATCACGGGTGCCATGCCATCAGCAGCCAAGTGTTCCAGGATTGGCCACAGGTCGCGCTGGCTGCGGAGTTCACGCAGCCCCGACACCTGCGCCCACCAATTTGCCTCTTTGGGGGCAAACTGCAATTTGAAAAAGGTGAAGCTGCGCAAATCAGGCAGCGCGTCAACTGCGGCTTCTCCCTGGGTATTCCATTTCGCTGGTGGTGGAATTCCTTCGATCTTGGTGATTTCAAACATGCCGTATCCCAGTTGAGGCCGCGCTCCCAGGCTGCCCCATGCTTCCAGGAAACGAAATAGCGCCAAAATCTGAGCCAACGTATTGGGGTCGCCTATCAGATTGATCTTGATCATCCCGAGGTGACCGGGGTTCAAGAACCATCCACGCGTGCGGCCATAGGGGCGTACATTCAGACCACGGCCACCCTTCCAGGCTGGCTCTGCCCAGGCATCGACGTGCAGTCGAAACCGCCGTCGCCAGCCCGTCGCGCCGAAAAGCTGGCAGGCATCACAGAAGTTGCCATCTTCATTCGGGCACTGATGTCCGCTCGGATCGCACGCCCATCCCCCCAGTCCCCGCACGACCGCCTCATACCACCAGCGCAAGCCGCCAAGGATGCCGGTTTCATGAATGCGGTCCATGGAACCATCAATGCCGCCAGTCCACAGCGGCGTCAGGGTGCGGATGGTGATGTTCAATGGTTCGGTCATGGCGTATCCTTTGGGTTGGCGGTGCGCTTGCCTGGCTTTTCTGGCCCATCCAGCCTGGTTCGATTCAGGCTGTATAGGGATTGTAGCATGTCAGACGTTTTGAGATCGAGTGGGGGATGGTCTGTAGGGATGGTGTGGGTTGAAGACGGAATTGAAGCCTCATCATCAACCAGCAGCATTATATGATGATCGCTTCCGATTTGATCTTGTTCTTCATCAGAAAATAGCCCTGTAATTCGGCATGAGCGTGGAAGGCAGTTACTCCCAGCAAAGCGCGGTACCCCCCATCTGACGTACCATCGGGGAAGCGTACGGTTAATCGCTGCGCCCACAAATTGGTCCCCCGCAGTTTGCCCCGCATGATGCCTTCGTCTGCCGGTGACACGATCAACATGGGCAGGAAACGCTTGGTCAGTGCTTCCACCACCTCTCGCTCCAGTGCGCCCGCCACCAGGTCGCCGCCTGGCTCCCGGGCTTGCAGGCGGACGCCTTGCAACGCCACAGGTGCACCACACCACTTGCACTCGAATTCCTTGCGCTCATCCTCGCTTTCAATAACGAACTCTAACACCAATCTGGGGGTGCGCTGGACTAATAGACGAAAGTAGAAATCACCGCTGAGATCGGCTTCCCCGGCCATTTGTACGAACTGCGCCCGACTCATCGGCACTGAGAGCTTGTAGTTGCGCAGCAGATGAAACAGATCGTAGCTGTTGACGCTTTGGCTGGAAAACAGGTGTTGGGGGTCGTAGAGGACAGCGGTCGGTCCCTGAACAGAGTCGCGAAAGGCAAACAAAGCGCAGGTGATCTCAACCTGACTCTGCACAAAAGCCCGCAAAGCCTGTTGTTGCTGTCGATTCGCCAGGAGATAAGCTAGATGGGGCTGCAAAGATGCCGGTTCGATGCGCCCGCGCTCAGGTTCCAGCCAGGCCAGCCAGTCAGCCATGTGATGGGCTGTGTCCTGGTCGTGAGGAATCGATCCACTGCGAGTGGCGTACAGCCATGCCTCGCGCTTCTCAAGTTTGTTGAAGAACCCCTTGAGGCCCCCTGGCGTGCGCTGACTGCCGGGCGCAAAGACCTCCCGCACGCGTTCGTAGAGAGCATCCACCTCGTCCTGCAGATCGGGTGGCAGCATCTTGCCGATCTGATAGATAGGCCAGAAGCACTCGGTGATGGCGTGGCTGCGAATGTAGCCGGTTAAACTGTGTTTGGGAGGAAGTTGAGCGCATCCACGCACTACGGCAGCGAACTCGCTCCGACTCAAGGTTTTACCATCGTAGGGAGCCAGGGCTGCGGCCGCATCAGGCGGCAGTACGGCCACAGCGTGAGCAGGAATAGCCGTCTCGGCTTGACCGAGCACCCGGCCCGCCCGGCCAATACGTTGCAGCAGTTCGTCACCGTAGCGCGCATCGCATATCACGAAGTCGATGTGCTGCCGCGTTTTGCCCAGCTTGACGAAATTGTAGCCGATATCGACAGTGGGTGTGGCCAGAATCAAACGGCGGGCGGTGGCGGCCTGCCTCTCCTCTTCCGGTTCCGGCCCGGTGATGCGCCCCAAGTCAGCGGCGTTCAAGGTGTGCCGCAGATTGGCGTAGGCGCTGTTGACCGTGGCCAACGAACTACTGATAACCGCGCCATCCTCTCCCTGGCGTAGTCGTTCCTCGATCTGTCGTGCTCCTCCTTCCAGCCACTCCTCTAGCGTCCCACTCACGATTTCCAACGTCAGCGAAGTCAGAGCGGGAGCGAGCTTCGAGTTCTGGCTGTCAGCTGGCTCGTTGTCAGGCCCGATACGCATCCAACGCGAGTCGAAGATACGGTTGAGGTAAGTCACCACAGCTTGGGC
This sequence comes from Chloroflexota bacterium, assembly GCA_041918515.1. Lineage (GTDB taxonomy): Bacteria > Chloroflexota > Anaerolineae > J102 > J102 > SSF26. Next base: position 81,098 of record JAYRVO010000127.1, on the reverse strand, counting down.
TGGTGTGGCCGAGAGCAGGCAGACCTTACGCCCACGCGCGTCGAAGTAGCCGAACTGATCAAACAAGGCAAAGGCAAACAAGAAGTTCGCTAGTTGCTTGGCATCGTAGTAATGGAACTCGTCTACCACGATGTAATCAAAGGCCGTCAGAAACCGCTCGAAGACGTTGCGCCGATCGTGTGCGCCATAGCGGAAGTAGAGTGCATAGTAGAAGATATCCGGGTTGACCACCAGGATGATCGGTTGACGTTTGACAGCGACCGGGTCGAATTCCAAGTAATTGCGGATGAGTTGCTGAAGCGTCTCGCCGGCGCGTTGGCCAGGTCGCTGCTCCCGTTCGATAGCGCGCATCTCAGCCGCCGTCACCCGCAATACTTTGAAATCGAGGCTGTTGTCAACAACGAACTTCTCAATATCAGCAGCGTGCTGGTTTAACAATGCGTTTGTCGGAGCGATGAAAAGTACATTCTTGCCAGTTCTCTGTAGCTCAAACAGGTGTAGCAGGCTGGCCACCGTCTTGCCCGTGCCGGTGTTGTAGGTGTTCATCACCAGATCATGGTCGCGCAGCACCTCCAGCGTGCGCATCTGGTGATACAGCGGCCATCTGGCCAGATTGAGTGGATTGGCCGAAGCCAGCTTTTCGGCGTGGGGAAGAAAGTGGATCGTGGTCATTTCAGTTTGTCTATCCCGAATCGCATCCCTACTGGCAACATTCCCTCATCCGCAAGTCGGTAGAACCGCCCGCTCAGGCTGGCATTGCGCACCAAAGGCGTCGGCGGCACGCTGATAAGGTCAAAGGTACGGAGCGACATCTCCGGCGGGAGGTCGGCCGGGTTGAGGAGATGTGGTATGACCTGATCGACGCGATCCTCCTTTCGATATGTCATCTCGGTCGCCTCCACTCGCGCCTTGCTCATGAACTTGCCCAATCTCACGTAGCGGGGAATCGTCTGCGGCTGGCAGCTGAGCACATAGGCCACGGCCCGGTTGCCGATGGCCAGCAATCGGATACGGCCATGCTGGGGCCGGTTTTCCAATCCCACCTTCTGCCGCCGGCCATCGGGCCAGAGCACGTACCAAGCCTGCCCACCTTTTTCCGTCCAAGCGCCGTCTGGCCGGGTGACAATCACATTGTTCGCAAACGCGTACCAGTGTGCATCAGCCTGGGCGTTGAACTGACTCAACGTAAAACGCGGCTGGCCGATAATAGCGCCGGGGGTGACGTACACCCCCTGATCGTTCAGCGCGGCCAGGTGCGCCCGGTAATGGATGGTCCCGTCGTTGAAGTAAGACGCCTGGCAGAAGCCGAATGCATAGGCCAGAGCGATGTTGCCCACCAACGGTTCGGTTTGGTAAACAGCGCTCACTTCGCGGCTGCTGAAGAAGGTGGCCTCCAGCAGCGTCAGTTCGCAGCGGTAGATGTGCATGGCCGCCTCCTAGCTACGCGGGCCGTACAATTTGTTCGTTCGTTCCAGCATCGTCTTGATCGCGTCCTCGTCACCATACAAAGTCGTGATCTCGTCCACCAGTTTGATGACCTCTTCCGCGGTCAGCGACTTCACTTGCCCCACGACGCGCTTGATCAGTCCGTCAGCGGCGGTTCGCACGGCATCAGTGACGGCACTCAAAGAGGACGGAAAGTCCGGCTCGGCTCCTCCGTTGCGCAAATGGTCGTAGACCGCCTGGGTCAACTCCAGATTGCTGAAGATCTCCGTATCGCTGAAGATCACCCCTGCCAACACGTTCTTCACCTTGCCGATGCGAGAGGAGATGGCCCCATAGCGGCTGGAACGAAGCACATTTCCCAACACGTAGCGAAATTCGTCGGCGGTCATATCGCGTACGGTTTCGATGTCGAGGAAGACCGTTTCCGGCTTGACGTACTCGTCCGTGCCGATGCTGGTCGACGCCTTGCCGGTTTCGGGGTCGCGCATCGTGCTGTTGTCGAATAGGGCGTTGAACTGTCGAGTGTCCACTACGACCCTAGCTGTGTGCAGGCTGAAGGCGTCGTCGGTGACCACGCGCGACTTTTGTGCGCCACCACCCCCGGCCGCATAGCCGTAGATCATGCAGTCCACGCACTTCTCGCAGGGGTTGTTGCGGTTCAGCGAGCAAACGCCGCTCTTTTCGTCCTTAGCGAAAAGCAACTCATGTTTGCGCAACAGCTCGCGTCCGGTGCGGCGCTCGACCGCGGTCTGCTTGCGCTTGCTGATCACCACGCGTTGGATCACCTCGTCGCCCTCAAGTCCGGCATGGACGAATTCCTTATTCAGTGGCTCGCCGCTGCCCTCGGTACGGAAAATGGCCTCAGATTCGATACGGCGCACCAGCAGCAAGCTGATATAGCGCCCCTGAGGGTAGTTGCTGTAGGCAGGCAAAAAGCGATCGGCGTATTGGTTGATAATAGACATGTCAAAGCTCCTTGTGATCATGGGTGATAAATAGGTGAACCGCTTGAATTCAGGCGACATCAGATGCATCTTCTTCAGACACAGGCTCCTCGGTCGGCAACGCGTCTTGCCCTGCGGGCACTTTGGCGATGATTTGCTCGCGCACATAGAAATGGAACGCTGAGCGCAGCAGCTTGTCGTCGTTCAACAGCGTGCGACGGTTGCCGTTGTAGACGCCGCCAAGCACATCGTCGAACCAGCCGTCCACAAATTGCTTCGTGGCCTCCCATTTCTTGCGGCCTGGCTTGTAGCGTTCATCCGCGATACGGGTTAGATGGTCGAAGATGTCTTGGATGGCAGCGGCTTTCAACGTTTCGCTATCGGCCGCGCCGCCGGCATAGCTGAGCTTCTGCAATACTTCGTCCAGCGGGAACAGCAGGCTGCTTTTCTCTAACGAGCGGCCGCGTAGGCCGTTTTGCCAGGCAATCTGCGCCAGGCGCTGCAACTTTGTGTTGAGTTGTGTCATGAAAACTCCTCCTCGGCTAAGAGCAAGTGAGCGAACGTGGGGATGCGCTTGCTGGATAAGCGAGGTAAGCAACCCACCCTGTCCTTTGGACTGGCTGCGTACGCGCTTTTCCAGCAGCTTCTCGGTTTCGTAGAAAATGGTCAGGGGACTACCCTGCAATGCTCTAACAAGGGCAGCAGTATGCTCCACACCCTCACTGAAGGTCAGCCTGCGTAGAGCAAACAGGTGGCCGACGTCTTGCCATAGTTCCTCTAGCGGGCCGGGCTGATTCGTATCGCCCACGAACTGGGCGTAGTCGTTGCGTCGTAACAGTCCGTTGCAGCCCAGTGGAATGTTGTCCACGTACAGATCGGGCATCTCCTCTTTGCCCAACGGCGCCACGGCCATGTTGCTCAGTAACACCTTGACGCCAAAGTGCCGTTGAAGCAGCAGCGCGTTCCACAGCGTAAAGAGGAAGCGGTCGGTCTCGTTGCCGCCTGCCGGGTTGATGGGGAAGATCAGCAGATTGCCTGTGGTCTCGGTGTAGCGCGGCAGGTAGATGCCGTAGGGTTGTGGTTTGTCCTTCTCTGTGCGGGCGCGGAAGGTCGGCGTTACCGCACGATTTGCCAGATAGGCGGCAATGGCGTCGGGTACATTCATATTCAGCGCCTGCACCGCTGTGTCCTCGCTGATAATACGCTGCACCGTCGCATTGAGACCCTGAATAAAGGGGCGGGTCAGAAACGAATAGGGATACAGATGCAGGTAGAGAGTATCTTCCCCGCGCACCTCTGGATAGTTCAACTTCTCCAACAAGAACTGATGCTGACAGATAGCGCAGATGTACTTCTTCGGCTCGCCCGGTCCTCCACGCAGGCGGTTGGAGAAGGTTTGTACCGTGATGTCAGAACGCACATCGGCGGACATCCATTTGTCTGTAGGAAATGGGCCGCTGCAGAAGACACACTGCCGATGTTGATTGGCAACGTAGTGAGCCAGATGGTCGCTGAACGCCACCTGGCGATTATCCGTCTCGAAGACAGAGTAGAGTTGTAGATAATCCGTGAACAGTTGCGCTCTGTTATTCTCCTCTTGCCCACCGGCGCCGGTAACAACTTCGCCATCCCGTTCGATACGACGGTAGACATCCTCGTTGGACAACGAAAAATCAGATACCAGCACATAGGCTCGCGCGTACAGCGTATCGAAATAGGCGTAGTAGGGCCATCTTTCTTCTGGCAACTCCAGCAAGCGGTAGATGTGTTCCCAGGCGTCTGGGATCGTCTTCTTGAAGTGCTTGTTGAGAAAGATGTAGTAGGAGCGGATCAACTCAGCTAGCCGCAGATGATTGTGATCGGTGCTGACCACCGATGCATTGCTGGCCAGCGCAGCCTGCACCCGTTCGGCTTCAGCTGGATAAGCTCTGCTGGCCTTGGCGAAGTCTCGTTTTACTCTGTCACGAACCTTGGTATCCAAGTCAGCGTGATCGAACTTGCGACGCTGCACCAAGTTGTGAACTTGTCGCCAAATGCCGCGAAACGGCACGCCCAATTCCAAGCACTTCTCATCGATTTTGATTCCTTGAGTGGTGGATTGAATGAACTCCTCAAACTTTCCGGTCGTCAGGCCGGCGATCACGCTTGCAACACTCGCGCCAATGTGGGCCAGATCGTCCGCTGCGATGGTTAAAACGCAACCTTTCTCCGCTAGATAGGCCACGCCGTCAGGATAGTAGAGCAACGGTGTCAAGCCAAACCGTGCGATCAAGTCTTCAACGATGACGTTATGGATCACGTTGGTCAGGATGCCGCGCTGCTCGGTCAGGCGATGCGTGAAGAGCCGGAATTGACGCCCCTGTCCACTATCCGCCAGGTAAGCATTGAGGTGACCCAAGAACTGCTCCTTCTGCGGCCGCTCCTCCAATGTGTGTGTGAGGTCCACCACATCCGCCGCTCGCATCAGATGCAGTAAGGCGTTGACCCTGGCTAATCCAAGGCGATAGACCGGCTCCCGTCGGACGATCAAGCGTTCGCCGCCGCTGTGCAGATGACCAGAATGGCCACGGATCAAGCTGGTGATGTCTTCCAGATATTCTTCCCAGGCCGGAAGAAAGTTATCCAGCCCCAATCGCTGCACTTCCGCCGCCACATTTTCAACAACGGCCAGCTTGCCAAAACTCCCATCAGTGTGAAGAACTTTGTTGAGGTCATGCACTGTGAACGCGGTGAAAAGCACTCGTGCTTCAACATCCGGTAAACCAAGCAGAGGACGCAGCGTCTCCAGGACCTGAATGCCGTTCAAGACGTGCGTGTACAGGCTCTCGCCTCGCTTGCCGCCCCATTGTAGATGGCGGCGATAGTCAAGCAGTGCTTGATTGCCGACCTGATCCAGATACTCCGAAAAGATGGACGGAGTCGTTTTGCCAATCAAAAGAGCAATGTGTTGTAGGTCGAATTCCGTCAATGGTCACCTCCTGAAATGAGTTATCATGTTCAATACCATCATATCACACCTCCACCCCCACATCCACGGGGTCATCCTCCCCCAACCCATACATTTCCCCCATCTTCCTCACCGCCTTTCGCATCGCCGCCAGCAACTCTGGCCCGCCAAGCACCCGGCAATTCTCCCGATAGTGCATCAAATCCATCTGCGCCCAAAACACATCCTCCGTCACCCCGCGCACCATCGCCCCGCCATCCTCCTGTCGCTCCACCGCCTCGATCACGATGTGTGGATGCCGGGACACCCCCAGTCGCGCCACCTCCGGGCTAAGCCGATACACCACCGCGAAGGTCGGCGAACGTGGTCGCGCAGGCGGCAACTTGTCGGGCAGCACCTCCAGCTTGCTCATCCGCCCCAAACGATAGGGGATATACTTCCGCACATCGACGCGGCCCTCCAGCCCCGTTGTCGCCACACACCACCCGCGCAGATAAAAATGCCCGCGCGCGGCGTCGAAATAGAGCGCCTCATACGGTTCCACCACATGGCGACGAGTCAAGCCGTCTGCATATTGGGGCGAAACATAATCGAAGGCGATGCGTTGCCGGCGCGACACCGCCCGACTCAGCCCCTCCCACAATTCCGGTGCAATGGCGTCGTCGTCGCGCTGGCGCACGTCCAACGTCAGCAGACTCCGTTGCCGCTCCAAATCGCCGCGCCGCCCTGGGCTGAGAAGACGCCGCAGCCGGCCCGTCAACGCATGCACCTCGTCGTGTTGCGGCGAATCCATCTCGAACGTTTCCTCCAGCCAGGCGATGGTGGCCAGGTCTTCGTCGGGCAAATCGAGCAGTCCCAGCCAGGTCTCATCGAAGTCATAGCGGCCCTGTTTGCGGTCGAAACGAACATCGACCAACAGGATATCGCGAATCCGCGCCAGATCCTGTTCCAGTCGCTTCGCCAGCGCCGGGTCGGGCTGGGCCGCCAACGCTCGTCGCTGCTCCTGGCTCAAGGTATTCGCCCCCATCTGCTCTGCCGCCAACATCGCCGCCAACAACTGCTCGCGCGTGGCCGGCCCCCGCTGCACACAACGGATCAACGCCAGACATCTTCGGATCACCAGCCATTCACTTTCGCGTTTGCCACGTCTCATAGGCAGCCTCCATCAGCAAAAGGGCTTATCACTGCCCCATGATCATTGGATACGCAGGTCGCTGACTGCCTGTCCTGCTGCAAGGCAGGGACGACTCGGCGAGAAGGGTCAATGTGTGAAAAATGACAAATACATTTTATCATAACAGGTCAGATGAGAGTAAATTACCGTAATACAAACTACGAACAGGTGCAATCGGGCCAGTTCCAGGTGGACATCAGCACACTCAAGAGCGACGACAGCCGTCATGACAACCGCATCCGCCAACGCTGGCTGGAATCATCCCGCTACCCCACCGCCACCTTCGTCCCCACCGGCATCCAGAACTTCCCCACTGACGCCGCCGAAGGCAAACCCTTCAACTTCAAGCTGGCCGGGAACATGACCATCCACCAGGTGACGAAACCGGTAGCCTTTGACGTGACCACCATCCTATAAGGCGACACACCATCAGGAACGGCGCAGACGCAACTGCTGATGTCTGATTTCGGCTTCCAGCCGCCGGAAATGCCCGGCATTCTGAAGGCGAAGGACCCAGTGACCGTGAAGCTAGAGTTTACGGCAGTGGAGGCGGGAACTTGAGAGAAGGTGCACCACATACCTCTTGATCTGGCCATAAATGCCGGATCGGGTCATCGCTAGGACCTCGTAGTAGCGACTTCAGTCGTTTTTCTGACAAAAAGAACGACTGAAGTCGTCACTACGAGATTAGCTACTACGAGATTAGCGCGCTACCCATCGTGGCGGGTATTGCCGTGGCGCTATTGATCGTGTTACTACGAGATTAACTACGAGATTAGCGCGCTACCCTGCTAGGGGCAAGGCCCACTGGTTTTGCACGCGGCGGCCAGGGCGGACTGGAAGGCGGTGATGTCTTTGCTTGCCAGAAAGCCGATCAGGGCGATTTCGATCTCGCTTTTCCAGGCGCCGCCGGCTACAGCGCCGAGCGAGAGACTGCCAGCAAGGGTGTTGGCAGCCCAGCCTGGCATCATGGTTTGGTGGAAGCCGTCGTAACGGGTGCGGTCGGCGTCGAGGCGAGGGGGGATGGAGTTGTTGCCGAGGTTGAAGATGTCTTGGGCCGGCTGCGAGCCGATGTAGGCAAGCCAGGCAATGGCGGCGCCGCGGTTGGGCGAGGAGGCGGAGAGAACGAAGCCGCGGCCTCCGAATTGGAAGACGCCGCTCGTGCCAGGGGCGAGCGCGTAGGCAAAGCCCTGGCCCTGGCCCTCTGCTGGCGCCCAGTTCGCCAGGCGATCATCCATGATGTAGAAGGCTGCCTTGCCATCGAGGACGAGTTGGGCAGTTTGTTGCCAATCCAGGTCGGGGGTGGGGGCCGTGAAACTCAGGAGCTTGCCGAATTGCTCCAGGGCGGTTGTGATCTCGGGCCGGCTCCAATCGTCGGCGCCTGTCCACAGGTTGTTATAGGTCTGGGGGCCGAGCGCCGCCAGCAGCGTGGTCTCGAACAGGTGGAGAACGGTTTCCTGGTTGCCCACGGCCAGGGGCGCGGCCAGGCCAGCGGATTTGAGGGCGCCGGCGGCGGTAATAAGCTCGTCGATGGTGGTGGGAACGGTGATGTTCTGCCCAGCCAGCAACTGAGGGTTGTACCAGAGGAGGTTGGTGCGCTGGATGGCCAGGGGGACGATGAAGATGTTGCCTTTGAACGTGAGGGTGGGAATGAGGGCGGGCGGCAGGGTTGCAGCCAGGTTATATTGCGTGAATAAGAAGTCGAGTGGCTCTATTAGTCCGATTTTCGCATAGTCATCGAGGGTTTGTTGGCCGATGGGAACTTGCCAGCTATCGAGGAGGGGGGTGTTGTGCAGGCGGAGCAGGTGATCGGCCAGGTCGTTGGCGCTGGTGGCTGCGCTGGCGGCGTCATGAAGGTCGAATTCGGGGCGCTTTGCGGTGAATTCGCTCAGCAGGGCCGCGTAAGCGGGCGTGTTTGTGGTGGCAGGATCGGTGAATAGCTCGTGCGTCTTTTGCGCCGACTCAGCGGTGGGGGTGGGGGTGAGGGCGGGCGGTGGGGTGATGAGGGGGGCGGTGCAGGCTGTGAGCAGAGAGGCAGCAAGTAGGTAGACCAGCAGGCAGGCCAGCAGGTGAGCAAGCCGAGAGCGGGGAATGGCGAGCACGAGCATATTAGAGCAACCCCAATTGTTGCGCCCGCAATGCGGCCTGGGTGCGGTCGCGGGCGTCGATCTTGCCCAGGATGTTGGTGATGTAGTTCTTGACGGTGCCTTCAGCCAGGAAGAGGCGGTCGGCGATCTCGCGGTTGCTGAGGCCCTGCGCCACCAGGCGCAGCACCTCTCTCTCGCGTTCGGAGAGGGGTTCGGGCAGGTGGTCGGCGGCTGTGCGCGTGGGCGGGGCCAGGCGTGCGAATTCGGCCACCACCTTGCGTGTGACAGAAGGGTCGATCAGGGCGCCGCCAGCCGCGACGCTGCGAATGGCGCGGGCCAGCTCGTCACCCGAGACTGCTTTGAGCAAGTAGCCCTGTGCGCCCGCGCGTAGGCCCTCGAACACGTATTCATCATCGTCGAAGGTGGTGAGGATGATGACGCGAGCCTGGGGCCAGCGGTCGCGTAACCGGCGCGTGGCCTCGACGCCGTCCATTTTTGGCATCCGCACATCCATCAGCACGACGTCGGGTGTGGCAGCCTCATAGGCGGCAAGGGCGGCCATGCCGTCGCCGGCCTCGCCCACGACGGCAAAGTCTTCCTCAAGCTCGAGCAGGGTGCGCAGGCCATCGCGCATCAGGCGTTGGTCATCGACAAGCAGAAGGCGGATGGGGGTGGTCATAGGTCTTCATTCACAACAGGCGCTGGCGTCTTCGGGGGGGATAGGGATGCGGAAGGTGGCTTGAGCGCCGCCGCCGGGGCGAGGCGTGAGGGAAAAATCGCCGCCGAGCTGCGCCGCGCGCTCGCGTAGCCCGCGCAACCCAAAGCCGTTCGTTTCGTTTTGGGACGAGAGGCCGACGCCGTTGTCGCTGACGCAAAGGATGATGGCGCCGTCCTGCTGTTGGATTTGCACCCAGGCATGGCGGGCGCCAGCATGTCGCTGGACGTTGGTCAGGGATTCTTGAGCGGCGCGGAAGAGGGCTTTGCGCTGGGGTGGGGGGAGATCGGGCAGGTCAGCGGGCAGATCGAAATCAATTTCGATACCGGTGGCCTGTTGAAATTGGGCGGTCAGACGTTGGAGGGCTTGAGCCAGCGAGAGGTCTTCTTCGAAGGGCGCGCGCAGGGTGGCGACTGTTTGCCGTAACTCGCCCAAGGCGTCCTGCACTTCCTCGCGTACGGTGCCCACCATTGCTGTTGCGCGTTCGGGGTCGCGCGGGATGAGGCGCTGGGCGGCTTCGAGATGGACGGCGGCCACGGTCAGGCGATGGCCCAGGGTGTCGTGCATCTCGCGCGCCAGACGATTGCGCTCGTTGACGATGGTCAAGTCCTCGACTTGAGCCGCATACGCTTGCAAACGGCGGTTGGCTTGTTCCAATTCTCTTTGCGCCGCCTGGGTGCGGGCGGTGGTGGCGGCAAAGGCGGCAAAGAAGTAGTAGCCGCCGCCATAGACGAGTGAGAGCGCCAGCGCCGTGCCCGTTTCTTCGGCATAGAGGATAGCGATCGTGGCGGTGATAAGAGCAAAAGCGAGAATGTAGAGCCGCCACACGCGCGCGGAGAAGAGCATGGGAACTTCGGCGCTGAGCACGAAGAAGAGGATAGGAAAGAAGGTGAAGGTAGGGGGCAGCAGCATGAGCGCCACGATCACCAGGACCCTGGCGATGATAAAGACATGTCGCAGCCACGGGCGTTTTTCCCACCAATTCTGTAGCTGGTTGAATACCGAAAGGCCCAAGAGGATCGCCAACAGTCCCAACGCCAGACGGCGTTGGGACTCTCTTTCACCAGAGAAATAGAAGATCGAAAGGGCAGCCACGCTGAAGAGCACCAGCAGGCCGCCCATTTCTGGCAAAGCAGCTTTCAGTGATTTGAGGAGTGCTTTGGGCATGAGGGGTATGGGTGGGGGAGAGTCTATCCTGAGTGAATTGTAATCAAAGACCTGGCGGCTCGCCAAGACCCTTCCCCCATAAGTCGGAGCTAAAGAAGTTTCGGATCTCACGAGGCCCGGTAGTTGCGCCGCGCCACGAGATAGAGGCCCAAGAGGATGAGGGCGATGGGCCAGACGTAGGCCAGGGCTTCCAGGAGCTTTTGGCCGGTGGCGCCGCTGAGCAGGATGCCGCCGATGGCAGCTAGGATGCCGCCGGGGATCAGGGGCCACCACTGCCAGCGCGCGCAGGTGACAAAGGAGAGGAGGGTGATCAGCACCCAACCGGCGGCGAAGGCGAGGAGGAAGACGCCGCCTTGCATGGTCTCGTTCAGATGGAGCCAGGGCATCTCGATCAGAAGCGTGCCGAGGCCGAGGCCGCCGAGGATGCCGCCGGGGATGATCAGCCCGAAGCTGCGGGTCATCAGGCCCCAGATCAGGAAGATGGCGGCGAGGATGGGGAGGACGAGCAGGCCGAAATCGTTCAGGTCGAATGCCTGGGCGGTCAGGGTCAACAGGCCAATGGCGATGAGGGCGATGCCGGCGATGAGGGCGTTGCGCCGGGGCGAGTGGGGCAGGATGGGTTGGGGTGATTGTGCAGACATGATGGGGACTCCTTGTTGGGGAAAAGACCATGCCGGTCTTGAGTGGTTGCAGTGTTCACTTTGCAGCATAGCTGCTCACCCGTCACTCGCAATAGTGCCGTAAGTCATAGGCGGGGTCATGTGTCACTTTGATTCGGCGATCGATCGCGCGAAAACGTGAACCGCATCCGACTATGCCGAAGCGGTTGACAAACCCTGCCACCTGCACTACTATGCCCTGCCATCTTCCCCGTCCACGTTCCGAGGCGATCCTCATGACCTGCACCCACCTCGACCAAATCCACGACGTCACCCCCAGCGCCCAGGGCTGCGAAGACTGCCTGAAAATTGGCGGTCGCTGGGTGCATCTGCGCATCTGCCTCACCTGCGGCCACGTGGGCTGTTGCGACAACTCGCCCAACAAGCATGCCACCAAGCACTTCCACGCCACCGGCCACCCGGTTATCCAGTCTTTCCAGCCGGGTGAGAACTGGCGCTGGTGCTATATCGACCAGGAATTGTTATAGGTTGCCTGGGGAGCGCTAATACTACAACCGCACATTGCCTGAAGTGTCATTCTGAGCGACCATCGGGAGCGAAGAATCTCCAACTTACGCTAGCAAGAACCGCAGATTCTTCGTCGTTTCACTCCTCAGAATGACAAAGGCGATTGTAGTACTAACAAGCCGCCACAGAAATAGTGAAGGAGAACGTGATGGTGGTTGCAAGCGCTTTTCTGGGGCAAAAAACGACTAAAGCCGTTACTACGAGTCCTTGTTCATGAGTATGAACGATTTCGAGCGCGTCGCGCGCAAAATCACCGCGACCCTGTTTACCGCCCAAAGCCTGGGTTCGGCTGGCTTCATCACCGCCGCCACCATCAACACCATCGTCGGCGCCCAGCTCGGCGGCCATCCCTCTTGGGCTGGCGTGCCGTCGGCGCTCTACCAGGTCGGCGGCGCGCTGGCGGCTCTGGTTTGGGGCCACAGCATGGACCGCCTGGGACGCCGTGGCGCCCTGACCTTGGGGCTGATCTTGGGCGTCATCGGCGCTGGCGTCGCTGGCAGCGCCATCCTGAACTCGTCGTTCCTGATCTTTTTGGGCGGCCTGGTGCTGATGGGCGTGGCCAATTCTGCCTTGCAATTAGGTCGCTTCGCCGCAGCCGAAGTCCATCTGCCGGCGCAGCGCGGGCGCGCCATCTCCAACGTCGTCATCGGGGGGACGGTCGGCGCCGTCTTCGGCCCGCTGCTGGTGGGGCCAATGGGGCGTTGGGCCGAAGCTCGCGGGGTGAGCGAGCTGGCCGGGCCGTATCTGGCCAGCATGGTGCTCTTCGTCTTCGCCGCCATTGTCATCTTCGCGCTTTTGCGCCCAGAGCCGCGCGATATCGCTCGCCAGATCGCTATTCATCACCCCGAAAGCGCGCCTCACACCGGTCACACCCGCACCCTCCGCGCCATCCTGCACCAGCCGCCCGTCCTCGTGGCGATGACAGCCATGGTCTTCGGTCAGGCCATCATGGTCATGCTTATGGTGATCACATCGCTGCACATGAAGAGCAATCACCACGAGCTGACCAGCATCTCGTTCGTCATCTCCTCGCACACGTTCGGCATGTATGCCTTCTCGATTGTGTCTGGCCGGCTGGCCGACCGTTGGGGCCGCCGCCCTGTCATCCTCATCGGCGCCATCACCCTGATCCTGGCCTGCCTGACCGCGCCCCTCTCGCCTCATGTCCTGCCCATCGCCGTCTCACTTTTCTTGTTGGGCCTGGGCTGGAATTTCTGCTATGTTGGCGGCTCCTCGCTGCTGTCCGACCAGCTCTCACCAGCCGAGCGAGCGCGCACACAGGGATTCAACGATTTGCTGATCGGACTCTCGTCCGCCCTGGGCAGTCTGACCAGCGGCATCGTCTTTGCAGCCGTGGGCTATGCGGCCATGGGATTGGTCGGCGCTATCTGCGCGCTGGCGCCGCTGACATTGACGCTGGCGCTACGCGCGCGCCCGGCGACAGCGCAGATGGCGGGGTAGTATGCTATAATGGCGCTGTTATTTCCGACCATCCCGTCGCCAACCGGATGTGAACGACGGTGTGCACTCTTCCCAGCAGCACGAGGTCCAGTTTGAAAACCGTCCGCATCGTCACCGATAGCAGCGCCCAACTCACTCGCAGCGAAATCGAACAACTTGGCATCGAAGTGGCGCCGATGCGCGTTCGCATTGGCCGTCGCGTCTACACCGAAGGCAGCGAGCTGACGACCGAAAACTACGCTCGTAAACTCGCCGGCATCAAGACCCTGCCCGCTTCGCTACCCCCCAAGCTGCAGGATTTCATCGATATCTATCACCGTCTGAGCAAAGAAACGGACTACATCCTTTCGATCCACCTTTCGAGCAAGCTTAGCCCAACCTATGAAACCGCCCGCGCCGCCGCCGCCGCCCTCCGCGGGCACGCGCAAATCACCGTCATCGATAGTGAGACCATCAGCCGGGGTCTGGGGATGATCGTCAAACGCGCGGCCGAGGCCGCCGCCGCGGGCGCCACCTTCAACGAAACCGCCCGTCTTGTGCGCGGCATCATTCCCACCACCTTCTTCAGCTTTTTCATCGATGACCTCGCCTATCCCGAACGCGATGGCCGCATTCGCCACTCGCAGGCCATCCTCGGCGCCATGTTCGCCATCAAACCACTGATGGAGATTCGCGAGGGCGACCTGATCGTCATGGAAAAGGTGCGCACCCATTTGGACGTGGTCGAGAAACTCTTCACCTTCATCAGCGAATTCGCCTATCTGAAGGAAATCGCGCTCCTGCACAACAACAACACGCACAACGCCACCGTCTTGCTGGAACGACTCGAAACCACCTATCCCGACCTACCTGTCTTCACCGACACCTACGGCCCCACCCTCGCCACCTTCATCGGGCCATCGGGCTTGGGCGTCATTGTGCGCGAAAGCACCCAATACGCATAGCGATCACCGCTCATGCCCGACGCCCTGGTGCAATTGCAGAGAATCTTGGAGTTGGAGACACAGCGCGGCTATCGCAACGACGCCGTGGTGGGGGGACTCGACGAATACGCCCGGCAGTGGAACCTACAGATCGTCCCGCGCATCACCGGCAAGGAGGCAGCCGAACGCGCGGCCCACATCGTGCAACTCCTCACCGACTACCCCGACCTCCCGCCCGAGGCGCGACCCAGCACCGTCCGCCATCTGCGAGAGGCGGTGGCGGTGTTGGCGGAGGAGAAGGGGACAAGGGGAGGGGGTGACACGAGGACGCAGGGACGCAGGGATGCAGGCACGCAGGGACAAGGAGACAAGGAGACAAGGAGACAAGGGGACAAGGGGACCGATCAACCGATCAACCGATCAACCGACAAAACCGGTCTCCACGCCCCCCTCACCACACTCCCCGGCGTTGGAGCCGCCCTCGCCCAAACCCTGGCCAAACTCGACCTGCATCAAGTTGGCGACCTCCTCTGGCACCTGCCCTTCCGCTACAACGACTACAGCGACTTGCGCCGCATCGACCAGCTCCGCATCGGCGACGAAGTCACCATCCTGGCCACCGTCCGGCGCCTGGATGTGCGCAAACTGCCAGGCCGCCGCAGCCTCGCCACAGCCGTGCTCAGCGACCTCAGCGGCAACATCGAAGCCACTTTCTGGAACCCCTACATCGACAAAGCCCTGTGGGTCGGGCGCGACTACTACTTCAGCGGCAAAGTCGGCAGCTACCTGGGCAAGCGCGTCCTGGAATCGCCCGAATTCGAGCTGGCCAGCGGCGACCCCACCCACACCGCCCGCATCGTCCCCGTCTACCCGCTCACCGAGGGCCTCTCGGCGCGCGTCCTGCGCAAACACATCCGCCACGTCGTCGATGCCTGGGCGCCTCGTCTGCCCGATCCCTTGCCGCCTGACCTGCGTCGCCGCCTGGCTTATCCCGACCTGGGCGCGGCCCTCCAGCAAGTTCATTTCCCCGACGACGAAGACGCCCTCGAGAAAGCTCGCAAACGCCTGGCCTTCGACGAACTCCTGGTCATCCAACTGGGCGTCTTGGGCCAGCACCGCGCCTGGCAGAGCAAACCCGCCCAGCCTCTGACCCTGGCCGACGCCCAACTGCGGGATTTCCTCGCCACCCTGCCCTTCCACCTCACCCGCGCCCAACAGAAAGTCCTGGCCGATATCCGTCGCGACCTGACCCGCCACCACCCCATGACCCGGCTGCTGCAAGGCGATGTCGGCAGCGGCAAGACCGTCATCGCCGCCGTCGCCATGTGGACCGCCGCCTGCAACGGCGCCCAAGCCGCGCTCATGGCCCCCACCGAGATCCTGTCCGAGCAACACTTCCGCAAACTCAGCGACCAATTCGCCAACCTGCTCAACCCCAAGACCGGCTGGCCCCTGCGCGTCGGCCTCCTCACCGGCAGCGTGACGGGCAAGAAGCGCGAAGAACTGTTGGCCGGTCTGGCCTCCGGCGCTGTCGACATCCTCATTGGCACCCACGCCCTCATCCAGGACAACGTCGTCTTTCACGACCTGGCCGTGATCGTGGTGGACGAACAACACCGTTTTGGCGTCAACCAGCGCGCGGCCCTGCGCGAAAAAGGCGCCTCCTTCAACCTCCCCACCGACGCCGGCGCCAACAAAACCCCGCACACCCTGGTCATGTCGGCCACGCCCATCCCCCGCACCCTGGCCCTGACCATCTACGGCGACATGGACGTGAGCGCCATCGACGAACTGCCGCCGGGGCGCCAGCCGATCAAAACCTATTGGATCAAACCCGACGCCCGCGACCGCGTCTACGGCTTCATCAAAAGCCAGGTGGCCGAGGGACGCCAGGCCTTCATCATCTATCCGCTGGTGGAGGAAAGCAACACCCTGGAGGATGTGGGCGCCGCTGTCGCCGAGCACAAACGCCTGCAGACCAAAGTCTTCCCCGGCCTGAAGGTGGGCCTCTTGCACGGCCGTTTGAGCGGCAAAGAAAAAGACGCCACCATGCGCGCCTTCGCTGCTGGCGACTACCACATCCTCGTCAGCACCGCCGTCGTCGAAGTCGGCATCGACATCGCCAACGCCAGCGTCATCCTCATCGAGAACGCCGAGCGCTTCGGCCTCTCCCAACTCCATCAATTCCGGGGCCGCGTGGGTCGTGGTTCGCACGCCTCCTATTGCATCCTGGTCAGCGATCCCAACAGCGACCAGAGCGCCGAACGTATGCGGGCGATGGAGCGCACCCAGGACGGTTTCGCCCTGGCTGAAGTCGACCTGCAACTGCGCGGCCCCGGCGAATTCTTTGGCACCCGGCAGAGTGGCTTGCCCGACCTCAAACTCGCCCGCATGAGCGACACCCGCCTTTTGGAGATCGCCCGTCACGAAGCCGAAGGCATCCTCGCCGCCGATCCCGGCCTCTCCCGCCCCGACCACGCCCTCCTCGCCCAGCGCCTCACCGACTTCTGGTCACAAGAACTCGACCTCTCCTGATTCACTCCCTCCCCTTTGCGATGCTGTGCGTCGCCGTCACCCTGTCACCTTGTCACCCTGCCACCCTGTCACCTTGTCACCTTGTCACCCTGTCACCCTGTCACCTTGTCACCCTGCCACCATGACCACCATCACCGCCCTCTACCCCGGCACTTTCGACCCCGTCCACAACGGCCATGTAGACATCACGCGCCGCGCCGCCCAACTGTGGGATCGCCTCATCGTCGCCATCTACGACCGCCCCAACAAGAAACTGCTCTTCGATGCCGACGAACGCGTCGCCCTCTTTCGCGAGGCCGTGCGCGACCTCCCCAACGTCGAGGTCGTCCCCTACAGCGGCCTCACCGTTGATTTCGCCCGCCAGGTGGGGGCCAAAGTCATGGTGCGGGGCCTGCGCGCCATCTCCGACTTCGAGTACGAATTCCAGATCGCCCTGACCAACAAAAAGCTGGCGCCCGATATCGAATTCTGCGCCCTCATGACCAGCCTGGATCACGCCTTTCTCTCGGCCACCATATTGAAAGAAGTCGCCCTGCTCGGCGGCGACATCACGAACCTTTGTCCGCCCCATGTCGCTGTCGCCCTGCGCCAACGTGCGCGCGAGCGGGCAAGCTAAGGGGGAGCTGTGACGCCCAACGCAACCAGGAGCCTCGGTGATTTGGGGGAACGTCTGGCGGCCCAGGCGCTGGAAAAGGCTGGGCTGCGTCTTGTGGCTCGGAACTGGCGCTGCCCGCTGGGCGAGATCGACATCGTGGTCAGCGAGGGCGAAGTCCTCGTGGTGGTCGAGGTCAAAACCCGCCGCGGGCGCGAGGCCGGCACGCCGGAACAGGGCGTGGACGAAGCCAAACGGCGCAAGTTGTGCGCGCTGGCCCAAGCCTATATCGACGCCACCGGCTGGGCGGGCGACGTGCGCATCGACGTGGTGGGGGTGGAGCTAGATCGGGCGGGGCATGTTCTGCGCCTGAGTCACTGGCGGGAGGCGGTGGATTGCTGGCAATGACGGACGCGCGCGACCTCCTTCTCGTCCTGGTTGGCCCTACCGCCGTCGGCAAATCCGATCTGGCCTTGTCTCTGGCGTCGGCGCTGGGCGGCGAGATCGTGTCAGCCGACTCGCGGCACGCCTACCGTGGCATGGACATCGGCACGGCCAAACCCACCGCGGCCGAGCGCCAGCTTGTTCCCCACCATTTGCTCGACATCAAAAACCCCGACGAGATGTTGTCGCTGGGCGAATATCTGCAACTGGTCGCCGCCGTCTTGGCTGACATCCGGCGTCGGGAGCGGCTGCCGTTGCTGGTGGGGGGCACGGGACAGTACGTGCGGGCGGTGGTGGAGGGTTGGCAGGCGCCGGAAGTGCCGCCGCAGCCGGAATTGCGGGCGGAGTTGGAGGCGATGGCCGCACGGGAGGGGAAGGAGGCCGTCTTCGCCCGGCTGTTGGAGTTGGACCCCGTCAGCGCCGCCACGATCGACCCGCGCAACCTGCGCCGGGTGATCCGGGCGCTGGAGGTGACGCTCGTCACGGGCCAGCCCTTCAGCCAACAGCGCACCAAGACCCCGCCACCCTACCATGTCCTCCAAATCGGGCTGACCCGACCTCGGCCGGCGCTATATGCCCGCGCCGATGCCCGCATCGAAGCTATGTTCGCCGCCGGGTTCGTGGCTGAGGTCGAGCATCTGCTGGCGGCTGGCTACACGCCCGACCTGCCGAGTTTTTCCAGCCTGGGCTACCGCGAGGTGGCGGGCCATCTGGTCGGCCAACACAGCCTGGAAGAGGCCAAAATGCTGTTGCGCCGCCACACGCGGGAGTTCATCCGGCGGCAGTACAACTGGTTTGCCTTGAGCGATCCCACTATTGCCTGGTTCGACCTGGAGGTGCAGACGCCGGCGGAGGTGTTGAGCTTTATACGGTCGCGTTTGGGGTCGCAGCGTTAAATGGCAAAGCGAATGTGTACGATCTCGCCGTCGTGCACGATGTATTCCTTGCCCTCCAAGCGCACGGCCCCGCGTTTGCGCGCCTCGGCCATCGATCCGGCGCCGACCAGGTCTTTGTAGGCCACGACCTCGGCGCGAATGAAGCCTTTGGCCAGGTCGGTATGGATGGCGCCTGCGGCCTCGACGGCCGTCGCACCCACGGGAATGGTCCAGGCCCTCACTTCGTCGTCGCCGACGGTGAAGAAGGATTGGACGCGTAGAAGTTGGTAGGAGAGGTGGATGACGCGGCTGAGGCCGGGTTCGGCGATGCCGAAATCGGCCAGGAAGGCGACGGCGTCTTCCGGCTCCATTTGCGCCAATTCGGCTTCGAGCTTGCCGCGCAGGGCGATGACGGCAGTCTGGCGGCTATCGGCGCGGGCGAAAGAGGCGGCGATGCTCTCATCGGCGTCGTCGTCGGTGTTGAGGACGATCAGCATGGGCTTCTGCGAGAGCAGGCCGAAGCCGCGCAGGAATTTTTCTTCTTCGGCATCCAACTCGATCTGGCGCAGTGGCTGTTCCGCTTCCAGCGTTGCCAATAGCCGGAGCAGGAGGGCTTGCTCGAATTTGGCGGTTTCAACCTCTTTGGGGTTGCCGCCTTTGCTCAGGCGCTGCTGGAGGCGCTCCAACCGATTGGTGATGACGACCATGTCGTTGAGGATCAGCTCGTTTTCGACCAGGGCGATGTCGCGGGCGGGATCGAGGCTGCCTTCGGGGTGGGGGACATTGGGGTTGCTGAAGGCGCGCACGACGTGCAGCAGGGCGTCGTTCTGGCTGATCTCATTGAGCAAGGGGCCAGAAAGTCCGCCGGATTCGCCAAGACCTTTGGCCAGCCCGGCAATGTCTTTGTATACGACCTGCGCGTGGGTGGTTTTCTTGGGCTTGTACAGAGCCGACAGGCGTTCCACGCGTTCGTCAGGAACCTGCACGGCAGCGGTGTGGATTTCCATACGCCCGGAGGAAAAGCCGGCGGTTTCGACGTGGCCGCGCGTGAGGGCGTTGAACATGGTGGTTTTGCCGCTGGAGGGGAGACCGATGATGCCGATGTGCATAGGACAGAGGACGGAGGAGGGAGGACGGAGAGCGGAGGGGGGAGGGCGGAGGAGGGAGGGCGGAGGAGGGAGGGCGGAGGAGGGAGGGCGGAGATCGGAGGGCAGTATGCCTGAGGTTGGATGGGGAGTCAATGCGGCGAGGGTGATTTGCCAGGGCTGTGCTTGCTTCGATGGCGGCAGCGGGTGCACAATAGTGGCATCTCATCGCCTTCTTATCACTGTCGCTCCTTTCCTATTCCTACCATGCGCACCATTTACGTCGATAAAGATATTCCCAAAATGCTGGCCGTGAAGGTGATGAAGCGGGCGTGGGCCGATGTGGTCTTTTCGCCGCTGTCGCCCGCGCATTTCAAGGATTTGCCGGAACCGGCGCTGCCCGGCCCACGTTGGCTGCGGGTGCAAAATGAGGTGTGTGGCATTTGTGCGTCCGATCTGTCGTTGCTGAATGTCGATGCAGATCCCGCGATCGCTGCCGCTGCCTTGCCAGGAAATCAGCGGTTTTATCTTGGTCATGAGGTGGTGAGCACGGTGACGGAGGTGGGAGCAGGGGTGACGCGTGTCAAGGTTGGAGATCGGGTGCTGATGCATACGCGTTTTGGGGGCGCCAATTGTCTCAGCCAGGAATTGGAGATGCCCTGCCGGCACTGCGCAGCAGGCAATTACATCCTCTGCGAGAACGCGTCGTTGGGGCAGGGGCCGCGCGGGGTGGGCGGCGGCTGGGGCGATGGTTATACGGCCCATGAGACGGAGGTGTTTCCTTTGGCTGCTGGCTTCAGCGATGACGAGGCCGTGTTGGTCGAGCCTTTGGCCGTGGGTGTGCATACGGTGTTGCGACGTCTGCCTCAGGCAGGCGAGCGGGTCATGGTCTTGGGCAGCGGCATCGTCGGGCTGAATGTGATTCAGTGCGCCCGCGCGCTCTCGCCTGATTGTCACATCACGGCGGTGGCTCGCTATCCCCAGCAGGTGGAGATGGCGCGCAAGCTGGGGGCTGATGAGATCGTCGAAGGCGAGGATGGCTATCGGGCGACCGCGCGTATCACCGGGGCCAAGCTGTACGAGGGCATGATGGGCAGCCGGATGTTGTTGGGCGGTTTCGATGTGGTTTTCGATTGCGTGGGATCAGGCGAGTCGCTGCAAGATAGTCTGCGCTGGTCGCGCGGAGCAGGGACGGTGGTGCTGGCAGGGGTCAAGCTCAAGCCCCTCCATCTCGATCTCGTGCCTGTTTGGTATCAGGAAGTGGATCTGATCGGGGTCAACTCGCATGGCATGGAGACATGGGCGGGAAGACATGTGCAAACCTTCGAGCTTGTCGCCGAGCTGCTGTTGGCGGGCAAGCTGCGGGTGGAGGGTCTGATCACGCATCGTTTCCCGCTGGCCAAATGGCGCCAGGCGATTCAGACGGCGCAGGATAAGAAGAGTGGGGCGATCAAGGTGGTGTTCGATTATCGCATGAAGAACGACTGAAGTCGTTACTACGGGTGATGGCGTCTTTGCCTGGCGCATTTGTCGGGCTTGCAGGGCTGTGCTAAACTTCCGTCCCCGCGAATCGACAATCGGGTTGACTTGAGGCCAGCGTTCCCCCGCGGCAGAAAAGCCGTGCGCATGGTTGGGAGCGACGCCGACGGGGTGTTCTGATCACGCAGGGGTTGGTAAGCGAGCAACGTTGCTCGTGAAACGTCCATCATCGTACACCTTTCATTCCACACACAAGGAGGCCATTCATCATGAAACACCTTCGACAGAGTTATGTCATTGTGCTGCTCGTCGTTCTGGTTGCCAGCCTCAGCTCCGGCGCGGCTTGGGCGCAGCCAGCGGACGCGGCCATGGCAACGCAGCCGACCGATGGCGTCACGATCAACAAGACGGCGCCAGCCAGCGTCGCGCCCGGCGGCCAGGTAACGTATACGCTGAGGCTAGTCAACGAGGGCGAGGAGACCTTGAACGGCGTCACCGTCTGGGACAAACTGCCGGACTACACCACTTTCGTCAATGCCGACGAGGGCGGCAACGTCGATCAAGATGGCTATGTCGTATGGAGGAATCAGCCCGAGATTCCTCCAGGTTATCAACTGACGCTCCACTTCACCGTGCAGGCGCCGAACCAGGGCGGCGTGATGCTGTTGAACAACGATTACGGCGCCAGCTTCAATGAAGTCTGGCAGGTGACGGGAGATGTGGCGGTGGAGACCGAGGTCACGGGCGGGGGTGGCGGTGGGGGGATGGAGGTGGACACCAACTTCCGCCCCAATCCCAACGGCTTCGGCTTCAAGAATTGGGGCGGCGGCGCTTACGACGAGTCCACTGATCTCAGCCCGGCCATGTTGATCCGTTTGTTTGGCGCCAACAATGTGTGCCAGGCAGGCTCCACTGCCAACGACTGTGTGCTCAACGCCGCCGCGCGCGAGTGGCGCGACAAGGAGATCGAAGGCATGCGTAACGGCCATTGCGCCGGCTTCACGAATGCGAGCATACGCTACTTCCAGGGCTTCGACCAGCCCCAGGATCTGGGCGGAAGCTCGGTTTTCAGCTTGCCGGATTCCGATCCCGTACGCGACCACATCTCCGGCTGGGCCACCGTGCAGGGCCTGGCTCCCGCCGATGGCAGCCCTGATGGCTGGATCGTCACCTATGGCGACAAGACACCCAACGAAGTGCTCAACATCATCCGCCAGCACATGCAGCAAAAGCCCAACGAGCCTCTTTACCTGGGCTTTCGCCAAGAGGGCGTTGGCGGCCACGCCGTGCTCCCGTATGCTATCTCGGATCAGGGCAATGGCATCTACTGGCTGTACATCTACGACAATAACTTCCCCGACGCCGAACGTTACCTCATCTTCGATACGAATCAGAACACCTGGCTATACAACTTTGCGGCGCTCAATCCTGGTGAGCAACAAGGCGCCTGGCAGGGCAACGCGCAGACCAAGACGTTGCGACTGCGCGAGGGCGGCGCCCTGAATCAGAGCCGGTGGGGTTGCCCGTTTTGTCAGGGCGGCGGGCTGACAGCCAGTGGCGAGCAGGCCGCGCCCAGGGTCGAATTCCAGATGATCGGTCTGGGGAAGGTGCTCATTGTCGATCAGCAGGGCCGCAAGATCGGTTGGGATTTCCAGCAGCATCGCGAGGTCAATCAGATCAGCGGCAGTGATGTCGAGGAGATCGACGGTGGCACTGGCGTGGAAGTGCCGCCGATCTACAATTTACCCCTGGCGAACTCGACCGTTCCCTATACCGTCTACGTCAGCGGCGACACCCTCGACGATCCCGTGGACGCCGACTTGATGATGACGGGGCCTGGCTTTGCTGTCGGTTTGGAATATCTTCAGATCAATCCCGGCCACGACCTGCTGATGACGATGCGCCCCGACGGTCGCCAGATCACGTTCAACGCCAGCGAGGAAGGCACATTTGGCCCCGACATCTTCTTGGCCCTCGATCCCGATCCCAATGGCGATAGCTATATCTTCGAGATCGGCGGCTTCGTCCTCTCCTCGTTCAAGACTGTGACCGCCACGCTCGACCTCCAGCACGGCCTGCTCTATTTCGAGGATGACGACGGCGGCGCCGATACCTACGCCCTGGCTGTCACGCGCATCCGCCCCAACGGCGAGGTGGAGTATTACGCCAACGACGGGGTAACGCTAGGCGGCAACTCGGACGCGGCCATGAACTTCGGCGCCTGGAATGGCGACGGCGCCATGACGTTCAACATCGATGGCCATAATGTGAACTACGGCAACGAGGGCGGCGCCACCCATCGGGTGTTCTTGCCACAGATGCGGTGGCGCAAGCACTAGGAGCCACAAGCCCTTTGTCACGGGCGACAGACGCAAGCGATGGCATCTGTCGCCCGTGTGACGGTGCTCAGGTGCCCGCGCTCAAACGCTCCCTGCGCCCCATGCGCCGCGCGCCGACATCCGGTGTCGCCTCTGTCCCACCTGCCGCTGCCGCTGCTGCTGCGGCCTGTTGTTGGGCCAGCTTGCGCTGCATCATCAGCCAGGCCATGCAGTTTTCGTCCGTGCCCATCAGCAGGTCGGCGGCGCGGATGCCCGACATGATTTCTGGCTCTAGCGGGTTGGTGATGGCGCAGGGCATACCGGCGGCGATGGCCATAGCCACGAAGTGGGCGTTGACGGCTGGGCGGTTGGGCAGGCCGAAGGAGATGTTGCTGGCCCCGCAGACGGTGTTGCAGCCCAATTCTTCGCGCACCATGCGCACCAGATCGAAGACCTGCCTACCGGCGCCCGGCACCGCGCCCGCGGGCATGGCCAGGGGGTCGATGAGCAAATCGCTGCGGGGAATGCCGTAGCTTTCGGCGCGGGCGACGATTTTCTTGGCCACCTGGAAGCGCACCTTGGGGTCGTAGGAGATGCCGCTTTCGTCGTTCGAGATGCAGATGACGACGGCCCCACGCTCGGCCACCAGCGGCAACACATGCTCCAGCCGGTCTTCTTCGCCGGTGACAGAGTTGACGATGGGTTTGCCCCAGGCAGCTTTCAGGCCGGCGGCCAGGGCGGGCAGGACCGAGGAATCGATGCAGAGGGGCACATCTACAACTTCCATGACGGTTTCGAGGGCGCGCACCATGACTTCTGGCTCGACTTCGGCGGGATTGGCAACGCCGAGGCCGGCGTTCACGTCGAGGATATGGGCGCCGGCCTCGACCTGAGCGATGGCGTCGGCGCGGACGCGGCTGAAATCACCGGCCAGCATCTCGGCGGCCAGTTTTTTGCGGCCGGTGGGGTTGATGCGTTCGCCGATGATGACGAAGGGGTAGTCGGGGCCGATGATAACGGTCTTGGTCGGTGAGGTGACGATGGTTTCGATGGACATGGGGTATAGAAATTTGATGAGAGAGAGATGATTAAGATAGGCGCGTCGCGGCTCAGCGGTTGTCGAACCAGCGCGAGCCGGGTAGATGATAACGCCGACCGACGCGCTCGTCCAGTTCCAGACCGAAGCCGGGACGGTCGGTCGGGCGCACCCAGCCGGGCCGGAACCATTCCTCCGTGCCGCCCGCGGCCAGGTCGTGGAAGAAGGGCACATCGTGGGCATGGAATTCGCAGACCAGCAGGTTGGGGAGGGTGACGCCCAGGTGGGCGCTGGCGATCAGGGCCAGGGGGCTGCCGATCATATGTGGGGCGAAGGGTTTGTTGGCCGCGGCGGCCATGTCGGCGATTTTGCGGCCTTCGGCCAATCCACCCGCCTTTTGCAGGTCGGGCGTGATCACGTCGCAGAGGTCGCGCACGATCAGGTCCCAGAAGCCCTGGCGCAACTGCAGGTTTTCGCCGGTGGCGATGGTGGTGCGGGTATGCTGTCGCAGGTAGGCGAGCGAGGCCAGGTCGGTGGGTGGGACGGGGTCTTCCAGCCAGAGCAGGTGGAAGGGTTCGAGTTGCACCGCCACTTGCAGGATGTCGTTGGCGCGGTAGCGCCAGTGCGCATCCAGGGCCAGATCGATGTTCGGGCCGACGGCCGCGCGGAGGGTCGCAGCCAGGGCGATCATCCAGTCGATGTCGGCGGTGCGCAGGGTGTAGCCTGTGGCTGAATCGAAGGTGGAGCCGGGCAGGTCGAGATCGAACTTGAGCGCGGTGTAGCCGAGCGCGGCCATCTCCCGCGCTCGTTCGGCTGAAGCCACAATCACTTCGCCCGGCGTCAGCTCATGTTCCGACTGGTTTCGCTCCCATGCCGGCGCGGTGGGTTGCAGGAGGGTGGAAAGACATTCCAGCGCGCCGGCAGCGTGGCAGTCGAGATAGATGCGCACGTCGTCGCGGAATTTGCCGCCCAGCAGTTGCCAGACCGGCAGCCCCAGGTGTTTGCCCTTCAGGTCCCAGAGCGCCGCTTCGATGCCGGTGATGGCGTTCCAGATGACGCCTGCAGACGAGCCTGCCGCGGACGCGGCCCAACGCATCTTCTCGACCAGGCGTTCGATGTGGTGAAAATCTTCGCCGACCAAAACTTCGGCGAATTCGGCGATCATAGCGGGCAGGCCGGGGGCGAAGAAACATTCGCCTGTGCCGTACAAGCCGCCATCGACATCGCTATAGATGCGGACATAGGTCCAGTGGAAGTTGGCCTGGACGACGGCTGTGGAGAGAGCGGTGATTTTGGGCAAGGTGCGCTCGCAGGGTGGCAGAGTGGCAGGGTGACAAGGTGGCAGGGTGGCAAGGTGACAAGGTGACAAGGTGACAGGGAATGTTGAGAGCTTATTTTCTGAGCAGTTGTGCATGTCGGGCCTGGCGCCGCTGCGGATGATAAATCAGTAGCCGTATCCGCGTTCATCCGCGTCCTATTCTCAGGCCAGGCGACACAGTGACGGAGTGATCACCTTGTCACCTTGTCACCATGTCACCATGTCATCTGTATCGCCCGTACTCGTAGACGGTGTCGAAGAGGGCGATGATGTTCTCTGGCGGGACGTCGGCCTGGATGTTGTGGCCGGCCGCGAAGACGAAGCCGCCGCCAGGCATGAATTCGTCGAGCAGGCGCTTGGCTTCGTCGCGCACGCGCTGGGGTGAGCCAAAGGGCAGCACATCCTGCTGGTCGAACCCGCCCCAAAACGCCAGTTTGTCGCCGAACTCTCGCTTGAGCCGCTTGCGGTCGCCCATCCCCGTGGCCATGGGCTGCACCGGGTGGATGACATCGACGCCGCCTTCGATCAGGAAGGGGATCATGGGTACGATGCTGCCGCAGGAGTGATAGAAAAGCTTGGCGTTGGTCTTGGATTTGATGAAGTCCCAGAATTTGCGGTAGCGCGGCCAGACGAGCGTTTTGTATGTCTCGGGCGACATGGCTGGCCCGCGCTGGGTGCCCAAGTCCGAACCGGTCATCACCGCCGAAAGGTAGGGGCCGATGCGGTCGAGCATCTCGCCCATCAGCGCCATTTGGTATTCGAGCTGGGCGTCCAATTGCGCAGCGGCCAGCTCGGGGCGTAGGATCATGTCCTCGAAGAAGTTGACATAACCACGCAAATACCAGGAGAATTCGAAGATGGAGCCGATGAGGTTGACCATGACGCCGTAGTCGGTTTGTTCGTACATCTGCCGGGCTTGTTCCTCGAGACCGGCAAAGCGGGCGGGGTCGTGGGGATCGGGCCATTTGAGCTTCGTCAGGTCGGCGACGGTCTCGACATCGGTCATGGGGTGGGCGATGAAGTCGTAGTAGAGGACGTCACCGTCGAGGGGCGAGATGGCGGCCTTGCGCACGACGCCGAATTCGTCCTGGTAAGTGTCGTTGGCCAGCTCGATGTCGCTCCAATCGCGCGAGGCGCTGAGATAGAGGTAGCGGGTATCGACATGAAGCCGGTCGAGGAGGGTTTCTGAAGGTCGGGCCAATTGCTGGATGCGGTCGACGATGGCATCGTCGCCGGCGAGGCCGAGGTGGGCTTTGAGGTTGGTGTTGGCGCCTTTGGTGATGCCCGTGACGATGCCGCCCAAATCGATGGGCACGCGATCAGGTTCCTGATGGCTGAGGGCGGCGAGCAGACGTTGGCGTGAGTTCATAGCGGTCCTCCGGGAACTTCGTGTAGTGAAAAATGGGGTGAGCCAAAAAATTTTACAGGATAAGAACTTGCGTGAGTATAGCACGCACCGCACAGATCTTCTATCTTTGTGCAGGTGTATGGGCTTGTGCTTACACAATCCCTGACAGAGTAGAAGTTCACGTTGCCCCCAAATTGGCACAGGCAAAGCCGCTAAGGCGCAAAGTTTTTATGTTTTCTTGGCGTCTTTGCGCCTTTGCGTGAGATAAAAAAGGGCGCAGGTGAACAGTTACTTGACAGAACGTAGCGTATGTTTTACAGTACAATGGTGGGATTTTCTGAACGCATGCGCTGGGAAACCAGCAATCGTTTTCTTCAATCCTCTCTCTTCTTCCGAGCAGCACTGTGGCTGCATTGACTTGCAGGTAGCTGGAGAGAAATCGCTTTGCAAACGGATCGCAGGGTTGTCGTCAACAATAACATCGAGGCTGATATCGCCACCGTTCAGACACGGTATGATGCCACCGTCATTCAGGCGCTGCGGGGGGCGTCGAACTATGCCATCTCCCAAAGTGAACGGGAGACTCTGCGCCGCCTGGCTGGGGAGGTAGCCGAGCTTGCGGCGCGACCCAGCGAGGCGGAAAAACGCGAGCTTTGGCGCCGCCATAACGCATTGGAGCCGACGCGCCCTCTCATTTTTTGCGATCCTGAAAATGGTTGGAACGAGATCATCCCGGCTGGTTGCCTGGAGTGTCAGAGCCAGCTTGGGCGCTGGTGGGAAATGCGTCTGCGGAAAGAGATTTTCTGGGGCGCGAAGATGGGCGACGACTATACCATCACGCCTTACTTCGACGTTTTCCATGTGCACACGGGCGGACTGGAAGAGTGGGGGCTGAAGGAGACAATCGTGGGTGGGGATCACGGCGGTTCGTATCGATGGGAGGCGCCGATCAAGTCGGAAGACGATCTGGAAAAATTGCACTATCCCAGCGTGATTGTGGACCGAGAGGCCACCCAAGGTCTGGCCGCATTGGCCGAAGACATTTTGGGCGATCTGCTGACGGTGCGCGTGCGCACGAATTGGTGGTGGAGCCTGGGCATGACGATGCGGGTGGCTTTCCTGCGTGGCTTGGCGCAGATGATGTACGACCTGATCGACAATCCCGATCTGGTCCACCGGCTGATGGCGCTGATGCGCGATGGGACGCTGGCGCTGCTCGATTATCTGGAGCAGGAGAATCTTTTGAGCCTCAATAATGATGGGGCTTACGTCGGATCGGGGGGATTGGGTTGGTCGGGGGAGCTACCGGCGGCGGATTTCGACGGCAAGGCGCGGCTGTGCGATTTGTGGGGCTTTGCCGAGAGCCAGGAAACGGTCGGGGTCTCGCCGCAAATGTTCGCTGAGTTCGTTTTTCCCTACCAATTGCCCATCCTGGCGCGTTTTGGGCTGAACTGCTATGGCTGCTGCGAGCCGCTCGATGCGCGCTGGCATATCGTGCAGCAAATCCCCAGGTTACGTCGCGTCTCGATCTCGCCCTGGGCGCATGTGCCCACGATGGCGGAGAGATTGGGAGACCGCTATATTTTTTCTTGGAAGCCAAACCCCGCTGCTCTTGCCACAGATTGCCTCGACGAAGATCACGTCCGGGCCGACTTGCGCGCGACTTTTGCGGCTACGCGGGATTGCCGCGTGGAAGCCATCATGAAAGACAACCACACGATCGGCAACAATCCGCAAAATGTCACGCGCTGGTGCCAAATCGCGCGGGAGGAGGCTGAACGAGTATAAGCTCACTCTACACCCATCGCAATAGTTTGTGCATAGCCTATTCGGAGGCGCCGATGATCCAATTTTGATCTATAACTTTCTCAATCTGTTTCACATGGCATCGTGTTTCTATTAGAGTCAGAGACGATTCTCAAGGAGAGAAATCCTATGTCTTCGAAATACTCTCGTCGTGATTTCTTGAAGTTCACCGGCACCGTGGCTGGGGCAGGCGTGCTTGCCAGCTTCATCGAAGCCTGTGGTCCTGCAGCGCCTCCGGCGGCTACCGCCCCCACGGCTGCCCCCGCGGCAACAACTGCCCCCCAACCCGCAGAGCAGAAAGTGGCCGAAGGCATGTATTTCCGCCTGGTGACGCATGGCGGCGATGACCCCTTCTGGGCCGTTGTGAAGCAGGGTATGATCGACGCCGCGGCGTTGTACGGCTGCAAGGCCGAGATCGATCTGGCCGGCAGCGACCTGGCCAATCAGCAGAAGAAGTTCCAGGAAGCGGTGGCCAGCAAGCCCAACGGCATCGCCCTCGTCATCAACAATGACGACGCCTGGGACAAACCCGTGGAAGACGCCCTGGCCGCCGGCATTCCCGTGATCGGCATCAACAATGATGACACCAAGGGGCCGGCGGGCAACAAGCGTTTGTGCTACATCGGCCAGAGCGAACGCCGGGCTGGTTATATGCTGGGCCTCAAGGTCTTTAGCGAGGCCAAGGCCAAGGGCGCTGATATGGCCAAGGCCAAGGTCGGCTTTGCCGCCGAAGTGCCCACGGCTGCCTACGCCCAGGTGCGCTCGGCAGGCATCAAGGACGCCATGGCCGAATTCGGCATCACCTCGGAACTGCAGATCATCGACGGCGGCGGCATCGAGATGACGACCAACGAGCAGCGCATTACTGCCTTCCTCCTGGCTAATCCCGATGTCACCTTCATGTTCGGCGCCGGCGGCATCTGCACCGATCGCCTCTCGACCTCGCTGGCGAACGCGGGCAAGAAAGCGGGCGAAGTGTGGGCCGGCGGCTTCGATGCGGCGCCCGGCACCGTGCAGGGGTTGAAGGACGGCTTCCTGACTGCCTCCATCGACCAGCAGCAGTACCTGCAAGGCTACCACGCTGTGTCCACGCTCGTCCTCTACAATCTGTACGGACTCACGCCCAACATCGACACCGGCGGCTATCTGATCACCAAAGATAACCTCGGCGTGATCGAGAAGTACTCGGGCAAGTATCGCTAACGACTGAAGCCGTTACTACGGTAACACGGGACTGGCAGTTCGATCGAGATCGAGGCGCCGTTTTCTCCTCTCGATGAGGACTGCCAGTCCTCCCTGGCGCAAGGAGTCGAGATGCAAAGCACAACAGCCAGCGCGGCCCTATCACGCTCTCGGTGGGAGAGCATCAATGTGGGCGCGCTCAGCACCCCAGTCGCTTTCTTGCTTGCCGTTTTCATCTTTTGGCTATTTTCGCCGGGTCATCGTTTTCTCGACCCGCGCAATCTGGCGGCAATGGCCAAGTTGACGCCAGATCTGGGGGTGGTGGCCCTGGGCGTCGGCTTGCTGATGATCTGCGGGGAGTTCGATTTGTCGGTGGCCTCGATCCTGCCGCTGTGCTCCTACATCTTCACCCAGCTTCTCCTCCGAGGAGTCAATCCTTTCCTGGCTTTTTTGATCGTGTTGCCATGCGGTGCGATCTTGGGGATGTTCAATGGGGTGTTGGTGGTGCGCACGGGTTTGCCCTCATTCATCATCACACTCAGCACGATGATGTTCTGGCGAGGTTTCCTGTATGTGGTCAGTGGCCTGATGCCGATCAGTATTTTGTCTTATGTACCGGCGGATTCGGCTTTTGCCAATATGCTGACCACACGAGTCGGCGGCGTGCCGGTGCAGTTGCTGTGGTTCATTGGGCTGGCGGTGGTGCTGGGCGTCGTGGTGCATTTCAGCAAATTCGGGAATTGGGTGTTCGCCACCGGCAGCAATGCCGATGCGGCGCGGGCCATGGGGGTGCGCGTGCCGCTGACCAAGATCACCTGTTTCATGATCCTCGGCGGCTTGTGCGCCTTTGCGGCGATGATGCAGGCGACGCGACTCGGCTCGTTTGCCGCCACCCAGGGCATCGGTTTCGAGCTGAAGGCCATCGCCGCCGTGGTCGTCGGCGGGACTTCGTTGCGTGGTGGGGTGGGCACAATGCTGGGGATCGCGCTGGGCGTGTTCATCATCCAAATTATCGATAATGGTTTGATCCTGATGCAGGTGCCGGTGTTCGGCATCAACACCTTTATTGGCATCGCCGTCATCCTTTTCGTCATTCTGAACAATCTGACCAATCGCCAGTTCGCTGGCCAGTGAAGTGGAGAAGCTATGTCAGCCATCGTAGACAACTCGCAGCCCCTGCTCCAGTTGACGGGCATCCAGAAGTGGTTCGGACGGGTTCACGCCCTGCGCGGGGTCGATTTCGAGATCCGGCGGGGGGAGATCGTTGGCCTGTGCGGCGACAACGGCGCCGGCAAATCGACCTTGATCAAGGTCATCTCTGGCTATCACATGGCCGAGGAGGGGCAGGTCTTTTGGGAGGGCAAGGAGGTGAAACTGCGCTCGCCCCACGACGCTCGCGCTCTGGGCATCGAGACGGTGTACCAGGAGCAGGCGCTGGCTCCCCACCTTAGCATCGCCCGTAATATCTTCATGGGGCGCGAGCCGACGACCATGCTGGGGCTGATGGACCAAAAGGCCATGGCCAACCAGAGCATGGAGGCGTTGAACAGTCTGGGCCTGAAGATGCGGTCGTCAGACACCCTGGTCTCGACGCTTTCGGGTGGGCAGCGGCAGGGTGTAGCGATCGCGCGCGTGATTCATTTCAAGGCCAAGCTCGTGATCCTGGACGAGCCGACGATTGCGCTGGCGGTCAAAGAGGTGCGCGAGGTGCTGGAATTCGTGCGGCATCTCAAGAGCGAGGGCGTGGCCGTGGTTTTCATCACTCACACCTTGCACCATGTCTTCGATGTGGCTGACCGCATCGTGGTCATGGCGCGCGGGGCCAAATTGGCCGACATCGTCACCAAGGATAGCAACGTCGATCACTTGTCCGAGATCATCGTCCGGGGTACTTTCGGAGAATAGCTGCCATGACTGAAACGGCATTGTCAAGCAAGATCGGCGAGAGTAGCGGGGTGCCGCTGCTCCTGCGCTTCCGCAACGTGGGCGTTTTCGCTGTTCTCCTGCTGCTGGTTGTGGGTTCGGCCATTCTCACACCCCAGCATACATTCGTCGGCATCGCCAATGTGAAGACGCTGCTGGCGTTGGGGTCCGAGTTCGGTGTGATGGCGTTGGGGGTGGGGATGTTGATGATCGCGGGCGAGTTCGATCTGTCGGTGGGGTCGATCCTGGCAGTGTGCGCGTTCGTGTTCACAGTGACGTTGGACGCCAGCGGCAATCCCTTCGTGGCGGCGGCGGCAGCGATGATCGCGGGCGCGGCGATGGGCGTGCTCAATGGCTTGATCGTCGTGCGCGCCAATATCGTTTCCTTCATCGCTACTTTGGGCACGATGTTGTCGTTACGCGGTTTGACCGAGATTCTGTCGGGCGGCAAGATCCGCACGGTGCCTGTGGCCGAACATCCAGTCTTTTTGCAAGTGTTCACCGGCACCCTGTTCGGGGTCATCCCCATGCAAGCCGTGTGGTTTGTCTTAATTGCCGTGGTGTTGTATTTCGTGCTCAACCGTGGTCGTTTCGGCAATTGGATCTATGCCACCGGTGACAATGTGCAGGCTGCGCGCGCCATGGGCATCAACACCGGCCGCGTCAAGATCATTTGTTTCACGCTGCTGGGCGCGTTGTGCGCTTTTGCGGCGGTGTTGCAGTCAGCGCGGCTGACGGCTTTTTCGGTGCACATGGGCGAGGGTTGGGAACTGCGGGCGGTGGCGGCGGCAGTGGTGGGCGGCACATCGTTGCAGGGCGGGCGGGGGAGTATGATCGGCATTTTCCTCGGCGCGCTGGTCATCATCGTGGTGGATAACATGATCAGCCAGTTGCGGCTGGCCTATGAGTACACGTACATCGTCTTCGGTCTGGTGACGCTCGGCTCGGTCTTGCTGGATTTGTGGATCGAGCGGCGGGTGCAGCGGGCGTCTGCTGCGGGCGAAAGGTGAGATGGGGAGATGGGGAGATGGAGAGACGGAGAGATGCGGAGACTCTCAGTTGAGTCCCGTACCTTGACTGGGGCTGAGGGGTGGAGGGCGCGTTTACGGCTGGCGAGCGCTGACTCTGCCTGGGGTTGACATTTTGGAAGCTGGGGATATGGGCGTTTTGCGGACGCAGCCCTACTACGCCGCTCGCCATGTCCCCTCGATGACCCACTTGCATCCTACCCCTGACAATCAACTATACTAACGACCCGCGCGCATCAGACACCTGACAGGTCTCGCAGACCTGTCAGGTGTCTGAACCTGGAACACGGATCCACTGAAGGAGGACATCATGCATACGTCTGGTCATTCGTTCTTTGGCAACCGCCTGGCTCGCACAGGCGCGGCGATCCTTGCCCTTTTATTGTTGTTCGGACTGTTGGCTTTACCGCTGGCCCTCGCCCGCGGGAGCGCAGTAGCGACGGACTCACCAGCGACGGTACAAAAACAGGCGGCCTTCCTTCCCGCCCAACCAGCATTGGCTCGCGCCCAGGGCTGGTTGGCCGGGGTTTGGGATCGAGCCTGGGGCCAGGATGACGCCGAAGCTCTGCTGCGCCGGGCGTTGGACCAAGCCCGCGGCGCCGGGGGCTATGTCATCGACATGGACCTGGCCCAAGCCATCACGCCCGAAGACCCCTTTGGCACGCGTCCGCGGGAAGAATGGGCGCAGTTCGAGCTGCGGGGCGAGATCGCCAGCCCGAACCAGGCCCGCTTCCGGCTTTCGCCCCAGCGCGCCAGCTTTGCTGTGGATGAGGGGGCGAGCAAAGAGATCCTGGTGCTCGACGATGCTGTCTACGAAGTCGCGGGCGACCGCTGGCAACGGATGCAGGACGCGCCCGCCACCCTCGGCCTCGATAGCACCGGCCTCACCCTGCTCGACGCGGCCAACGACTTGCAAATGATGGCGCCGGTGGATGGCCTGCCCTTGCTGGGAGGCGCGGTCAAGCGCAGCTACCAGCGCGTCGGTTTCACACTCCAGGCCGAGAACATCTTGCGCCTGCTGCTGGCCCAGCGCGGGGCCTTGAGCGATGAGAATCTGGTCAGGGCCAGGGTCGGCTCGCCGCAGGTGGCGGGCACGGGCGAGTTGTGGATCGACGCCTCCGGCTACCCCGCCCGCCTGCTGCTGGACATGCACTGGCGCCAGGTGGAGGACGCGGCCTATCGCGTACGGGTGCACACCGAGACCGGCTACTCTCACTTCGGCGAGCGTTTCCCGCCCGGCCGCTTCGACCCGACCGCCCTGCCCGATAGTGGTTTGCCCGGCCCCACCGCCGGTCTGATCCGCGGGCTGGGCGTCGGGCTGTGGATCACCGGCGCTTTGGCGCTGCTGGGGCTGTTCTGGCTGCTGGCCCGCAGCTTCCGCGGCAGCCGCCGCGCTTTCAAGGCGGTTTCGGCGCTGATGGTGGCGCTGATGGTGGCGCCGATCTTCGCCAACGTGGCCCAGGCGGCCAAGGGGGTGGAGAAGCAGGGGCGCAGTGAGGTGGGGGCGCAGCGAGAAAGCGGGCAGGCGGCAGCGATGATGGCCGACCTGCGCCAGATGCGCGAGCGACTGGCCGCGGACGACCCCAACCCGGCCCACGCACTGGTCGATAATGAAGACGAAGACGGCGACGGCCTGCCCAACGGCTACGAAGTTCGCTACGGCACCAGCCCTTTCTCGGTCGATACGGATTTCGACGGCATCGGTGATTACGACGAGATCAACGGCGCCACTTGCCAGGGCCAGAATAAGACGCTCGTGATCAAGACCAACCCGATGATGCCCGACAGCAACCAGGATGGGCTGACCGACGGCGAGGAGCGACATCGGGGCAAGTGTGGCGACAGCTATCTCTTTGGCTGGGCCTGGGACGATGACAACGACAACGACGGCGTGCCCGATAGCCTCGATCTCTCGCCGTTCTCGGCCTCCCGCCTCAAGACTGGCTACATGGGGACCTACTGGCCGACGCCGAATTTCACTTTCGACACCCTGGACCAGAACCCGGACGATGGGCAAACCACGCCCTATCCCTTCTATGTCGAGCTGCAAATTCGGCCCTACAAAGTTGATTCCCTGCGTTGGGCCTACAAGACCTTGTTCTGGCCCGAAGATGACGAGGCTTCCATCCGGGTGGATGACCCCGGCGTCGCCCTGCTGAAGGAGATCATCCACGGCAACAACACCGGCACCACCGGTCAGGTCAAGCTCATCCCCATGATGCAGGCCACCCTGCGCGAGCGCGACCTGCCCACGGCCAAAGCGATGCAAATCTACGGCGTCAGCGCCGCCCGGCACAAGGACGCCAACGGCAACCCCGCCAGCGAGAACGGCGAGGCCCTGTGGGACATGCTCATCCCGCTGATGACGGTGGAGCGCGGGGGCCAGGTCTTCGCTTTCCAGGCCAAGATGCTGCACGACCGCCGCAGCGGCAACAACAGTCTGACCCGGCATTGGCGCGATGTGCGGCTGAAATGGGCGGTGGTGGCGGATGTGGCCTTGCTGGACGAGAACGGCATCCCCAAAGTCAGTCCCAACGAAGGCTACGGCCTGTGGGTCTACGACGAAGCCTTCGAGCTGACCGGGATGCAGGTCTCGCGGCAGGGCGGGGCCAGTATGCTGTTGGCGGCAGCCCTCCCCAGCAATCAGCCCTACGACGACGGCCCCATTGCCTTGCTGCGCGGGGGGTTGGAGGCGCAATACCTGGGCGGGGCCATCGACCTGAGTGGGATCAAAGCTCGTTTCGACACGCCCAACAACGCTACCAACGAGGAGCGCTGGGGCATCCCCCAGAGCCAGCAATACCGCGTGGTCTACAGCCCGGCCATGAACTACAAACACATGGACGAGGCCATCGCTACGACGACGATGACGAGCACCGTGCAGATGTTGGATAGCGAATTCGGCCAGGGCAGCAACCTCAAACCCACCGTCCTTTTCGCCTCCGAGCAGCGCACCTCGACCGTCAACCTGGACGACGACCCGCCGCAAGACTACCTGGACATCAGTCTCAACACCTGTCTCAAGCCGCTCTACACCACCCGCTCGCTCAAGCTGCAAACCTACCAGAACGTGGTCAGCGGCGATGACCTGTTCGGGCATTGGGAGCCGCTCTCGCTCGACCAGGTGCTGGCCAAGATCGAATCCGACTATGCCGCCGTCACCGACCCCGACTGGCCGTATTACGAGGAGGAATTGCTGATCCTGAAGATGGCGACGACCGCCTGGCAGGTGGGCGTCACCTCGGTCTACAAGATCGGGCAGCTCACCTTTGTCAACGTCTATGACACCCTGACCAACCCCGAGATGGTGTTTGCCTTCCTCGACGCCGATGGCTTGCTCCCGACCGGGTTCAAGCAGGTGATGGAGCAATTGCTCAAGATCTGGGTGGCGGGAGGCCCCGAAGCCTGGCTGCAACAACAATGGACGACGGTGGTGGAGTACTGGGACAAGGCCGACCACTTCTTCCGGGGCAGCTACCTGGACATGGCCAACAAGACGCCCGATTCGTACATCAAGGTCATCCCCCAGGGCCAGCAACCGGGTGGGGGTCAACCACCGCCGCCGGGTGAACCCATCGACCTGACCATCCTGGGCTACACGCAGACGGCCATCACCGTGCTGGGGCTGATCGCCATGTGGTACGAGTGGCAGAACGGCCCCAGCGACACGCCCGGGGTCAAGGAATTCGGCCAGGTGCTCGAAATCCTGACCAAGATCATCCAGATCTACCAGAAATTCCGCGCTCTGGTGGACACGATCAAGACGGTCATCAATGTGGCCGAAAAGGCGAAGGATTTTGCCAACGCCGCCGCGGGGCTGACCAAAGAACTAAGTTCGATGGTCAAGCCGCTGGCGGTGATCGGTCTGCTCTTCACCGTCGCCATTATCTGGATCGCTGTGCTGGTGCAGCTCGGCGACCTGGGGCCGAACGTCGCCCTGGCGGTGGTGGCGCGGGCCATCGTCGAGACGGTGCTGGCGGTCGTCCTGTTCGTGGTGGCGCTGATCTATCCCATCGGCACCATCGTCGCCATCGCCATCGGCCTGATCAAGCTGATCGAGAGTTTGATTGGCTTCCAGTTCGACCCCATCTCGCTCCTGCTCAGCTGGCTGTTCGATGTCAAGGCCGTGCAGCGCACCGACCTGGCCGGCGACCCACAGTTCGGCCAGTTGACGATGGAGCCAAAATCACCGGGGGCTGGCATCGTCTCCGGCGCCTCTTTCCGCCTCAACCTGCCGGTCCAGGCGACCATGACGACGGTGAACGACGGCACGAGCAACGACCTCAGCCAGTCGTACACTCAGATCCACGTGGGGCGCTTCGCCGACTGGTTGCAGGGCAACCCCAGCATCAGCACGCCCAGCAAAGACCTGTTCAATAAGTACAAAGAGGCCGTGGGCGGCTACTACACCGATGAGTTCCACGCTGCCGCCGCTCACATCATCTATTTCGACCTCAACAATACCTTTGGCTTCAACGCCGGGCACAAAGAGAGCAAGGGCGCCGTGGTTTCATCCGGCAACCAGAAGAAGCGCACCGACAGTCTCCTCGGCTATGTCGATGTCTATCCGGCCACGGGCATCAACCGGAAAATGGTGCTCGATGTCTCGATGGACATCCAGATCCGCTACGACCAGTGCTCGAACGCCGGCGGCTGCGATTCCTATCTCTCCACCTCCACCTCGCCGCCCGCGTTCAGCGAATTCTGGTTCGACATCCTGCCCATCGACCTCGACAATATGTGGGAGTGGGAAGACCTGGCCAACTACGACCCCGACGGCGACGGACTCAGTGGCTACAAAATCGGCGCCAGCGTCTACGGCCTCGACGCCAATCTCTGCCCCAACCTGCCCGGCGTCAAGACCTGGGAAGAGTGGGACAGCGACGGCGATGGCCTCTCCGATCTCTTCGAGAAGCAGAACAAGGGCTTCAATCCTTGCGACAGCGATAGCGACAACGACGGCATGGACGACGAATGGGAACTGGTCATCGGCACCTTCCCCGACGCCGCCGACACCGACAACGATGGCCTGAAAGACAAGGAAGAAGTGCCCTACGACAACGGCTTCAACCTGGTGATGCCCTGGCTGGTGAACATGGAGGGGAAATATCCCGGACTTCCTAATCCACCTGCCTATCCCAACCCCCGCCAGGCCAATTTCGACGCCGACCACCGCAACGACAAACAAGAGAAGGCCAAACTCAGCAGTCCCACCAGTTTCGACGTCGTGCCTGTGGGCGAACCCTTGCCCATCAGCCTCGGTCAGGGCTACCAGGCGCCCAAAGGTCAATTCTTCAACCTCACCTCCGCCACCTGGGAAAACGACGAGGCCGTGGCCCTGAACGCCACTCTCACCCTCACCCTGCCCGTGAGCCTGGCCAATATCACCCAGCAGGCGCGGCTGCAACCGCAAGTGTTCCTACCCCAGCTCAATTTCGGCGCGCCGTTGCCCACACACACGCCCAATGTCTTTAGCTGGCTGCTGCCTCCCCTCAGCAAAGGCCGTTTCCTCCAGCTTACCCTCACCGGCCTGCCCCAAAACTCCACCCCGCCGCTAACCGTGAGCGCCGCCCTGGAATACGACGAAGGCGGCGTCCGCCAGGTCAGCCTGGCTGAGGCCCCGCTGCTGGTCAACGCTGGCGGCCCGGTCGTCACCTTCACCAACGTACAAGGCGCGGTGGTGTTGGAGGGCCTCAACGTGGTCGGGCAAGGCGAAGAGGCAGGGACTGCGCAGGCGGTCGTGACCCACGCGCCCTTCTTCGCCCAGGGCGGCGGTCTTGTCACCCTCTACGGCCTGGCCGAAGACCCCGAACGGGTCAAGAGCGTCCTCGTCTGCGTCAAGACCAGCGATAGCTGCGCCAGCGGCGATTGGAATTACGCCAGTTCGGTCCCCGGCGTGGGCGGCGGCGCCTGGAGCTACAGCTTCGACCCGCCCGCCGACGGCGTCTACTTCGCCCGCGCCTACGGCATCGACACCTGGGATCGGGCCGGCCAGACCTCCGACCTGCTCAAGCTCGGCGTCGATCAGACTGCGCCCGTCCAGGTCAGCTTCGACCTCGGCCCCACCGCCTACCTGGCCGCGTCGGCCCTGCCCGGCGAACAACCCTCCATCCTCCTCACCGGCCAGGTGCAGGACGCCGTCACACTGGCGCAGGAGGGCCAGGCTGGTTACGTTTCCGGCGTGGGCGCGGTCAGCGTGTTGCTGGACCAGGACGCCCAAACCGTGGACGCGGCCCAACCCGGCCAACCATTTAGCCCCTTCAGCCTGCGCTGGACGCCGCCCGCCGGCGACTCGGTGCGCACACCCTCCGGCGCTTACAACCTCGTGCTGGGCGCCAGCGACGCGGCCGGCAACCCCAGCCCGATGTCCGACACCCTCAAGATCGTCATCGACAACCTGGCCCCGGTCGTCTACGCCACCCCGCCCCAGGTCGCTGGTTCCACAGTCATCAACCTCTCCGGCCTGGCCGACGACACCGCCCTGATCCCCAGCCGCCAGCCCGCCAACCCCTTCGCTTCGGCCCCGACCACCACCCAGGCTGAGACGCAGTTCGCCGTCCCCGGCATCGGCAAGGCCGTGATGGTGGGCGATGTCAGTGGCGACGCCATCGACGATGTGGTGGTGCTCTTCCCGGCCACCGGCGGCCTGATCCCGGTCGCCTTCCGCGCCGGCCTCTATTTCGGGCGACCCGGCGGCCTCCCCGCCAGCCTCACCATTGCCAACGCCGATGTGATGTTCCAGGGCGAAGCCCCCTTCACTCCCAATGCCACGGTCGGCCCCGCGGCGGCCGGGCTGAGCGACGTGAATGGCGACGGCGTGGGCGACCTGGCCCTGGGCGACCCCGCGGCCGACTCTGGCAAGGGCCGGGTCTACGTCATCTTTGGCCGCCGTGGCGGCTGGACGACGCCGATCAGCCTGGCCAACGCCGCCTGGAAGCTGAGCATTGCCAACACCAGCGCCCTGGGCGGTTCGGTCGCGGATGCCGGCGATGTCAACGGCGACGGCCTGAGCGACCTGCTGGTCGGTGCGGCCTCGATCCTGGTCGCGGGCGCACCCCTCGGCGGCCCGGCCTGGCTGTACCTGGGCCGCGAGCAGAACGCACCCTCCGGCCCCAAAACCCAATTCACCCCGCCGGGCGCAGCCACTGCCAGCCCACCCAACCTGGCCGGCCTGGGCGACGCCAACGGCGACGGCTTCTCCGACTTCCTGATCGCCGCCCGCAACACCCCCGCCGCGCTCGTCAACGGTCGCGCTTCCGACGCCTGGCCCGCCACCCTGCCCCTCAGCGCCCAGGCCGCAGCCCATTTCAGCGGCGGCGGCTTGCAAACCGTGGCCCACGTCGGCGATGTCAATGCCGACGGCCTCGCCGACCTCCTCTTCGGCAGCCCCGACATCGAAACCCCCAGCGTCTTCCTGGTCTATGGCCGTCGCGCCGAGACCCCCTGGCCCGTCCCGCCCGCGGCCTTCAACCTGGCCGCGCAGGCCGATGCCTCGTTCGTGGGCGCTCGTGGCTCCCGTCTTGGCCTCGGTCTGGCCGGGCTGGGCGACGCCGACCGCGATGGCCGCGCCGACTTCGCCTTCGGACAGCCGGGCAGCGGGGGTGGACCCAACCGTCTCGCCATCGTCCTCACCAGCTTCACCGGCCTGACCCGCAACCTCCCGGTTGATTCTGTCACCCAGTTCATCAACGGGACGGCCAACAGCCAGCGCCTGGGCGAATACCTCAGCAGCGGCGATGCCAGCGGCGATCACATCCCCGACCTGTTGGCGGGCGCGCCGGGCGAGAGCAAAGCCTATCTCTTCCTGGGCGATTTCGACCCCGGCGGTGTGGCCGGCATCGCCAGCGTCGAGATCGGACTCTTCGGCCCGGTGGTCGATCCCTCCGCCCCCTATTCCAGCACCCTGCCTGCCTCCTGGCAACCCGCGACCCTGACCAGCCCCAACGCTCGCATCACCGGCTGGGCGGGCGCCCTGACCGCCGCGGCCATGGGCGATTATCGCCTCTACGCCCGCGCCACCGACCGGGCGGGCAACCGGCTGGGGAACGAGGACTGGTATCTGGGCAATGTCTGGGTGACGGGACGGCTGGCGCCCTGGACCGGAGCCACCATCGTCCTCAATCCGCCCAACCTGGCCAACCAGACCGACCTGAGCCTCAACGGCAGCCTCAGCGCGACGCCCTTCGCCCAGCATTTCCGGGTCTTCGATGGCTACGCCTGGCGACGGCTGCCCCCCGCCAACGGCCTCTGGTCGCAGATGTCGGTGATCCCGCGCAGCGACAAGCGCACCCTGACCCTGCTGGCCGTGGCTCGCGATGCCTTTGGCAACACTGCCCAGGCCACGCGCACATTGCTTGTGGATACCGTGGTGGCTGCCCCGGCCCTCGCGCCCTCGCTGACCCCCGGCCAGTGGCAGACCGACGCCTCGCCCACCCTGGTCGTCACCTGGCCGGCGCCGGTCGATGGCTCCGGCATCGCCAACAAATGGGCCGTCATCGATACCAGCCCGACCACCAGCCCGACGACGCCCGTCGCCGTCGATCAGGTTTCCCGGCTGCTCAATCAGCCCGGGGGTTACTACGCCCACCTGCGGGTGCGCGACGGCGCTGGCAACGAGGCCATCGCCCACAGCGGCCCCTTCCCGGTCAACCGCACGCTCACACCCTCGGTCATCCTGCCCGATGGCCGCCTGGATGCGGACGAGTATGCCAACGGCGCTCTGCTGAACTATGACCCCTACGCTGCCTTCAAACCGGCGGCGCTGTGGGGAACTTGGGACGCGACGAAGTTGTATCTGGGCATGTCGGGCCACGATTGGAGCGAGCAGACGCCATTGGCGCTGTATTTCGACACCCGATCCGGCGGACTGAACACGTCCATTCCCATCAGCGCCAGCCACACCCTGCCCTTCGCCGCCGACTTCGCCTTCCTGGTCGGACGGCCCCTGGACCCCGGCTTCGGGCTTTACCGGGCGTCCGGGGCCAGTTGGCTGCCTGTTGCCAACCCCGTCAGCTTCGCCGTAGTCGATGCCGACGCCGAGATCGTGCTCGACCGGGCTGAGTTGCAGATGGCGGGCGCAGTCGCCCTGGTCGCGCTGGCTGAGGACGCCGATGGGGTCGCCCCGGATGGCGTCTGGGCCGTGCTGCCGGCTGCCTCCCGTCCCGCCACCGAAACCTACCTCAGCGGCCCCATCACCCTGGCCGGCCCCGGCATCTCCTGGCCGACCGGACTGAGCAACGGTCGCCTGCCCAACCAGGGCCTGACCCAGGTTGTCGCCCCGCAGATCGTCTTCAATCCTGAGTGGGACAACGCCCTCAGCAGCGGGCGCAGCGCCAGCTTCCAGATGATCGTCCGCAACCCGGACATCGGCCCCTACGCCAACATCCCGCTCAGCCTGCAGGTCGATCCCTTGCTGGCCCTGACCGGCGTGCAGGGCGCGACCTGCCAAAGCTGCCCGGCCAACGGCAATCAGTGGACGTTGTTGGCCACTATCGCGGCCAGCAGCGTGCAGACGATCACCGTGCAGGCGCGGGTGCTAGGCCAGAACTTCGAGGGAGTCAAGGCGCTGGGATTGCAAGCAGGGCTGGCCAACAGCGGTCTGCCCTCGGCGCCGCAGCCGCCTGCTTACGGCCAATACTTCCTCGACCACGGCGCGACCACGGTGATGCCCATGAAGGCGTCGGCAGGCGACATCTTCACCAAGCCGGGCGCTTTCGAGTTGCCCATTTTGGTGGACATCGATATCTCGACGGCGTTGCGCTGCGAGAGCCAGGTGGAGGCGAACCCCGGCAACAGCGGTTGGCAACCGGTCTGTATCCTGGGTGATTGCACCGTCGTGCGAGGTGTGGTTGCTCAGGGCGGTTCGCACACGATTCAGATTCGCACCACCGGGCAGAATGGCCGCAGTTCCACGCCCGTCGTCCGCACCATCGTCGCCGACTCCACCCCGCCCACGGTGCAGATCGACGCCGCCACGGTGTTCTCCGGTGCGGTCGCCTATCTGAAGGGTGTGGCCTGGGATGCGTTCCCCACCTCTCGCGCCCCGGTGCGGGTGGAGGTGAGCATCGACGGGCAGCGTTATCGCCCGGCCGTGCTGGCTGCACCCAAGCTGCAAGCGCTGGACGCCGAACAAACGACGGCGACCGTGGCTCCCTGGCGCTTCCCGCTGAAGCTGACGACCGAGGACGGCAAGACCATCCAGGTGCAGGCGCGGGCCATCGACGAGGCGGGCAACATCGGCGCAGCCACGCGTCCGATGGCCATCACCCTCGACAACCTGGGGCCGAAGCTGACCTACGAGCTGGTGGAGGACCGCATCCAGGGCACGGCCCGCGATGGCTCTGGTGTGCGTTCGCTGGAGATCAGTCTGGACGGTGGGGTTCGCTACCTGCCGGTGGCCGTGAACGGCGTGGAGTGGTCGTTCGAGCTTTCGTCCTGGCCCGGCCTGGCGTCGTCCTACGCTCTGCTGCGCGCCCGCGACGTGCATGGCAACGCCACCACCGAGCTTGCCCCGCTGCCGGCGGTGACGGGAGTGGAGCGGGTGTATTTGCCGATGGTGGCGCGGTAGGGGAGAAGAAAAGCGGTCGGAGCGCTTGGCTCAACGTAGTTGAGTTGGGTGCTCCGACCGCTTGCTTATGCGGCGTATGTGATAAGATGCGTCCTGTTGGCAACCTGATCATGATTGGCTGCCGGCCCGCCAGCCAGGAGGTACTACGTCATGAATATAGCCGAAATGATCGCCACTCCTGAGGGGAAGATACTTGAGTTCAAGCGCGATCTGTCGTCATTACCACCCATCTTGAAAACTTTGGTAGCGTTCGCCAACACAGCTGGTGGAACTCTGGTTCTTGGCGTGGCCAGCGATGGTAGCGTTGTTGGTGTGACTAATCCGCTCCAGGACGAAGAACGTCTCACCAACGCTATCGCCGATGGTATTCGCCCGGCCATGACGCCCGAGATCGACTTGGTGTCGCATCAGGGCAAGACGCTTTTGTTGGCACGCGTGCCGCATTGGCGCGGGCCATTTTACTTGCGGTCGGAAGGCGCACAGGATGGAGTCTATATCCGCCTCGGTTCTACCAACCGGCGCGCCGGCCCCGATCTGCTGGCCGAGCTACAGCGTTCCCTCTCGGGCCTGAGCTTTGACCAACTCCCCTGTCCTGATCTCACAGCTGACGATCTGGACCCGACCCGTATCAGCCGTTACTTTGCGTCCATCGGACGCGCAGCCAGCCAGGAGCATCTGGAGTCGTTGGGGGTGCTGGTTCCCCAGGCTGGACGGCTGGCACCTTCGCACGGCGGGCTGATCTTGTTCGGTCGTGATGCACCGCGGCGACGGCTCTTTCCCGAGGCGCGGATCAGTTGCGCCCGTTTCCGCGGCGTTGATCGGGTGGATTTCCTCGATCGCCTTGACATCGAGGGTGCGGTGCTGGAAGCGCTGGAGGAGACACCCAGGTTCATCCGTCGCAACACCCGTTTAGCTGCCAGGATCACCTCCATGCGCCGGCAGGATATCCCTGAGTATCCCGATATCGCCCTGCGCGAGGTCTTGGTCAACGCGGTCGCCCACGCCGACTACTCTTTGGGTGGGGCGCCCATCCGCGTCGCTATCTTCGCCAATCGCCTGGAGGTCGAAAACCCC
Organism: Chloroflexota bacterium; assembly: GCA_041918515.1. Lineage (GTDB taxonomy): Bacteria > Chloroflexota > Anaerolineae > J102 > J102 > SSF26. The sequence goes on along the minus strand of JAYRVO010000127.1, from coordinate 36,437 downwards.
GGCCTGTTGCCTTTCGGATTGACGCTGGACGATTTCAAGGCTGGGGTGAGCCGCATTCGCAATCGGGTCATCGTCCGCGTGTTGCGGGAATTGAGACTGGTGGAGGAGTGGGGCACCGTTTACAGCCGCATCACCCGTGCTTGTGAAGAAATCGGCTATCCCTTGCCTGCCTGGCGCGAGTTGGGCGCTGCCTTGAGGGTCAGTCTCCAGCCGCACCCAGAAGCAATGGAGCCTAGTGGGGAGTCAGAGGATGTCGTAACAAATGAGGTTAGAAATGAGGCTGGAAATGAGGCTAGAAATGAGGCCATAAATGCGCGTCAGCGATGGTTCGTCGACCAGATTGCTGCTGGCAAGCGACCCGACTGGACCGAACTATCCCAGCGATGGCAGGTCTCCAGAGCGACGGCTCAGCGCGATATTGCCAATCTGAAGACTCAGGGCGTGATCGAATTCATCGGCGCGCGCAAAACAGGCTTTTATCGACTGGCAAAGACTGGATAGATTGTGCAGTGTCAATGCTCGCCATCCTGGACGTTTGTTGATGGAGACAACGATGAAGGATGATTTCACAGTGCTGATCGAACGCGACCCTGAAAGCGGCTGGCTGGTGGGGTCAGTCACAGAACTGCCAGGATGCTATACGCAGGCGACTGGTCTGGCGGCCCTGGAGACTAACATTCGGGAGGCGATTCAGGTCTATCTGGCGACGACGGGCGCGGCGGCTGTTGGGCGCGGGACGGTGCTACTCGCCTGAGCGCGACGCCGTGACCGAGTTGGTAGCCGAGCGCGCGAACGAGGGCTGAAAGTCATGCGTTTTCTGCTGGATACTTCAGCGCCGCCCCGCCCTCGCGCTACGCCGGCGTGCTGCAAGGCTGAAAGTCATGCGTTTTCTGCTGGATACTTCAGCGCTGTTGGCTCATTACCGGCAGGAAGCTGGTTGGGAAGAAGTCTAGGCCTTGTGCGAGGATGATAAGGCGGAACTCATCATCGCCAGCCTGTCGCTCACAGAATTGGGGCGGAGATTGCGCGATTTTGGCGCTACTGAGCAAGCGGTGGGCGAAATCCTATCGAACTATCAACTGCTTCTGAATGAGGTGGCGCCGGTGGATGCTGGGGTGGCGAAGGTGGCCTTCACCCCCACATCGAAGCCCCGGCCATCATCCTTCACCAGGAACGTCACCCGATCGCCCGCGCCTTGCAGCCGCACCGCCACTCGGCTACCCCCTGAATGTTTGAGGGCAACGAGTGGATCAAACCCTGCTGCACCAAAAGCTCCGGCGCCCGCAGATAGTTGAGCAGGTTGCGTAATTGTCCGGCCTCGATGCTGAGGCGAGGCCCGCAAGCGCGCGCCTACGGCTGGGGGCGACGCAACCGTCGCCAAAGCCGGCCGGCGCCCCACGCCAGCCCCACACCCACGAGGCTGATCCCAAACACCAAGAGCAATTTGACCACAAAGGTGATCGCCGCTGGCATAGGGTCCAACGGCGTGCGACCGAAGAACGCCAGCAGCCAGCCCCAAAAAGCTATCACCACGGCATCGTTCACGATCTGGCCCAAGGCCAGCACCGCGGCGATGAATCCCAACAGCAGATTGCGGCGTTCACCTTGTCGCGTCTCTTCCTGCTCGATACGGTTGCGCTCGATCTCGGCCTGGACGTGCAGGGCTGAGATAGCCATCTCGGCCTGCTGAACGCGGGCCTGGTAGAAGCCGCGGTCGGCAGCGAGCTGCTGCACCGCCCGTTCCGCCGCGGTCAGACGTGGGGCAAGGCAGCCCGTATGGGGCAGGTCGTACTCGCTGAAAGCCGCCTGCAAATTGGCCAGGTTGACGCGCACGGCCTGGGCCAGGCGGTCGAAAGTCGCCAGGTCGGCGGCAAAGTCATTGTAAACGCGGGCCAGCTCCTGTAGCTGGAGATCCAGCGGTTCAGAACCCTCGGGAGGCGGCAGCGCCCGCGCCAGCACATCAGCCAGGGACCGCTCCTTTGCGGCCAGCAGCGGGCGCAGGCCCTGTTCGTAGCCGCGACCGTATTGGTGAGCGACCTTGTGCAGGGAGAGCGCCAGGTCGGGCAATACGGTGTTGAACAAAGTGGAGGCCAACCGCTCGGCGTCGTCTGTGTCGGGGTAGAAAAAGGCCAAGCGGTCGGGCGGCCTGCGTCCTGATTCAGAGCCAGGACCGGGGCAGTCGAAGAGCCAGCCGGCGCCGGCATCGCCCAGGGGCAGGTCGGTGCGGCGCAAAGGCCGGGGCTGAGATGGATCGGTCAGGAGGAAAGCCTCAGCCGCGGCAATGGCGGCAGCGAGATCCGGGACGCGTCCGCCGAAGCAATGGGTCTGGCCGAGGAGAATGGCGTCGTCATCGGGCAGAGCCCAGGGCGCGTCGGTGAGTCGCTTACGCACGTCGTCATCGGCCTGGCCAGGGCAGGCATAGGCCAGTTGCAGGCTCAGCGTGCTGTTGCTGAGCTGTACGTCGGCATAGGCCGCCGCCGACCCGTGGAGGCGCCATTGGGAGGACTCCCCGGCCGGTGGATACAGGCGCTGCGCGGCCCGGCGCGGCGATGGCGCCGGCAGATCGATCGCCGGCGCGCCCGCGGCCAGGGGCGCCCCCAGCCAGTCGTAGGGATGGTGCACAGCCTGGGCCAGGAGCGACTGCAACCGGGCGGGGTTAGGCCGGTGGGGCTCGCCGGTTTCGCCTTCGACCTGCGAGACCAGGAAGATGTATTGGTAGAGCACGGCCTCGCGTAGCATGGCGGTCATTCCTGCGCCGGAGGTGGGGACGCGGCGTCTTCCACCCTGTCGGCGACCTCGTCGGGGTGACGGCACAACTGCCCGGCGCGACGCATGAGTTCGAGCACGTCCGGGTCGCGTTGGGCCACGCGGGCTTCGGGCAGACCGGGCACAGGCTCCGGCTGGGCCGGCGCGGGTTTGGGCTCTGGGATCAGGCCGCCAGGCGCGGGCAACACCCCGCGCGTGGCGGGAAACTGAATGCAGGCGTGGCGCAGACGATAGAGGGCTTCCAGGCGGGCGTCGGGATCGGCCGCCGCCTCATCGAAGAACGGCGCCGCTGCAACCAGCAGGCGGGTAAACGCGGCCCAGTCATCGCCGGTCATCTCGCGGCGCAGATCAGGCAGACGGCTTTCCAGGTTGTGGATCAGGATGGCGAGATCGCTCATGCGGTTTCTCCTCGTTCAGGCGCCATAGGCGGCGAAGGCGGCCCACCAGACCGGGTGGGCGAAAGGCGGGTCGACGCCGGCCTCGGCCAGGGTGGCGCGGCGGTATTCCATGCCCGAAAGCAGGTGCCGGCGCTGGGCGCGTTCGGCCAGCGGCAGGCTCGCCCAGTCGCCGCCGGCCTTTTCGGCCTGCAAGGCGTGGATACGCGCATCCAGCCGGGCCAGCACTTCGGCCAGGGACAGAGCCCGCAGCCAGGCAGCGGCCTGGGGCAGCGCCGCGGACGGCCGCAATCTCTGCTCCAGCATCAGCTCGTAGACTCGATCCATCAGCAGGGCGGTGGAGAAGTCGTCCACCGCCCACAAGGAGGCGATGACCGAGGCGGCGCCGGCGGTCAGGAAGGCGGCGGGGAAGCCCAGGCTTTCTTCGGCCTCCTCGCCAGGCTCGATCTGGCCGGTCTCGCAGGCGTCGGCAGTGACCACGCAGCCGGGGCGCAGGGGCAGGCGGCCGGCCCAGATGTCGTCCAGGGTGAGCTGTTCGCAATCGGCTTGCAGCCGGGAGAGGGGCTGGCGCTGGAGGGCCAGGTCGGCCAGCCACAGGGGGGCGGTGTAGCCATGCCGGTGGGCCAGGAGCAGGGCCGAGTGTTCCGGCTGGCCGGGGTCGAAGCTACCGTGGGTGGATAGCTCCAGGAAGTCGGCGGTGGGGGCATGATCCAGCAGCCAGGCGCGGCTGGCCTGCGGCCCGAAGGCTACCTGGGCCCGGCCGGCGAAGCGGCTGGCGATGGCGCGCACTTCGTCGTCGGCGAAGACGAGGGAGCCGTCGGGGTTGGCCACGGCTGCCAGAGTGGGGGCCGATCGCTCTCTGCCGGTGGCGCGCTCGAGACAGCGGGCCAGGGCCGTGGCCGAGGGCGCATAGCTGAGCTCGAAGCGGTCGCCGAAGGTCTCTCCGGCCGCATTCACCGCCGCCGCGTGCAGCGGCAGCAGGCCCAGACGGTCGCCGGGAATGATGGCCAGACGGCGAACTCCAAGCTGATGCAGGCGGGCAGCCAGGGGGGCCAGACGCTTGCCCAGCTCGGCCAGCACGCGGGGCATGACCTCGCGCCACAGCGCCTGCGCTTGCGGCTCGCGCGGGCTGCGCCGCGCCATGTGGGTGAGCCAGTAGGCGGCCAGCCAGCCAATTTGGCCGGGGGAGATGGGAGATGGGAGATGGGAGATGAGCGATTTGGGGTCCCAGGCCAGGCCGGGCGGCAGGGCGAAGAGCAGGTCGTGCAGATCGTCGCGGCTGAGGCCGGCCAGTCGTATCATGTCTTCGGCGGCAGGGGCGGCGGGGGGTGAGGCGGGGTGAACGATGAAGGTCAGAGCGCCGAGGCTGGCGTCGTCGGCGGGCTGGAGGAAGACCAGGGCCAGGTTGTGGCGCCGGGCCAGGGCCGCCATGGCGGTATAGTCGAGCGGGCGGAACAGGAAGTCGGGGTCGCGGGCTTCCAGTGCGTCCAGGCGGGCCGCGACCTGGGCAAAGCGCTGGCCCAAGCCGGCGGTTCGGGCGGCGTGCTCGGCCGGGGTGAGGCCCTGTGCGGCCAGGCCGCGGCGCAGCGAAGGAATCTGGTGGGTTTCCTGGGCAAGCGTGGCGTATTCTGTCTGTTCGGCGGGGGAGAGGCCGGCCGGAATGCGGTCGCTGCGGGCCAGGTCCAGGCGCAGGCGCACGGCCCGGCCGTTTTCAGCGGCGGCCAGGGCGGCGGCGACATCCCCGGCCTGGACGTGGGCGGCCAGCAGGCGGCGGTTGATGCCAGCGGCCTGCCCGGCCAGGGCACGTGTCTCCAGGCCCGTGCGCACGATCGCGTGCAGGCGGTTCAGGGCCGATTGCCAGTGGCCGATGGCCCCCTCCAAGTCCCGCAGGTCGCCGGTGCGGGCGTAGCGGGCGCGCAGGCCCAAGGCCAGATTGTTGAGGCGAGAGGGCAGGTCGGGCGAGCCTTCCGGCGTCAGCGCCACCGCCCGTTCCCAGTGGCCGATGGCCCCCTCCAAGTCCCGCAGGTCGCCGGTGCGGGCGTAGCGGGCGCGCAGGCCCAAGGCCAGATTGTTGAGGATAGAGGGCAGGTCGGGCGAGCCTTCCGGCGTGCGGGCGACGGCCGTCTGCCAACTGGTCAAAGCCCGATCGAGATCGTCCAGGCGGCCACGTGCCCAGTAGCGGCGCAGGAACACACCGCCAGCATTGTTGAGCGTGGCCAGTTGGAAGCGCTCGCCGGCCTGGAGAAAGTGGGGATGGTTGAGGATGCGCTCCCAGGCGGCGACGGCGTCGTCGAGCGCGCGTTGGTCGCCGGTAGAGCGGTAGCGCTGTTCGGCATCATTTGCCTTATCCCAGTCATGATCAAACTCAACCGGAACATCGACGCCGCCACCCTCGGATTGCATGGCAGCCTCCAACTTCGCCCGCAGCTCGGGCCGGGCGGCCAAGGCCGCTTCCAGGTCCTCGGCGCTGCGGATCTCGACGCCGGTCGCAGCCAGTTCGGCCAGGACTGCGCGCAGCTCAGGCGGCATCTCCGCCGCGGCCCGCTGCATGGCCAGCAATTCCTCGGGGGCCAGGCCGGCCGCTTCGGCCTGGGCCAGTAGTTCCGGCGGCAGCATTTTTTCGGCAAAGGCCCGCGGGGCGCCAGCCTCGCGGCAGCGGCGCAAGAGATCACGGTGCTCGGCAAAGATACGCACCGCGTTCTCGTCGCCTTGCGCCTGCGCCGCCTCGATCAGTTGCCCCAACAAGGCGCCAGCTTCCTCGCTCAGCAGTTCGGGGTGTTGCCCGACGATGCGCTGCGATTCGTCCCAGGTCTGGGCCTGGATGAATTGCTGAATGGTCAGCGCCAGGCCTATCGCCTCTTCCTCGCCTTTTTCTTCGCCCTCTCCATTTTCCTCGGCCCCCGCCGCGCGGGCGGCTTCCTCCAGTCGCGCAAAGGCTTCCGGGTCTTCCCGGCGCAGGCGCTCCAACTCGGCGGTAGCTTGTTCCGCTATCTGCCGCAGCGCGGCTTCGGGGTCATCGCTCAGCACGGCCGGCAGCATCGGACGCGGCGCGCCGGCAAGGCCCTGCGCCAACCATTCATCTTGCCAACGGCTGCCCAGCCGTTCGCGCAGCAAGTTCACCAGCCCGGCGGCGTGTTCCTGATCCTGCTCATTGCTTGTCTGCTGCGCGGGCGAGAAGAGGAGGGCGGGTTGGGCGTGAGCGCGGAAGATCAGCAGCGGCGCGTCGGCCTGGCCCAGGGGTTCGCCACAGTGCGTGCAGGCCAGATCGTGCAGGCTGCCAGCGCGGATGCGCTCGACTAGGTCGGGCCGCTCGCCCGTGTCTACGATCAGCCAGATTTCAGCCGCAAAAGACCTACTGCAGTTCGGGCAGGTGAGGTCGGTGGACTGGGCAAAGGAAATGGTCATTGCCACCCCCAAGGAGAGCAAGAACGGAACCGGCGTATGGCGGTAAGTCTAGCATGGGGGTTGGGGCCGCGCCCAATCAGCCCACCCCTCCCACAATCTGCACAATCTGATAACCATCCACCCGCGGGATGCGAAAGTGTACGTAGCCATGTTCGTACCGCCACTCGGCGGGCTGGCCTGCGGGGACGAGGTTCACAGCCGAGGGGCGCTTGGGTGCAAGCACGCTGATCTCCACAGCGAACAGAGGCAACACATCCTCCACAACGTCCAGGGTCTTGCCGCGGCGTTGGTACAAGTAATGTAGAACATGGACGATCAGATCGGCTCCCTGAGCACGCACTGTCACCTGTGCCATGTTGGGCAGGTTGTTGGCCCCGAGGCGAGGTTGCAGCATTGGTGGTGCGACGCCCCAGTGTTTTGCGGTCTCTATCACCGGCAGAAAGCTATTGATGGACGCCAGCGCCAGGCCGCCACATCACGCCCCAACCACCGCAGCGCTGCCTGCGAGATCATACGCCACTTCCCTGTCCTGGGCACAACACTCTCGGTTTTCGCAGGCAAATTGGTGAGCACATCCTGACCGATTGCCTGGGGCTCCACTTGCATTCATCCAGCGCGAGGCCACATCTCATGTTCACGAGAGAGGGCGACCCCGCTTGCCCCGCCGCACCTTGCGCCAGGCCAGCAGTAGGTTGTCCCAGTGGGCAACTGCACCTGGAATTGCGGATTTGGAATTGTGGATGGCGAACCCTCATTCCGCAATCCCAGGTTCGCAGGCAAGGACATCCATGGGTCTCCCCCTCTTGAGCGTAGCGGGTCAGTGATATGGGGAAGATGGTAAGGGCTTACAGGGATGGCTGTCAATACGGCGCGGTGGGCGTTCCGCCCTCGTTGCCAGGCGACATCTCGCGCCCTTCCAAACTGAAATCAGCCCGAAAACAACAGTTCTGTGTTTAGCTCGACCGAGGACGAAAGCTTGCCCTTGAGTGAAGCGAAGGGACGGAGGACGAATCACCTTCGTCCTCCGTCTTTCGTCGCTGCCAAAACTACCGAATCTCACGATGACTTCAGTTGAGATCGAAACTCTACGCCATCGTGATGACGACGTTTCCCTGTTTGCGCCCGGCATCGACTACGACCGGGTTGCTGCGCAGCAGGACGATGCCCACCCATGCGTACCAGACGAGTTGGCTGAGACCAAACAGCGCCACCAGATCGGTCAAACCGGGGAGCACGGAGATGATGCCCACCGCGCCTACGAACAAGCCCAGGACACTGAGTCCCTTGGGCAGCCCGCTGCTGCGCAGTGCCGCCAGGCTGACCAGAAGCATCCACACGCCGCCCAGGATTTCGCCATTCGCATTGCCGAGGCCATTGGTCACGATTTCGATGCCCTGCCAGGTCAGCGCCGCCTGCGTGGGGTCAGTGGCGTACAACGCGGCCGTGGGGCCAAGCCCGGCATTCGCGATCATGCCGCTGGCAACCAGCGAGCCGGCCCAGATGATGCCGACGACGGTAGCCACCTGCATGAGCGCCGGCGCGCCGGACTTCATGCGATCATGCAACGCCAGCGCCAGGATTGCCAGAAACATGCCAAAGAAGACATACATCAACAGGTTGGTCGCAAAGATGACCATCTGCTCCTCGACGATCAGGGCCACCTTCTGGGCTGGATCGCTGATGTTGACGTAGTCCAGGACGACGATGAACAATACCAGCCCCACCAGGTAGGCAACTGCCAGGTAGAGCGCGGCCAGGCCGCCGAATTTTTGAAGAGTTTTCATGTCTATTCCTTTTGAGATTTCGTCCAGGTCAAGACGATTGGACGTGGATCAATCAGATCATGCCTCGACGTTGCGCCACGTCCATGCATACCAGGCGATCAGCAGCGTGAGCGCCATCTCCACGATACCAAAGAGGAGATAGAAGGCCCAGCTCTCTCCAACCAGATTGCCGATGTTGACTGCCGTGTAGAGCAGACCCAGGATGATGTTGGCCCAGCGCCCCACCCTGGGCTTCAGAGCCAGGGACAGGAAAACCATGAGGGCCGGGATCAACATCAAGATCGCGGCGGTCAGCAGCGAGGCCTGAGTCACCGGGAAAGGCCCCATTCGTCCCGCCATCACCCCCTCCATCTGACCCGGCTTGTACAGCGAAAAGTGGTCAGCATAGATGTACAGGAACATGAGCGCCGCCCACAGTGCGGAAAGCAGCGCCTTCGTAGGCGTCTTCCCATCTTCTCTTTCGGTCGTCTTGGTGATCGAGTTCATTTTTCCTCTCCTTGTGAATGATGTTGATGCGTTTCACTGATTTGGACCCGGTTGACCGAAACCAACGGCATGCCCAAATCACGCATTTTCTTGAGCAGCCCATACAACGCAGCTTGATCCGCAACCGGGCCGGTCAAGAGCGTATCGCCATCCTCGGTCAGATCGACAGCCATGCCGCCAAACCAGTCCGCCCACTCGCGCCCCAGCTGGCCCTTGAGCCTGATCTCATAGAGCGGCGCTTGATTGGCGGGGGTTGCGGTGTCGTGGTTCTTGAACATGGCCGTGACCTGATGCGGCGTGGCAACGTCGTGCTATAACTTATTCACTGCACCCCAACTATGCTCGATTGCAGCCCCACTGAATAGACACTTTGGTGTGAGCCGAAGTGTTGTTTTGGCGGATCTTCCAGCCTACAACAGCCCCAGCTCGCGCGCGCGGGCCACCGCTTCGGTGCGCCGCTGCACTTGCAGCTTATCGAAGATGCGCCGGTTGTGCCCCTTGACCGTGTCCAGCGCCAGGAACAGCCGCCCCCCGATCTCCTGGTTCGAAAGTCCCTGGGCAATGAGTTGCAGGATTTCTAACTCGCGGCCGCTCAATGGCTCGACCAACGGCGAAGGACGAACGGCGGAGGATGCGAGTTTCGTCGTGGGTCCTTCGTCCTTCGTCAGGCCCTCAAAGGCGGCCAACAGGCGGGCCGTGTAGTCCGGCGCCAGGCCGTGGGCAGCAGCCTGAGCCAGTAATCGCGCCATGGGCAGCCCTTCGTCCACGAAGATACGGACGTAGCCCTCCGCTTCGGCCAGGGCCATGGCTTGCGCCAGCGACGCCAGCGCCAGCGAACGATCGCCCTGCATCTCGTGCGCCAGCGCTTGCAGCATCAGGATCTCGAGCGCGTTCCCATGCCTTCCCCCCGCCTCCGCCGCGGCCCGGAGGCGCTCCAGGAAGTCGATCACCGCGCGCACGGCATGGCCGCCCCGAACGGTCCCTGGGTCTGCCAGGTGCGCCCTGGCCAGCGTGATGTGCTCGAACTCCCGCGCATAGCTAAGCTCGTCATCGATCGATAGGCCCCGCTCGCGGCCCCACTCCAGGGCGGCAGCCGCCCGGCCCTGCCTCAGCCACACCCGCGCCTTCAACGCCGCGATGGGACGATAATCGGGCGTGGGACCGCCGGACGCCAGGCGTTCGGCCTGATCGAGCAGGTCAAGCGCCAGCTCCAGGTTGCCCACGGCTGCCTCGAGGCGGGCGCGGGCAACATACCAGCGGTGCCGCGACTCCTGCACCGTGGCGTACTCACCCAGTTCCTTGCTCCGCAGCAGGTGCTGGGCAGCAGCTTCCAGATCGTCTTGTTCGAGATGCACTTCGCTCAAGATCACATGCAGATCGGCCGTGCCCTGCGTTAGCGGGTCGCCCTGCTCCGCCACAAGCCGTAATCCCTGCTGACACGTGCGCGAGGCATCACGAAGCCGGCCTTGCGCCAGCCTGATGTCGGCCAGCAAGAACATGAAACTGGTGGTCGCGGCGATGCCGCTTACCATCCCCGTGCTGGCCATGCCCTCGGCGACGGCGTGATAGGCAGCTTCCAGGTCTCCGCTGCGCCAGCTCGCGATCCCCAGCAGCGCCGCCGTCGCACCGCGCCAAAACCAGTCGCTTGCGGGCAGCAGGTCGAGCGCCTGCCGGGCATAGTGCAGCGTGCCGGACAGGTCGCCCAAGGCCCCGGCGCGGTAGGCGCGGGCAATCGCGATCGTTCCTGGCAGCGAGCGAAATTCCTCCTGGTTGACGACGACCATCCCCTGGCTCGATCGCTCAGGGCTGTCCGCCAGCGGCTGCAGCCACCGTTCGGCGTCTTGCAGGTGCGCTTCGGCAGCGTCCAATTCGGCAGGAAGCAGCACAAAGGCATAGTAAACGCTGAGCACGGGCCGGGCGCGCACCAGCTCGGCCGGCAGCGCTTGCACCCAGCTCTTCCAGATCGCCTCCTGGCTACCGGCGCGCATCATGCTCGTTTCCAGTTCGAGCAGGCGGGCGGCTCGCTCGAAGTCCTCGGCGGCCAGCGCGTGGCGGATAGCAGCGGACGGCAGGGCGTTGCGCTCGTACCAGGCGCTGGCCCGGCGATGCAGGTCAGGCGCGCGATCCGGCATCTCCTGCAGCAAGCGCGCCTGCAAGACTTCGGCGAAGAGGTGGTGATAGCGAACCCACTGGCGGCTGTCGTCAAGGGGAACGATGAACAGATTGCCCCGTTCAAGCTCCTCCAACGTGCTTGCCCCGCCTTCCTGTCCGGTGACGGCATCGCAGAGCGGGCCGCTCAACCGGTCCAAGATCGAGGTTTGCAGCAAAAAGGTGCGGACGCGCTCCGGCTGGCACAGGAGGACCTCTTCGACCAGATAGTCGAGCACAAAGCGATGGCTACCGGTGAAAGCCTGGACAAAAGCGGCGGTGTCGGCACGCCCCTGCATTGAGAGCGTCCCTTGCAGCGCAAGGGCTGCCAGTTGCAAGCCGGCGATCCAACCCTCGGTGCGAGCTTCCAGGGCGGCGACCTCTGCCGCCGATAGCTTCAAGCCCATCTGCTGGTTGAGAAATGCGGCGGCTTCGTCAGGGGTGAAGCGCAGGTCGGCGGCGCGCAGCTCGGTGAGCTGGCCGCGGGCGCGCAAGCGGGCCAGGGGCAGCGACGGGTCTTCGCGGGTGGCGATGACCAGGTGCATCTGTGGCGGCAGGTTTTGCAGCAGAAAGGCCAGGGCCTGGTCGACTGCTTGAGCGTCGACGGCGTGGTAATCGTCCAACACCAGGATGAAACGATCGGGCAGGGCGGCGATGTCATTGAGCACAGATGTCAAGATCGCCTCGGTCGGCGGCGGCTGCGGAGCCTGGAGCGCGGCCAGCGCGCCCTGTCCCGCCCGCGGGGCGACCGTCTGCAGCGCTGCGATCAGATAAGTCAGGAAACGAGCCGGGTCGCTGTCCCCTTCATCCAGCGACAGCCAGGCTGCTGGCAGCCCGCAGCCGGCGACCCAGGCGCTGACCAGGGTGGTCTTGCCGAAGCCGGCTGCAGCCGAGATGAGGGTGAGCTTGCCGTCCAGCCCAGCATCGAGGCGCTCGATCAGCCGCGGGCGCGGAACGACCCGGGACCGGGGCGCCGGCATGTACAGCTTTGTGGTCAAGATCGGCGCAGACATGGTGCAATTGTACGGCAAACTGCCAAATTCAGGAACGTTGGGGAGTAATTACCCAAGGCGTCTCAACATCAGCGGTCCTCCCAATGGACACGGTTGGCAATTCTCGCAGGCTGCGCAGGAGGCCAACGGCTGCTGGAGGAACCGTAGTGAAAGCACCCCCGACTGGATCAAACATCAGCAGGCCGACGATGGGTTCGGGGTAGTGTTGGGCAGGCTGCATCAGTGTGTCGCCTCTGGGGCAATGGCCTGTGCATCTGTCGCGATGGTCGCCAAGGGCACAACAGTCACATGCTCGGCCAACGGGTACGGCCGGTCGCCAGGGTAGATCACCGTTAGGTGGTCGAGCGCCAGGTCGCTCAATGCGATCTGCATCGAGGGGGTGAGCCGCGGCGCGTCCATGCGCTTGCACTCCACGCCCAGGCGGCGACCGTTCTTAACCAAGAGCAGATCCAACTCCGCGCCGGCGTGCGTGCCCCAGAAGTAAACCTCATCCGGAGCGACGGCTTTGATGGCCTCCTCGATCACGTAGCCTTCCCACGACGCCCCGCTCTTGGGGTGCAGCAGCAGATCCTGTGCGGTGCGGATGCCCAACAACTGATGCAGCAGTCCTGTATCACGCAGGTAAACCTTGGGTGACTTGATCTGGCGTTTGCCGAGGTTGGCATACCACGGCGTCAACTGGCGCACCATGAAGACACCCTCCAGCAGATCGATATAGCGCCGGGTGGTGGATTCGTTGACGCTGAGCGCCCGCGCCGCCTCAGCTGCGTTCCAAACCTGACCATGGTAGTGCGCCAAAATACTCCAGAATCGGTACAAGCTGGCTGCCGGGATTGTACTGCCCAACTGCGGGAGATCGCGCTCTAGAAAAGTCTGAATGAAGTTCTTCCGCCAGGCCAGGCTGTCCTCGTCAGAGGCAGCCAGGAACGCCAAGGGAAAGGCGCCACGCTGCCAATGGCGTTCCTGCGCCGCAGCACCGACTTCAGCCAGGCTGAATCCTGCCATCGTCACGATCTCGATGCGGCCGGCCAACGACTCAGCCGACTGGCGCAGCAAGACGGGGGAGGCGCTGCCAAGTACTAGGAAACGGGCAGGCAAAGGGTCGCGGTCGCATAGGACGCGCAGGATAGGGAACAGCTTTGGGCGGCGTTGCACCTCGTCGATCACGATCAGGCCGGTGAGGGCGCTGAGCGCGGTGATAGGCTGGTCCAGGCGCGCCAGGCTGACTGGGTCTTCCAGGTCGAAGTAGTTGACCGAGTCGGGCGAGACGAAGTTCCGGGCCAGGGTCGTCTTCCCGCATTGGCGCGGACCGATCAGGGCGACGACGCGGCTGCGCGCCAACGCGTGCTCAACCGTATATTTGAGGGCAGTGCGTTCGATCATGGGATCATTGTACCTCGAAAATCATGCATGTCAAGCGGGATTTTCGAGGTCGTCCTTTGATCGGTAAGAGGTTTTCTCGTTGGGCGTGGTTGGTAATTCCGATGGACTGCGCCAGAGATTCTACAACCAGGAGAAGGACTCTGCGACCGTGTTAGCTCAGTTTGGTCCTCCCAATGGACACGGTTGGCAATTCTCGCAGGCCGCGTAGGGGGTTCTACAGCTGCTAGAGGAACCCCACGAGACTTGATGCTGAGGGCGGACAATCGGCCCAATCGGCCCCGATGTACTCATCCCCGATGTACTCATCCCCGATGTACTCATCGGCCTTTCCCCGCACTTTTCGAGTCAGGGGCGCGTCAAAACTACGTAAACAATCCAGTTCATAACGGGTGATGCCCGTGCGTCGCCTGCGACACTCGAGCATCACCCGGATTCACGGATCGTCAGTCCCGAACCTAGCGGGTTCTTAAAATCCCTGGCAGATAGAGGAACGAATTCAACGCACGACCCCCAGGACCGCCTGGATCGACGACCACGCCGTTCGCCGTGGTGTCGCTGTCGCCCCGCTTGCCATCCACATAGTGTACGATGATGGTGCGTCCTTTGATCTCGGCGCCGGTGTTGGTAGTCGCGTCATACAGGAATTCGTACCAATGGTTCGCCGGGTTATCCGGCGTTGGCCCGAACTTCCAGAAGCTGGTGGCGATAGGCCCATCGTGGATGGTGAGGGTCATGGTGAACGAGGCGCCGGCGCTGAGTCCGGTGGCCTCGAAGCCGATCAGCCCCTGAGGCACCTCGACATTCGCTGGCGGCGCTTCCGAAGGCTGCACCGCCTCAACATCTTTGAGTGTGACCCCAGCCGGGGCCGCCAGCGTGACGAAACCAGCGGCGCCGGCCACGGTTTCCACGTTTGGCTGCTGGCTATCGGGAATGCCATCTCCGTTGCCGTCCGCGGGGGGGATTGGGGCCGCACCCCAGGTGTATTTCAGATCACCCTTGGTCGCATCATAGTAGCTCATGGCGGGCTGCCCGTTCACCACGGCCAGGGAGGAGTCAACTCCCACATTTCCCTCAGTGGCCACGGCGACGATTTTCCACCTTGCTCCGTCATGCGATGCATATTTCAGGTCACCGTTGATCGCATCATAGTAACTGATGGCGGGCTGCCCGTTCACCACGGCCAGAGAGTTGGACCATCCTACAGTGCCTCCTGCATCCACAGTGGAAACCTGCCAGGAGGCGCCGTCAAACCGGGCATATTTCAGGTCGCCATTGCTCTCATCATAGTAACTGATGGCGGGCTGCCCGTCCACCACGGCCAGGGAGTTCGTCTTTCCCACGTCCCCTTGTGCATCCACAGTGGAAAGCTGCCAGGAGGTTCCGTCAAACCGGGCATATTTCAGGTCGCCATTGCTCCCATCATAGTAACTGATAGCGGGCTGGCCGTTCACTACCTCCAGCGAACTCCACCATCCCACAGTCCCTCCTGCATCCACAGTCGCAATCTGCCAGGAGGTTCCGTCAAACCGGGCATATTTGAGGTCGCCGTTGGTCAGATCATGATAACTGATGGCGGGCTGGCCATTCACCACGGCCAAAGAGGTGTAACCGTTATCCCCTCCTTGTGTGTCGACAGGTGTTAATTGCCAGGAGGTTCCGTCGTACCGGGCATATTTCAGGTCGCGGTTGCCACGATCGTAGTAGCTGATGGCGGGTTGCCCGTTCACTTCGGCCAAAGAGGTGGCGACTCCCACATCTCCTTGTGTATCCACGGCGGTGAGCTGCCAGGCTGTCCCGTCATACCAGGCATATTTGAGGTCGCGCGCTTGCCCACCACCATGACCATAATAGCTAATGCCGGGCCGCCCATTCACCAAAGCCAGCGAGGTCCAGCCACCACCCTCTGCATCCATCGTCATCATCTGCCATTCGTAGAAAGGCGGGACGGAGACCGGCGGGCGCTTGCCCTGATACAAGGCTTTGACTTCATCAGCAGACAGAGGCCGGCCGTACAGCCGGACGTCATCGACCCAGCCGTCGAAATAGGTGTCGCCAGCCAAATCCGGCCGGACGCCGGCGATCATCGGCGTGTTGGCTGCGGTTTTGACGACGGTGGTCCAGCCGCTGGTAATGGCAGTGCCGTTCAGGTAGTAGGTGGCAAATGAACCGTTATGCACCAGACAGTGGTGATTCCACTTCGTGTCGGCCCGGATCTTCGTGTCCAGATCGTTGTGGTGGAAGTAGCCATGCCAGTGATGGGTTTGATTGGTGTAGATCATAAAGCCGAATGCCTGATCTTCGGCCGAACCGCCGTAATTCAGGATGTGATCGGCCCACTGATCGACCTGATCATCAACGGACTTGACCCAGGAGCACAGGGAGCGGGGGCTGTTCCCGGAGGGGAAGTCGGCGCTGGAAGTGGGAGCGCTGGTCACATAATCGCCGGAGCCGGCTCCGCCCAGGCGCATCGAATAGGTTTGTCCGGCATTGCTGGGGACATCCGTGCTCCAGGCAGCGGTGCAATCCATGTTCGTCAGCGTACCGGTGTGGCCGTGGCCCGTCTTATCCTGCGCCGTACAGTTTCCTGTTCCCGGGCCTTCCTCGAAATCCCAATGCAGAATCAGATCATCATCGAGTGTGGATTCCCGGACCAGAACCCAGAGATGGCGATTGGCGTAACTGGCGGCGTTGCGCGTGAAGGTCCAATCCGGATGCTGTCCCGCCGAATTCCCGATCCCGGCTTCATCCGCACCGGCTTCATCCCAGGCGTTGTAGGCAAAGACGGTCTGGCGGGCGCCGTAGTTGTGCACCTGCATGGAACCGTAGCATCTCAGTTGACCGGCTCGTTTTTTGTCATCATAGTCGTATTTCGTCGACGACGCGCTGGGAAGTCCCAGTGTTGTCGGGGGGTCGTAACAATCGTGCCAGAATTCAATGTTCCCTGTGGCGATGTTCGGGCCGCTGACCACACTTGGCTGATTGCTGGCAACAAACATATTGTCGACGCGCTGTTGGAAACCACCGGGATTGGCGCTGGCCACAGGCACGCCGGTCTTGGCGATGCTGCCGCCAGTAAAGTCATCCATGGATGCCCACACCCACTTATCATCCAGTTGCAGACAATAAGCCACGCGGTCGTACTTACCGATGCTATTGGCATGGTTTGCGGCATAGGGCGCCGGGTTGTTGTTGTAGTCAGCGTTGGCAGGGATTTCCAGATGGTAGACCAGGGAATAGTCGCCGGCCTCGCTCACATAAGGGTCACAGGCGCTATTGCCTGCAATCACATGCACCGTCACCTGGCCGCTCAGCGACAGCGCCGGATCACCGGGCATGCCGCCGTATTCAACCAAATACCCATCAATTTGACTGAAGCTATCTGGCCAGTCGTTCCAACTACCATTAGTGAAAAAGTGACCGTAGTTCTCTCGACCTGCACAACCAGGCTGAGGCCCAAACTCAAAATCATTGGGTTCACCGTTCTGCCAGTTGGTATAACTACCCGGCGGTTGGACGCTGGCTGGGCCGGCGCCACACGTGTTGGCTCCTGATGGATTGTAACCTTGCTGGGTGAAGAACCACGTGCCGGCCTCAGGCCCGGTGACCCACTTCCACTGCTTGTCGCGCTCGGCATCACTGGCGCCCATCCAACCGTCGCCTTCTAATTTAGCAACAATGAAAGCATTTTCTCCAGCCGACATGACCGTGACCAGATAGCCCTTCAGCCCGTAATAGGACCGAGCCTCGGCTGCGGTTTTGGCGTTCGTCCAGGTGATTTGGGGACTGGACACGAACTCATAGTAATGCCCGGTGTTCTCGTAGTGGAGGCTGCTACCGATGGAAAAGGAAACCGTGCGATCGGCAACTGCGGGCGCCGCGCTCAAGTTGTTGTAGGTAACCTGCCGCAGAGTATCGCGGTAGGCCGTAATCGTCGCCGAGCCAGAGAGTGTCAAAACACCGTTGGTCTCGTTGTAAGACCAGGCGATGCCGTTGACGGTCCCGCTGGTGGCGTTCCCCTGGCCGGCGATGCCCAACCGGTCCTCGCTGGCGACAAAGCCCTTATCCAGCACGACTGTTGCCCGTTCAATCGTGGCGGGGCCGGTCAGCGTTAGAGAAGGCGCCACAAGCATAGGGCTGTTGCCCTTGACAAACGTAACCTCACCCCCTACATTCAGGTTGGGGGAATTACCCTGTGCGAAGACCATGACCGGGATAAGCATGGCGATCAGGGCGAAACAAATGAAAAACGTGAAGCGATTCAAACTCTGCATGATACTTTCTCCTGTCATGGGCTGCGGTGAATGTGGGTGTGGAAAACGAGAAAGGGTTTTGCCCCTCAAAAAACGCTGTTTCTACTACAGAGCGCAGCGCACGGCGATGGCCGCACTGTGCCTGCCTGTAGCCCTTGATCGGCGAGGCTATTATTGGGGGGAAGGAACTATATCAATTTTTGATTGCCTGTCAAATGAGATTGACCCTTCGCACTTTTCGAGTCAGGGGCGCGGGCCGATGGCTACATCGGCTTAGCCCGCCGGCAGCGGACGGAGCAATTTTACCCAACCCACACCCCTCGCACCTACCCCGTCCTGAACCCCGCCGGAATTACCACCTGTCGATAGAGGTACTACCCAAGGTGCTTACCTGCTTTGGGCCGGGCCGTCCTCGGTGGGCTAGAAATCCATCGCGCGCGCTATCGAGAAGTGTGATAGAATAGGATAACTGACTCATACTTGCATCCAGGGAGATAGCATTTGATGCGCGCCACAGTCAGCATTCTATTCCTGATCATCATGGGCATCGCCACAGTCGAATCGGACAGGGCGTTTGCTTGCATTTGTCGCTGCGAGGAGCCTAACAGCCTCGCAGTGGCTTCTCGAAGTCCACGGCGGTTTCTGAGGTCGTGTCATAGATACATCTGTGGGAGGTGCGATCATGGCAAAGAAGTCGGCTCCGGCGTTGCTATTCCTTCTCCTCGTCTTCCTTCTGATCTCGTGTTCACCAAAGTCTGAGTTACCTAATCTGCGGACCTGTATACCGTCAACTCCCAGCCCGAATTGTGGCACGCCTACCCGCTGGATATCGATATCGCCTCCAACCCCCACAATGCAAGCGCTCTATGAGAACGATCGAATGATCATCTTTGTAGACGCAGAAAAACTCATCTCATACGGTGGGTCCGACAAGCTCCGCCGGGTGAAGGAAGCGATCGAAGCGGGTGAACGTCTGCAGTTAGGAACGGAGGGTTACGACGAAGCAGAGGCAATGCTCTGGTTCGCCAGGTCAGGGTCGGGGGGCATGGCGGTCTACGATAAGCCGCGGCAGTCTTGCGTCACATCCCTCGGCGTGACTGAGAAGTCTGATCCGGGAATGGAAGGGACAGGGGAAGGTGCAAGCTACTTCCTCATCCTCTCTCTCCCTGACTGCACCAGGATCTTCTATATCGGCTGGATGGCCTAATCTGTTGGATCGAGGCGAGGGATAATTCGGCCAAAGAGGATACGATGGTGAAGAAACCTGTCTCCAAGGTGTTTGCAGCGGTCGCAACCCTTGCTGTGCTATCCAGCTGCCTTGCCACTCCACTCCCAAGCACCGAGCAGTCTGGCGATGGAGCCACCGTAGAGACTATTTCACCAGAGGCATGGACGTCGACATACCCGACGCCCATGTTGACGCCAGCGGTCGATTTTGCGGATGGCGTATCAGAAGTGCCTGATGGACATGCGCTTTTTGTCGAGTATCAGACTGTAGTGAACAGCAGAGGAAGCTGCGACGGCATCCTTGGCTCTGATCCTGGGATGCACTCCTTCGTAGAAGGAGTACTGCCGAGTTTAGCCCCATTCATGGGACGCCGTTTTGTGGCCGGGACACTTCATGCCCCGGCGAGCGTGGCAAGCAATTATCCTATTTATTTATGCCCGCATGTACTAGGAGCATAGGTCGATTGTCACTGCGGAGTCGGCCATGAGACGTCTTCCACAATATCGGGCTACCGACTGGGGTCGCCGTATAGATTCAAGCCCCGGTATGTTGACTTCGCGTGCTCGATCAGGGATCTGGTTGGTGGCCCTGCTTGTGGCCGTTTACGTGTCCGTCTACCTCCTTCCCTTCCCATTGCTAACCTGGTATCAAGCTGCGCTGAAGAGCTTTGCCCAAATATCGCATTTTCACCCACTGAGTGCGGTTTGCCTCATCCTGGCGGCATTCGCTTCCGTAGCACTATGTTGGCGCATGGGGCGGCTTGCTCCGACCTTACCGCGAAGGAGCGCTATAGTCTTGATTGTGGCAGGGTGGCTTGGCGCATCCACCTGCGCCATTCTCACATACCCTGGCCTCTCGACCGATCTGGGCGACTACATCTTCCGCGCCCACATGCTCGTCCACTTGGGTCACAACCCGATGACTACCGCGCCCTCTGCGTTAATCACTTTCAAAGAGTTCCCCTATCTCGCCTGGTACAAGGAACCCGATTTCTACGGACCGCTATGGCAGTGGATTTCGGGAGGCCTACACACGCTGGCCGGCGAGAACCTGCTTTCGAACTTCCTGGGCTACAAGCTGCTCGGCGCAACTGCTGTAGCCGCGTCTGGCTGGCTGATCTATGCGATCTTGATGCAAACCGCGCCGCAGTTTGCATTGGCTGGATTGGCATTCTGGCTCTGGAATCCAGTAGTATTGAACGAGGGGGTGATGCAAGGACATAACGACCTCGCACTGATCCCAATTGTCTTGGGCGGCATCGCGCTGTTGCTGCACGGCGAAGAGGGTGGGGCCGCCAAGTCAAGCTCTGCACTTCTGCGTGGAGCCAGCGCGGACGTGGCAGGCATCTTGTTGCTGGCAGCAGCCGGGTTGGTCAAGGCTACGATCTGGGTCCTGCTGCCGGTCGCCGTGGTCTGGCTGGTGCGCCAGCGCGGCCTGCGCCGTGGCCTCACCGAAGTCGCTCTGGGATTGCTCGCCAGCGCCGCCTTAGTGTGGTTGGTGTACCGGCCCTTTGGCGGATGGGATCTTGTGGTGACCATGGCGCGCCACCGCGGCTGGTGGCCGGCGAATAGCTGGACGTCGGCCTTGTTTTTCGCTTTGCGGGATGGCGCCGGGTGGAAGCATGCCGCAGCTGTTCGGTGGATCATCGGGGGAACCACAGCCCTGTTTGTTGCGGTTGCAACCGTTGCGATTTTACGGCTGCGTGAGTTGCGACTGATGGCGTGGGCGGTGGCCGTAGCCTACCTGCTTATCGGCAGTGTCTGGTTTCAACCCTGGTACGCAACGTGGGTGATCGCCCTGGCGGCTTTGTTGCCCATCCGACGCATCGTAGGCTTTACACTCGCCCTTTCGTTCTTTCTGTTACTGCACTACATCGTATTGCAGTACGGCGTTCCGTGGCTTCCCCGACTACCTGGCCTCCGTGATGTGGTAATGGCGGCTACGACTCTTCTCGTGCCACAGGTGCTGCTCGTTTATCTGATCGTGAGCCGTAGCATAATCGGTCGTTCGGATGGGTCTCATCAGGAACCTCAACCGCACGCTCGTCCGCATATTGCGCCTGAAGCACCTCAGCGGGTTGAGGTCAGTAAGTGAACAGTTCAGGCTTACCGGTTCGGCAGTTGACCTTTGAGTGTCCGCGAGAACGCATCTTCGTCAAGGAGCGCAAAATGAACGTCAGAGTACCAGTCGCGATAGTTGTGCTGCTCACGACCACGTCTATGCTTATGCTGCTGGCAGCCTGCGCGACTGGCCCTGGCCCGCGTCCCCCACGTTGCCACCAAGCCCTACGTCGGCGCAATCCGAATCTGGGGCGTCCCATTGGACGTAGTTGGCAATTCTCAAGGGCTGCACCAGGGATCCTGCGGCCATCAGTAGGACTCCGTGATGCCTTTAGCCCAGTTTTGAGGGCGGAAAAGCGGGGCGATCTGCCCCTTTCCCCGTACTTTTCGGCTCAGGGGCGCGGGCCGATGGCTACATCGGCTTAGCCCGCCGGCAGCGGACGGAGCAATTCTACCCAACCCACACCCCTCGCACCTACCCCGTCCTGAACCCCGCCGGAATTACCACCTGTCGATAGAGGTACTATCATCCCGAAGACAACAGGATGCGCTTGCCATCCACGACCGCGGCGATCTCCAACTCGCCGCCCAGCGCAGCCACGTAGCGGCGAACCGTGGAGATGCGGTGATCCTCGCGACGTTCCAGCTTGGATAGCTGCGATTGGGTGACGGCAATTCGCTGCGCCAGTTCCTCCTGGGTTAGCCCAGCCGCCTCCCGCAAGGCGCGCAGATCCATCTCCAACAGGTCTTGCTCGACCTGGTCGTCGATTTGTTGGAGTTGGTCAGCAGAAAACTTCTTTGCCTTGATCTCTTGCCAGGTATGCACAGTCATGGTTTCACTCTCCGTTGTAGAAGCTGCGTCAGGCCTCCATGCTCGCACCAATATCCTGCAGATATTGCTCCCAGATGGTCTCGACTCTGGGGATCATTCTTGCATAGAAGCGGCCGTCGCCCGTCTTGTCGCCACCGAGCAGCAACACCGCCTGGCGCAACGGATCAAAGGCATAGAAAACGCGCAATGGCCTGCCGCCGCTTTGGATGCGCAATTCACGCAAGGGATATCTGGAGGTTGTTATGGCCGAGGAGTAGGGATAGCCAAGCGCTGTTCCTTTGGCCTCCAAGAGACCGACTACCCGGGCAACAGCCAGGCTATCGGATTCGTCCAGGTCCAGAAACCATTGCTCAAACTCGTCGGCGCCAAGAACCTCGATCATGGGTTAATTATGCCATTGAATGACTATTTACGCAATACGACTGCTTCGTGTTTACCGCCAGCCGAGGATGAGCGGCATGTAGATGTGGGTCGGCGTCGCCGTTGCCGTGGGGGTGGCGGTCGGCGTTGCGGTTGCTGTGGCGGTCACGGTAGGCGTGCGCGTTGGTGTTGCCGTCGGCGTCGGCGCGGCCGCGCCGATGCGGAGCGCCGGGTCGCCCAGAACGATGAAGGTGTTTAGCAGGTCGAGGTCGGCGCTCGAGTGGGTGTAGAGGTTCAGCTTGGCCGCCACGGCCGCCTGACCCATCTGGCGGAGGCCAGCCTGGAATACAGCGTCCAGGAAGCCGCCGTGGAGGAAGTCGTGGCCGCCGGTGCCCCCCAGTCCGGTCGGGGAAAAAGAGACAATCGCGCCCCCGGCTGCGGCGCGCACCAACTCCACATCCAGAGACGATGGCAATGTGCTGTTGGGCGCGTGAAAGCTGCCGGTCCAGCACGTCATCGCCAGCCAGACGGGCAGCCGGCCGCCGTTCGCCAAACCCATCGCCTCGCTCGCGCTGAGCAGGCTCTCGCTCGCCCACAGGTTCCAGGCCGCATGGCCGGTGTAACTGACAATGAGTTGTCCCTGGTTGACCCCCGCGATCACCGCTGCTTTCGCCGCGCTGGACGGGTTCTCGTAGGGATAGTTCTGGCCCAGATAGACCTTCTCCGCGGTATAGCCGGCCGGCAAATGCTGGTTGAGCACGGCGTCGGAGAGGGCGTAGAAATTACCGGCTTCATCCGGGGCGTTGTCGGTGACCCACAGGCTGCTTTGACGCCAGGCGCCGGCCGGCGGGTTCTGCTCGTAGGCGATCACCCGCGCCGCCATCCACTGCGCCTGGGCGACGCTGCCGACCGGGAAGCGCCCCAGGTACATGTCGGGCAGGTCGTCGTCGCCGCTGACGGTGACAAACCGATTCTCGGCCGGCGTCTGGTAGACCCAGGGATCCACCGGCGCCAGGTAGGGCGGGATGAAGGTGGGGCGGGTGGTGGCGCGGTAGTGTTTCGGATCGTAGTTGCCCTCGCCGACCAGCAACACATAACTGGGCGCCGGCGGCGTCCACGACGCATACGTGTAGGCCAGAAAGTCGCGAATGGCGACCGGATCCATCACCCCGCCGTTGAATTCATCGTAGACATCCTGCACTTCAACCACCTGGACGCGTAGCCCCTGGCCGGCCCGGTAGTCGGCCAGGGGCCGAATGGCGTCCAGGAAGTCGGCGTGACTAATGATCAGATAGTCGGCGCGGTTGGCGGGATCGCGCAGCGCGGATGGCGTGTCTTGGGTGAAACCGGTCGGACGCCGCGGCGCGGCGCTGGCGATGTAGGTATGCGCTCCGGCCGACGTGTCTTCGAACTGGAGCGAGAACGGGCCGGCCCCGGTGATGCGGCCGCCCGTGAGGCGTGTGGGGGCCTGAGGCTGGGTGACGTCCAGCAGCATGACGCTGGCGTCCGCAAAGCCCGGCAGGATGTAGCCGCGCGCGCCGGCCTGATTGTCCGCGAAGGTCAGGGTGTCGTCGTCCACGTCGAACGTCCGAGGGTAATCAATCTCAAACCAATCATAGTAGGTCTGGTCGGCCGAACCGTCGGGGTTGCCCGGCGCGCTGACCGTCAGGGTATTGACTGCTCCGGCGGCGCCAGCCAGGAGCGACGAAGGAAAAGCGAAGGTGAAGAGCTGTTCGTCCAACCCTGCCCAGTGAGCCTGTCCCATCGCCTGGTCGTTGATCTTCACCTCGATGCGGTGATCGCCGGTCGTGCGGCCCACCGCGGCCAGGCGCAGCGTGGCCGTGTAGGGCGTGGCGATGGGATGGGCCAGGGTGAAGGTGTAGCTCCGCATCATGCTGGCGGGCGGGAGTGTGTAGTTCCAGAACCAGTGCTCGTGATCCGCGCGGCGCGGGAGCCAGGATACGTATTCCACGTTCTGTTCCCGGTGCAGGGTCGTCAGGAATGACGTGACCCGGACCGCCCCGGCCGGCTGAACGCTGCGTTCCGCCATGCGCTGCCCGTTGGCCCCGCCGACAGTCAGCCAGTAGATGTTCGTGTCGGTATAGCGGGTCTGGGCCGGCTGGCCGTAGAAGATCAGCAGGTCGCCGGGGTCGAATGCGCCGTCGGCTTCGCCGGTCACGTGGATGGGGATCTCGGTCGTCCCGCGGTGAAGCGCGAGCGTGCGCGGGTTGGGCTGATCCCGCAGCACGCCGGCTGCCAGGAGGTCCCCGTAGGTCAGACGGTAGATGCCGGTCTGGTTGACAGCGATCTTCCAGGCAGTCTGGTTGGCGGGCGTCGTTAGAATCGTGGTGGGCTCCCCCTCGCCTGGCAGGACTGCTTGCGCCCCATGGGGTGGGAGAGGTGGCTGAGGGGCGAGGTCTCTACCGGCTACGGCGTCATAATTCAGGAGCGCCTGGCGCAACAACGTCTCGAAGGCGTGGCTCTCGGGCCGGGCCGGCGCGTTGGCCGCCGCCGTGGGCTGGCCCACGAAATCCAGGCGCACCTCCAACTGGCGGTGATAGACGATCTCGCCGGTCGCGGCCGCGTATTGCAGCGGATGAATGAGCAGCTTGACGTAGCGCTGATCGCGCAGATACCCGATCTCGGCGATCTCGACCGGGGCGGCCGGGTAGAGCGTGGCCGCGGCGGAAACGCCGGCATCCGCCACGGCCCGGCCGCGCAGCAGCGTTGAAGCCGGCGCCTCGCTTTCGAGTTGCACGTCGCCAGGCGCGTTGGGAAGCTCGTAGCTGGCCGCCGGCGCGATGTGGAACCTTGCGGCGCGCTGCTGCTCGCTGCGAGTGATAGTCAACACCGGCGTGACGCCGGCCGGGATGCCCAGCAGCACGCCCCCCTCCGGCAACGCCGGCCGGCCCGGCGCACGGCTCAGCGGATAGCCGAGGATCTCCACTCGATCATCGCTGCGGCCGGCGCGGGTGATCTGGTAGTCCGGTACGTGAATGCGCAGCGTAATCCCGGACGCGCCCGCGCGGCGAATCTCTACCCCTGGCGGTGAGATCCGGCTGCCCCCGGCCGCCGGACGTATGCCGCCGATCAACAGCACAAGGACGCTGAGGAGATATGCGATGCCTCTGCGCTCGAACATCCCGCCCCCTTGCGTCAACCCGCATCCCATTTTTCGCTGCGCTCAAGATCCTGCGCCACCCGGCGAGCCAGCTCGGGGAGGAGCTGGAGATCACGCGGCCGGCGCAGGCGACTGATGGGCACGCGAGCGGCCAGCCGGCTGCACTGGGCGAAGTGATCGGACACCTCGGCGCCGGCCAGGGCGCGTGCGCTGTAGGAATGACGGACTAACTCCAGGAAGCCCTGCCGCGGCGCGAGCGGCTCAATGGCCAGGACCGGGCCATCAGCCAGCACATAGAGCTGGCGCAGCGGACGGGGCGCGTGCGAGAAGTCATGCTCCACGCGGCGGATGCGCTTCTCGCCATCGGGTTGCAGCCGCGGCAGGTTGTCCGCAGCATCCCCCAGCGCGGCGACCGTGTCGGGCCAGAGCTTGAGCTGGGGAAAGCCCGGAAAGACAGTGGGCTGTCCACCTTCAACCTGCACGGCTATCACATCGTCGGCGACGAGGGGGTGGCCCTGCGCGTGGAGCGCAGCCGCCAGGCTGGACTTGCCCCAGCCAGACGCGGCCAGGAAGGCCACTACGCCGCCCGCGACAGTCACGGCGCTGGCGTGCAGCGCCAGCCAGCCGCGCTGTTGGAGCAGCACCCCCAGCGCCGACCCCAGCAGATAGGCGCGCAGCACCTCAGCCGTTACGCCTGGGATCGCGTCCACCACGATTTCGCAGCCGCCGCGCACCAGGAAGGTCGCCACCTGATTCCAGTGGATCACGGCGCCCGCTTCCGCGGCCCGCGTCCACCCGAAGCGGCTCTGTTCCGACAGGGGCGGGGGCGGCGCATCCACGCGCCCCAGGTGAATCTGCACATCGGGCGGCGCCGCGGCCGTGGCGATCAGCTCCGGCCGGGGCAGGGCGGAGCTGATCGCCAGGCCATAGGCAAAACAGCAGGTCATGTTCTCGGCGGCTTCCATCGCGCTGCGCCTCAAGGTCCACCCGACGGGCCACCCAGGGGGCCCATGAGACCGTCCAGCGGATTTGGATCTTGTTTGGTGAGCTCCACCAGATTGCCATAGCGCGTCACTTGCGGCGGGTGATACGGTTTGCGCGGCGGCTCCGACAGGTTGTCAGGTTGTTGTGGATCGCAGGTTGTGGATTCCATGTGAACATTCCTTTCAATTTGAAATGTAGGGGCGGGTTGTTGTGATAGGTTCCAACGGTATGAAGATCTCCGTCACGTGTGCGGGGCCGACGATCCGGCCCGCGCATTCGAGCCAGGCGTGCGCCGTAAAGACGCCATCCGCCACGCGGACACCGAAGCGCAGCGTGGTCGCGATCCCGCGGCGGCGCAGCATCCAGCCGACGGCCAGGGCCTGGGCCAGGCAGGTGGGCCGCCGCGGGAGGCGGCGCGCCACCGCGCCCGCCAACCGCCACAGCCGCGCCGCCTCGAGCCAGGCCAACGTTGAGCCATCTTGAGCTGGTCGCAGGGCATCGTCCTGAGCCAGCCGAAGGGCGCCGACCTGTGCTTGCCGCAGGATCGCCGGCCGCGCCACGCGCAGCGCGACGGCCGCCACGGCCAGGCACACGCCCGCCTCGGCCAGCGCGAAAGTGAGGTTGAGGTTAAGGTTGAGGTTGAGCGGTTCAGCCTCAACCTCAGCCTCAGCCCTGCGTTGCCAGCAGGCCATCGTTCACCATCCGTTCGACAAAGGCGTCCAGATCGCGCGCCAACTGCGGCCGCTCGACCGCGTATTCGGCCAACAACGCATCGAGCGTCGCGGGCGCGGCCCGGTGTGCGGCCAGCAGCGTCCACATGCGTGTGGCGACTTCGTCGAAGCCGTAGTACGCGCCGCTGGCCAGATTCAACGCCACCCCCTCGCCCCCCAGATCTTGGAACAACACCTCGGGCGCGGGCGCGAAAGTCGTCTGCGTCATGTCAACTGTGGTCATGTCATCCTCCTATGGCTTGCAGCTTGCCGATTTGCCAATTTGCCCGCGTGCATGTCCTGGTCATCATGTCACCCTCTCACCGTGTCAAGATCGGCAGGTACAGGCGGTGTGGCGGTGAGACCTGCACGCCCACCGCGTCATGCCGCGTGACGCCGCCGTCCGCGGCCACGTCCTCCAACTGATAGTAGAACGCGCCGAACCCCGGCGTGTCCACGTAGTGGTAGGCCGCGCCCGTCAGCGCATCGCCCTGCGCGGGGATGAGATCGGCGTTGACGCGGGTGTACGGGCCGGCCGCGCTGGTCGCGCGGTAGACGTTGAAGCCCACCACCGCCACTTCCGAGGCGGTCTGCCAGTCCAGCGCCACTTCGCCCCCCGTCGCACTGACCGTGAAGAAGTTCAGCGTCACCGCGGTGGGAGGATCGGCCCCGCCGATCAGGAAGTAGTTATTGCCCGTTTGTAGGTTCGCCTGCGCCGTCGTCGTACACGGATCACCAGCCCCGGCGCCGCACGAGGCGGTCAAGGCGGCCCATAGCGTAAACGTGTTGTCATTGTAGAGATACAGGTCATCGCCACTGGCAATGTCGTCTTCCGCCGCCGTCGTGTAGAATGTCATATCCGGCGTTGCGCTGCCGATGCTCCCAATCGTGACGCGGAAGCAGCGGTTGCGATAGGGGCCACTCGGCGGGATGGTGTCGCTGGTGCATCGAGCGTGATTGCCGCCGATGGCGACCGTCACGCTGCTCAGGTTGGCGGGGGTGGTGATGTCCACGCCGCGGTACTTATCCGTGCTGATCTGCAGGAAGTTGACCGTGGCGTTGTTCACCGTCTGCGTCTGGCTGAGCACGCCGTTGTTCTCGACGGAGTCGGCCGCGGTGGGCACCTTGGCGACCGCGACCTGGGCGCTGGCCGCGATGACCCAGCGGTAGAAGGGCGTGGCTACGAGTCCGTCGAGCGTTTGCAGCGTCGTGCCGTCGAATGTGACCGTGTGGTTGTTGTGGATAAACGTGCCGTTGTTCGTCCAGTTGCCGCCGACGGTGACGTCGCTGGTCAGCTCCAGCGTGCCGGCCGCCGCGATTTCCACATCGCCATAGTCGCTGGCGCTCTTGAGCTTACCCTTCGTGATGGTGAGCTTCTTGGTCACCTTGAGCTTGCCTTCGATGGTGACGACATCGCCCGCGTTGTCCTTGTTGACGACCAGGTTGTAGAAGGTCATATTCGGCGGGCTGCCCTTGAGCGTCTGCGCGGCGCTGCCGGTGAGCCTCACCGTCTTGCCGTTGGGCACGAGCGTGCCCTGCACGTCCAGGTTGCTATCGAGCGTCACATCTTGATCCATCGTGACGGTGTGCCCGGCGGCGATGGTGACCGCCTCGCCCAGCCCCGGTACGTGACCGCAGCTCCAGGTCGCCGCGTCGCTCCAGTTGCCTGAACCGGTGGAAGTGCAGCTCGTCGGCGCAGCCTCAACCCATTTGGCGATGTAGTCCGCGTTGGCGTCGCCGCCCGCATCGGTGAAAATGCCCCCGACGTAGGCAGCGCCGCCATTGATGGCGATGGCGTAGACGTTGCCGTTCACCCCCGCGCCGAGCGCCGACCAGGACGCGCCGTTCCATTTGACGATCCGGTCCGCGTTGGGGTCGCCGCCCACATCGGCGAAAGTGCCCCCGACGTAGATATCGCTCCCGCTGATGGCAATGGCACGGACCCAGCCGGTCATACTACCAAACCCCGTGCCAAGCGCCGACCAGGCCGCGCCGTTCCATTTGGCGATGAGGTTTGCATTGGTGTCGCCACCCGCATCGGTGAAAATGCCTCCGACGTAGATATCGCTCCCGCTGATGGCGATGGCGTGGGCCTCGCCGTCCAACCCCGCGCCGAGCGCCGACCAGGCCGCGCCGTTCCATTTGGCGACGCCATCCGCGCTGGCGTTGCCGCCCGCATCGGTGAAACTGCCTCCGACGTACACATCGCTTCCGCTGATAGCAATGGCACGGACCGTGGCCCCCAACCCCGTGCCGAGCGCCGACCAGGCCGCGCCGTTCCATTTGGCAATCATATCCGCGTTGGCGTCGCCGCCCGCATCGGTGAAATCGCCTCCGACGTACACATCGCTCCCGCTGACAGCAATGGCACGGACCGTGGCCCCCAACCCCGTGCCGAGCGGCGACCAGGACGCGCCGTTCCACTTGGCGATGTAGTCCGCGTTGGCGTCGCCGCCTGCATCGGTGAAATTACCTCCGACGTAGATATTGCTCCCGCTGACGGCGATGGTATAAACCGTGTTGTTCAACCCCGCGCCGAGCGCCGACCAGGACGAGCCGTTCCATTTGACGATCCGGTCCGCGTTGGGGTCGCCGCCTGCATCGGTGAACCTGCCCCCGACATACAGGTCGCTCCCACTGACGCCGATGGCATAAACCCAGTTATTCAGCCCCGCGCCGAGCGCCGACCAGGAGCCGGCGGCAGGCGCGGCCGCGGCGCGGGCAAGGATGGGGCCGCGTTCGGCATCGAGGGTCACATGCCAGCCGGCCAGGTTCACCGCGCCGCTGGCGCCCGTGTTGGTGTTGAGCGTGCCGTCGGCGTTGAGCAGCTCAGCCGCGGGGATGGCGGCGGTCGCGGCGTCAGGGCTGGTCGGCGCCGCCGTCGCGGCCACCGGCTCCGGCTGGGCCGGCAAGATGAACAACAGCGCCAGGATCAGCACCAGCCTGGCCAGCACGATGATGGGATGCCGTGAAGCAGTGTAGGATTGCATGAGATTCCTCCTCTATGGGTTGCGGATTGTAGATTGCGGATGGCCGATTCGCTCATTCGCCGAGCGCGTAGCCTCCCTGTGGGGCTCGCTTATTCGCTCATTCGCCCATGCGCACCTCCTTGTCTACTTGTTTCCTTGTCTACTTGTTTCCTTGTTTCCTTGCTACTTATCTACTTATCAACGACTTTCCCCACCACCCCCTCGACCAGCCGCATCAGGTCGTCCATGTTGAACGCGGGCTGCTGGCGGCTGGTGAGCACGGTCAGCACGCTACGGTCGGCGTCCACACCGATGATCGGCAGGTCGGGCCGCGCCTGAAGCAGCGAGAGGATGAGATGGTCGCTTTCGCAATCGCCCGCGTGCTCCACGATGACCAGGTCGCAGCCCGATAGTTGCGTCAGGGCGTCGGGTTGGCGCGGGGCTATGTATTCCACCTGGAAGCCCGGGCGGTCGGCCAGGCTGTTGGCGACGAGGGTCAACAGGAGCGAACGGCCGCAGATGGCGATGCGAGTGGGATGGGTCATGGCGCCCTCGCGCATGCGAACCGGGGACGTGCTGTCCGAGATGGAAGCCGGTGTCAAGCCGCCGCGGAGCGAGCGGCGGCTTACAGGTGTCAGCCTCAGTCAGGTGCATTACCCTGCATGTTGCTGCACGTAGTCAAAGACATCCCCTACAGTAGCCAGCTTCGCTGCGACTTCTTCTGTGGCTGGAATCTCGATGTCGAACTCTTCTCCCAAGCTCATGACGAGTTCGATCACATCGAAATCGTCTGCGCCGAGATCTTCCCTGAGTCTCGCATCTGCGAACATGTCTTCGCTAACACCCAGTTGCTCAGAGATCATCAGCTTCACTCTCATCTCAAGATCCATGATAGCACCTCCTTAAGTGCTGTTGGTGTACAGATGTCAAAGGGTGATTTCGACTTTGTGTCAATGGATGGTCAACCGTCGCTAGAACGTCGGTCCAGGCCCGCCAGGAGCTAAAGCTGCCTGGCTACGAGGTGGAAGCCTCCTCAAGGAGGCTTATCGCGTTCAGGTAGCCCCGTTGAGGGGGCTTCCATATCGTAGCCGGATGGCTTCAGCCTCCGGCGGGCATCCGCAACGGCGACTGGGACATAGGCACATGGCTACGGGTCATTACTTGACCGGCGCTCTAGAGCTTGGCGCAGATGTAGTCCACCACCGCGCCAACCGTGGTGAGCTGTTCTGCCTCTTCTTCAGGGATCTTGACCTCAAACTCATCTTCGAGCGCCATGAGTAATTCCACTGCGTCGAGAGTGTCGGCGCCCAGGTCTTCCACAAACTTGGCATCCAACGTCACCTGATCTTCTCCGACATTCACTTTTTCCGCGACAACGGCTTTGACTTTCGCGAAGATTTCTTCCCTGGTCATCTTTGCTCTCCTTTCTGGTTGTTTTGATTTGCCCCGTCGTTAGGCCGCCGCAAGCGGGGCGCAGCGGCGGCCTAGCTCATCGCGTACGAGCCTTCTCGATGTATTCGATGACATTGCCGACGGTGCGCATCTTTTGCTGCTCGCTTTCGGGGATTTCCACGCCGAAAGCTATATCGATCGCCATGACGATTTCCGCGGCATCAAGGCTATCTGCGCCAAGATCATCCGCAAAGTGGCTGCTTTCGGTGATGGAGTCTTCGGGCTTTGCGAACTGTTCGGCAACGATGGCAATGACCTTGTTGCGAATCTCATCCATGGGTCCTCCTCAAGTTAATAGTGATTTAGGTGTTGGCAGCGCCTACCTGATCCGCTGCGTCTGGCCCGTTCAGCGACCGCCTAACGCTGTGCATCAGTGGCAACGCGTTCGGCTATCCGCTTCGTTCTACGGGTGACTCGCTTCTCTGCTAACCACATGCCTCGAGGCCTGCCTCCAGCGTGTCGCAGACGGTGAACTGGCCCAGGAAACCGGTCATGGACATGAGCTCTTTCAACTCCTCCGCAAGTCCCACCAGGACAAGGCGCCCACGTCTGCCGGAGATGTCACGGTGAACCGCCAGTAATACCCGCAAACCGGCGCTGGACAGATATGCCACTTGCGACATATCCAGGATTATCTTGCCGCCCGGCGCGACCGACAAGCGTATCTTTTCCTGTACCTCAGGAGCTGTTTTACCGTCTATGTCGCCAATCACCTCGACCACGGTTATCTGCTGAATGGCCTTAACGTTGATTTTGAACATGAGAGCCTCCCTTGAAAACGCACTTGCGCCCATGAACCATTTTTCACGCCGCAGCGGTGAGCCGTGGCTCGGTGTATTGATGTCACAGGCTGATTTCGACTTTGTGTCAATGGATGTTCAACCGTCCAGCGGTTGGCGCTAGGGTTCGATAGTGATCTCCTTGTCAGGGCGCCCGTACCGGATGACTTGACTGACGCTCTAGCCCTTTTCGATCAGAGCCGCGTCGTACTTATCCAGAAGGGTGACACTGTACACGAGACCAGTCATCTCGAGGGTCTCCAGCACCTGCCCTTGAGCGCCGATTATGTAGATGTTGACTTGCGCCCCCATCTTTTGTTTGGCAAAGATCAAGACGCGCACTCCTGCACTGGCCAGATAGTCCAGGCCCTTCATAAGCAGGGCCACACTCTTGGCTTTCGCGGCAGCGGCTTCTTCTATGTCGGCCTTAAAAACTGGCGCCGACGATGCATCCAGCTCGCCCGAGAGGGTGATCTGAGCCACCCCGTTGACCATGTTGAATGTTGAGGTGAACGCCATTTTGAGTCTCCTTTCTGACTGTTGTACATGCAGCGATGGGTCGTATCAAGTGAAACGACTGAATTCAGAGTAGCACAAACCGGGGCGGTTGTCCCTATACTTTTGCGACGAAAAAGTATAGTCTTTTTACTTCCGATCCAACCCGCTGCGGGCGGCATAGGCCACCGCCTCTTTGCGGGTCTGGACGTGTAGGTGATTGAGGATTTCGCCCATGTGGTATTTGACCGTGATCTCCGCGATGTACAGGCGGGCGCCGACCTCTTTGTAGGTGAGGCCCTGCGCCACCAGGCGCAGCACCTCGGTCTGGCGCTCGGTCAGGCCGGGCAGGACCTTCGGTTCTGGCTCCTTCCGGCCCGCCCCGGCTACGCCGCGCGGACGGTTTAATTTGTCGGAGGCGACCGGCGCGAGATCGGCCAGGATGCGGGCCGCCACCTCGGGCGAAAAGATGGGTTCCCCGCGCAGCAGGCTGGCGAGGGTGTCGAAGAAGTGCTCGCTGCTGGCGCTCTTGAGGATATAGCCGGATGCGCCCAGCTTGAGCGCCTCGAACAGGCACTCTTCGCTGGCCGCCACCGTGAGCATCACGATCGTGGCTGCGGGCAGGCTGGCCTTGATGCGCCGGGCCGCCTCGAGGCCATCGCAGCGCGGCATCTGGATGTCCAGCAAGGCCAGGTCGGGATGCACTGCGATCGCCTGTTCCACGGCCTCGACGCCATCGCGCGCCAGCCCCACCACGTTCATGCCGTGCGCGGTGAGCATATTGCGCAGACCGTCCAGGAAGAGCGGGTGATCGTCGGCCAGCAGCACGCGTAGCCCCGTCACGCCGGCCCCGGCGGCCAGGGCCAGCGGCATCCGCACGGTGACGGTCGTGCCCTGCCCCGGCGCCGACGTCACCTCCACGCTGCCGCCCACCGCCTGCGCCCGTTCCGCCATGATGGCGAGGCCGAAGTGATTGGAGATTGGAAACCCACGATCGGAAATCGTCAGTCCAAAATCGGCAATCGAAAATCCCACCCCCTCGTCGGCGATGACGATTTCGGCCTGGCGCGGCTCCAGCGCCAACGAGACGTGCGCCGCCGTCACCCCGGCGTGCTTGCGCACGTTGGTCAGGGCCTCCTGGACGATGCGCAAAAGCTGCGCCTCCACCTCCGGCGCAAAGAGGCCCGTGCCGGAACTGGTCTCCAACGCCGGCGGCAGGGCCAGCGTGACCCGGAAACCGTAAGTGTGTTCCAGTGCGTCCCCGTAGAGGCGCAGCGCGGCCAACACGCCAGTGGCCGGCGCCGCGGCGCGGACGCCCAGGATATAGGCGCGGACGTCCGCGTGCGCGTCCTGGGCGACCTGCTCTAGTTGGCGCGCCGCGGAAACGGCCGGATCGGTCTGCCCGGACTGGAGCAGGGCGCGGATGGCCTGCGCCTGCACGTTCACGTAGCCCATCACCTGGCCCAGGCCGTCGTGCAACTCGCGGCCCAGCTGTTCCCGCTCTTCGGCCGCGGCCAGCGCGCGTTCCTGCCGCAAGAGCTGCGTCTGCGCGGCCTGGCGGCCGTCCATCTCCTGGCGCAGCAGTACGTTCGCCTCTGCCAGATCGCTGGTGCGTGCGGCCACGCGCGTTTCCAGCGTGGCAATCAGCTCGCGCTGTTGGGCCACCGCGCTGTTGAACGATTCGGTCAGGAAGCCGATCTCGTCGTGATAATAGATCGGCATGGTTGTCTGTAAGTCGCCCTGATTGACGCGGCGCACCCCGGCCAGCAGCGCATTCAACGAGCGCATCAGGTTGCGATGGAAGATGGAGGAAAAGCCGACCAGCGCCAGCGCGCTCGCGATGACGATCAGGTAGGTCAATGGCAGCAGCAGGACGCGCAGATGGCGGCGGGAGTCCAGGTAGTAGTCCTGCAGCACCCCCTGCGGCCCGCTGCGAATGGCGCCGCCGGACGCCAGGCTGCCGAAGTCCACGGATTGCGGCGACTGGGTCGCTGACCGCCGACCGCCGACCGCTGACCCATTCCCCGGCGTCGCGCCGATGGCCCAGACGTTCGCCAGCGGCTCGTCGTCGGGGCGATACGCCAGATCCGCTGGCAGGCCGTCGTAGCTGAACTCGAAAACGCCGCTGGCGTACAGCACTGCCTGGAAGGTGAAGACATCAGCGGGCCGATAAAATGCGGGCACGTGATCCCAGGTGACGATCAGCCGATCCGCCTCCTGCCGGGCGTACACCCCGCCCCCCGCCTCCGGCTTCAGATCGAGCAGCAGCGGAAAGAGGAAGGGGGTGTAACTGCCATAGCGATAGGCATAGTCGGGATAGATCCAGGGGCTATGCACGTTACGGCCGATGCCGATGGCGCCATCGTGGTTGATGTACACAGCGTCGTAGGTGCGCCCGTAGAAGGGGAAGGTGAAGTCCAGCCGCGCGCTGCCCTCGACCGTGCCCCGGTCCGTGGGGCTGATCAAGTCGCGCAGATGGAGGTTCGCCCCCGGGCCTTGCCCTGCGTAGTCCCGCGTTTTCTGCGGGGAGCCTGTCGAAGGGTCGCGCTCGAAGTGGAACGGCGCCAGGCTGACGTCGTAGCCGCCGGCCGCGTTCGGCGTGAAACGCAGCGTGCGCTGATCCGGGAAAGCCGGCCGATACTGCGCCGCGTAGCTGGGCGTGATCAGCCAGCCCACGGCGCCCAGCACGGCCAGGAGCGCCACCACCGCCACCCCCACCAACCGCACTATGAAAGAAGTCGTCTCCGGCAGCGCGTTGAGGTAGACGATGGCAAACGCGGCCAGAGCGGCCATGATGCCCAGGGACAGGATGATCTGGAACATGGCCGGGGGCAAGTAGTAGAAGGTGCGGAGGATGCTCAGCAGGCTGACGCCGAAGACCGACAGATAGATCAGCGCCATAGCCCGCGCCGCCCATGCTTCAGGACCTTGCGGTCGCCACAGATGATGGAGACCAGACAGGTTTCCCAAACCTGTCTGGTCTTGCTTCGACGCGCGCGCTGCCTGGCGCAGCAAGACCACCGGCGCCCAGAACAGACCCAGTGCCATGGGATAGTCGGCCCACGGCGGCCGGTAGATCACGTGCCCCCAGGCGCTCAAGAGGTAGAAGCGGTAGACGGCGTACCCGGCCTCGAACAGCAGATAGGCCAGGGTCAATGCCAGGACCAACCGCGCCTCCCACTCTTGGGGGAAAGGTCGGGGGAAGCGATAGGCAAATTGCAGGAGCAAGAGGATGCCCAGGGCCAGAACGGTGGTCTGGAGGAACAAGGGATAGAGGCGGTCGGTGGGCGAGAACGCCGCATCCAGGGTCAAGAGCAGGGTCAGCAGGGCGATGCAGATGAAGAACCCGGTCAGCAAAACCTTGTGCGCGGGCCGGCTGGCGCGCGGCATCAGCAGACTGACGACGAAATAGCTCGCGATCAGCAGCGCCAGGATGAACTGGCTCAAATAGCTCAGCGCGGCGGGGGTGAGGTATGAGGGGGGCATAGGCCACCTCCGGCACTACGAGAGATGCAACACAACTCGCGGTGAAATAATTCAGCGTAACCTAGATCACTTTAGTCGAGACAACCTCCCCTTGTCAAGAACAGGCGGGTCCTCCCAATGGACACGGTTGGAAATTCTCGCAGGCTGCGCGGGGAGCCAACGGCTGCTGGACGAACCCCATGAGACTTGATTCTGAGGGTGGACAACCAGCCCAGTCGGCCCCGATGTACTCATCCCCGATGTACTCATCCCCGATGTACTCATCCCCGATGTACTCATCCCCGATGTACTCATCCCCGATGTACTCATCCCCGATGTACTCATCCCCGAT
>JAYRVO010000126.1:0-4477 GCA_041918515.1 Chloroflexota bacterium | reverse complement strand
GGCAACGGGGCAGCGGCGCGCTACTCGCTGCACGCCGACCATCTGGGTAGCGTGATGCACATTGGCGACGCCAACGGCGCGCGGATCGACAGCGGCTACGCCATGTATGAGCCATTCGGAGCGTATACCCTGGCCCCGACGGGGACGAACCCCAGCGTGACCGACCGGGGCTTCACCGGCCACCGGCAGAACAACACCGGAGCCTACAACCTGGGGTTGATCTATATGAATGCCCGGTACTACTTGCCGGAGGTGGGGCGGTTCATTAGTGCGGATACAATTGTGCCTGATCCCTCTAACCCGCAGAGCTATAACCGCTACAGCTATTCCTACAACAACCCTATCAATTATACCGACCCCTCTGGCCACATGGCAACATCAGGTTGTGACGGGTACGTTGAGGGCTGCCTGTCGGACCCCTATACGTGGGGGGAGAACTTCGTCGCCTATTTGCAGAACACGATCGACTTTGATGATCCAGCCGACAATCCCCAAGGGCAAATATTCCTTGGGCTTTATAACGACGTCCTACCCCTTGGCCTAGAAGATAGCGCTTCCATCAACGAAATCGTCTCACAGACGATTGAAGACACAGCCTCGTTTATAGGGGACGCACGCGCCGGTTGGTATCCGATAGCAAGTGATGCTGACTTGCTTGCAAAATTCCTTCTCTTTGCTTCTGTTGCTGACAGCGGGTTCGACAGAGCTAATGATATCAGTGACGATTATCTGGCATATCTGCCCGCCCGTACAAGGACAGCTGATAAGACCCATGGACTCCTAGTCCTCGACGATTTCGACGATGAGCCACCCATTCCCATCATTAGTGGACGGAATGGGCCAGCTGCGAACATTCCGAAAGGGACTCCAGGATATAATGCTTATACCCGAACACATGTCGAAGGCCACGTGGCGGCTTTAATGGTTGATCACGGCTGGACTAGAGCGACATTGTATATAAACAATGCGCCCTGCTCCAGTTGTGACAAGCTTTTGCCTCGAATGTTACCACATGGTGCCCAGCTGACTGTGGTTGGGCCAAGTGGATTTCAGAAATTGTATATTGGTGGACACCACTAATAGAGAACCTGCATGAAATTGATACATCGCTGACTGCTAAGACCTCAGGTTACAGAGGCTCGAGACCGGAACGGTTATGTCAGCTACATGTGATATAAGAGAGTACATTCAATTCTGGAGAACTAGCCATGAGCGACTTGCTTATTGAGTTCCTGGGAGGCAGGAAAGCCGGTCAACAAGTATCTATAGATGCAAGAGACTTAGCTGGCCTAGAATCATTCCTTCAAAGCTTACGTCTCGATGAGCCAATTCTCATTAATATCGTACTTCCTGCAGGTGAAGAGCTTACAGTAGGTATTGGCGCAACTCGAAGTTGTGTTCAGTACGCTGGTAAAGACCAGCAGCCGCCTTATCTTATGGCGCAAGAGACTCTTCCCCTTGCGGAAGACGAAGACGTGGAAATCGAATTCGATGCTGGCGGGACATTGACCCCCATTTTGATAAGCCAAACCATACCATCCGATAAGACCATAGCGCTCGTTTTAGAGATAGTAAATACAGAAACACTGCCCTCTTATATTGAATGGGTAGAGGTTTAGTAACCTTCTTGCTCTGCAATAGTGAGGGACAAGCTGGTCTTGGTCAAAATACAAGATGGCTGAAACCGGCGGCCACGGGCGAGCCGCAGGCAGTAAGCGGGGCGACAACAGTGTGGGGTGTTTATTGGCAGATTGCTTTTTGTTCAAGCCCATCCACCTGCCCAGTAGGTGCGCAGGAGTCAGACATGCAAAATCCTCCTCAATTGAGGTTTGGGTTCTGCATATCTGAAGATGAGTCGTACCTTTACAACTTCAACGTGTGCTTAGCCGCCTGATTCCCTCACCCTGGACGGCGGCAACTTAAACCGCTTGCTGCCCCAGGGAATATGGGTCAGGTCTTGACCGAGACCTAACCGGTCGAGCTGGTCGCGGACAAACTGCCGCGCGCCGACGCCTTCGGGCAGGTTCCTGACGCCGACCTTGTAGGCCAGGGCGAAGAAAGCGGCGGCCACCTGCTCGTCGCCGGCAAAACGGTTGGCGGTCGCTTCGGTCAGCACATGCCAGACGGCGATGAGCAGCTTGCGGGCCACGGCCACCAGCGCCTTGGGCCGGCCCAGACGGGGCTTCAGGCGCTCGTAGACCTCCCGCCAATGCCCCTTCATCTTGACCGCGTGCGAAGCGGCGTCAACCATCACTCGCCGGATGTCGCGCCGCCCGGCCTTGGTGATGCGCCCCGACCAGTGGGCCTGGCCGCTGTCGTGGACTTGCGCCCCCAGCCCGGCGTAGCCGACTAGCTGCGTCGCCGTCGGAAAGCGCTGGATGTCGCCGATGGCTCCCAGCAGGGTCATGGCCGCCACCAGACCGATGCCCGGCAGTTGGGCCAAGAGCGGCACGCGCTCGTCCCCCGCGGCCAGTTGCGCCAGAACCGCCTCGTACCGCTCCCGCTGGCGAATGGCGATCGAGCGTCTCCAGCGCCACCTGAACCCGCGTCATCTCGACTGGCGAGAGCGGCAAGGCGTCCCACCACGCCCGCTCCTTGGGGTGGAAGATGTCCTTGACCTCGGCCGGGGGCAGCAAGTGGTGGGCGTGGAGGATGGCGTGGAGCGTGTTCTTGGCCTCGGTGCTCAGAGCGACCGTCCGCCGCCGGCCGGCCACCAGCGAGCGAATCTCGCGCACGTCTTGCGGCGGTACCCAGACGGGGGGCAGTAGGCCGGCGGCCAGCAGTTGGGCCAGGATGCGGGCGGCCTTCTTGTCGGTCATCACCCGCGCCTTGACGATGGCCTTCACTTCCGGCGGGTGGACGACGGTCACCGAGCCGACGAACGGCTCCAAGAGGTCGACCATCTGCCAGGTGTTGGTGGTCATCTCCAGCGCGACGGCGTCGGCGGCGTTGAGTTCCTTGAGAATCCAGCCGGGCAGCTCGTCATAGTCAACCCGGCGCGGGCCGTAGACCCGGTTCTGGTCGCGGTCGACGCCGTAGGCGACCAGGTAGTGCTTGTGCACGTCCAGGCCGATGTAGCGAGCGATGGGGATTGAGGCAGCAGACATGGGACACCTCCAGCGCAGGCAACGCGCCTGCCACAGACTTGATGAACCGCATCAAGCCGGCCGGGGCATCTCGCTTCGGGGTGGCGACTTCACACATTCCTACGAGCTTGACGACCGTCGTCGCCTTCTCAGGTGGACGAACTCGAGCAGGGCGGTCACACACGGAAGCGAGCTTGTCGAAGAACGGTTGCGAAACCCCTTCGACTCTCATAACTGTATTCGACCGACCCCAGACGTCGCGCACCCGGAGCGGCGTCCCTGCCCGGCCCACCGGACAGAGGATGCCGCAAGATGCCCCGGCCGGCAACGGCGCGGCGTCCCGCGCCGGTTGTCGTGGGAACGCGGTGTTGTGTGTCCCACACGTCCGCAACAACCCGCTCAACTTCACGGATCCAAGTGGGCATCGGGAGGTGGACTGTCTAAGTAGAGTTTGTACTGCGTCGCCTGCCCCTGCTCGTGCTACACCGTTGGTAGTATTTGATGCAGCACAAGGTGAGGAATGGACTAATGCCGAAATGGCTGCAGTGCGAGGCGGGGCGTGGACAAGTGCAAAGTCCTTGTCAGGGGCTATCAATGCATCCAACTGGCGGGCTTATCGACAATCAATTCGGATGGGTGAGGGAGGTTCGTATGAGCGCATTTCTGCCAGAGCTGCTTTCTTGTCAGTCTACGGTGGATCAGTAACCTTCTACAAAACCGGCACGGCTTGTGGGGGTGATGGGTGTTATGGAATGTATGTTGGCGACAACACAATCAATGTGTTTACCGACATTTACAACAACAGTGGTGCTTCGCAGATTCCATCGGCTAGTACTGGAGGCCGTTGGGCAGTGCACGAACTTGGCCATGTCTTTGAAGCGCAGGTGAATAATGTAGTAGGAGTAGATGAGTATGCAAGGAATCGGCTTGGTGCAGCGACCAGTATTGCGCGAAGAGGAGCAGATCCAATTGCAGAACCTAATAGTGGCTTTGCCGGCCCGGTATATGGCTGGCAACAGAGTCCGATTGCTCCGTTTGGTGAAGAACTAGCGGATATGTATATTGGCTGGACATATGGTCAGTGGGGTAACACTGCTCAAGGTGCTGCTAGAAATGCCTTTATGGTTCAACATATGGCATTCTGGGTAGATCTGGCCCGACAATGAACAAAAGCTCGCTCAAGATGAACACGTCACAAGTTCAAACTATCAGGAAGGTAATGCTCGTATTCTGTCTGTTGGCAGGAGGTTGGATAGTGTAACTTTCTTTCTGTAAATTGGTGGCAGGAGGTAGGCCACGATGTACCCTTCGGTTATCGCCAAACAACCAAGGAGCGACATCATGACCTACCAAGAGAATTGTACCTTACCAGAATCATTGTTGGAACAGAT
>JAYRVO010000125.1:0-6212 GCA_041918515.1 Chloroflexota bacterium | reverse complement strand
CGCTGGCTGATCGAAGCGACCGAACGCCAGATCGGCGCGCTCGGAAAGACAGGATGGGAGGTTATTGCTCGGTCGAGATGCCTCGTGGCGGCATGTGGTACTCAGCATGACAAGTGCGCCATTTGCAGTCAAAAATCCAAACCAAAGATCATTCGTGTCATTCGTCTATTCGTGCCATTCGTGATAAAAACATTTTCACGTAAAAGGAGTTATCCCATGAGCAACCCTCGCTTTTCCGCTAATATCAACACCTTCAATGCCTGTGCCGACCGTTATGTCCTGTCGGGCTATGGCCAGCGCCTGGGCACCGATGAACTCATCCGGGCCGCCACCCAGGTCCCCGGCCTCACCGGCGTCGAGGTCGTGGGCATGTGGCATGTCAACGATGGCAACGTCGAGCAAATCCGCCGCCAGATCGCCGACGCCGGCCTCGAGGTGACGTGCGTCACGCCCGACATCTGGGCCAGCAGCAAGTGGGGCTGGGGCTCGTTCTCGTCCAACGACCCGGCCATCCGCAAAGCCGCCGTCCATGAGGTCAAGAAATCGATGGAGTGGGCGCAGCAGCTCGACTGTAAAGTGGTCGATTTGTGGTTCGGGCAGGATGGCTTCGACTATCCCTTCCAGGCCGATTTTCTCACCGCCTGGGATCGGCTGATCGAGGGCACGATCGAGTGCGCCGAGCATTTGCCCGAAGTCAATCTGGTGATCGAGTACAAACCGAAGGAGCCGCGCACCCACTGTTTCATTGCCACCGTCGGCAAGACTTCGCTGTTCCTCGACCGGGTGAACAAGCCCAATGTGGGGGCGATGATCGACGTCGGGCACGCGCTCATGGCCTACGAGAACGCCGCCGAATCCGCCGCCCTGCTGCAATACTTCGGCAACAAGCTGTTCTACATGCACTTCAACGACAACTGGCGGCTATGGGACGACGACATGACGGTGGGATCCATCCACACGGTCGAGATGCTCGAGCTGCTGTACTGGCTCGACCGCATGAACTACACCGGCTGGTATGCGCTCGACATCTTCCCCTATCGCGAGAACGGCATTCGCGCCGCCTCGGAAAGCATCGCCTGGATTCAGGGCCTGCACAATCTGCTCGACAAAAT
The DNA here is from genome assembly GCA_041918515.1 of Chloroflexota bacterium. Classification (GTDB taxonomy): domain Bacteria; phylum Chloroflexota; class Anaerolineae; order J102; family J102; genus SSF26. Next base: position 5,100 of record JAYRVO010000125.1, on the reverse strand, counting down.
CGGCCGCGAGCGCGTGGCCCAAGTCATTGCCAGCGGCGACGCCATGGACGCCTCGGCCATGCTGCGCGCGGCGCTGCTTGGGTAACAATCAACAGTCAACAATCAACGGCTAACGAACGCCCGCCACTTCATACTCCCTACTTCCTCTCCCGGAGCCATCATGATCAAACAACTGTACGACCCGCACATGTTCAACTACATGTGGGAAAGCATCGTCCCCGACGACAACTTCATCGTCGGCACCTACTACCTCGAAGACACGGTGGACGAAATCGACGCCGACTTCATCGACCACCTCGAACAGGTGCAACGGCTGGCACTGGAAGGCTCGACCGCCAGTTGGATGGAGGTCAGTGAAGAGACGCCGGAGCTGCGCGACAAGCTGAGCAGCAAAGTCCTGGGCTATTACGAAATCCCGGCCCCGCGCGGCACCAAGAAGGCCATCATCCAGCTTGGCTTCTCCACCGCCGCCTGGGACGTGAACACCAACGTGCCCATGCTGCTGCTGTCCATCGCCGGCAACTGCTTCGCCTTCCCCACTAAAATGCGGCTGCTCGACATCTACATCCCCAAGAAGCTGGCCGAGAAATTCCAGGGGCCGAAATTCGGCGTGCCGGGCGTGCGCGACATCCTCGGCGTGCACGACCGCCCGCTGGTGCTGCACATCATCAAGCCCAAGATGGGCATGACGCCGGAAGAAACAGCGGCGCAGGTCTATCAAACAGCACTGGGCGGGGCCGACCTCTGCAAAGACGACGAAATGTGCAGCGAGTTGGACAATTGCCCGTTCGACGCTCGGCTGGAAGCGGTGCAGGGCGCGCTGGAAAAAGCCGAGAAAGAGACCGGCAAAAAGATGCTGTACATGGTCAGCATCACCGACGAGGTCAATCGCGTGCAAGAAAAAGCTCGCCGGGCCTGCCAAGCCGGGGCGAGTGGCCTGCTGCTGGCCTACTCCACCGGCCCTTCGATGCTGCGTGTGCTGGCCGAAGACCCGCAGATCACCTCGCCCATCCTGCTGCATGTTTCCCACATGTTGGCTCTGCTCCCCACCATCAACTTCCCCGTGCTGTCGAAAATCATCCGGCTGTGCGGGGCCGACATGATGCTGACGCCGGGCATTTGGTCGAGCATCCCGGTGGCCTCGATGGAAGAATGCTATCGCACCGCCCAAACCATGCTGGCTCCGTTCTACCATATCAAACCCTTCTGGCCGATGCCGGGTGCGGGCGTACACCCCGGCGCCGTCGAGCCGATGCTGGCCGAGCACGGCCTCGACATGATCTTCATGGCCGGCGGTGGCATGTTAGGCCATCCCATGGGCTACACGGCCGGGGCCAAGGCCTTCCGCCAGGCCATCGACGCCGCCCTGGCCGGCATCCCGCTCGATGTGGCTTCGAAAACGAACCCCGAATTGCGCGGCGCCCTGGAAACCTGGGGCTATCGCAAGCGCCCGCACACGCGCTGGGGCTATCTCAATCGCGAGTTCCACCCCAAGTTCGGGCCGAAGAATATCTGATTCATCGGGTACATTACGAATTGCGCAGCGCGTTCGTGGATACGCGTTGCGCAATTCGCAATTCGCAATTCCCAATTCGCAATTCCCATGTCCCTCATCCCCTTCCCCGACCTCATGGCCGCCGCCCGGCGCGATAGCTACGCCGTTGGCTACTTCGAAAGCTGGAATCTGGAATCGCTGCTGGCTGTGGCCGACGCCGCCGAAGCCGTGCGCTCGCCCGTCATCCTCGGCTTCAGCGGCATCTTTATCCCCCACCCACAGCGCGTCGTGCGCGACCGCCTCGGCCCCTACGCCGCCCTGGGTCTGGAAGTCGCCCGCTCGCTTTCCGTCCCTTGCTGCTTGCTGTTCAACGAATCGCCGCACCTGGATTGGGTGTTCGAGTCCATCGACCTCGGCTTCAACCTGACCATGTTCAGCGATGAGGAAATGAGCAGCGATGAGCAGGCTGTCATCGTCCGGCAAGTGGGCGAGCGGGCGCACCCGGCCGGGGTGGCGGTGGAGGCGGAGATGTCGTCGTTGGCCGGCCTCAGCGAGACCCTCATCTCCGCCCCACCCGACCTGCATCTCACCGACCCGACCGCCGCCGCCGACTTTGTGGCGGACACCGGCATCGACGCTCTGGCCGTGAACATCGGGCAGGCGCATCTGCATGGCCGGGGCCAGTTGCGGCTGGACTTCGCCCGGCTAGAGGCCCTGCATCAGGCTGTGCCCGTACCCCTGGTCCTGCACGGCGCCACCTCGGTCGCTAGCGAGGACCTGGCCGTCGCCGCCCGCTCCGGCATCGGCAAAATCAACGTCGGCAGCATCATCAAACGCGCCTTCTTCGAGGCCACGCGCGGCGCCAGCCTGGCCGCCGGCGAAGTATACAATCCCTACGATGTGCTCGGCTCTGGCTTCGGGGCCGACGTGCTGACCGCCGGACGCGTAGCCATGCAGGCCGTGGTCGAAGACATGATGCGGCTATTCGGCAGCGCCGGCAAGGCATGATGGCACGATTCTTGTGGACGCGAATTGGGAAACACGGATATACTTGAGGATGTCATCAGCGTTTCCCCATCCGCGTCCACAACAGACCCCACGTCTATCTTGTGGACGCGGATCGAGGAACACGGATATGCTTGAGGATGTCATCAGCGTTTCCCCATCCGTGTCCACAAAACAGACCCCACGTCTATCTTGTGGACGCGGATCGAGAAACACGGATATGCTTGAGGATGCCATCAGCGTTTCCCCGTCCGCGTCCACAACAGACCCCGCGCCGCGAACCCGCTATTCTCTATCAGCGGACACTTACGGGAAGTATCGGTAGATGTCCTTTCGATGCAAACATCGGACGAAGATCATCATCTCCCCAACGATCTCCACTCCGATCCGATAATCACCTAGCCGGATACGATAAAACGCATCATATCCTTGCATCTTGCTCAACCCAGACACAGCCAGCACATCCGAAGCAAGTTTGATCTCTTCGATGGCAGCTTGAACTCGCTGAAGCAAACGCTTGTCCCGTATTTGCTTCAAGTCACGAGCAAAACTGGCCTCGAAAGAAACCCTCATATACTTCCCTCCAGAATAGCAGCGATTTCCTCCTCAGTCACAAACTCATCCCGTCTCCCCTCGCGAATGGCATTCGCCAGTCCCACTTCTTCAAGCGCATCCACCACAATTTCCGAGAACCATTCGCGTTTTTCCTGCACCAATTCAATCATAATCTCTCGCAGCAAATTCTTCGTTTGAACTTCGTTGATCGTTAATTCCATCTTACAATTCCTTATTCAGCCTGTGGTCGGGACGATACCGCTTCCAACGCGAAGTATAGGCCACGCGAGTTTGACTGTCAATGCCGGAGAACCCCACCCCCATGCCAGCATCCCCCCCTCACCTCACCCTTTACCGCCAGATGCTCACCATCCGCCGTTTCGAGGAGCGCTGCAATTACCTGTACATGCAGGGCCGCATCCCCTCGACGCTGCACCTGTACAACGGCCAGGAGGCGGTGGCCGTGGGCGTGTGCGCCCACCTCAGCGATGCGGATTATGTGGCCAGCACGCACCGGCCGCACGGCCATGCCATCGCCAAGGGCGTGTCGTTGCGCTCGATCATGGCCGAGCTTTTCGCCAAAGATACGGGCTGCTGCCGGGGCAAGGGCGGGTCGATGCATGTGGGTGACGTGAACGTGGGCATGTTCCCGGCCATCGCCATTGTCGGCGGCGGCATCCCCATCGCTGCCGGCGCCGCCCTGGCCAGCAAACGCCTGGGCAATGGCCGGGTGTCGGTATCGTTCTTCGGCGAAGGTGCGTCCAACGAAGGCGCCTTCCACGAAACCCTGAACATGGCCGCCATTTGGCAGTTGCCGGTCATTTTCGTCTGCGAAAACAATCTTTATGCCGCCTCGACGCCGGTCTCGTGGGTTTTCAAGGTCGAAGATGTGGCCGGCCGGGCCTCGGCCTACGGCATTCCCGGCGAGATCGTGGATGGCAACGACGTGCTGGCCGTGCACGAGGCGGCGGGGCGGGCTATCGATCGGGCCAGATCAGGCGGCGGGCCGACGTTGCTGGAATGCAAAACCTACCGGCTGGTCGGGCACTCGCGCAGCGACCCCCGCACCTATCGCACGAAAGAAGAAGAAGCCGGCTGGGCCACGCGTGACCCCATCCCCCGCCTGGCCTCCCACCTCCTGGCATCGGGCCAGGCCACCGAATCCGACCTGACCGCCATCGAGCAGGAAGTGGCCGCCGCCATCGATGACGCCGTCGCCTTCGCCGAAGCCAGTCCGTCACCGAAACCGGAAGATGCCCTAAATCACGTATTCTTCAGCGACTAACGGCTCGGGCGTAATACTACAACCGCACTTCGTTCCAATAAGTGGTGGTCTCTTCGAAAACTACCGACTTCGACAGCCTCATCTAGGGTCAACCTAGCGCATTACGCTGCGGTCAGGTCACCAAACATGGCTGCGCAAATCAACTGCGGTTGTAAGAGTAAGCCGCGCGCGTATAGATCAGCCCACAAGCCCCAGCAGGAGTGATGATATGAATGCTAATGCTGGCGCAAGAATCATTGCTGTGCCAGAGACCTCCTGAATACCTTCGTCAAGAGCAGTTGCAATTACCGATAATTGAATGAAGTACACAATGCCCATTGCACTCAACATAGGAATCAAGCCGAAGGCTTGAAATGCCAGGAAGCGTGTGGCATCAGGGTGTTCGAAGGCTATCGTTATCGCCGAAGACAGCCACTCTTGATTGCTGAAGTCGATTTGTGACAGAGCAACAAGTGCGCTTTCAAGTTCGGCGGGAGCGCGTGGATGGTTTACGAGTAGCCATCTAAGGCCATAGAAGGCACCGGTCATTGCTAAGGAATAGAAAGCCACCGAAAATGGCCCCAAGTCATACCTTCTGATCCCATGGATGATACCGAACAATAATCCAATACTTCCTAGTACTTTAGTTTCCGCTAAATGCTGACGTGACAAAGGCGGCTGGATGGTTCATGATTGCAAGAAACCATTTCACAACCTCTTGCAAGGAGAGAACCATGCCAACCGCCGTACGAGAGACTATACAAGTGCTGGAGATGATCGT
>JAYRVO010000124.1:0-1667 GCA_041918515.1 Chloroflexota bacterium | reverse complement strand
GAAGTGCGGGGACTGGCGGCCATCATCGGCGCCGAGGAGCTGGGCGACGCCGACCGTCGTTACCTGCGCTTCGCCGAGGCTTTCGAACGCCGCTTCATCGGCCAGGGCGAGGACGAGGAACGCAGCGTGGCCGAGACGCTCGACCTCGCCTGGCAACTGCTCTCCATGCTGCCGGCGGATGCCCTGATCCGCGTATCGGAAGAGGAGCTGGCGAAGTATTACAAGGAAGCCAAGGAGGCGGCCGTTGTATAGGGCTTGCTAGCCGCCACTGGCCGACCATGAAAAAGCGCCTTCCCGTTCCGCCCACCAAGAGCGCCCTGCTACAGGTCGACCGCCAGGTGCGTTTTCTCGAGCAGGGGCGGGAGATGCTGGAGAAGAAGCGCGACCTGCTGACCCGCCTGGTCTACGAGCGTCTGGCCCAGTATCGGCAACTACGCGCCCAGACCGTCGAGGAACTTGCCGAGGCGTATCACTGGCTGGGCATCGTCCAGATGCGCATGGGTGGGCAGATGCTGCGCCAGTCGGCGGTGGGCCTCAAACCCGCCGTGGCGCTGAAGGTGGTGGCGCGCTCCAGCGTCGGCGTCGAATACCCGAGCGTCTCGGCGGAACCCTTGCCCCTGCAACCGGTGGGCCTGATGTGGACCGATGTCAGCTTCGACGAGGCGCGCCTGCGCCTGCGCGACCTGACCATCACCCTGGCCCGCCTGGGCGAGGCGGAAAACGCTCTCTGGCGCCTGCTCGCCGCCAGCCGCAAGACCCAAAAGCGGGTCAACGCGCTCAAGTACAACATCATTCCCCGCTACCAGGCCACCGTGCACCACATCCGCGCCGCGCTGGAGGAAGACGAACGCAACACGCTGTTCCAGATCAAGGTGCTGCGGGCCCGGGTCGAAGCCTGACCTGGCGTTGTTCGATCGCGTCCGCTTGGTGCGCGGCGAAAACCAGAAAGCCGAATGTCATGGCCAGCGGGTCGGCCGGAAGCCCATGGGGCCAAGATTCAGAACAAAGCCGGCATGGTGATGGAAGTCGGGTTTGCCGGGCGGATGGGTCAGCGCCCAGTAGGCAAGGGTGCCGTCATTGGCCTGGAGTATGACGTTGACCGCCAAGCGCAGGCTGGCAGCCCGGGGAAAGGCGGACTTGGGCAGTTTGACATCCAGTTGCAGCCGCGACTTTTCCCGTTTGGCCTTGATCTCCGGCGCGGCGCAACCAGGCGTCGTCGGCGCGGGCTTGCGGATGTCGAGAAAGTCATAGGCCACCCACTGGCCCGACGGGGAGAAATTGAACTCGCGGTAGCCGGTCTGCTCGACTGGATTGACGAAAAGTTCACAGCAGGTCGTTTGCCACAGGGCACCCTGAGGCGCCGGCATGTCCGGCGTCGGCACGCGGACATCCGAACTGATGTCGTTGATGACGTAGCTGATGGCAATGGCGCCATCGGCCTCCTGCGTCAGGGTGACCTCGACGCGCTCGCGGAAATACGCCCGATTGTCGTGGTGGGCGGCGAGTACCGTGTGTACAGAGTGTGTCATGTTCCATCCGCCGATCAGGCCGCCGCGACCTTCCGCCATCGCCAGCCTTGTTCCTGATCGGACAGCCTTTCACTTTCATACAAACACCACCCCCCGCTTGAACCATAGCACTCTTGCCGGAATCGGCAATGGCGATTT
>JAYRVO010000123.1:0-49337 GCA_041918515.1 Chloroflexota bacterium | reverse complement strand
TCCCCCCCCCCAACCCGATTTTTGAAATCGCTGCGCGCGGGGGTTGGTTATGTGGGCGTGAGAGTAAAATGTGCGCCGCACGCCCACCCTGCCGTGCGTCGCACTTTTTGTGTGGGGGGAAGAAACGGTTACGGCATGTAGGTGACGGTCAACGTCGCCGGATGACCTTGGAAGCTTTCCAGGCTGTCGAAGATAACGCGACCGAGCGGGCCAGAGGCCGAGACGGCCAGCAAGCCCTTGCTGCCAGCAGCCCCTCGGGCTGAGCCGCTCGGCTGAGCGCTCGCGACGAAGCCTCGGGACGAAGCCTGCGCTCCAGCCGCATCCCAGGCCGCGACCTGCGCTTTGACGTTGAAGTTGACGTGGCCAGCGGCAGCCGGCAAGGCCACAGCGCTGCCGGGATTGTAGGACAGCGGCGCGGTCTTGTAGGTGACGGCAGTAGAGTCGAAGGCGTTGACGTTCCAGGCGGTGAGCGATTTGCCCTTGGTGCCCGATTCGCCAACGAACCGCAATGTCAGGGTGGCGCTCTGGAGGTTGGCGCCAGCGGGCAGAGCACTGCGGTCGAAGGTGAGGAGGACGTTGTCGAGGCCGGTGGTGCGACCGATGAGGGCGGCGTAGTCGTCGAAGTTGACGGTCTGCTGGCCGCCGTTCACCCAGGTGTCAGCCATGAGCGGTAGTTGGACCGTGACAGGCTGGGGCGGGCGCTGGCTGATCATGCCTTCCATGCCAGCTACGACGACGCCGGGGAAGGCGGCGCTCGTCATCTCGGCCACATTCATCCAGTCGCCCAGGACGACGCCCTTGGCGTTGTAGTGAATGTGGTGGGTCTCGCCCGCTTCGGCGGCGGTGGCAGTCACGCGCAACTCCGTGCCCTTGGCGACGACTGTGCCAGCTCCGTTGTAGTACCAGCTCTTGCCGCGATTGCCGAACTTGTTCTCGGCGCCCACGGTCAGCTTGTCATTGTCGCCCTTGCTCACCTCGTCGTAGGTAAAGGCGATGTCCTGAACGCCATTGAGGCCGATCCAGATCTGGAACGAGTTGGGGGCCTTGTTGCCGAAGTTGGGCACTTTCTCCCAATCGACCACCAGCCAGCGCATGGCGCCATCGCGCAGGGATGCCACACGCACAGCGCCGCCAGCGCCGACGTTCAGGTCGGACCAGAACGCGGCCAGGACGTTGTTGGGACGTGCGGGACTCGGAAGATTTTGATTGCTGGGTGTGGCATCAGCGGCGGCGCCGCCGCCCACGATCACGGCGCCATTGCTGGTGACGCCGATGCGGGTGTAGGTTTCGCCGGCGAACACGAAGGCGGGGACATTGTAGTTGAACAGGTTGTCGTCGCTGAAGCCGGGTTGGGGCGCCACGCCGAAGCCCGAGAGCGGCAGATAGCCAGCCGGGGTGTCGCCAGTGGCGTTCACCACATCCACGTTGGGCGGTTCGGCGCCATAGAGCTGGCCGGTGTACATCAGGTCGTTGCCGGCAGCCACCGCGCCCGTGACACTGGCGACATCCAGCTGCAACTGCTTGGGCAGGAAGTCGCTGATGTTGACGACGGCGTCGCTGAAGCTGTTGTTGGTCGCTGTGATGTGGCAGGCCGTGCTGTCGCCCAGATACAGATCAGCGGGATCGCAGGTCTTGCTCAGGGTGATGGTGGTGTCTCGGCGCACGACGGTGATGGGGAAATGGTTGACGTAGTCGCCGCTGGTGAGGGTCAACAAGGCCATACGCACCTGGCCGACCGGCGCCATGCTGGCATCGACGGTGATGTCGAAGCTGGTGCTGCCGAAGCCAGCCAGCCACAAGCCGCTGGGAACGGTGACTTTGAGGTCAGAGGGAGCAGTGACGCTCAGCGTCCAGAAGCTGCGGGTGGGGAACAGGCTACGCACGGTGCGCTCGACGGTGATCTTGCCGGCCAGGGCAGGTACGTAGAGGCTGGGGTAGTTGGAATCCCACAGGTTTGCAGCTTTGTCCAGGTATTCTTGAGCCGAGGCGTCGAAGGTGAGGCCGGGGTCGCCAGCGAAGTCGAGGTTGATACGACCGGAGCCGTAGTCGAAGAAGTCGGCCGGAGTTGCACCATCTTCTTTCACCACTGTCAGTTTGGCCGTGGTCATCAGAGCGGATTTGATCTGGCCGGGCGTCCAGTCGGGGTGCAAGGCCCTGAGCAAGGCGCCGGCGCCGGCGACGTGGGGGCTGGACATGGAGGTGCCGGCAATGGCCTGGAACAGTTCGCCGTGGGGACCGGTGTCAGCGCTGGCGGAAAGAGGAGAATGGCCGGCCAGGATTTGCAGGCCGGGGGCGGTGACGTCGGGCTTGCTGACGCCGAGCGCCTGGCCAGGGCCGCCGCGCGAGCTGAAAGCAGCCATCTTGTCGCCAGGAACGGCGGTGGCAATGCCGGTGGTGAAGGCGGCGAGTACGCCGGTGTGGGCGCCCATGAAGGCCAGGAGGGCGTCGCCCTCAGGTTTTTCCAGGTGCACGGCCGGGAGGTAATGGTTGTCGGTGTTGACGCCCTGGAAGCCGGGGTTGTAGAGCAACATGCCGCCGGCGCCGCCTTGCAGGACATTGAAGCCTTTGTTCACACGGGCATTGACGCCGCGTTTGCAGATGACGATCTCGCCGTTGAAGGTGCCAGCAGAGAAGGGGCTGGCGCAGAGGCCCTTGCTGGGGCTGTTAGCCGGCAGGCCGTCGAAGTCGGCTGCGTTCACGACTTTGGTGGGTGTGATGATAGCGGCCGTGATCGAGGCGCCTTCCAAGGTCTTCGTGGCGCCGTCGCTGGCGCTGAGCGTGACGGTGCTGATGAAGTGGCGGTTGCTGGTGCTGGCGGCCACGGTGGTGACCCACGGCTCACGGTGGTCGGTGGTGTCAGCGCCGGGGCCGCTATTGCCGGCGGAAGCAGCCACGAAGACGCCGGCGGTGTAGGCGTCCAGGAAGGCCAGGGAGGCGACATCAGCGTAGGGGTTGCCGCCGCCGCTGATCGAGAAGTTGATGGCGTCGACGCCATCCAGGATGGCCTGTTGTATGGCGGCAGCTGAATCGGTGTTGTAGCAACCAGAATCGCCGCAGACCTTGTACATGGCCACGCTGGCGCGCGGGGCGATGCCGGAGATGACGCCGCGGTCGACCCCAAAGATGCTGGCCTCCACACCGGCGTTGCCGGCGGAGGTGCTGGCGGTGTGGGTGCCGTGGCCGTCATCGTCGCGCGCCGTGGCGAATTCACCCGGCACGGGAGCGATGAGCAGGTCGTAAGTGGCCATGAAGCGCTCGGCGCCTACCAGTTTGTTATTGCAAGTGAAGGCAGGGTCGTTGGCATCTTCAGTGTTGCCGAATTCACAGCTCGTGCCATGCCAACCGGCAGGCTTGGTGTAGGCTTTGCCGGAGGGGTCGGGGTCGGAGAAGGAGGGATGCTCCGGCCAGATGCCGGTATCCAGCACGCCTACGACCACGCCGTCGCCAGCGCTCTCCTGGCCGCCCAGGGCTGCCCAGATGGTGTCGGCGCCGATGAAGGCAGGGCTGGCGTCGGTCTGGGGTTGTTCCAGGCGGTCGGCGTAGACGGCCTGGACGCCGGGCAGCTTGCTGAGAGCAGCCAGCTGGCTGGCGGGCAGAACGACGGCAGCGCCGCCGATGACGACGGTGTAGCGATGGGTGATCTGGGCGGTGGGGATGGCGCTCTGCAAGGCCGAGGCAAAGGCGTTGATCCGGGCGTTGGCATAGGCCAGATAGGATTGACTGGCCGACGATTCGGCGTCCAGATGGGCGGCGCCGGTGGCTACGGGGCTGGTGGGGGCCAGGCCGTCGATGCCGCCACTATATTGCGTTAGGGGTGCGAAGTCGAGCTTGGCGACGACGCTGATCAGGTCGCTGGCGCCCCTCGACTGAGCTCGGGACGGGGGCGCCGCTGTTGGCTTGCCCTCGAAGGCGGCGTCAAAGCTGTTGTCGGGGGTGAGGGTTTCCACCTGGAAATTGGGGCCGCCGGGCTGGGCAAAGGCGCGGCGCGGAGCGGCGGGGATGGCCGCCACCAGGACGAGCATCACTATCAGATTGAGGACGATGAGACGCTTGCGTGAGTTCATGAGGGGGACTCCAAGGAGTGAAGGGCGCCTGCCGGCTTAAAGTCGGTTCAGACGCAAAAGATGGTTGGGGATGTCGTAAATGTTCTTGCGAATCAGGCGCCTCCTGGGGGGGATAGAATGAGCGCACAACCTCATCCCGGCCGCGCTCTGGTTTCGGGCGCTGTAGATGGAGGCGTCCGGGAGCTGGGGTCAGGGGGGTGAGTCCGTGAAAAAACGACAACTCTTGTGGTTCCTGTGGGTGGAGCGAGGAAAGGACTCGCTAAGCTGGCAACAACCCTGCCAGATGGTCACATGGCAAGGCATTTTAGCCAGAGGGGGCGATGGCTGTCAAGGCTTGGAAGAGCGAAATCAAGCGCAGACGTGGCAGACTCTTGTGAGACAGGCATAGAGGTCGGTATAATCCCTCTATGTTGCATTTCGTCGCTCGCGTTTTCTGCTACACTCACTGAGGAGCACCACCATGACCGACCCGCGCCCCATCACCATCCTCTGTCTCGCCAGCTATTTCAAGGGCGGCCGTTTTCTCGAAGCCTGTAAACAACTTGGCGCCCGCGTCCTGCTCCTGACGCGCGAGAAATTGGCCAACGAAGCCTGGCCGATGGACAGTATCGACGAGCGCTTTCTGCTGCCGAACTTGAATCCTGGCCCTGATTTGATTCATGGCGTCAGCTACCTGGCCCGCGACCGCCAGATCGATCGCATCGTCGCTCTGGACGATTTCGATGTGGAGACGGCCGCGCACCTGCGCGAGCATTTGCGCATCCCTGGCATGGGCGAGACCACCGTGCGCCATTTTCGTGACAAGCTGGCGATGCGGATGCAGGCGCACGAGCGCGGCATCCCCGTGCCTGAGTTCGTCCACGTGCTGAACTATGATCGTCTGGCTGAGTACATGGCGCGCGTGCCCGCACCCTGGGTGCTCAAGCCCCGCTCCGAGGCCGGGTCGGTAGGAATCAAGAAGCTCTATTCCGCGGAAGAACTCTGGCGCACCCTGGATGTGTTGGGCGATAAGCAATCGTATTATGTGTTGGAGCATTTCCTTCCCGGCGGCGTTTATCATGTCGATTCGATCATCTCCGAGCGTGAGGTAGTCTTTGCGATTGCCCACCAATATGGCCGCCCGCCCATGAGCGTGATGCACGAGGGTGGCATTTTCATGACTCGCACCTTGCCGCGCGGAGAGGCCGAAGAACAATTGCTCGAGGCGCTGAATCGCGAGGTGATCGGCGCTATGGGCATGGTGCGCGGGGTGACGCACGCCGAGTTCATTCGGGCGGAGGCCGATGGCAAGTTCTATTTTCTGGAGATGGCTGCGCGCGTCGGTGGGGCGAATATCGACCGGCTGGTCGAGGCAGCGGCGGGTGTCAATCCGTGGGCGGAATGGGCCAAGATCGAGGTCGCGCACGCGCGCGGTGAGACCTACACCCTCCCGGCGGTGCGACAGGATTACGCCGGGCTGATCACTTGTCTGGCGCGGCAGGATTGGCCCGAGCTGGGCGCCTATCAGGAGCCAGAGATTGTCTGGCGACTGCAGAAGCTGAATCACGCCGGGCTGCTGGTGGCTTCTCCTGATCCGGCGCGGGTGCAAATCCTGCTGGGCGAGTACAGTCGCCGTTTCGAGCATGACTTTTTGGCCGTCCTGCCGCCGCAGGAAACATTGCGGGACTGAGCATTGCCTGCTGCGTAAAGCGCTACTACGCGGTACGCAGCACGTAATTACGCAACAATCAATGCAATGACTATTCGATCGTTGACGCGGGCGGCGTTATGGCGCTTGCTCGAACTGGATCGCCCTGTGCCGCCGCGTTCGGAAGCCGAATTTGCCGCCGATGTCCGCCGTCACTATCGCTGGAATTTCCTCTTCAATCTGTTGGATGTGGTGCATTTTTGGTTGGGGAGTAGCTTCCTCTCTGCCACTACCATCGTCCCGCTCTTCATCAGCAAGCTGACCCCCAACCCGTTCTATGTGGGCCTGGCAGCCATGCTGGCCCAGGGCGCCTGGTTTTTACCCCAGCTCTTCACCGCCAACGTCATGGAGCGGCTGGCGCGCAAGAAGCCGGTCGTGGTGAATCTGGGGCTGTTCAGCGAGCGGGTGCCGATGTGGTTGATCGTCCTGGCCGCGCCGGCGGCGGCTGTCTCACCTCGACTCGCCCTCTTTTTGTTCCTGTTTGGCTATGCCTGGCATGGTTTGGGCGCTGGCGTGGTCGCCACCTCCTGGCAAGAACTCATCGCCCGTTGCTTCCCGGTGCAGAAGCGCGGGCGTTTCATGGGGGTCTCCATGTTTCTGGGCGCGGCCGTCGGCACCCTGGCCGCCTTTCTCAGCCGCCAATTCCTGGCGAACTATCCGTTTCCCACTAATTTCCTCTACATTTTCCTCGGCGCAGCCGCAGGGATCAGCATCAGCTGGGTGTTTCTGGCCCTCGTGCGCGAGCCGGTGAAGGCCGCAACCGTGGGGCGTCGCAGCAACCGTGAGTTTTTCGCCGAGCTACCCAACGTCTTTCGGCAGGATGCTGATTTCCGGCGCTTTCTGGTCTCGCGCTTGCTCATGGTGTTGGGCGGTATGGGGTCGGGTTTCGTGACGGTGGCGGCTGTGCAGCGTCTGGGTGTGCCCGATAGCCGGGTGGGCGTCTACACCGCCGAGATACTGCTGGGCCAGACCGCGGCCAACCTGACTTTCGGTTTGCTGGCCGACCGTTTCGGGCACAAATTGTCGCTGGAATTAGGGACGCTGGCCTCGTTCTTGGGCTTTCTGGCTGCCTGGCTGGCGCCTTCCGCGGTTTGGTATGATGTTGTTTTTGTGTGTCTGGGCGTTGCTTCGGGCGCGTCCATCGTCTCCGGCATTCTCATCGTTTTGGAATTCGCGCCAGAGCCACGCCGGGCGACTTATGTGGGTCTGACCAACACGGCGGCGGGCCTGGTGAGCATGGTCGGGCCGCTGATCGGGGCCTCGCTGGCGGGGTTCAGCTATAATCTTCTCTTTGCTGCCAGCGCCTTTTTTAGCTTGGCGGCCGGGATCGCGATGCGCTGGTGGGTGCGCGAGCCGCGCGGACGGGCCGGCGCTGGCGTTGATCTGGAGTTTGACGACTGATAGGCCGCACAGATCTGTCGGGTATGAAATTCCAGATCAGCCAGACATGGGCAAGATGAAGCCCGAAAGGTAGGGGATGAGCCAGATGGCCCACACCACCACGCTGAATTTGTGGAAGTTTCGGATCATCCGCTCATCTTTGCGCAGGAGGACGATGGTGGCCCAGACGGCATGGATCAACATCAAGAGAATGGCGGTCACGCCCGTGACGCCATGAATGTCAGCCGTAAGGCCGCCGGCAAATTCGATCATGACGCTCGTAGCCCAGGTGTCACAGATCAGGCCCAACCAGAAGAAAATGAGATGCCAGGGTTTCAGGCGTCCGCCCAGGCGTTCGGCCCACACGCCGATGGAGTAGAAGATCAGGGCAAGGGTGATGACGATGGTGGAGAGAATCATTTGGGCTGGCATGGTTGTAGATGATCGCCTCTATGGAATTTATCTATCGGATCGGTTGAGGTGAGGTAGCGTGTACAGCGTAAGGGCCAAGGCGCAAGTCGTCAAGATAGCCATTCGTCTCCAGACCCGAATATGGGCAGGGTTCCCAAATCTACTGAGCCAAAACCATGACGCCAGTCATATCAAGCCATGACAACAGATACTACCAGCGGAGGGAGAAAATTGCTATGCTGGGATTATTCCACAACGTTAAATACATCCAAGGAGATGAAGCAAATGGCTGACAATTCAGTGAAGGCAAAACGCCGAAAGTGGCCGTGGATCATCATTGGTTCTCTCGTTATCACGCTGGCGCTCGGCGCCTACTTCGCCGCCAGCAACACTGGCAAACGTAGTGCAGCAGCCAGTCAAGACGAAGGTAATATCGTCAGCGCCTTCGTTGGCGATCTTTCTTCCACCGCTACAGCCAGCGGCCAGATTCAGTCTCGGCGAGATGCCCAGCTTAGCCTCGGTGTTTCCGGCACGGTGGAGAAAGTCTACGTACGAGAAGGCGATGCCGTTAGCGCAGGTGACGTTCTGATCCAGCTGGATACAGATGCACTTGAAAGAGCCGTTTCTCAGGCTGAGCAGAATCTGATCATCCAGGAAGCGAATCTAGTGGAATTGCTCAATGGAGCTTCAGACGCTGATCTTGCTTCCGCACAGGCGACAGTGGATAACGCCAACGCCAATCTAGAGAACGTTCTGGATGGCGCCGACCCAGCCGATGTCCAGGCCGCGCGCGCCAGCTTGACGGCAGCAAAGGCCGCTTACGACGAGTTACTGAAGGGGGCTGACGCCAATAGCGTTACCCAGGCCGAAGCCAACTTGCGCAACGCTGAAGCTGCCCTTCGTCAAGCTCAGTCGGCCTACGATGAAATTGCCTGGATGTCCAACGTCGGCATGATGCCCCAGTCATTGCAACTGCAACAAGCTACGAACAATCACGCCGCAGCGCTGGCCAGCTATAGTAGCGCCACGGAAGGACCCGCGCCTGACCAGATTCAACAGGCGAAAGCTAACGTCACACAGGCCCAGACGAACCTGCAGAAACTGTTGGATAGTCCCACACCATCCGAAATTACGAACGCAAAATCCCAGCTAGCTCAGGCCGAAGCCCAGCTCGCAACCCTTGTCGATGCAGCCAGCGCCCAGAAAATCGCTATCGCCAAGGCGCAGTTAGAGCAGGCGCGCTTGAATCTGAAAGATGCTGAAGCCACGCTGGCGAAGGCCACGCTGACAGCACCGTTTGATGGTGTCATCACTGATGTACACGTGGCCGAAGGTGAAATAGCCACCGGTTTAGCTGTTGAGTTGGTCGATACCCACAACCTGGAAGTCGTGCTCAGCGTGGACGAAGTCGATGTCGGCGAACTCGCGGTAGGCCAACCGGCTATCATTACCCTGGAGACTTGGCCAGATGAGGAAATCAGCGGCGAGATTACCGCTATCGCCCCCAAAGCGACCGCCGGCAACGGCGCCATCGTCAGCTACGAAGTACGCCTGAATCTGGGCGAGTCAAGCCTGCCCATTCGCGTGGGCATGACCGCCAACGCCGACCTGACTACGTCAGCGAAAGAAAACATCCTCCTGGTTCCCAACGAGGCCATCACCTCCGACCGCCAAGCTGGTCGGTATTACGTCAATCGCGTGGTGACCAATCCAGATGGCAGTGTCAGCACAGAGCCGGTTGAAGTGACCATCGGCCTCAAAGACAACGATTACACCGAGATCACCAGCGGCATCCAGGAAGGCGATCAGCTTTCCACCATCACCATCTCGGCAGGCGTCGAAAAACCTGCCAACGGATTTATGCCCCCACGCCCTGGGGGCGGCAACAACGGGGGCCCCTTCGGAGGGTAAGGACGTGATGCGTGATGCGTGAAACGTGAGGTTGTCCTGACTGGCGGCCCTGACGTTTCACGCATCACGTTTTACGAGTGTGTCATCATAACCATTCATCACAAACATCAAGTCTTCAACAGACAATACCATGATCGAACTCACCAACATCACCAAATCCTATCAGATGGGCACGCAGACGGTTCATGCTTTGCGCGGCGTCGATCTCACCATCGACGCCGGCGAATATGTCGCCATCATGGGACCGTCCGGCTCCGGTAAAAGCACACTGATGAACATCATCGGCGCCCTCGACCTGCCCACCAGCGGCGCCTACACCCTGGACGGTATCGACGTCAGCCACATGAGCGACGATGAGCAGGCCAGGATACGTAACCAGCGCATCGGCTTCGTCTTCCAGCAGTTCAATCTACTGCCCCGCACTACCGCGCTCAAGCAGGTGGCCCTGCCGCTGATGTATGGCGGCTACAGCAAGCGCGAACGCTACGCAAAAGCCGAAGCCGCGCTGCAGGCCGTGGGCCTGGGCGAACGTATCGACCACCGTCCGGATGAACTGTCTGGTGGGCAGCAGCAACGTGTGGCCATCGCCCGAGCTTTGGCCACCAACCCCAACATCATCCTCGCCGACGAACCCACCGGCGCCCTCGACACCCAGACCGGCGACGAAGTGATGGACATCTTTGAATCGCTGAATAAACAGGGCATCACCATTGTCATGGTCACCCATGAACCCGAGGTCGCCGAACGCACCAAACGTACTATCTGGATTCGCGACGGCCTCATCGCCGATGGCCCACACTGAGAAGAATGGCGGATTGCGGAAGATTTGCGCAATCCGCAGCACGGAGCCAAACCCATGAACTTATCCGAAAGCTTCCTTACCGCCCTCGACAGCATCACCGCCAATAAGATGCGCTCTGTGCTGACCATGCTGGGCGTCATCATCGGCGTGGCCGCCGTCATCGCCCTCATGGCCATCGGCAACGGCGTCAGCGCCTCGATCACCGGCGAGATCAACGCCATCGGCACCAACCTGATCACCATCGCGCCCGACATGGAAAACAGCGGCGGTTATCCCCCGCTCGGCCTGTCCGATGTCAAAGCCATTGAAGACAATGTGTCCGCCGTCTCCGCGGTTGCGGCCACCGTGCAAGGTTCCCAGGAGGTCGTGTACGATGGAACCGCATTCGCTACCTCTGTTCTTGGCGTCACTGCCAACTACTTTGTGGTCAACAACCTGGATGATTTCCAGGCCGGCGACAGCCTTGTGCAGAATGATGTGGACAACAAGGCTCGCGTGGCCGTGCTCGGCGTCGATGCCGTCACCGAACTGTTCGGCGATGCTTACCCGGTCGGCAAACCGATCAAGATCAACGGCGTCGAGTACGAAGTCGTCGGCGTGTTGGAGGGTCAGAGTGGCAGCCTGGCGGGCAATCCTGACGAAAACGTCTACATTCCCATCACGACCGCCCAGAGTCGTCTCTACACCGACCGTACTCGCTCCGGCCAGCCCGCCGTCAGCAGCATCACTGCCCAAGCGGTAGACGAGACCCAGGCCGAAGCAGCCGCCGACCAGATCAGCGAAACCCTGCGAGCCGAACACAAGATCGCAGCCGGTGACGACGAAGATGACTTCAGCACCTTCAGCCAGACTGAACTTCTCGACACAGTCAACACCATCACCGGCACCATCACCGCCTTTCTCGGCGCTATCGCCGCCATCTCTCTCCTGGTCGGCGGCATCGGCATCATGAATATCATGCTGGTCAGCGTCACCGAACGCACGCGAGAAATCGGCATCCGCAAGGCCATTGGCGCCCTCAAACGCGACATCCTGGCGCAGTTCCTGCTTGAATCGGTTTCGATCAGCGTCTTGGGCGGATTCCTCGGCATCCTCTTCGGTCTGTTCATGGCCTTCAGCGCCTCCAATCTCTTGGGACTCGATCTGGTCATCGATCCACTCACCGTGCTGCTGGCGACTGGATTCGCCGCTGCCGTCGGTCTCATCTTTGGCATCTATCCGGCCTGGCGCGCCGCCAGCCTGCGGCCCATCGAAGCGCTGCGGTATGAATAGGCATTTCAGGTGACTGGGGTTTGCGAGGCGCCAGTAAGCTTATGTTATTATCCCTTCACCGACAATGACTTCTCGCAGTTTACCCACGCATCCATCTTCCCCGCAGTAGATCATGGCGTTTCAAACTGACCGACATTCTGAAATCACCCCTGGCTTGTTGCCGGTGCTGCAAACAGCCGTCGCCCTACGCTTACTGCTGTTCGTGCTGGGAAGCGGTCTGATAGCGCTGATTTTGCACACGGTGTTTGATTATCAATTGATGGATTTTGATCCACCCCAGGCTGTGCGGTGGCTGGCGGCGCTGTTTCTGCTCGAGTCTGTTCTCTTATTTGGGTTCGTGTTTTGGCGCCGGATCAGGCAGATGCTCGGTGCAACATTTCTTGTCATCACTTTGGGCTGGCTGTTGGTGACGCCTGCCGTCCAGCAAGCTGTGGCCATGCTGGCGTTCCCCGCCGATTTGCTGGGTCGCAGCGGCGAGACTGCTTTTAGCGGCATTGGCATCGAGTCCATCTGGCTGGTGATTCCGGTGATTCTGGCAACCTGGCAGTTTGGGCGACGGGGTCTGCGCTGGTCCGTCGGCGTATTGGTCGCCACCCAGCTCGTGCTGGTCGGTCTTGCCATCAATGATGTCGATATGCTGGGCCGTTTCGTGCTCATCTCTATCGCCCGTGTGGGGATGATCGTCCTGATCGGCTGGGTGGTCTTGCGTCTGGTCGAGGCCCTGCGCGCCGAACACAACGCGCTGGTCGTGGCCAATCGTCAACTGGCGCAACGCGCGGCCACCATCGAGCAACTGACCGAAAGCCGTGAACGAAACCGCATGGCCCGCGAACTGCACGACACCCTCGCCCATTCTCTCACCGGCGTCAGCGTGCAATTACAGGCGTTGGAGACGCTGCTGAAATACGACCCCGCCGCCGCCGAAGCGCAGCTAAGCGAAACGCAGGCCACGGTGCGCAGCGGCATTCAAGAATCCCGACGGGCTATTGACGCCCTGCGCGCTACGCCTCTCGAAGACCTTGGCCTCTCGGAAGCGCTAAGACAACTTTGTCGCAAGAACGCCGAGCGCACCTCGATTCGCTACTCGTGCAATATCGCTGATGTCGAGGCGCTGGACCCGCTGACCGAGCAGGCGATTTATCGCGTGGCTGAGTCGGCAGTCTTCAACGCTGAGCAGCATGCCGCCGCCACGGAGATCAGCGTGCGTCTGACCTGTGAGCCGCGCCTGCGCCTGGAAGTCCAGGACAATGGCGTTGGCTTCGACGTCGATGCCGTTCCCGATGACCGCTACGGTCTTACTGGCATGGTCGAACGTGCGGAACTGGTCGGTGCGGAGTTGACGATCGAGAGCGCACAAGGCTCAGGAACGCGCATTGTCATGGAGATCCGTGACTAATCGCGGCGCTCAAGTGCATTTGCCATGATTCGCATACTCGTTGTAGATGATCAGGACATCGTCCGTCAGGGCTTGAGCGTCATCCTTAAGCACCAGCCCGGCGTGGAAGTGGTGGGGACTGCAGCCAATGGCCGGGAAGCCGTGAGCATGGTCGAGCGGACCCAGCCGGATGTCGTGCTGATGGATTTGAAGATGCCGGAGATGAACGGCGTCCAGGCCACGCGCGAGATCACCGACCGTTTTCCTGGCACCAAAGTGGTGGTGCTGACCACCTACGACGCGGATGACTGGGTGTTCGACGCCATCAAAGCCGGGGCTCGCGGTTATCTGCTCAAAGACAGCAGCAGCGACGACATCGTGGCGGCGATCCGAGGGGCCGTGACTGGAGAAGTGATGATCGATCCGGCGGTGGCGGGCAAGGTGCTGGCCGAATTCAACCGGTTGGCGCTGGCTCGACCGGCTGCGGCACGACCCGGCCGTTTATCTGGCTCCAACGACATGACCGTCGAGGAGCTGACCGAGCGAGAACTGGCGGTCCTGCAAGAAATGGTACAGGGGAAGTCCAACAAAGAGATCGCCGAAACCCTATTCCTGGCCGAGGGCACAGTCAAGAACTACGTGAGCGTGATCATCAGCAAGCTTCAGGCCAATGACCGCACGCAGGCGACGGTTTTGGCGCTGAAACGGGGACTGGCGACCCTGGAATAGATCGATTTGGGCGAGGTTCAAGGTTGGGGCGGTGGACCTGCATCCGGCGGGATGGGTGGGCCGTCAGCCAGGGAACGGAGATAGGCGCAATCGACGATGCGTACATCCTCCCACACATGGCCCTCGGCCTGGAAAGTGGCGATGTCGCGAAGCCAGCGCTTGCGGTCGTTTTCCAATCGATAGATGTGCGGACTGGCATCGCATTTCAGCAGGACATGCAGGGCGGGGCCATCGGGGAATCGGGCCAGGAATTCATCCTCGACTTCGTGCACGTTCTCCCAGCGATAGCCAAAATGTGCGAAGGCATCGAGGCTGCTGATCCAGCGTTTGTGGTTGTCCTGCAGTACGTAGATTTCGGGGCCGCTACCCTTGAGCAGAAGGCCATCGCGGATGACAAGGGCGCGCGAATCGGGTAAAGCCCGCGCCAGGGGCAAACCCTTGACCAATGGAATGTTGACCAGGATCAGCGCCAGGAAGACGCCGACGAGCAAGCGCGAAAGCAAACGACGAGCGCCGATGTCGTTGATCACGGGCTCACGCGCCAGTTGCTCGTACATCTCGAGTTGTTCGATCTTGGCGCGGGCGAGACCGGTTTCGGGATCGATGTCTCGGCGCGCGGATGGGAGGGGCGGAGAGGCTTCGTCCCGAGGCTTCGTCCCGAGGCTCAGCCCGAGGGGCTCAGCCCGAGGGGCGGGAGGCGGAGGGGCGGGAGGAGCAGGAAGAGTCTGGCTGGCCGCGACTTGTTGCTCTTGCCGGGCCAGAACCTCGCGCAGGACTTCGAGGATCAGTTCTTCGGTCGATTGGCGCTTGGGTTCAGTCATGGCTCCCTCTATCGCACCTGGAAGAATCCAAGCACTTCGCCCAGCGAGGCAAAGATGTCGGTGTAGAAATTTCCGCCCAGATTGCGGAACAGCTCGAACGGCAGGCCCGGCGCGCCGAAGAAGGGGCGAAGTGTCCAGGCCAATTGCGTGCCCACGAAGGCGTAGAGGATGATCCAGAACCACAAGATTCGGCGTCGTGCTCTGACGCCCTGCCGGTCGTTGACCCCCACCATGTCCATGGCCTGCGCCAGAAAACCCACGCCCACAAAGCCAGTGATGGCGAAGATGATCACGTTCAGCAGCTTGAAGAATTGGTAGCTGCTGGTGGTGATGAGAAAAAACAGTACGACCGGCGAGAAGCTGAGTTGCAGCACCGCCGTCACCGTGATGGCAGTGAGGATCAGGGCGAAGTTCTGGCTCAGGCTCAGGTTGGCGCCAAACAGGACGTTGAAGAAGTAGAGCGTGGGCAGGCTGACCACGAGTGTGATCAGAAAGACGGTGGGGAGCTTGACCGCCGAGCTGAGCGCTTGCCACAATGAATGGCTGGAGCCGATCACGGCGCCGTAGAGCGCGAAGAAGACGATCGACGAAATCAGCATCGCCCTGATCTTGCGCGGGATGTCTGTGCCATCGCGCACATCAGCGAAGAAGCGATGACGATTACGGAGGATTGTTTCGATGACGGTGAGGTGGGGCATAGGTGACGGGGTGACGGGGTGACGGGGTGACAAGGTGACAGGGTGACGGGGTGACAGGGTGACGGGGTGACGGGGTGACAGGTGGCGGGTCGCAGGTGGCAGGTGGCGAGTGGCAGATGGTAGGTGGCAAGTGGCAGGTGGCCAGTGGCGTCTTGTCACCTTGCCACCCTGTCACCTTGTCACCCTGTCAGCATTATGGCTGCGGCGGGGGGCCGGCGTCGGCGGGGATGGGAACACCATCAGGCAGGGAGCGCAGCGAGGAGCACGAGACCTCGTGCACCTGGCCCCATTGGAAGCCTTGTTCGTGGAAGGTGAGGATATCTTTGATCCAACGCTTGGCGCCGTCGTCCAGCAGGTAGATGTGGGGGCTGGCCGGGCAGTCCAACAGGATGGGGTAGGGTTCTTCTTCGGCGATTTGACGAATCTCGGTAGGCAGGCTTTGGACGCTCTTCGGCTCGCTGCCGAACGTCCACGGCAGAGCCACGATGACCACCAACGCCCATAAGGCGTATGGAATCATGCCGATGGCAAACGTCTGCCACAAAGCTGGCAACCATTCGTCTTCTTCGACGCGGCTCTGCTTCCACAGCAACAGCCCAAGGATGCCGATATTGATCACGTTCCAGCCGATGAAGGCCAGACGGTTGGGCGTCAGCTGGCCCTGGATGGTGCGATAGAGGATGGCGGCCAGGGCATAGATGCTGACGATCAGGGATAGTGCGGCCACGACCACAATTCCTCGGCGCAACCATGTTTGTAGCCTGACCGAAAGCTCGGCGTCGGGCGTGGGCGTGACCCCCACCAGCAGTGCGATCACCGCGAACAACATGCCATTGTAAATGATGAGCACGTCGCGGTTGCGGAACGGCTCCAGGAAGTTGAGGGCGATGAACAGCAGGTAGATCGCGCCAATGACAATGGTTAGCGGCAGCAGCAGGCGCACGACTGTGGCGATGAGTTTGCTCAAGCCTTCGGTGAAGGATTGGCGCTTGGGTTCGGTATTGGGATCGTAGATCATGGCTACGGCCAGTACCGGGATGAGGCCGGCGCCGCCGGCAAAGAACAGTCGCATCACGAGATCTGGCGGCTGGATGCCGATAGCATCGAACAAACCTAAACTGATGCCGGTGAACAGCCCCCCGGCGCCGGCAAACAGCCCGCCGACGATGAAGACTTCGAGCGATTTGATCAGAAAGGCGAAGCGGTCTTCGGCGTTGCGTTTTGTCCACAGTAAATACACGCCGATCCCTGCCCACGCCGCCAGCGGCAGATGGATGCTCATCAACGTCAGATATTGGCGCTCGAACGCCCGCGGGAAGACGCGCGGATGGATGAGGAGTACGTAGGCGACCAGAGCGGCTATGCCCAGGACGAACAGCAAGGCCCGTCTCCACAGCCGCGCCCCCGCCACTGACAAGAACAAGGCTACGAAACAGGCGCTGATCGGGATCGCTGCCAGCAGGACCAGAGGTTGGAAATTGGAGCCGCCGATGACGATGTTGAACTTGTCGCCGGAGATGGACCACAGTAGCAGGCCATTCAAAATGGCCAGTGGCACGGCCCAGCCCCAAGCGATGGCACGCTCGGCAGCATGGCTTACCGCTTGAGCCAGACGAAAGTGCCAGGCCGCGTACAGCAAATTATCAGGGTTTTCGGCGTAGCCGGCGTCAATCGCCGCGGCGAAAGCATCTGCCTCGCCAGATTTGACCGCTTGCTGAAAGGTCAACTCCATCTGCTCGGGGTCGGCGCCGAAGGTGCGAAGGGTGTCGAGATAGGACATGGTTGGTTCTCCTTTATGGAAAAACTCAGCGATACATCATGAAAAGCACTGTCATGCTCCAGAAAAGCATCCACGAAGCCAGAGCATAGCGCCAGCGCGGGAACTTGAGCAGGGGGACGAGCAATGCCGCCAGGGCCACGATCCAAAACGGAATCGAGGTGAGGACATGCTCCCAACCAATGGCGCTGCCGTCGGGAGCAAAAACCAGCCATCGCATCAATAGCCCCATGATCACCGGCAGAGCCGTGAAGACGATGGCATCGGCTGTGCCCCAGCCGGCATGCACCATGTTTAATTCTTCGGCGATCCGCAATTCGGAGCCAAACTCCACCAGCGCTCGCTCCAAGCTGGCGGATGGGTCAAGCCCCTGGGCCAGACGGGAGTCGATGGCGTCGTACAGGTGCGAGCGCATCTCTTCCAGCGCCTCGCGTTTTTGCTGTTGATCGAGATCGAGGCGGTCGCCCAAGCCAGACAAAAAAGCCTCGATGATGGCATCGCTGTCCATGAAGACCTCAGACTTTGCCGTCGAGCATGCGCAGAATGGCGCCGGCGAAGGTGCGCAACTCGCTCTCTTCTTGGGCCAACCGCTGGCGACCCTCATCCGTCAGCCGGTAGTATTTGCGACGCCGACCCTCCGTTTCCCGCCAATCACCGGCGATCAGGCCGTCACGTTCGAGTTTATGCAGGGTCGGGTAGATCAAGCCTTCCTTGAACTCGAACACGCCCTGACTGCGCGCTTCCAAGAGTTGGATGATGCGATACGCATATTGAGGCTCTTCGGCCAGCACTTTGAGGATGGCAGTCGTGGTGGTGCCTTTGCGAAGTTGATCCATGAGCAGATATCAAGAGAAATGGTTGTGATCGCGCTGTCGAGCAAGCGGAGCATCTGCCTGGATTGCGTTTGCGCAGATGCCCTGAAGACGCCGTGACCTAGCTATCGTTCCCCGTCGCTGCTTTGTCATTGATGAGCACTTTGCCATGATCGACTGTGATTGTATCGGCCTGGCTCAAGGGGCCATAAGACGTGTCATTGACGATCAACTCGCCGCCGCGAATGATGATTTCTGCATCCCGGCACGGCGCAAAGCGATAGACCGGTAAATGTTCGGCGGTATCATCGAGTTGTTGTGGCGCCTGAACCTTGGTGCGATAGCAATCCGTCACGACGACACTATGCCCGCCCACCTCTGATTCAACCCGACCAAGCAATAAGTTGTTCGATTTGCCGCAGGCCGTCAGCAGCATGGCTGCGCAAAGACAGGCAAGAAGGACAATTCCCTTCGTTTTCATCTTCAGCCTCGTCGGGTCGTTGAGTGTGGGATGGCGGACGCCTAAGTTAATTAGGTGTATCCTATCGCCGTCGGTTCGATTTGTCAATACCCATTATGCTGGGAGACCCCGCCAATTCCCCTACGTTTTGCAGGCTGATAGGTTTTGAGAGTCGTCGTCACCACCCGCCCTCAGTGTCGCAGGCGCAGGACGGCGATCTCGGGCCGCGTGAGCACGCGCACCGGCGGCGATACCATGCCAATGCCGCGGCTGATATACACCTGCCCCCACTCTGTTTGCACCAGGCCGCGAGCAAACTGGCGATGTCGGATGGGGAGGACCGGCGCACCGATGCCGGGCACGTACACCTGCCCGCCGTGGGTGTGCCCGCTGAGGATGAGCCTCACGCCATGCTGCGGGATGGCGGGATCGATGGCGAAATCGGGGTTATGCGACAGCAGAATGCGGGGGGCGATGGCGGCAGGCGGGGCTCCGGCAAAGGCTTGCGGCAAATCTTGCACACCTTCCCATAAATCGCCCACGCCGGCAATCACAAGTTGGGCGTCGTCTTGGGTGAAGGCGATATGCCGGTTCTCGAGCAGCGGGATGCCATACTCGGCCAAATATCTGCGCCCGACCGCCGCATCCACCCAATGATCGTGATTCCCCAGCACCGCCACCGCTCCCAGCCGGGCGCGCATTTGCGCCACGAGCGGAATGCACACGCCGAACACAAATTCGGCGGCGGGCGATTGCCGAAAAATGGGAAGGGGGCGACCCAGTACGCGGTCGCGCAAGTAGCTTGCTGATCTGGGTTCGCTGACGAAATCGCCGCCGAAAGCAATGAGATCGGCATCAAGAGCGTTGACGATGTTCACCAATCGCCGCAGTCGCGCCAGCGGCATGTAGCCGCCATAATGCAGATCGCTGACGAAGGCGATGCGGAAGCCGTCGAAGGCCAGGGGCAAGCCAGGCAGGGCGATGTCAGTATGCGTGACTTGCAGCCAGGCGGGTTCCAACCCAAAGGCATAGGCGGCGCTGGCGGCAGGCCCACCCACGATGGCCGCCAATGCATATTTGAGAAACTTACGCCGGCCGATGTTCATCTGCCACAGATGCCGGCTCGATGCCAGCGAAAAGCGGAGTCAGCCCCAGGTCGGGGCGCCAGCCTAGCAAATGGTCGGGCCTGAAGCCGGGCAATGCCAGCCCCAAATAGGTGAGCAGACCGGCGCGGTCGGCTGGCGTGAGATCGTAGCGCAAATCGTGCAGATACTTGGTGAGCACACCCACCGGTAAACCCAGCCGGGGCGCGTAAGCACGGGCGATTTCGGGGATGTGGATCAAACCATCGGCCTTGCTCTCGTACAGCGCCTCGACCACGCCAAACTCGCGGATCAGGGGCAAGGCCTGGCGGCGAGCGGCCCACAGCGCAAACACGAACGGCAGCCCTGTCCACTTTAGCCATTCATCGCCGAGGTCGAAGACATAGGGCTGTCCCCGGCCAGGAACTTCGCGACGATGCGCCGATTCGACCAGCGCTCCATCGCCGATCAGCAGGGCGGCAGAGGCCCGCCGCAGCATCTGCGCCAATTCCTGGGGCTCGGTGGCGTAACGCGGTTGCACGCCCCAAAACCGTTCAGCGAGGATTTTGACCAGCTCCGCCGAGGTCGCCGATTCATCCGAAAGGGCGATGCGGCAGTCGTTCAGCTCGCGCGGGTCGGCCATCCAACTGAACAGCAGCACGGTTTTGACCGCGCCGATGGTGGCGATGGAAAGATCGGGCAGGATGGCGACGCGCTCGCCCAGTTGGGCGGCGGTAATGGCGCTGACCGGGGCCAGGTCGATTTCGCCGGCGGCCAAAGCCCGGTTCAGTTCGGTGGGCACGCCGCGCACGAACACAATGTCGCGCCCGGCCAGCCGTTCTTGCAGCCGATAATAGAGCGGCTCGACGTTGAGGTAATCGATGATGCCAATCGTCAGCGGGCGATCAGTGGGTGGCTCAGACAGTTGGGACATCGAATTAGCAGGATTCAAGGAAATAGGATGGATTGACAATGATGCCATTCTGTGGCCTCATATGACTATGAGGAAAAGCCACCATAGAATTTTGGAAGCGATTTATGTGCGTCCCACCAGCGGTAACATTCGTTGGGCGGATATTGAGTCGCTATTCATTGCCTTGGGGGCTGAGATTGAGGAGCGCGAAGGCTCGCGCATCGCAGTCATTTTTCCTGATCAGCCCCCGGCCATCTTTCATCGCCCACACCCCTCGCCTATGGCAGACAAAGGCGCAGTCGCAGTGGTGCGAAAATGGCTGGAACTTCTCGGATACAAACCTTAGGAAATTATCATGGCCACGATTATGCGCCACGGCGATTATATCGCAAATATCGAGTACGATCCAGATATCGATCTGTTTTGTGGCAGTGTGATCAACCTCAGCAGTCCGATCACCTTTTATGGCAAGTCAACAGAAGAATTGAAGTGTGAATTTGCAAAGTCAGTCCAAACGTACCTGGATGTTTGCAAAGAGCGCAATATCCAGCCAGAGAAGCCATTTTCTGGTCGTTTCAATATTCGCATGACGCCAGAACAGCATCGCCGCTATACCTATCAGGCGGCGGCCGAGGGTAAGAGTCTCAACGTTTGGGCAATTGATGCTTTAGAGCGCGCCAGCCACTGAATGCACTGGGGAGGGTGCGCTCTTGGGAACGGGATCACACCACAGGATCAATTCAACTCGATCTGCGTTACTTTCACGTCTCCCCGCCGGGTCTTGCGGCTGTCGGGGGCGTAGTGCTCGATGGGCTGGTCGTAGACTTCGACGACGTTGTACAGGGTGTCGCGCTCGACCGGGGTTTTGCCCACGGCCTTGATGTAGCGCAAAAGGTCGAACTTGTCGAGATGCTCTTCGGTGGTGGCGCCGGCATCGTGATAGATTTTCTCTTCAACAATGGTGCCGTCGATGTCGTCAGCGCCGAAGTGCAGGGCGAGCTGGGCGATGGGCGGGGTCAGCATCACCCAATAGGCTTTGATGTGCGGGAAGTTGTCGAGCAGGATGCGGCTGATGGCAATGGTTTTGAGTGTGTCGTGGGCGGTGGTCCAATCGAGCCGCCGGCCCAGGTTGTTGTTGTCGGGGTGGTAGCGCAAGGGGATGAAAGTTTGGAAGCCGCCGGTCTCGTCCTGCAATTCGCGCAGGCGCAGCAGATGATCGACGCGATGTTCGTAGCGTTCGATGTGGCCGTAGAGCAAGGTGGCGTTTGTGCGCAGGCCCAGGCGGTGGGCGATGCGATGGACGTTTAGCCAGGTGTCGGCGTCGGCTTTTTCCGGGCAGATCTTCTGGCGAATTTCGGGATGGAAGATTTCGGCGCCGCCGCCGGGCATGGAATCGAGCCCGGCCGCCATCAGCCGGCGCAGGACGGTTTCGTGATCGAGGCCGGTGAGCTGGGCGAAGAAGTCGATCTCGACGGCGGTGAAGGCTTTGAGATGCACCCAGGGATAGGCTTGCTTCAGCGCCCGCAGAATGTCTTCGTAATAGTCGAAGCCCAGGCGCGTGTGCAACCCGCCCACGATGTGAAACTCGGCGATGCGCGGATGCACGTCCGGGCGGATGTGCTCGACGATTTCGGCGGGGGTCCACGTGTAGGCGCCGGGGCTATCTTCGCGTGGGCGGGCGAACGAGCAGAAGTTGCAGTGGAAGGCGCAGACGTTGGTGGGATTGATGTGGCGGTTTTGGTTGAAATAGACGTTCTGGCCGCCGTTCAGCCGGGTGTTCACCAGGTCAGCCATCTGGCCGATGGTGAGCAGATCGTGGCTGCGGAAAAGGCGTGCGCCATCATCGAAGCTCAGGCGTTCGCCCGCCTGGATTTTGGCGGCGAGATCGGAAAGGTCGTGTGAGGTGGGAAGCATGGGAAGAAAGAGGGAGGCGAGGAAGAGGGAGGCGAGGAAGAGGGAGGCGGGTGGCGACAAAAACGCGGCGTGCGGTGTACTCAGCGCGCCCACAAGCCGGCGACAGTGGCGACGAGCGTGATCGCGCTGATGTAGCCGTTCATGGTGAAAAAGGCGAGGTTGACTTTGCTGAGATCGGTGGGCTTGACCAGCGATTGTTCGTAGATCAGCAGCCCGGCTACGACGGCCAGGCCCAGCCAGAACGGCCAGCCTAGCCCGGCCACAATGCCCACCGCCGCCAGCAAAATCACCGTCAGCACGTGGCACAGCCGGGAAATCCACAACGCAGTGGGGATGCCGAAGCGGGCGGGGACGGAGTGCAAACCGTCGCGCCGATCCACGTCCACATCCTGGCAGGCGTAGATCAGGTCGAAGCCGCCGATCCACACGGCGACGGCCGCCCACAGCAGCCAGGGGATGGGGCCGGATAGATTGCCCGTGACCGCCGCCCAGGCGCCCGCTGCCGCCGCCCCATCCACCAGCCCCAGCCACAAATGGCAGAGCCAGGTGAAGCGTTTGGAATAGGCGTAGCCCACGAGCCCGAACACAGCCAGCGGCGCCAGCTTGAGTACGAAGGTGTTGAGCCGCCAGGCCGCCACGAGCATCACGCCCAGGGCGATGAACCCGGCCACCCACACGGCACCCTTGCTGATGCGTCCCGTTTGGATGGGGCGCTTGGCGGTGCGCGGGTTGCGGGCGTCGATTTCGGCGTCGATGGCGCGGTTGAAGGCCATGGCGGCGGTGCGGGCTCCGGCCATGGCCACCGTGATCCACACGAATTGGAGGAGCAGCGCCAGCCAGTCCACCGGCGCCGCGAGCGCGCCCGTCTGCGCCCAGGCCAGGGCCATGCCCAAATAGGCGAACGGCAGGGCGAAGATCGTGTGCTCGAATTTGATCATTTCGAGGAAGGTGCGGAGGCGGGACATCGTGATCAGTGAGGATCAGGCTGGTTGTTTGTGATGGGGGATAAGGGCAATGAGTCCGCGCAGAGCAGTATTCACCGCTGTAGCATCGGGGAAATACTCCAGTACATCGGGATCGATTTTGATCATTCCATCCACTGGCTCAACTTCCCCGCTGGTAGTGGAGCCATCGGCGTGATAGATTGTGACCGAGTAACCTTCGCGAAAGATGTGGGAGTGCTTGCCACGCACACCACGCGAGAAGTCGTATTCGGGTAAAACATCATCGGTTTTTCCCGATTCACTCGTGTTCATAGGTTTTTTGTTCATCATGTGTTGCCTCGCGGGCGCTGATAATACGCATCTTAGAGCCTCGTTCGGTATAGACTACAACCAACAATCGTCCATTGGCCGAAAGCCCAATGTCAATGAAACGATCCTCTGTCATTGAATGCTGTGGGTCCGGTATCGTGAGCGCAAGTGGATCGAGAAAAATAGTGGCAGCTTCCTCAAAGCTGACTCCATGCTTTCTGAGATTGGACTGAGCTTTGCGTTGGTGCCACTCAACTTGGGGCTTCATTTACAATGCCGCCACCGGCACGAAACCAGCGAGTGTGGCGTGTGCCCGAATTTGATCATTTCGAGGAAGGTGCGCATGGGCTGGAGGGGCAGAAAGTAAGCGGGAGGCATCAAGCGAAGACGAGGTTACCGCCATATTCGTAAATTGGCGCCGTGCGCATCGGGACGGGCGTTGAGCGGAGAAGCGCTTCAATTTGCCTGACAGTGTCGGGTGCCAGAAGAACGTCGCCACAAACCGAGCATACTTCAGCCGGTACGCCATCGATCACGATGATTTGGCCGCGATAGCGCACTGTGTGGACTAGTGATCTGTTTTCATAGACGCCAGGGCAACCATCGATACTACATTTCATGGTGCTAATTCTTCCTTTGAAGGGAGTTCAGCCATTTCGGCAGTTTTGGTTCGTAAACCGTGATGATGATCAGCAAGGGTTGCGCGCTCGTGCATACGATGTGCAACGGCCTTCGATCATCTGAAAAACCTGAGACCAAGCAACAAGGACCTCGACGATGCTGTGGATAATCCTCGATGATCGAGCCATGAAGCAAAGCCTGCGTCACTTCATCGAGTGTGATTTCTTCCTCCACCATCTCTTGTTGAGCATGTTGTGTGAGACGGAAGCTCGCGTTTCTAGCTTGGTTCTGGATTCGCTCCAGAATGAGTTGAGGAGTGGTGAGATCCGATTCGACCATAACGACGCCCATCGTAGAGCTAGAAATCCATCACAGAAATGGATAGCGAAGGAGATAGGTTGGTCAGCCGCGTGGGAATGGGCGCGGGGGCCAGCTCGGCGGGGCTCATCACGCGGTCGAAACGGCGGACGAGGTTATAGCGGCTGTCGCGCTGCGCCGGGTCGAATCCGGCCAGCCGAATCTGCTCGTGCAGCCGATACACACTCATGCGCGGCTCTTGGGCGGTGAACGCCGATGCCTGGCTGACCACGTTCTCTTCCAGCATGGTGCTGCCGAAATCGTTCGAGCCGGCGAAGAGCGAGCGTCGGGCGGTTTCCAGCCCTTGCGTGGGCCAGCTCGCCTGGAAATTGGCGAAGTTGTCGAGATAGACGCGGGCGAAGGCGTTGGTGTGCAGATATTCGTCGTAATCTGCCCCATACTTCGCCCGATGCCGGCTGCGGCCCAGGCTGTTCGTCTCGCTGAGTTGCGCTGTCCACATGATGAAGGCGGTGAAGCCATTGCCATGCGCGGCCAGCGATTCATCCTGCAATTCGCGCAGCCGCGTCAGGCTGTTGATGCGTTGCTGCATGGTCTCGTCGAAGCCGATGACCATGGTGGCGCTGGTGGTCATGCCCAGGCGTTGGGCGATGCGCATGGCGTGAATCCATTCGGCAGTGCGCGTTTTCTTGGGCGAGATGCGCTTGCGCACGTCGTCGTCGAGGATTTCGGCGCCGCCGCCCGGCAGCCCATCCAACCCCGCCCGATGCAGCCGTTCCAAGACCTGCTCCATCGTCATCCCCTCCAGCTCGGCGATGTTCTCGATCTCGGATGGGCTGAAGCAATCTAATTCGATTTCGGGATACGTGGCCTTCAGCCAGCGCAGCATGTCCTCGTACCATTCGATGCGCAGGTCGGGGTTGTGGCCGCCCTGCATGAGGATGCGCGTGCCACCCCAGGCCAGCAGCTCTTCGATGCGCTCGCCGATCTCGCGCTTGCTTTGCACGTAGACTTCGGGATGCCCCGGCACGCGGTAGAACGAGCAGAATTGGCAATCGGTGGTGCAGGCGTTGGTGTAATTGATGTTGCGGTCGACGAGATAGGTGACGAGGCCCGGCGTGGTGCGCTGTAAACGCAGGTCGTGGGCAATGGCCATGATGGCGGCGGGATCGGCTTCGGTGTAGAGTTGCAAGCCTTCGGCGGGCGAAAGGCGTTCGCCGGCGGCGGCTTTTTCGAGAAGATCAGAAGTGTTCATGGGTGGGAGTGGGTGGCGGAGGGAAGTCAGAGATCGGAAGCCGGAGGTCAGGGGTCGGAGACCAACGCTTCGTCCACGTTCGCCTCTGTTCGTCCATCATCGTTCGTCTATCGCCCTTCGTCAAGGGCCAGCGGTTCGGGCGCGGCGAGGTTGAAGCCGCAATTCGAGCAAAAGGAAGCGCCGCGGCCCCATTTCTTCTGGCAGTTGGGACAGCGTCTGGGCTTGCGCCGCGGCGCCGGCAAAGCTGGGAGATGAAGATTGGGCTTTCGTTTGGGCAGGAAGGCGGTCGCGCGGGCCTTGCCTTCGGCCAGGGCTTCGCTGTACAGGGCCTTCATGCGCTCGGCCGACAGTTCCGCGCCGTGCGCGTACCAGTTGTAGACGGCATGGCCGGTGACATAGGTGCCAGCATAGGCGATGGCGATCTTGGGAACCAGGCCAACGCCAGGGATGAGGCCGACTAGCGTGCGCGCAATCTGCCGCCAGATGAAGCCGCCGCCGACCACGCCCGCCACCGGCCCCACCAATTCCCGCGCGGTGCCATTATGGCCCAACGCCAGCGCCAATTTGTAGCTCAGCAGCGCCTGGTTCTTGGTCAGCACCACCATGTCGGCGACAGACAGGGGGATGCCCAGTACGGGAACCAATTCGGCTACGCCCGTGCCAGCGGCGAAGCTGGCGTTGGCAAAGCAGCTCTCGTTGATCAAGCGCGTGGCGACGGCCGGACGCAGGGCGGGCAAGAAATGAGCCAGGGCGAGTTCGCGGTCGGGGAAGAGTTTGAGGAGGGCGGGGATGAGTTCGGTATCGAGAGGCTGGGCCGAGCGCGTATCGACCAGGACGTGGGCGTCGGCCTGCCAGTAACGCCGGTCGGGCGAAGGTTGCTGGTCGGTGCCCTGCGCCAAAGTGTGGGCGATGACGACAGGTAGGTTCGGCCTGGCCGCGCGCAGGATCGTGAGGGATTGTTGTTCGGCGCTGACGTCTGGGCGGTCGACCGGCGCCACGATCAGGGCTGCATCGGCGCTGGCGGCTTGTTCCAGAGCCTGGCGGCTGACGGGCAGGACGTAAATCTCCAGGGCATGGGGGCTGGCTGCGAGTGTGTGTTTATAAGGATCTGTACGCAGGGCGTCGGCCAGCCAATAGACGGCCTCTCTGTCGCCGCCGATGAGGGCAAGGCGGATTGGCGTCTGCACTTGTTGGCGGATGTTGCTGGCGTCGATTTCGGTGATGGTGGACCAGATGGCGCTGAGGGGGTTGGGGCGGGTCATGGAGGCTTGAGATCGGGGATCAGAGATTAGAGATCAGAGATTGGAGGCTCTTGCTGTATATGGCTGTATATGAATGATAGTGCTGGATGTGAGCGGTGTTCGTGGACTCAATCACATTGGGCGCCGTGATCTTAGCGATAGATGATGGTTCCCACTACGACGAATGGTTGGGTGCTGGCTGGCTCGGCCTGCAGCCATTCTCCACGGAAGGGTCGCACCCCCACCATGATGGTGAATTCGCCAGCGCTGGGCGGGTTCGGCGTTAGCAGGTAGGGGTCGGCGATGGTTTCGCTGGGTTGCCAGCGGTCGGTGGCGTAGCGACCCTGGGCGGGGCTGTGGTCGCGCTCGGCGGCCAGCCAGTCATCCTGGTGGATCAGCCGCACAACCGGGCGGAGGTCGTCGGCCAGGGGTTGGCGCGCCCGCCAAAAAAGGGTGAGTGGCACGGACTGACCGGTGGACAGCGGGGCGGAGGGTAGTTCGGCGGCCACCAGATCGAGGTCGGGGCCGAAGGTCGCCAGTTTTTCGGAGGGAATGACGCCGGGCGGGGGTGGGGCGAAGGCGGGGCGGATGACGAGGAGTAGCGTCGCCAGGCTGTAGGTTGCCATGACGACGGTGAAGGCGGGGACGAGCCAGCGCCGGGGCTGAGGGGGGCGCAGCCACTCGACCCATCCCGCCAGTCCCACGGCTACCGACACGGCGATGGCGGCGATGGCCGGCCACAGGAGACGGGCCTGGTCGGTGCCGAGGGCGATGGTGGAGTATTGGACGATGGAGGCGAGGACGAGGAGAGGGGCGAAGGCCAGGAGGAGGAGGGAGGTCAGAGGTCGGAGAGCCGGCTCTGAGCTTGTCGAAGGGTCAGAGGTCGGAGGTCGGAGGGTAGGGGTTAAGTGGCGGCGCAGGTGGAGGATGATGCCGACGAAGATGAAGAGGGTGAAGGCGAGGGCGATGGGGTAGGCCCAGGAGGGCAGGTGAATTTGACCGATCGGCCCGAAGCGGCCCCAGAAGTAGCCGAACAGCCCGCGGGCCAGCCAGATGAGGTCGGTGATGGCGAGGGGGGCGGTGCGCTGATCCACCGTCGCCCGCACCAGCTCCCAGCCAAATGGATCGCCGTAAAGCCGCCAGTTGCGCAACAGCCAGGGCGAGGCGATGAGGAGGCCCAGGCCCCAGACCAGGGCGAGATGTCCGACCGCTTTCGCCCAAGCGCGGCTGCTTCGCCACTCGGTCCACAGGTTGCCCGCCACGGCCAGCGCCGCCAGCGGCCACAGCGCCAGCGTCCCCACTTTCGAGAGTAAGCCCAGGCCGAAGATGAGGCCGAGCAGGGCAGCGCGGGGCCAGGCGACGCCGCGCCGGAGGAGGCGCGCCATCAGCAAAAGGGCCAGGCTGCCGAAGGCGCCAGCGGCGTTGTCGTTGTTCATGGCCCCGCTGATGTAGAGGAAGCCCGGCAATCCGGCCAGAAACGCGGCAGCCAGGAGGCCGATCTCTGGCTGTGTGGGGAATGATTCCCGACCGAGTTGCCAGGTCGCCCAGATAGTGATCGCTCCCATCAGCACAGAGAGGAAGCGGCCCAGGTGCATGGCCAGCGCCCCGCCGCGCCAGGGGAAACTCTCGAGGGTGGTGTGGACGAAGAAGTTGGGGGGAGCGTCGGGGCCGAGGGGAATGGCGTCGGGGTTGGAGCGCAGGAAGTCGAAATCCATGCCTGTCCAACGGGTCAGACCAGCGGCCAGGGCGTGGTAGAGCGGTGGGTGTTTGCTTTGGGTGACGGTCGGGCCTTCGGGCAGGGCGCGGTTCAGGCCAATGTAGCGGGCATAGGCATAGTGGTCGGCCTCGTCCGGGGCCTCGCCCAACGGCTGGACAACCGAGTAGGCAAGGGCAAGGAGGAGGTAGAGGAGCAGGAGCAGGAGGAAGGTGCGGCGAGATGTCATCAGCGGTGGCCGGCGCGTGGAGCGGCGGCAGGCTTTATTGCACCACGCTTTCGTCGCCCGGCCGGTGCGATATCCCCATCTGGTAGAGCGCCAATAACGCCACCAGCAGTACAATGAGGGCGATGATCTGGCTCAGGCGAAAGCCAGCGCCCAGGGTGGCGGGCTGGTCGCGGAAGGCATCGACCATGAGGCGAACGAAGGCGTAGCTGGTCAGGGTTGTCAGCGCGGCCTGGCCAGGGCGCAAATGATCGAGAAACGTCATAAGGAGGCTGAGCGCTGCCAGCGTCCCCAAGAGTTCGTAGAATTGCACGGGGTGGCGGTAGACATCCCATTGCGGAATGGCCCAGGGCAGCATGGAGGGAGCGCCAAAGGCCCGGCCATTGAGTCCTTCGGCCAGTGCTTTGACGCCGAGGACGAGGAGGCCGCCGCTGGCAATGGCGTCGAGAAACGGTAGGAGGGAGATGGCGTGATGTCGTAGGTACCAGATCAACAGCAGCGCTGCTGCTGCTCCGGCTGCCAACGGCTCGAAGGCTTCGATGTTGGGCGAGAGGATGCTGGTCGGGTCTTCCAGATAGGCGGGGAAGAAATGGATGATGTGTCCCAGGCGTCCGGCCACGAGGGCGGCGATGAAGGCGTAGAAGCCGGCGTTGTAGAGGTGATCGGGGTCGAGGCCCCGCCGTGCGCCCACTCTGGCCGCCAGCCACAGCCCCAGGTAGAGGCCCAGAATGATGAGGAGGGGATAGGTGGGCAAGGCCAGGGGGCCGAGGCGCAGGGTGGGCAGCATGATCAGGGGTAGATCGAGCGCAGATGCTGGCGCAAGATGGCGGTGTTCATCTGGCCGATGACTTGGTCGCGGATGACGCCGTCGCGGTCGATGAACAAGGTGGTGGGGAGAGAGTTGATGCGGTAGTCTTGCGAGACGTCGAGGCTGGTATCGAGCACGATCGGGAAGGTGAGGCCCAGGCGGCGAGTGAAGTCGGCGACGGTGGGGGCAAGCTCGCCCTGGTTGACGCCCAGCACGACCAGTCCTTTGTCACCATAACGCTCGAAGGCTTTTTGTAGCTCGGGCATTTCGGCTTCGCAGGGGCCGCACCAGCTCGCCCAGAAGTTGAGCACGACCGGGCGCCCGCGCAGCTCTGTCAGGCTGAGAGCGCCGCCATCAAGGCGGGTGAGGCTGAAATCAGGCGCGGGGTGCCCGGCCAGCGGGATGGAGGCAGGCTGGGAGGGGAAAGCCGCCGTGGGGACGCGGCTGAGCCAAATCCAGAGGCTGCCGAGGAGGAGGGTGGCCAGGATGAGGAAGGGAAAGAGACGGGGGTGAAGGTGACAGGGTGGCAAGGTGGCAAGGTGACAAGGTGGCAAGGTGACAAGGTGGCAAGGTGGCAAGGTGACAAGGTGGCAAGGTGGCAAGGTGGCAAGGTGGCAAGGTGGCAAGGGGACAAGGTGGCAAGGGGGCAAGGGGACAAGGGGACAAGGGGACAAGGGGACGACGCTGGGTGCAGCGCAATGATAAGATGCAGGAGGAGAGTGGTCAGTGTAGCAGGCGGGTTGGGGGGTGTCAACGAAGGGCCATCCGCCTTGACGATGGCGGCAAAAAGGGATAGAGTATCATCTAATTTAGGCGTGACTAAATCACTTTTTCTTTTTCTCTCTCCAACAAGCATCATGCACACACAGGCTGTCGAGGATTATCTCAAGACGATTTTCGAGATCGAGCGGGAACAGGGCAAAGTCGCCACTACCGTGCTGGCCGAGCGTCTGGGGGTGGCTCCGGCCTCGGCGACGGGGATGATCAAGAAATTGGCGGAGATGCGTTTGCTGGAGCACGAACGTTATCAGGGTGTGGCGCTGACGCCGGCTGGCCGCGCTATTGCCCTCGAGGTCATCCGGCACCACCGTCTGGTAGAGCGCTATCTGGCCGAAGCGTTGGGCGTACCCTGGGATCGCGTGCATGAGGAAGCCGAAAAGTGGGAGCACATTTTGTCGGAAGATTTAGAGGACCGCATCGACGCTCTGCTGGGTTTTCCGACGACCGATCCGCACGGCGCGCCTATTCCCACCCGCAGCGGGGAGATGGCGCATCCCGCCCAGAACCGCCTTTCCGACCTCCAGCCCGGTCAGACTGCCATCATCGCTGAGGTGAGCGATCACGATGCGAGTATGTTGCGTCGTCTGGGCGAGCGGGGGTTGTATCCATCTACATCGCTCGTGGTCGTGTGTCGCGCGGCGAACGGGCTGATCGTGCGGGTGGGGGGGGAAGATCACGCGGTGGATGCTGATATCGCCGAGTGCGTGTTCGTGCGGGAGGTGGGGGGGAGAGGGAGTGGAGAGTAGGGAGGTGAATTTGCGGATCAAAAAGACGGTGCAGCCGAGAGACCGACTGCACCGTTGGCAAGGATAGGGGATGAGAGAAGATCAGTCGTTCAGGCGACGGTGATACTGCTGTCCAGGTAGACATCCTGAATGAGATTGAGGAGGGCGACGCCTTCGACCATCGGGCGCTGGAAGGCCTTGCGCCCGGAGATCAGCCCCATGCCGCCGGCGCGCTTGTTGATCACGGCTGTGCGTGCGGCCTCGGCGAAGTCGTTTTCGCCAGAAGCGCCGCCAGAGTTGATCAAGCCGGCGCGGCCCATGTAGCAGTTGGCCACCTGGTAGCGAGTCCAGTCGATGGGGTGTTCGGCCATGAGTTCGGAGTAGACCCGCTTGTCTGTTTTGCCGTAGGGGTTCTCTTTGGTGCTGAGGACGTTGTAGCCGCCGTTGTTCTCCGGCAGCTTTTGTTTGATGATGTCGGCCTCGATGGTGACGCCCAAGTGATTGGCCTGGCCGCTGAGATCGGCAGCGAGGTGGTAGTCTTTGTCCTGCTTGAAGGCAGAGTTGCGCAGATAGCACCAGAGCACCGTCACCAGGCCCATGTCATGCGCGATCTCGAAGGCCCGGCTGACCTCGACGATCTGGCGCGACGATTCCGCCGAGCCGAAGTAAATCGTGGCCCCCACCGCCGCGGCGCCCATATCGCGCGCCTGTTTGATGCTGGCGAAGAAGATTTGATCGAATTTGTTGGGATAGGTGAGGAATTCGTTGTGGTTGAATTTGACGATGAAGGGGATTTTATGAGCGTATTTGCGAGCCACCGCGCCCAGCACACCCAGCGTCGAGGCGACGGCATTGCACCCACCCTCGATAGCCAGTTTGACGATGTTTTCGGGGTCGAAATAGGCGGGGTTCTTGGCAAAAGAGGCGCCAGCGCTGTGCTCGATGCCCTGATCCACCGGCAGGATGGAGAGATAGCCCGTGCCGCCCAAGCGACCGTGGTCGAACATGGCCTGGAGGTTGCGCAACACAGGGGTGGGACGATCGTTGACGGCCACCACGCGGTCGACGAAGTCCGAGCCAGGAAGGTGCAGGGATTCTTTGGGGATGCCCGCGCAGACGTGGGTCAGTAGGGTCTCGGCATCAGGACCGAGCAGTTCAAGAATCGATGTAGCCATTTGATTGAGATCTCCTTAAATAAGATCGGATGTAGTGAAGGATGGAACAAGCCGCATTGTAGCATCGGCCAGGCATATTGGCAATGACTTACATCATGAAATCGCGTCCGTGGGAACGCTTGTGTATAATGAAATATCTAAACCCCAGACCTCGAATATGTACGAAACCAGCGAGGTCTTCGATGGAGATACTCATGAGCAAAAGCAAAGTCGCCATCCTGCGTACTTCACCGCGCACTATCCTGGCCGACTATCACCGGCTGATGAATCTGGCCGGTTATCAAAACGTCATCGCCAAAGACGCTGACACGGCCCTGAAAGTCAACATTTCCTGGCATTTCTTCTATCCCGGCAGTTCGACCACGCCCTGGCAGTTGGAGGGCGTCATCCGGGCTATGAAGCAGGATGGGTACGACCCCAA
Source organism: Chloroflexota bacterium (assembly GCA_041918515.1). Classification (GTDB taxonomy): domain Bacteria; phylum Chloroflexota; class Anaerolineae; order J102; family J102; genus SSF26. The sequence goes on along the minus strand of JAYRVO010000123.1, from coordinate 16,695 downwards.
CCTGATCCACGCCTGCCACAATCGCACCGTCGTCATCGACGCCCATCTGGGCGAGCGCGAGAACAAGCAGATCAACGTCGTGCAGGCGCACAGCCTGCGCAACATCCACCTCTATGAAGGCGAGGAGTGGATCAACATCCGCGAGGCCGTGGGCGACCTGGCCGACAAATTCCTCGTCCTCAACGACGTGTACCCTGGCGGTTTCTACATCCCCCGGCGCTTCATTGGTGAGAACATCATCCACTTGCCGACGGTGAAATGTGTTCATCCCGACACCGAAATCGTATTGGCCAACGGCGACTTGGTGCGCATCGGCAACCTCGTAGAGGGCGAATTGGCGAAGGGCGCGGGCCTGGTGGATGAAGACGGCGACACCCGCATTCCCGTGCGAGCTGCTGTGCTCAGTCTCGCGGATGGCGGCGTGTTGGGGCCGCAGGCAACGCGCTTCTTCTGGCGCACCCCGCTCAGGGGTCGGAAAATCTGGTGGCTGCGCACCAAGACCGGGCGCGAGGTCAAAGCGTCGGGTGATCATCCATTTCTGACTCCCCAGGGCTGGCGGCGGGCGTCGCTGTTACAGATTGGCGACCGCATCGCCATCCCGCGTAAGATCAGCATCGACGGACAGAGCCAGCCCCTGCCGCGACTGAAGAAAACCTATGGCCAGACCTCCACCAAGTGGCTGACCATTCCAGAGAAGACTTCGGTGGATTTCTGGCGCTGGTTGGGCTATTTCGTGGCCGAAGGCTGGATGCAGCCGATGAAAACCAGTTGCCGTTTCTGGTTCAGCAATGCCGACCCAGCCATTCAGCAAGACTATTTGGCCCTGAGCAAAGGGTTGTTCGGTGTGGAGCCAACACAACGACCGGACGAGCCATACACCTTTTATTTCGATTCGTTGCAAATGCAGGAGTTTTTCGAGCAGATCGGGTGGACAGCCCCCCTGAATGCGGGGACGAAACACGTACCTGATCTTCTGTTTCGTTGCCCAGATGACGAAATCGCCGCCTTTGTGCAAGGCTACTTCGATGGCGATGGTGGAGTTGGCCAGAGGGATGGGCTTCATGCCACCACCAAGAGTGAGAAACTGGCAAACCAGTTGCAGTATCTGTTGACGCGGCTTGGGGTGGTGGCTTTCAAGAACGAAAGTTGGGGCCGATCTGAACGGGGGGGAGAGAAGCGGCGGTATCATGAGGTCTCCATTTATGGAGACGACTTGGTCGCCCTCGGTCGCCACATCCACCTGCGCAGTGTGCATAAGCAACAGCGCCTGGACATGCTGATAGCCCGCCGTTTGCGCGGCAAACGCCCCTCCAATTGGGATACTATCCCCATCGCTCCCGGTGCATTTCGGGCTGTGCGCCAGGGTCTTGGCTTCACGCAAAGCTCAACGGGCCGCCCATCGTCGGTCAACAGTATCGAAAACAGTCACACGCAGCCAACCCGACCGATCGCACAATATTTTGTCGAACGCTTTGGACAGGCCGATACGGCGGGGATGTATGCCGATCAGATCGCAGAGATGGCGATGTTGAGCCGAGAAGACATCGCCTGGGATCACATCGTGTCCATTGCTGAGATCGAGGCCGATTGCGAGCACCTCTATGATTTCACGATGGAAACCGCTCCCAACTTCATCGGCAACGGCATGGTGCTGCACAACACTCACATCTTTACCACCACCACCGGCGCCATGAAAAACGCCTTCGGTGGGTTGCTGAACGAGCGCCGCCACTGGACGCATCCGGTCATCCACGAGACCCTGGTGGACCTGCTGATGATCCAGAAGCACATCCATCGCGGCGTCTTTGCGGTCATGGATGGGACGTTCGCCGGCGATGGCCCCGGCCCGCGCTGCATGATCCCTTACGTCAAGAACGTCCTTCTGGCTTCGGACGATCAGGTGGCCATCGACGCTATGGCCGCCAAGATGATGGGCATCGACCCGATGTCGATCAAGTTCATCCGCGTGGCCCACGAGCTGGGCCTGGGCTGCGGCGACCCGTCGGAGATCGAGATCGTGGGCGACGAGGAAGTCGGACGTCAGAACTGGCACTTCGAAGGGCCGTTCCAAAAAATGACGTTCGCCAGCCGCATGCAGCATAAGATCTATTGGGGGCCGTTGAAGCAGCCGATCGAGTGGTCGCTGAAAACGGTGCTGGCGCCGTGGAGCTACCTGGCCTCGGTGCTATATCACGACACCTTCTGGTATCCCTTCATCGGCAAGCAGAAGATGCAGGCGGTGCTGAACAGCGAATGGGGCCGGCTCTTCCGCAATTGGGAGACAGCGCAGCCAGACAGCCAGGGCTATCCCGATGTCGGCTCCGAGGCGCCGGAATTGCAGCGCGCCGGCATGGCGGCCTTCTGGCGCTCGTGGGGCATATTGTGGACGGCGTTGCGCGAGGCGCCAGAGATGGCAGCGGCGCGGCGCCGCGGGCAGGTTGCTTTCCCGGGCGGTCAGCAGCCGTCGCGCCTGGCCGCTGAATCCAGCCAGCCATCGTCAGGCCCCGCGCCCGCCAAACGGATCCTACCGCTGGCGCTCGTACTCCTGGGTCTGCTGCTCCTCGTACTTGGCCGTCGCCGTCGTCGCTCCTGACTGATCGCCCCTACCCCGTCAAACCCGTGCCGTCGATCTCCTCCGGCGCGGGTTTGCGGCCGGACGGCGCCCGCTGCCAGGCTTCGCACCATAGCTCGGGCGGGAGCGGGCGGTCGCGATAGGCCGAAGCCGGGTTCCGACAGAACGAGTGCAGTCGGCTGACCTGGCCATCACCGTTGCTGCGAAACACCTCGGAGAAGGCGCAGGCAAAGCAATCATGGCCGCGTAGTTGGCGCCAGGCGCGCGGGAGCCATCTCATGCTGCCACCCCTGCGCCAACCAGCCCTGCACTCATCTGCCTGGCTTCCTCCGGCAGTCCGATGATCACATCTTCCCCCGATGTGGCCCGCACGAGAGCCAGCCGCGCCTCTTTGAGCACGCGACTGATCGGTTTCTCGCTGTAGACGCTGGCAAAGGTTGCCACTGCTGCTTGCGGGCTGAGATCGAGATCGTAGCGCTCACGGAGTTCCTCGCGGCGGTGGCAAATCCACAGATAGAGATCGGCTTCGGTGCGGCGGGGGAATTCCTTCAGTACGTCGCTGGCTCGGATTTCGGAAGTGAGGGGGAGATAGACGTTCTCGTACCAGCTACGGACGGCCTCTTCTTCCGAGATGTCGCGCTGGTAATCCAGTCCCAAAAAGTAGCGATGCACCTGGATTTGCTCGTCGAAAAGGCGATAGCGGCCCGGCTCGGTGATGTGGATGTCGGCGTCAGGGTAGTAGTCGGCCAAATGGGTGCGTTCGAGGAAGAGGCGATGCCCGGCCTCGATCAGCCAGGCGCTCAGCTCGGCTGCATTCTCAGCTTCGACCGGGAAGGGCGCATCCACGGTTGTCACGAGGGCTTCGATGGTCTGATCGCCGCGCGCCCGCGCCACCGAGACGCGATGGTTGCCATCGCGCACGAAGTAGAGGTCGCCCACCTGGTACAGGTCGATGGGCGGCAGTCCGGTCGCGCCGTTCATAGCGGCGTCGACGCGCGTCCAGCGCTGTTGGAGAGCTTCGTTGCGCGGCAAGAAAGCCTGGGTGAAGTCGCGATAGCGGCCGACGCTGCCGACGATTTTTTCCAGGGGGATGTCTTGCGTTCCCGGCAAGGTGACGCCCTCGCGCGCTTGCAGGATGTTGCGGACTTCTTCGTAGCTGAGGAGGTCGGTGTTCTGGCCGGTTAGGCGGGCCAGCCAGTCTTGGAGCAGGGCCTGAAAATGAGCGCGGCGGAAATCTTCGCGAGCGCGCAGCAGGTGGGTAGGGTCTGGTTGATCGGTCATGGTCGTTCACGGGCGCTCGGATGAGATCGCGACGCCCGTGCAGGTTCACCATACCCTGTTCCCGCCGTTTGTACGGTGGTGTTGTCTCCAATCGAGGGTTACTTTGTGTAATTTTTACAATAAGTGCCGGCGCAAGCTGAACCACCTTTTCTCAAGTCAGGAACTCCAGATAATTCTCCCGGTTGACGACCTGCGCTTCGCTCTCCGGATACGTCTGGGCAAAAAGGCTCGGCGGCTGCCATCGCTTGTCGCTCCACTTGCACTCGAAGCCGTACAGACGCCCGCCCTCCTCCTCCACATAGTCAAGCTCGTATCGATCATAAGTCTGCCAGAAGTAGATGTTTCACCCAATTGCTCCTAAATTGGGTGAATCGTCAAATCGACAGCAAAAACCACCCGTGTTTTCCCATCAGCGTCCACAAAAAAGTTGCCGATTTAGTACGCGCTTCAGCCGACCCGCGCCACAGCCCCGTTGCGCCGCGCATCGCCCGCGCCCTCGAACTCGCCCGTTCCACCGCGGCCCACGGCGTGGACGCCGCCGAAGAACATGTGGCGCGTGGGCCAACGCGCCACATCATAGCCCCAGCGTCGCAGCCAGCCCACCGCCTGAGGAGTGAACCCCGCTTCGACCTGCAAGACGCCCTCCTCGAAATGGAGGCGCGGGACAGAAACGGCTGCCTGTAGATCCAGCCGGAAGTCGAGAAAGTTGACGAGCGCCTGCAGGATGGCGGTGCGCAGCCGATTGGAGCCGCCGGAGCCAAGAGCCAGGAGGGGCCGGCCCTCGTGCAGGACGAGGGTGGGGGCCATCATCGAGCCGATGCGGGCGCCGGGCTGGCCTTTATGAAAGCCGTGGGGATGGAGGTCGGCCTCGCCCAATATGTTGTTGAGGACCAGCCCGGCGCCAGGGACGATGAAGCCGGCGCCTTCGCCCGCGGTGGTGGTCAGGGCCACCGAGACGCCGTCGCCATCGAGGGCGCTGATGTGGCTGGTGTGGTTGGGGCTGGGGGGAGGCGGCGGGTCGAGAGGGGGCAGGGCGTCGCTGCCAGTCAGTCGGCAGATGATGTCGGCCTGGTGTCGAGCCAGGTGGTGGGGATGGAGAAAACGGTCGAGGTCGCCGCTTTCTTCCAGGAGCGGTCGGGCCAGGTTGGTCTGGCGCATGATCTCGGCCAGCAAACGCAGGTGGCGGGGGCTGCCAAAGGGGAGGGCGCCGAGATCGAAAGCCTGGAGCAGGGCGAGAGAGAAGGCGATGAGGGCGCCGCCGCGCGAGGGCAGGGGGTTGGTAAAGATGTCGTAGTCGCGGTAGCGCAGGTGTAAGGGGGCGCGGACGATGACTTCATAGCCGGCCAGGTCTCGCGCGGTGAGTAGGCCGCCGCGCTGGCGTTGATCGGCGAGGATGGCTTGGGCGATAGCGCCGGTGTAGAACAGGTTGGGGCCTGTGCGACCGAGGGCTTCCAGGGCGCCGGCCAGGTCGGGGTTGCGATAGGTGTGGTCGGGTGTGAGGAAGGCGTCTGGCCAGCCGAAAAGGCGAGCCAGATCGGGCGTGTTGCCGAAGATGGGCGCCAAGATGCGCCCGACCAGGGCGTTGAATTCACCCAGCGGCGCGCCAGTGCGGGCGAGGGTGATGGCTGGTTGTAGGATGTCGGCCAGAGGGAGGCGGCCGGCATCGGCGTGGAGGCGGCAGAGGCCAGCGACGATGCCGGGCACGGCCACGCTGCCGCGTCCGATGTGGAAAATCTGGCTGGCGGCGCCGAAATCGGCGGTGACAGGGAAGAAGGCGGCGGGAGAAGGGGGGAGGGGGTCGCTGCTGCCCAAGCCGGGAAAGGTGCAGAAGAAGTCGTAGAGCTGGGGTGGGGCGCCGGGGTGATGGAGGAGGGCGTAGCCGCCGCCGCCAAGTGAAACGATGGATGGCTCAGCCACGAAGCTGGCGAAAGTTGCGGCCACGGCGGCGTCGACGGCATTGCCGCCCGCCCGCAACATGGCGGCGCCGGCGTCGGCGCTGTGTTGCCGTCCGGCGGCGATGATTCCCCAAGTAGGTGGCATTGGTTATTGGGTAGTGCGTACTTACGTACTGCGTAAGCCGTCACAACGCAGTACGTAAGTACGCAGTAGTTCGGTTAGGGCCGCGTGATGGTGAAGGCGCTGCCGGCGCCGTGGCCGAAGACTTCGGGGAAGTACATCATCTCGCCGCGCGGGGGCAGGACGTTGAATTCACCGGCGGTGGTGGCGCGTAATTGGTAGTGGAAGGTGTAGGCGCCGGGGAGCAGTTCGGTGGCGAACATGGCGACTTTGTCGTCTTTCAACTCGAAGCTGGTGGGCAGCCACCACCACCAGGGTTGTTTCTGGCCCTGCTCGGATTGCTCTTCTACTTCGGGGGCGGTCGCGCTCAGGCTGGTGGTGGCGAAGCTGGTATCGATGGGTTCGGTTCCGGCGGGGATGGGGTCTTCGACCAGCAGGTAGTGCATGGTGCTGGGGATGACGATGGTCAGCTCGACATCGATGATGTTGCCGACTTTGGCGCTGGTGATGTCGCTGTGGCTGGGGTCGCTGTTCAAGGTGTAGCGGCGGGCGATGGTGAGGCCGCGACTGACGGGTTTCAGGTCGGGGACGGGCAGGAAGGTGCGCAGGTAGGCGCTGTAGTACATCTGGCCGGGACCGGATGTGCGTTCGAGCAGGAGGGTGTTGATCTGGTTGGCCAGCAGACCCTGCCCTGAGCCGGCCGAAGAGTCGCCGATGGCCGTGCGCAGGACGCTGGCTTTGTCCACGCCCTGCGGTGTGACCGAGCCGTTGCCGATGGGCTGGCCGTTGAGGCTGGCATCCCAATTGTAGTTGCCCTGCAATTCGCCGGTGGCGACCATCCAGTCGGTGAGGGCGATGAGCGCCCATGCGGTCTCGTGCGTCGTCTGCCAGCGGTCGGCAGTGCGTGCGCTCATTAGCCAGCGCACGATGTTGGGGCCAAGCGGATGGTCGGGTTGGATGGCGACGAGGGCGGCGAGGATGACGGCGGTGGTGCGGGTGTCGGTGTTCATCGTCCACCAGTCGGCCGTTGCTTCTTCCTCCCAGTGGGCGCCGGTGGCCGAGGTGATGGCCTGGGCGGTGAGGGCGTCGAGGAGGGAGCGAGCCTGGCCGGCGGTGTCGGCTACAGGACTTTGGGCTTGCAGGGTGAGGGCAAGATAGCCGGCGGCGTATAGGGCCAGGCGGTCGCGTTCTTCATACAGTAGCTGGGTTTCGGCCAGAGGCCGATCGGAGTCAGCGACCTGGGCATACTGGTCGAGGACGAAGACGAAGAAGGCTTGTTGATTGAGTTTGTAGCCCTGGAGTTTGTCGGGGGTGGCGAGTTGGCGCTTCAGATAGTTGGCGCCGCGCGTCAATACCTGGGCGTCGACGCTGTATCCGGACTGTTGCGCGGCGGTGAGGCCGAAGAGGACGTAGGCGCTGGTGTAGGGGTTGCTCTGCTCGCGGGCAAACCAGCCCCAGCCGCCGTCGGGGTTCTGGCGGGTGTAGAGGCGCTGCAATCCCACCGGCACCTGCGCATCGAGTCTGGCTTTGAGGTCGGGGCGTTCCAGGCCCAATTCGGCCAGCGCGCGCGCCGTGAAGACATTGGGCAGGAAGCGGCTGACGGTCTGTTCGGTGCATTCGTAGGGGAAGTGCTCCAAGTAGTCGAGGCCGCCCGTCATGCCTGCAGCCAGTGATGGCTCGATGCGTACGGTGAGGTCGCCCTGGGTGGGGTCGTAGCGGTCGGGGAGGGTGATGGCCTCGTAGCGCGGCTCGGTCGCGGTGACGATGCCAGCGGTGGCCACGGTTTCGGGGCTGCTGTAGCGGCGCACGGGGAGTTTGAGTTCGAGGGCGTCGTCGAAGTCGCCGGCGATGGCGGTCATCCGCACGACGACGTTTTCGAGGGCGAGATGGCTGCTGGGGTCGATGTCGTCCACCTGGACGGGGAGATCGACGCGGGCTAGTTCGCCGTTGGGGATGTCGAGGTGGTAGGTCGCGTCGCCCAGGGGTTTCATGCCTTCGAATTGGAATGTGAGCGTTAGCGATTGGTCGGCCCCAGTGTTGTTCTGGATGATGGCGCCAGCGCTGAAGCGGTCGTTGTGGACGACGAAGCGCGGCAGTACGGGCCGGATGAGGAGTGGTTTGGTGACGAGTAGATCGTGTTTGGCGTCGGCGACCTGTGTGTCGGCGGTGACGGCGATGGCGCGCATCTGCCAGGTGGTGAGGTTGTCGGGCAGGGTGATGGGGATGCTCAGTTGGCCGTTGGCGTCGGTGGCGGCGTTGGCCTGCCAGTAGGCCAGGTCGCGGAAGTCGGTGCGCACATCGATCTGAGCCAGGGCGGCATCGCCACCCCCGCCGCCGCCTTTGGCGCCCTTGCGTTGGGCTTCGTCGATGCGGTTGAGCGAGGCGACGAGGCTGACGCCGGTCTGGACGCCCAGCCCGCGCGCGGCCCAGAAGGTTTGGTCGATGGCAGTGGTGGAGTCGGGGTAGAGGGCGAGCAGGGCTTTATCGACGAGCGCCAGGGAGAGTTGGGCCTGGACGGGTTTGCCTTGCCAGTCGCTGGCGCGAATTTGGTAGGTGACGGTGTCGCCGGGATGGGCGGGATCAGGAGTGGCGCTGATGTCCAGTTTGAGCAGGTGCTGTTCGGGATCGACGTTGAGCTGGACATAGCCAAGCTTGAAGGTGGGGGCTTCGCCGCCGATGGGCGGGCTGACCAAGAGGACGGAGACGAAGACGTTGGGGGCGTATTCGGGTCGGATGGGGATGGCCAACGTTTCGGAGTTGGTGGTCAGGGTCTTGAGTTCGTGGCTGAGGATGCCGGCGCGCTCGATGGTGACGAGGGCGGTGGTCTCTCCTTGCCAGGGCGAGGGGATCAGGACTTGGGCAGTGTCGCCGACCTTGTATAGTTTTTTGTCGGCCACCAGGTCGATGCGATCGTTGTTCTGGATGGGCCAGGCCGCGTATTCTGGGCCGGCGATCCAGACAAAGGCGGCGCTGCGATTGGCGTTGCCCAGGGCGTCGCGGGTGCTGGCGCGGATGAGATATTGGCCGGAGTCTTTGGGCGTCCAGCGCAAATCGACCAGGCCTTTGGCGTCGGTAGTGAGGGTTTGCTCGAGCACTTTTTCTTCGTCCACTTTGGTGATGTAGCGGACGATGCCGTCTTTGTCTTTCTCGCGCACGGTGCGCCAGGCCACCAGGCTGACGGTTACGTCGATGGCCTGGTCGGGTTTGGGCTGGCGGGCGAGGGCGTCGACGGCGATGAAGTGGGCGGTTTGTGAGTCACCGGCCTGGCCAACGTAGCTGGCAGGGCGCACACCGGGATAGACGCCGGCGGCGTGGATGACGAGGTTCGTATTTCCGGCCACCTGTTGGTCGCTGACATCGGTGAGGGCGAATTCGATGGTGCGGGTCTCGGAACCGGGCTGGCCCCGTCCTGGCTCGGCGCTGAGTTCGGTGGGCACAACCAGCGTGAACCGGCCCTGCTCGTCCGTCTTGCCGACGCCGCTGCCGACAGGCTCGCGGCCTGGCATCAGCATCGGCTCGTAGACGGCGTCTGGGCGAAAGTCGGTGAAGGACCAGCCGCTGCCATCGTCGTAGCTGAAGGTGTAGGGGCCGCTGTAGATCGTCCAGTGTACATTGGCGTTTTTGACAGGGCCGCCAAAGTAGTAGGTTGCCTGGGCAGTTGCCTGGGCGGGCTGTGTGGCGATGACTTCGGTGGGATTGACGCTGGCTTTGACTTCGAATTCGGGTTTGCGGAAGGCGGCCACCAGGAAGTAGACCCAGGCGGAGTTGTTTTCCCCTGTTTTCACTTCCAGGGTGTACATGCCCAGCTCGGTCTCGGCGGCGAGGGGGACGTCGTTGGCGAGGGCGCCGTAGGCGTCGGTAGGCATGTTCTGTTGGAAAATGATGTCGCCTTTGGGGTTGCGCAAGGTGACTGCCGCGGTTAGTTGTGCGGGTAGGCTGTAAAGGGCGTCTTTGTCGCTGCGGATGATGGCCCGGAAGTGGACGGTGTCGCCAGCACGGTAGAGGGGGCGGTCGGTGTAGAGGTGGATGCGGTAGGGCGCCAGGTAGAAATCGGAGGGGAGGCTGTAATCCCAGGAAGCGATGCCGGCGTTCATGGTGGTGCTGGCCCAGCCGGGATCTTCAGCCGTTCCGACGGCGACTTCGGTGCTACGCCAGGGTTCGGTGGAGACGGGAAGGTTGGCCTGGAATACGCCTTCGGTGTTGGTGCGCCCAGACGCGGGGTCGGCGCTCCAGGGATAGAGAGTCACCGGCAGGTCGGCGACCGGTTTGCCGCTGGCGAGATCAGTGACCCAGACCAGGGCGTCGTCCTTGCCTCGCTTGATCACGACGTTGTAGTGGCTGACCACGAGCAGGACGCGTGGCTTCATGCTTCCTTCTTCGTAGCTCACCTGCGGCGATTCGGCGCCCAGGAAGTAGAGGCCGGGGCTAAGCGGGTCGCCGTTGGCGTCGCGCAGTACTTCGCGCGTCATCACGTATTCGTTGCGAGGGCCGCTGGGCCGGATCGGCCAGCGACGGATGAGTTGGCTGGCGGGGGGTTGGTAGGTGCGCCAGCGCTCGAAGTCGTCTTGCGGGTCGATCGCAGCCACTTGTTCGGGGGTGAGGCGGTAAAGTTCGGCGTTGATCTGGGCGATGTTGACGGTTTGGAAGAAGATGGCTGTCTCGGTGTAGGCGCTAAAGGCGCCGATGACGCCGGGCGCCATCATGGTCATGTCGGGGCGCCGTTCGCCGGTGCGGAAGCGGATGACGGTCGGTTCGGCGATGGTGTTGCCGTAGGGGTCGCGGATGCCGCCACCGAGTGTGACGGTGTAGGGGCTGAGGGCTTTGCGGGGGAAGAAGAGGTAGAAGGCGCGCTCGTAGTCGCTGTAGAAGGAGTAGACTTGGGTGGCGCTGATGGGCGGGCTGACGGAAACATCCAGGGTTTCGGGCAAGATGGGCGCGTTGAAGAAGAACTGGATGGGGTCGTCGAGGGGGGCGTTTTGGTCGCCGTGGCGGGGCTGGGTGCGACTGACGGCGGGGAAGGGAACGACGCTGATGGTGTGGGCGTGGGCGCGGCGCAGAGGGCCAGCGCCGCCACTGGCGAGGGCGGCGGTGCTGATCTCGACTTTCACATTGGCGCCCAAAGGCAGCCCGTCGGCGGGAGTGAAGGCGAGCGTCTTGCCGTCATCCGACCAACTCGGTTTGCCGGCAATCTCGGCGTCGTTGGCCGTGACGCTAAGCGCGCCTTCAGTGCTGGTGGCGTCCATGGGGGCGCTGAAGGTGATGGTGATGGGGGAGGTGGGTGCGACGAGGTTGCCTTCCGGTTGTACGCTGACGACCACCGGCAGATCGGTGGTGAAGCTGAAGGTGTGGGTGGCTTCGAGGGGGCTGCCTGTCAGGTCACTGACGCCAGCGATGGCGGCGACGTAGCGTGTGCCGGCCAATAGGGGCTGATCGGGTTGGAATTGGTAGATGCTGGTGTTGAGCCAGAGGCCCTTGCCGGTGGCGGGCGGGTCGAGGGTCAGGGGTTGGGGTAGGTTGGGGTCGTCGCCTGCCGGGCCGAGCGGGACGACAGGCCGGTTGAAGGCGATGGTGAGGGGCGCGTCGGTGGGGACGTTGTCGTTGCCGTCGCCGGGGGTGGTGTTGGCGACAGCCAGGTAGCCCTGCATCTGGACGGGGAGGCGCAAGGAGCCGGTGTCGTAGCCGTTAGCGCTGGCCGAAAGTTCGAGGATGTAACGCTGGCCGGGCTTGAATTGGGCAGGCTGGAAGAGAACTTTGGCGCCCTGGACCGTGGTTTCGCCCGCCAGCGTCGGGGCGAAGGCCAGCTTGACGCTGGCCGCGTCGAGGGGGCGATCGAAGGTGATCTCCAGGGCCTGCTTGGGCGCGAGTTCTTCACCGCGCGCGGGGTTCGTGGTGAGGAGGCGCGGGGCAGTGGGCGGGGGGGTGGGGGTGGGGCCGACCGTGGCCGTGGGTTCTGGCGTCAGTTGCTGGGCCGCCAGCGTGGGGGTGACGACGGGCGGAGTGGCCGTGGGCTGTGCGCAGGCAGCCACGGCAAGGATGAGGAAGATGAGGCCGAGGATCGGAAGGTAGGTTCGAGATTTCATAAGACACCACTCCACTGAGGAAATTGAATCGCATCTGTCCACACGGGTTGGACGCATGGGGTTGCTTTCTTGATTATGCTGCAATTCGCGCGCTTTTGCCGGACGCCGGATCAACGTCCGGCCCACATAGCGCGCGTGGGTTTGGCGTAGGTTTGTCTACAGGAGGATGACGCTATTCTCTGTCAAAAGGTTCCTGGCTGAAGCCGCCCGCTCAGCCGAGCCGCATGATGATGCCTTCGAGCGGTTGGCCAGCGGGGGTTGCGAATCCTCCGCCGGTCCCAATCTTGACGAAGCCGCACTTTTCGAGGACGCGGATCGAGCCAAGGTTGTGCGTAGCGGCATAGGCGTGGAGCGGGCGGGTCGTTTCTTCGTTCAGGAATGCCGCCAGGGCTGCGCTGGCAATGCCTTTGCCCCAGAACTCCCGTCCCAGCCAGTAGCCGACTTCGCGCTGGCCGTCGCGCCCGAAGCTGACGATGTTTCCGGCTACCTGCCCTGTGTAGACGATGCACTTAATCCTGACACCGGTATCGGCCAGGATTTTCGTCCAGTGGGCGAAGAAGGTCTGCTGGTCGCGGGGTGGAAAGGCGGCCATCCGGTTGGCTTCCAGGTCCATCTGTTGCTCGAAGAAGATGGGGAGGTCGCTCTCGATCACCTTCCGTAGAAGGATGTCAATTGTCATAAAGTTATCGGTGTCTGGTTCATGAATTGATGACGCTGGCAGGGAGAAGAGGAGTTCCCCTGCACAAAAACGCCCGCCGCGATGAGCGCGGCAGGCGTTGCAGTAAGAGGCATAACAAGTTCAGGCGCTAGGGCGCTGCCTGCGCTCGGTGCGTCGTCCTGCCCGCTGTGTAGCAACATCGTCTTCCGTCGCGGCTTGGGGTTGGTGGGCCGGGATAGGGCGAGATGCCAGGGCTTCGCGCATGGCCTGGATGTGGGTGGGGGTGCTGCCGCAGCAGGCGCCGATGTAGCTGACGCCCATCGCGGCCATGTCGAGGGCGTAGTCGGCCATGACTGCGGGCGTGCCATCGTAGTGGATGTGGCCCTCTGTCCATTTGGGCAGCCCGGCGTTGCTTTGCGCCATCAGATAGACGCCTTCGGGACGGACGGCGGCCATCTCGCCGACCACGCGACGGATCTCGTCGGGGCCGTTGCCGCAATTGGCGCCAATGATGTTGACGCCCAGGTCAGTCAAGGCGCGCAGAGCCTGGACGGGCGTGACGCCCATCATCGTGCGGAATTTGGTGTCGAAGGTCATGGTGGCGGCGATGGGCAGATCGCTCACGCGGCGGATGCCAGCGACGGCGGCCTTGACCTCGTCCAGATCGCTCATGGTTTCGACGACAAAGAGATCGACGCCGCCCTCGGCCAGCGCCGCAGCCTGCTCAGCGAAGGCGGCAGCTGCGGTCTCGAAGGTCAGGTTGCCCATCGGCTCCATCAGTTCGCCGGTGGGGCCGATGGACCCGGCCACGAGCACGTCTTCGCCGGCGGCCGCGCGCGCCAGGGCGGCCCCGGCGCGGTTCAATTCGGCCACCCGATCTTGGGCATTGTGGAGCTTCAGGCGGAAATGGGTGCCGCCGAACGTGTTGGTCTCGATGATTTGGGCGCCGGCATCGACATAGCTCTGGTAGATGCCGCGCACGGCGTCGGGCTGTTCCACGTTCCAAAGCTCCGGCGCGCCGCCGGTCGTCAATCCCGCGTCTTGGAGCATGGTGCCCATGGCGCCATCGCCGACGAGGAAGCGGTTGGCGGCGAGCAGGTCGTAAATGTTGCGGATCATAGTCATGATTTCTCCTTTGGCGATGTCTGCTATGGGCGCGTCGACGCTAACAGAGCAGGCTTGCTCTGATTCTACCGCAAGCTCACTGTTGTATCAACCTGTCGCGGCGGATGAATTGTCACCCAACCCGGCTCGCCCACTTTGCCTTCGATGCCGATCGTCAGCGGCAGGAACGCTTGTATGATTTCGGCGTTCGTCAACAGGTGGGAAGTGACAGCGGCGGTTTGAAAGCGGGAAGGGCCGGGGGCAAAGGCCAGGGGGAGGAGGAGCTGGTCGGCCAGGTATGGATCGAGGGCGGCGCCTGTCGCCAGGTAGGTTCGTAGATCGTCCACGGCTTCATCGGCCACGCGTTCGGCCGGTTTGCCGCGCGCACCCAGGGCGCTGAAGCCAGCCAGGCTGTACTCGCTTTCGGCCAGCAAGAATATGGCCGTACCCTGGCCAGGCGATGGCAGCAGGTTGGTCTCCACCTTCAAGGACGGAAATCGATCCTGCAAGCGTTTTTCGGCCTGGGCAGCCTGGCGCGCGGCGATGCTTGCGGGCAGGTTGGCGACGAAGGAAAGGCCGGCGAGATGCCGAATCCGACCTCGTTCTGGCAGGTCGAGGGGAGCGAGGCGGCCGGCGGGTGAGATTGCGGCCCGGATCTGGCCCCCGCCGCGAGGGTAGAAGCCGGCGCGGTCGAGCTGAAAGCGAGCATCGTAGCCCAAGCGCCGGAGGGTGGGCAGCCAGACGCGGTCGAGGTAGTCGAAGCTGGGGCTCCAGGGGACGTGTGTGCCGCCGGTGATGGCGAGGGTGGAGGAAGCGGAAGCGTGGGCGAGGGGTAGGAAGAGGGTCTGGAGGACGAGGGTGGCGGCGCCGGCCGTGCCGATGTCGAAGTGATAGGCGCCGGGTCGGACGCGGTCGGGTCGGAAGTGGAGGTCGGCGGAGCCGATGGCAGCGCCGGCCATCTCGGCCTGGCTGATCGCGGTTGCCGCGCGCACCGCGGCCAGGTGTTGGGGTTGCAGGCCGGGCTTGGGTCGTCGCGCCCGGATGTTGGTGATGTGGAGGGGATGGCCGGTGAGGAGGCTGAGGGTCAGGGCGCTGCGCAGGATTTGCCCGCCGCCTTCGCCGCCTGCCAGGTTGGCGCTGTCGATGTGGATCATAACTTTGTAGTAACGACCTCAGTCGTTGCCCGTACACTGGGTTTCAGTCAGTTGCCAGAGGGTCGGCGGCTCCAGCGAAGATTTGGTCCAGGATGCGCATCTCACGACGTTGGACGGTCTGCAGAAATTCTGTAGCGCCGCGCATGTGTTTGAAGGCGGCGTAGCCCCGCTCTAGAAAACCCTGCATTTCGTGCCAACCCCCGCGCTGGGCCGGCCCGCGCGCCAGGTGCAGCGTCCAGCCGATCAAGGGAAAGTGGGTCAGGCGGTCGAGACCCTGGCCGACCTCCATGATCAGGTCGATCTGGTATTTCCGCTCGGCGTAATTGTTGCAAATGCGGTAGCCCTGGGCGTATTGCTGAGCAGTGATGCTGTCGGTGACGCCTACATCGTTCAGCAGAGCTTGCAACAGTCGTTCATCCAGGTCTTCGGTGAGGGCGTTTAGTTCGATGGCGAGGGTGAGGGTGCGAATGAGGCGAGCGGGGAGGAAGCGGAGCATGAAATCGTGCATGCGGATGATGTCGTGGTTGCGCTGCGTGAAATCTTTGGGCGCGTAGATGTCATCCAAGAAGAACTGGCAGGCAGGGCCGAAGCGGGGGTTGCGCAGCAGGTCGGCGTGGGTGGTGGACAAGCGCCGGCTTTGCCAGGCGCGGAACATGGCCATTTCAGGCGAGATGCCCTGGTCTTCGATGCGGCGGTGGCTGAGTTCCTGGCGGCGGCGGAGTTGGACGAGCAGCCGGGCGGCGTCTTGGGGGGTGGGGGTGTCGGTCATAGGTGGAGCCGAGAGAAGATGCTGGCGCTGATCCAGGTCAGACACCTGTCAGGTCTCGCAGACCTGACAGGTGTGAGGTCTGATCCAGGCGATTGTAACAAGCTTGCGGTTCGGTTTCAAGCGCGGTTGGCGCCAAGACTGTTTTTCGTCTATCCTTTTTGTCTAAACCTGGACGTAAGGACGAAAGACGAGTGGATACCCTTTTGGAGGAACTCAGACGATGTCTCGACGCCGACCAGCTGGTGGCCCTGGCGACGGTGGTGGCCGGACCGAAGGCGGGAGCCAGGCTGTTGGTGTGGCCCGACCGCAGCGCCGGGGAGTTAGGGGCGGCTGATCTCGACCGGCAGGTGCTCGCTTTTGCCCGCGCGCTTCTGGTCTCTCAGCAGAACGAGCGCCGAACGTTTGTCGTGGGCGGAGTTGAGTATGATGTCTTCGTCGCCGTCTTCCCGCCCTCACCCCATCTCATCATTGTGGGCGCCGTCCATATCGCCATCCCGTTGGTGACTTTTGCCCGCGTGCTGGGATTTCGCACCACCGTCATCGATCCACGTCCAGCCTTCGCCACGCCCGATCGTTTTAGCCACGCCGACCGGCTTCTCATCGACTGGCCGGACGAGGCACTCCCCACCCTGGCCCTGAACGAGGGCAGCTATGTGGCCGTGCTCAGCCACGATGACAAGCTGGATGTGCCGGCGTTGGCCGTGGCCTTGAACAGCCCTGCCCGCTACATCGGCGCCCTGGGTTCGCGCAAGACGATGGCGCAACGGGCGGAGAAGTTGCGGGCGCTGGGGATCAGCGAGGCGCAGGTCGCCCGCGTGCATAACCCCATCGGTCTCGATTTGGGGGGGCGCCAACCCGAAGAAATGGCGCTGGCGATTATGGCGGAGATCGTGGCGGCGCGAAATGGGAAAATGTAGGGGCGGTTCGTGAACGATGGGGGTGTAAGGGCGGTTCATGAACGATGGGGGTGTAGGGGCGGTTCATGAATGATGGGGGTGTAAGGGCGGTTCATGAATGATGGGGGTGTAAGGGCGGTTCATGAATGATGGGGGTGTAAGGGC
>JAYRVO010000122.1:0-41774 GCA_041918515.1 Chloroflexota bacterium | reverse complement strand
GGTCGCCAGGGTTTGATCAAGGGCACGGAGAAGTTCACCGACCCGCAGTATGTGGCCGTGCTGGAGAGCCTGGCGAAGTGGAAGGACTATTTGCCCGATGGCTTCCAGGCGCAGACCTATCCCGATTCGCAGAACTACTTCACCCTGGGCAAGGGCGCTATCTACCCCACCGGCTCGTGGGAGATCAGCGGCTTCAAGGATCAGGCCGACTTCGCCATGGGCATCTTCCCGCCGCCCCTGCCCGAAGGCGCCGACACTTGCTACATCTCCGACCACACCGACATCGCCCTGGGCCTCAACGCCGGGTCGGCTCATCCTGCCGAAGCGAAGAAATTCCTGGAGTGGATGACCACGGCGGAGTTCGCCGAGCTGTACAGCAACGCCCTGCCCGGCTTCTTCACCCTGTCGGACCACAAGATCAGCTTGACCGACCCCATCGCCCAGGAATTCCTGAGCTGGCGCGATTCCTGCGAGAGCACCATCCGCAACTCCTACCAGATTCTCTCGCGCGGCGAGCCGAATCTGGAAAACGAGCTGTGGCGGGTGAGCGCACAGGTGATCAACGGCGACATCACTGCCGCCGATGGCGCCAAGCAACTCCAGGACGGCCTGGATAAGTGGTACAAGCCTGCCGGCGCCGCCGCCGAGCCGGAAACTCCCGCCGCCGACCTGGCCGGCGACCTGACCATCGAAAGCTGGCGCAATGACGACCTGGCCATCTGGCAGGACACGATCATCCCTGCCTTCAACAAGCACTATCCCAACGTCAAGGTTACCTTTGCGCCGGCCGCACCCGCCGAATACAACGGCGTGCTCAATACCAAACTCGAAGGTGGCAGCGCCGGCGACCTGATCACCTGCCGGCCGTTCGACGCCTCGCTGGCCTTGTTCCAGAAGGGCTACCTGGCCTCGTTGAACGACCTGCCCGGCATGGAGAATTTCAGCGACGTGGCCAAGAGCGCCTGGATCACCGACGACGGCAAAGACGTGTTCTGCGTGCCCATGGCCTCGGTCATCCACGGCTTCTTCTACAATGCCGACGCCTTCAAGAAGTTGGGCGTGGAAGAGCCGAAGACCGAAGCCGAGTTCTTCGCCCTGCTGGACAAGATCAAGGCCGATGGCACGTATGCGCCGCTGGTGATGGGTACCAACGACCAGTGGGAAGCGGCGACGATGGGCTTCCAGAACATCGGCCCCAACTACTGGAAGGGCGAGACCGGTCGCCAGGGTTTGATCAAGGGCACGGAGAAGTTCACCGACCCGCAGTATGTGGCCGTGCTGGAGAGCCTGGCGAAGTGGAAGGACTATCTGCCCGATGGCTTCCAGGCGCAGACCTACCCCGATTCGCAGAACTACTTCACCCTGGGCAAGGGCGCTATCTACCCCACCGGTTCGTGGGAGATCAGCGGCTTCAAGGATCAGGCCGACTTCGCCATGGGCATCTTCCCGCCGCCCCTGCCCGAAGGCGCCGACACCTGCTACATCTCCGACCACACCGACATCGCTCTGGGCATGAACCCCACGACCAAGAATCCCGAGGCGGCCAAAGCCTTCTTGAGTTGGATGACGACGGCGGAGTTCGCCGAGCTGTACAGCAACGCCCTGCCCGGCTTCTTCACCCTGTCCGACCACAAGATCAGCCTGACCGACCCCATCGCCCAGGAATTCCTGAGCTGGCGCGATAGCTGCGAGAGCACCATCCGCAACTCCTATCAGATTCTCTCGCGCGGCGAGCCGAACCTGGAAAACGAGTTGTGGCGGGTGAGCGCCCAGGTGATCAACGGCGACATCACCGCCGCCGATGGCGCCAAGCAACTCCAGGAAGGCCTGGATAAGTGGTATAAGCCGCAGTAACAGTCTGCTGGCGTGTCATGCTGAGCGGGTCTCTCCGCCAACTCTGTTGCAGCGAATCACCAGCGAAGCATCTCAATGCACCTGGTCACACATGTGTAGTCAAGAGATTCTTCGCTGGTCGCCCGCCGTGAAGAGATTTGCCGGAGAAAACCCGCTGCTTAGAAACTCTCGAACATGGAGATGCTTCACTGGCTGATCGCTGCAACAACTTTGTGTGATCGACCCGTTCAGCATGACACATCAAGAGTTTCTTGATCGGGCGCATACCGCCGCGAGGCATGGGTCACTCAGAATGACATATCCACGATCCTAAACTGAAGTCAATTCGAAAACGACAGTTTTGTGTTTAACCCGACGAAAGACGAAAGACGATGGACGGATCACTTTCGTCCTCCGTCTTTCGTCGCCGTCAGAATCTCTGCTCTCATCGTGACTTTGATTTAGCAGGTTTGTTCGCCGTTATCGCGTATCCAGGTTCTCGGCTCAGCAGGGGGCAGTCATGGCACAGACGCGCAGTCGCTCAGCCAGGCGCAAATTTCCGTTCTACCTTTTCGTTTTTTTGGCGCCCGCCACCATCATCTATACGCTGTTCATGATTTATCCATTGCTCGATTCACTGCGCCTCAGCTTTTTTGGCGCTGATCAGTCGGGCAAGGAATTCTTTGTGGGGACGGCCAATTATGTGCGTCTGCTCACTGATGATCAATGGCAGCCGCGCTTGTGGGGCGCATTTCGCAACAATGTCATCTTTTTCATCATCCATATGTTGGTGCAAAACACCATTGGCCTGCTGCTGGCGGCGCTGCTGACCTCGCACGGGATTCGAGGGCGCTCCCTCTTCCGCACGATCTTCTTCCTGCCCACCATGCTCTCGGTCGTGATCATCGGCTTCATCTGGCAGCTCATTCTCAGCCCACTTTGGGGCATCGCCGAAGGCATGTTGGGATGGGTGGGATTGCAGGACTTGTTCAAGCCGTGGTTGGGGTTGGAAGGCCCGGCCTTGATTGCCCTTTCCTTCATCTCGGTCTGGCAGTTTATCGGCATCCCTATGATGCTGTTCTATGCCTCGCTGATCGGCATTCCCGATGAGCTGGTCGAGGCGGCGACGGTGGACGGGGCCACGGGCTGGCAGGCGTTCTGGCGGATCAAGTTCCCGCTGATTTTGCCCACTGTGGGCATCGTGGCCATCTTGACATATGTGGGCAATTTCAACGCCTTCGACTTGATCTACACCACCCAAGGCGCTCTCGCTGCTCCCAATTTCACCACCGACCTGTTCGGCACCTTTTTCTATCGCACCTTTTTCGGCCAACAGTTGCAGTTAGGCAATCCCACGATGGGCGCCACCATCGCCGCCGTGATGTTCGTCATCATCCTCATCGGCGTGGTGCTGTACATGTTCGGCTATCAGCGCCGCGTGCAAACCTACGAACTTTGAGGAGGCAGTCATGAGATCTCGCTTCACGCTTCGCCAGGGTTTCGGCAAAATCGGCAGCTATGGCCTGCTCATCGGGGCCGCACTCGTCGCCCTTTTTCCCATCGTCCTCATTCTGATCAACTCGTTCAAAGAGCGCAAAGCCATTTTCCGCGCGCCCTGGCTGCCGCCCACGCCCGACACCTTTAGTTTGATCGGCTACGAGAAGGTGCTGGCCCGCTCCAACTTCGACCTGTACTTTGTCAACAGCATCGCCGTCACCCTCGGCGCTATGTTTTTGATCCTCTTCACTGGGGCAATGGCGGCTTATGCACTCTCAGAGTACGATTTTCGCGGCAACAATTTCTTGGGTTTGTACCTGGCTGTGGGCATCATGATTCCCATCCGCCTGGGCACCGTCAGCATTCTGCGGCTGGTGGTGGCGATGGGCCTGATCAACACTCGCACCGCCCTGATCCTGGTCTACACGGCCATGGGGCTGCCGCTTGCCATCTTCATCCTCACGCAATTCATGCGCCAGGTGCCGCGCGAATTGAAGGAGGCGGCGCGCATCGACGGCGCCAGCGAATACCGCATTTTCTGGCTGATTCTGCCGCTAGTGCGCCCGGCCATCGCCACCGTCGCCGTCTTCACCATGATCCCGATCTGGAACGACCTCTGGTTCCCGCTGATCCTGGCCCCCGGCGAAAAGACCAAAACCGTAACCCTGGGCGCGCAACAATTCCTGGGTCAGTTCGTCAGCGACTGGAACGCCGTGCTTTCGTCGCTGACCCTGGCGATGGTGCCGGTGCTGATCATCTACATCATCTTCTCCCGCCAGCTCATTCGTGGCATCACGGCAGGGGCGGTGAAGTGAGACCACAACCCATACTGGCGCCGGATGGAGGCTTGCCCGAAAGAGCCCTTGGATTCTTGTCGAGCACCTTCAGCGAAGAGGAGCTGACCAAGATGGACCTGGTATTACTTGAACTGATAAGCGACGAAGAGTTAGCGCTATGGTATGATTTGCCCGTGATGTCAGAACTCGAGCACCAGGATCTTTCGTTTCTTATTTGATGCAAGAAGATCTCTCGATAGTGTGTCATGCTGAGTGATCCATGCCTCGTGGCGGCATGTCGCCCGAGCAAGAAACTCTTGATGTGTCATGCTGAATGTTCCATGCCACACGGCGGCATGCGTCCGTGTGAGAAACTCTTTGCTGTGTCATGCTGAGCGGGTCGATCACGTAAGTTTGTTGCAGCGAGACACCAGCGAAGCATCCCCAAGCTGGAAGTTTCTAAGCAATGCTCCATGCCACGCGGCGGCATGCGTCCGTGTGAGAAACTCTTTGCTGTGTCATGCTGAGCGGGTCGATCACGTAAGTTTGTTGCAGCGAGACACCAGCGAAGCATCCCCAAGCTGGAAGTTTCTAAGCAACGGGTCGATCACACGACTTTGTTGCAGCGATCGACCAGTGAAGCATCTCCGTGTTCGAGAATTTCTAGGTAGCGAGTCAATCGCCTAACTCACAAGGCTTGAATGGCCTACGCGAGATGCTTCGCTGGAATTCTTCTGCGGGAACCTTGTATGATCGACCCGCTCAGCATGACAATAACCAGCGTTGGGGCCATGCAATTCGGCCTGATATGAGAGCTGGAAAGCCCTCATCATCACTGTTTACGCAATTGGTTTTTAGAGACAACATGTACGGATATCCTTGCGAGCACTGCGCAGGAACAGTGCGACCGAGACTTGTCGAAAGAGAAGCTTTCAAACACAAGAACGGTTTTGTGATTCTCGAAAACGTGGTGATCGGTGTTTGTGATGTCTGCGGCAATCGTTACTACAGCGCCAACATCCTGCACAAAGTCCATGAAGTTGCAATTGGGCTGAGGCAGCCATTGCGGAACGAGCTTGTGCCGGTTGCCGCCTAGCGTTTCAGCCGATCTGTCGATAAGGTAGAAGTTATCCGTCATCTGTGGCTCAACGGGCTTCTACTGACTCCACGCTTCAAGTTTCACGATCATTTTCATCGAAAGGAACGCTCCTTATGCGCATTGGCATCATCGGCGTCGGCGCCATGGGCGGAACCCACGCCGCCGCCTGGGCTGAGACCACAGCCGAAGTGGTCGGGTTCGCCGACACGAACTGGGAACGCGCCCAAGCTGTAGCGGCCAAGCATGGCGTCGGGGCCTATCCCGACCTGGCCAGCCTGCTCCCCGATGTCGATGCGGTGGACATCTGCGCGCCCACGCATTTGCATCACGACATGGCGCTGCAAGCGGCGCGAGCGGGTAAGCACATCATCTGCGAAAAACCGCTGGCGCGCAGCCTCGCCAAGGGCCAGGAAGTGATCCGGGTTTGCCGAGAGGCAGGGGTCAAGCTGCTGGTGGGACATGTGGTGCGCTTCTTCCCCGAATATGCGCGGGCGAAAGCGGCGGTGGACGCAGGCGACATCGGGCAAGTGGCCGTCGTCCGGCTCAAGCGCAATGTTTTCCGCCCGCGCATGACGCTCGGCAACTGGTTCCTCGACTTCGAGAAATCGGGCGGGATGATCCTTGACCTCATGATCCATGATTTCGACTATGCCCGCTGGGTGGCCGGGGAGGTGCGGACAGTGTATTGCAAAAACATCGGCGACGACGCTGACCTGCCCGGCAATCACGCTCTGGCCATCCTCACCCATGCCAGCGGCGCCCTCACGCATGTCGAAGGCTCGTGGGCCTACCCGCCGCCCACATTCCGCACCCAATTCGAGATTGCCGGCTCGGACGGTCTGCTGCTGCACGATTCGGCAACCTCATCTCCGATCAGCGTCTTTGCCCACAAACAGGGCGGTGACCAAGCCGGCGACGTGCCCCTGCCCGCCAGCCCGTTGGCCGAAAGTCCCTATACCACCGAGATCAAGGCGTTCTACGCCCATTTGCGCCACGACGCACCCGTACCGGTCACCGCCGAAGATGGGCTGGCGGCGCTGCAAATTGCCCTCGCCGCCATCGAATCGACGCGCACCGGTCAGCCCGTGCATCTTGAGCCCTTGCCGGAGGTGGCGTCATGAATGCGAAAACGAAAATCGGCCTCCTGAGTTTCGCCCATATCCACGCCGAAGCCTACGCCCACCATCTTGGCCGCCTGCCCGCCGTCGAGTTCGTGGGCATCGCCGATGAGGACGCCGCCCGGGGCGAGGACGCCGCCCGGCGCTACGGCGCTCGCTTCTTCCCGACTTATGCTGATTTGCTGGCCGAGCGACCCGACGGCGTGGTTGTGTGTTCTGAAAACGCCCGGCACCGGCCATTGGTCGAGATGGCAGCGCGGGCGGGGGCGCATGTGCTCTGCGAGAAACCGCTGGCGACTTCGCTGGCCGACGCACAGGCCATGCTCGATGCTTGCGAAGCCGCCGGCGTTGCGCTCATGACCGCCTTCCCCATGCGCTTCAGCCCACCGCTGCTGGAGATCAAGACCTTGATCGAGCAGGGTGGCTTGGGCGCTATCCGCGCCTGCAACACCACCAATCAAGGCCAGCTTCCGCGGCGCTATCGTCCGTGGTTCGTGGACAAAGAATTGGCGGGCGGCGGCTCGGCCACTGATCATGTTGTGCATCTGGCCGACGCCTTGCGCTGGCTGCTGGACCAAGAGGTGGTCGAGGTCTACGCCCAACTCAACCGCATCATGCACAGCGAGGTCGAAGTGGAGACCGGCGGATTGGCCATGCTGACCTTTGCGGACGGGTCTTTCGCCAGCATCGATTGTAGCTGGAGCCGGCCCGCCAACTGGCCCACCTGGGGCGGGCTGACGATGGAGATCGTCGGCGACAAGGCCGTGGTCAGCGTCGATGCTTTTCGCCAGAACCTGGCCGCGTACTCGAACCGGCCGCAGCACCCCGAATGGCTGGCTTGGGGCTCTGATGCGGATGAGGCCATGCTGCTGGACTTCGTCGCCGCCATCCGCCAGCAGCGCCCCCCACGAGTCACGGGGCTGGACGGCCTCAGGGCGGTGGAAATCGTGCAGGCCGTCTACCGATCGGCAGAAACGGGCCAACTCGTCGCCCTCCCGCTCGCCTGATCCCCATGCCCCTGCAACTCGAACTCGTCGCTCCGCGCCAGGTTCGGCTGGCCGACTACACCGAAACGCCGTTGCGCGCCGACGAAGCCCGCGCTGACGCCATCATCAGCGGCATCAGCCACGGCACCGAACTCAACCTCTACCGCGGCACATCGCCGTTCGAGGACAAAGAATTCGATCCCGACCTGCGCCTCTTCCGCCCGCGCAGCGGCCGCTTCCCACACCCGCCATTGGGCTATGAATGGGTGGGCCGCGTGACCGAGGTGGGGACTGCGGTCGATCACCTGCGGCTGGGCGATCTCGTCCATTTGCTCTCGCCCCACCGCCAGACTCACACCTTCGACCCGAAGAATGCACCCTATCGCGGGCGGCTGCACGCCCTGCCACCCGAACTCTCACCCGACCAGGCCATCTTCATCGCCCTCGCCGGCGTTGCTCTCCAGGCCGTTCACGACGCCCAAATCAAGCTGGGCGACCGCGTCGCCATCTTCGGGTTGGGGGCCATCGGCCTGTTGGCGGTGCAATTGGCCCGGCTCGATGGCGCCGCCTGGATCGACGCCATCGACCCCATCGCCATGCGGCGCCACCTGGCCCTGCGCTTCGGCGCTGACCAGGCGCTCGACCCGGAGAGCGGCGACGTGGCTCTCGCCATCAAGACGGCCAGCAAACATCACGGCGCCGATGTCGCCATCGAATGTTCGGGCCACTATGCCGCCCTGCACGAGGCCATCCGCAGCGTGCGCAAGGCGGGGCGAGTGGTGGCGGCCGGGTTCTATCAGGGCGGGGGGACGGCCTTGCGGTTGGGCGAGGAGTGGCATCACAATCGCGTGACCATGGTCTCCAGCATGGCGGTGTGGGACTGTCCCCATCGCCACTACCCGCTGTGGAATCGCCCGCGCGTCGAAGAGGTCGCCATCGACCTGCTTGCTTCCGGCCGGTTGCGCACCGACGGCCTCATCACCCACCGCCTGCCCTTCACCCGCGCCGCCGAAGCCTACGAACTCATCGACCAGCATCCGGCTGAGGCGATCAAGGTTGTTCTGACGTATTGAGTATCCATTTCGCGTAACTGCTCAGCCATGCCACAGCCGGCAGGCGAATCGACGAATATGGACGAACCTGGACGATACGAACATTGTCAACTTTCGTCCCTTCGTCCTATTGTCACTGTGTCGCAGGGGTCAGCGGCTGAACAGTTACCGTTTCGCAATCCGCAATCCAAAATTCGCAATCCACATGGCCAAAATCTACTACATCGGCGACTGGGCTGTTTCCATCGGCCCGATTTTCGGCGAGACCCCCTTCAACTATGCCTACAAAGGCATCGATCTTTATTATTATGGTCGCTGGCTGAAGAACGCTCTGGAGAGCACGGGTGAGCACCAGGTCGAGGACGTGCCCGCCTGGGATTTTTACAAACTGGGGCCGGGCGAGTACGAGCGCATTCTCGACGCCTACGATGTCATCATCTTCAGCGATGTCGAGGCCAAAAACTTCCAGCTCGCGCCCAGCTTTTTCGACCGCACGAAGTTCGGCAGCCAGCCGCTCACCTTTCCCGACAGGGTGCGGCTGACGGTCGAGGCTGTGCTGGCGGGCAAGCGCATGATGTTCTTGGGCGGCTGGCTTTCGTTCACGGGCGAGATGGGCAAGGGCGGCTGGAACCGCATGCGCCTGCGTGAGGTGCTGCCCGTCGCCTGCCTTGACTACGAAGACCTGATCGAGAGCACCGAGGGCTACACCGCCGCGCCGACCGCCAGCGGCGCCGAAGCCCTGGCCGGCATCGACTTCAGCACGTTCCCGCCCATCCTCGGCTACAACAAAGTCTTGCCGCGCCCTGGCTGCGATGTGCTGTTGACGGCCAAAGAGACGGGCGATCCGTTAGTGGCGGCGGGCCAATTTGGCAAGGGCAAAACCCTGGCCTACATGTCCGACCCGGCCCCGCACTGGGGCTGTAATTTCGTGTTTTGGGAGCAGTATCAGGATTTCTGGCTCAGGTGTCTGCGACATATCTTATAGACAGGGATAGCCAGGTGCGACGCAGATTGAACGTGCGTCGCACCTGGGGGGAGCGCGGGGAGTGATGAAAGCGGTTTCTGAAAAGAAGATACAGTTTTCATGAGATGACAACAGGACGGCGATGGGCAGATCGAGACCCGAAAAGTCTATAAATCCCTCTGGGCCTTGATTGCATCTCACAATATCCATCTTTGAGGACTTGACAAGCATGGTGCAATTGCTTAGAATGTAAACGCTTTCGGTAAACGCTTTCATCCTTTGTCTTTGGTCCGTTTTTGCTTCGTCCACGACACGCTCGCAGAGTCCGCAAGAATCTCCGCTCATGGCCAGCAAGAAGCCCAAACAGCGTCCTACCATTTCCGATGTCGCCAGATTGGCGGGGGTGTCGATCGCGACCGTGAGCCGGGTGATGAACGAGACAGCGCCTGTGGCCGATGAAACGGTGGAGAAAGTGCGCCAGGCAATGAAGATGTTGGGTTACATCCCACAAACCGCTGCCCGCACTCTGGCCGGGCGCAAAACCGAAACCGTAGGTTTGTTGCTGCCCGAGATCGGCGGCGCCTTTTTTGCCCCCATGCTGCGCGGCATCGAGCAAGGTTTGCAGGGAAGTGGCTTCGACTTACTCATCTATGCCACCACACAGGACCCAGAAAAGGATGGGCGTGGGCCGTTGGGCGAGCACAACACCGATGGTCTCTTGGTTTTCACCAACCGCCTGGGCCACGCTGAGATCACCCGGCTCCACCAGCGCGGCTTTCCTCTGGTATTGCTTCACCGCACCCCGCCGCGGGGTCTCGACATCCCCTACGTCAGCTTCGAGAACAAGGCCGGTACGCGGCGCATCATCGAGCACCTGATCGAAGTTCACGGCTACCGGCGCATCGGTTTCCTGGCCACCGCCGGCAACGAAGACTCGACCTGGCGCGAGTTGGGCTATCGCGAGGCGCTCGATGCCCACGGTATTGCCTTCGACCCGGCCCTCGTGGCCGAAGGCGGTTTCGATGACATCCTGGCCCAATCGGCGGTGCGCCAATGGCTGGTGGATGGCGTCGAACTGGACGCCATCTTCGCCGGCGACGACGAAGCCGCTTCCGGCGCCATCATCGCCCTCAACCGGGCGGGCAAGCGCGTGCCCGCAGATGTGGCCGTAGTTGGCTTCGACGATGTGCCCTTCGCCGCCCACCTGTTGCCGCCCCTCACGACCGTGCGCGCCCCCATCGAGACCGCCGGCCGCGTGGCAGCCGAACAATTGATCTGCCTCATCCAGACGGGCGAGGCTCAATCCTTCACCCTGCTTCCAACAGAACTCGTCATTCGCCAATCGTGCGGCTGTCCCTAGCGTCACCCTGAATGCCGCAAAAGCCAACTCGTTTCGCGGCATTCAGGGTGACGACATTGCCACCTGCAATTCACCTGCCCATCATCCACCTAAGGAGGAGTCGACTCTGCCCCACCCATCTCTGTCACACCATTTCTTCCTTCCCTCTTCACAAACCATTCTGTATTCCTTATCCAAACAGGAGAACCCACAATGAAGAAGACCATCTTTTTGCTGATCGCCCTGCTGGCCGTCGCCGTCTTCAGTCTGGCGGCCTGCGGCGGCGCTGCACCCACCGCTGCACCCGCCCCGACAGAGGCGCCCGCAGCCCAACCGACCGAAGCCCCCGCCGCTGCTCCGACCGAAGCCCCCACCGAAGTGCCCACCGTCGCCCCCACCGAGGCCCCGACGGTCGCTCCTGAACCGACCGCCACCCTGACCCCCGCCGAGCAGGCTGCCATCAACGCTGCTGAAGCCAAGGCCAAAGCCGAAGCCGCCGCCAAAGCTGGCAAGGTTCCCATCCGCTGGTTTGTCGGCTTGGGCACCGGCACCGATGCCAATCAGGTTCCCATCGAACAGGCTGTGGTCGATGCTTTCAACGCTTCGCAGGACAAAATCGAAGTCGTGCTGGAAGTGATCCCCTACGACAGCGCCAAAGACACCCTGGCCACCCAGATTTCTGCTGGCGCCGGCCCCGACATCATTGGCCCCGTGGGTTGGGGTGGCTCCAACGCCTTCTACGGCCAATGGCTGGACCTCACCGAGCAGATCAAGGCCAGTAACTACGACCTGACCCAATTCGACCCGGCCCTGGTCAAGATGTACCAGACCGAAGAAGGCCAGGTGGGTCTGCCCTTCGCTGTGTTCCCGGCTGCCGTTTTCTTCAACAACAAGCTGTTCGACGAAGCCGGCCTCAACTACCCGCCCGCCAAATACGGCGACAAATACGTCATGCCCGATGGCTCCGAAGTTGAGTGGAGCTGGGAAGTTGTGACCGAAATCGCCAAGTTGCTCACCGTTGACAAGAACGGCAACGACGCCACCTCGGCTGAATTCGACAAGGCCCAGATCGTGCAATACGGCTATCACCCGATTTGGTCGGGCAACCCGCCCTATGTTGGCACCTACTGGACGCCTTCTGCTATCTACACTGGCGAAAAGGGCGCTTACAAGGCCGTCCTGCCCGATGCCTGGAAAGCCGCCTGGAAATGGTGGTACAACGGCATCTGGGGCGACCAGCCCTTCATCCCCAAGGGCGCCGTGGTGCAAAGCCCCGAATTCGGCACTGGCAACACCTTCCAAACCGGCAAGATCGCCATGGGCGTCACCAACCTGTGGTACACCTGCTGTCTCGGCGACATTGCCAAGAACGGTGGCGAGTTCCAGTTCGGCACCCTGCCTACCTATCAGGGCAAGGTGCACGGCCGCGTCGACGCTGACACCTTCCGCATCTGGAAGGGTACCCAGCACCCCAAAGAGGCCTTCGAAGTCTTGAAGTTCCTCATCGGCGCTGAGGGCGTCGAACCCCTGATCGTCGGCACCAAGGACACCCCCGGCGCATACGGCGCCTTCCCCGCCCTGCCGGCCTACCAGAAAGCGTTCATCGATGCCAAATCCGCCCAGTACCCATTCGTCAACACTTGGGACACCATCATCGCCGGCAACGCCTATCCCGACGTACCCAGCGCTGAAGGCTACATGCCCAACTGGAACGAAGCCTGGTCCCGCATGAACACTTTCTACGACCTGATGAACAACACCGAGGGCCTCGATATGGACAAAGAAATGGCCACCCTCGAGGCTGACCTCACCGTCATCTTCAACAAGTAAGGCTTGACCGCCTTGAAACAGCCTTGTGGGACGGGTTGGCCGCACGCCGGCCCGTTCCACAGGCCCTGTCGATCACCATCAGAACCGCCGAGAACACTGATCCCACACACATCAAACTCGGTGCACTGAACTCGGAACCCGGAACTCAGAACTCGGAACG
This sequence comes from Chloroflexota bacterium, assembly GCA_041918515.1. Taxonomy (GTDB): domain Bacteria; phylum Chloroflexota; class Anaerolineae; order J102; family J102; genus SSF26. The sequence goes on along the minus strand of JAYRVO010000122.1, from coordinate 29,120 downwards.
TAGACGCCCGCAAAAGGAGGACAAAGGATGCAAGAATTATCCCGGCTGCCCAAGCTACCCTCGATCGGTTCATTTCGCAAGATGCCGCCCATGGCCAAACGGGAGCTACGAAATGGGCTCTTGTTTGCCTCGCCCTGGATCCTCGGCTTTCTGGTATTCACGCTCATCCCCATGATCGCGACGCTCATCTTCAGCTTCATGGACATCAAGATCACGGATGGCGTGCTGAGCACTCCCAAATTCGTGGGTTTGAGCAACTACCAAACACTGTTCAAAGATGGAGCAGTGTGGAATTTGAGCAAAAGCGCCACGCCCGGCGCCTTATGGGTGACCCTTCGGTTTGGCTTGATAGCGCTTCCCATCGGCATCCTCGTGCCCCTGGGGCTGGCCGTGCTCATGAATCACAAGAGCTTGAAGGGGCAGAACTTTTTCCGCTCCTTGTTCTACATGCCCTACATCATCCCCTTCGTGGCCAGCGTGTTCTTATGGGGCGGCATGTTGAACCCCGAAACCGGCTGGATCAACAAGGCGCTTTTGGGCTTGGGTCTGCCCAAAGAACACTTGCCCCAATGGGCCAATGATGTCACCTGGGTCTACCCCACTTATGTGATCATGGGCATTTGGGGCATCGGCAACGCCATGCTAACCATGCTGGCCGGTATGCAAGCGGTGCCAACCGATCTTTACGACTCGGCCAAAGTGGACGGAGCAGGAAGCTGGAAGACTTTCTGGAACATCACCTTCCCCATGATCTCACCCGTCGTTTTCTACAACCTCACCCTCACCATCGTCGGTCTTTTCCAGTATTTCCTCGTGCCCCTGGTGGTCAACCAAGGCACCGGGCGACCGGGCGGCGCCACCATGTTCTACAACCTGTATCTGTACAAGAATTTCTTTGTGAACATGAACATGTCGTATGGCTCGGCCCTGGCCTGGCTGCTCTTCTTCGTGATTCTGATCGCCACGATCATGTTGTTCTGGTCTGCGCGGTACTGGGTCTACTACGCCAGCGATAACCGCTAACCCCCGTTACTTCCCCGCGAGCATACTCGACCACACTTTGGAGGGCGCAGGAAGCGCATATCGACTATGATCTCAGCCAGTTTAAAGAAGAAGTATATCGGCCCCATTTCTGTCACCACATTGGCGGCCGTTCTCTTAGCCATCTTCTTAGCCCCATTTCTGTACATGGTTCTCACCTCGTTGAAAACCCAGTCGCAGATGACGATTCAGGGCTCGCCCATCTATCCGGCTGAGCGACCCCGGCTGACCTATAGCGGCGAGAACACAGGAACTTACACGTTCGATGTCAAGCAAGGAACCAGAGTCAACAAGATCACCATCGACATGAAGGACTATGCCGGCAAGGCGATGGACGTTTACATCGTGCCACTGCCCAATGGCGAGACCAAAAACATGGCCTTGGTGCGCAGCTTCAACAAGCAGAGCATCTTCATCGACCCCGACCATCCCGACCAAGACCCCATCCTGTGGGAAGGCTCGTATCGCACGCTCGACCGACCCTGGGTGTGGTCTCCCTCTTGGTCGAACTACCAGAATGTGTGGAAGAGCATCAAATACCCGCGCCTGCTCTGGAACACATTCTTCTACGCCGCCGCCACCACCATTGGCATCCTCTTCTCATGCATCCTCGTGGCCTTTGGCCTCTCGCGCTTCCGCTTCCCCGGCCGCGACTTCCTTTTCGTCTTGTTGATCTCGACCATCTTCTTGCCCGCCGCTGTGACCATCATTCCCACCTTCACCTTCTTCACCAAAATCGGCTGGGTGGGAACCTGGCTGCCGTTGATCGTCCCCGCTTTTTTCGGCAACGCCTACGACACCTTTCTACTTCGGCAGTACTTCATGACCCTGCCGCGCGAACTGGATGAGGCCGCCATGATCGATGGCGCCGGGCCGCTGCGCATCCTGCTTTCGGTCATCATCCCGCAGTCGTGGCCGGCCATCGTCGCCGTCTCCATTTTCCACATCGTCTGGGCGTGGAACGACTACTTCGGGCCGCTGATCTACCTCTCCACCAAAATGGACAGCCAGCCCATCTCCGTCGCTTTGGCGCGTTTCAACGGCATCTACGGCCAGCAGCCGCAACTCATCCAGGCTGGCGCTTTGATGACGCTCGTCATCCCCTTGGTCGTCTTCTTCCTGGCCCAACGCTTCTTCGTCCAGGGCATCGTCATCACCGGCGTGGATAAATAAAGACGACGATGGACGAAAGACGAAGGACGAAAACATCAATCTCTTCTTCGTCCATCGTCTTTCGTCCATCGTCAAATCAATCACTTTCGTCGCACCGTCTTAGGGGCAGGCCATGATCGTGCAATCGATGCCTGTCCCTTTTTCTAATCGGATCATTCCCATGAATTGGCGCAAACTATCGGTGATTCTGGTTATGCTCGTGCTGGCGGCTTGCGGTGGGGCCCCGCGTCCATCGGCAACCGAAGTGGCGACGCCATTGGCGACAAGCCCCTCATCACCCACGGCTTCTGCGCCTTCGTCGACGCCCGCACAGTCTCCTACGCCCGCGGCCACACCCACCTCTGAACCTGCGCCCGCGCCCTCCCCCACCCCCGCGCCGCCGCCCAACACCCAGCTCGTCGATCCCGGCCACGACCTGGGGCCGATCAGCCCATACGTCTACGGCACCAACTTTGGCCCGTGGCTGGGCCTGCGCCCCGAAACACTGCGCATGGCCTATTACAGCGGCATCACCATCATCCGCTGGCCGGGCGGTGAATGGGGCGACCGCAACGACATCCAACTCTCGCAGCTCGACGCCTTCGTGGATCTGGCGCGCAAAATCGGCGCCGAGCCTTACATCCATGTGCGCTTCATGAATGGCACGCCCGAAAAAGCCGCCGATGTGGTGCGATACGCGAACATCGAAAAAGGCTACAACATCAAATTCTGGTCCATTGGCAACGAGCCTAGCTTGTTCGAGCAATGGCAGGGCGTGGACAAAAAATGGGATACGGCCAGCTTCAATCAAGAATGGCGCAAATTCGCCGACGCCATGAAAGCTGCCGACCCCACCATCCTGCTCCTGGGCCCGGAAACACATCAATTCACCGGTAACGCCGCCTGGGACCCGAAGGACAGCAAGGGTCTCGATTGGATGCGCCAATTCCTCAAAACCAACGGCGACAAAGTTGACATCGTCTCCTTCCATCGCTATCCCTTCCCCAACAACGCCAGCAGAAGCGCCGCCAAAATTCCCGACCTGCGCAGCAATGCCCCCGCCTGGAACGGCATCATCCAAAATCTGCGCCGGATGATTCGCGAAGAAACGGGCCGCGATTTGCCGGTGGCCCTCACCGAATTCAACTCGCATTACAGCAGCGCCATCGGCGGCGAGGCCACACTCGATTCGCATTACAACGCCATCTGGCTGGGCGATGTCCTGGGCCGCTTGATCAGCGAAAAGGTCGAGGTCGTGACGCAGTTCGCGCTCTCCGGCAAATTCGGTTTGCTCGAAAGCTACAACGCCCGACCTTCCTACTATCCCTACCAGCTTTATCAGCGCTTCGGTCGCGAGCAGGTCTATGCTGCGTCGGGCGTGACCGATGTTTCGGTCTACGCCGCACGCCGCGCCGACGGCGCCCTCAGCATCATCCTGATCAACCTGGGCGACGCCGAAGTCACAGCCCCGCTGGCGATTCAAGGCGGCGCGCCCGCAGCTCAGGCCGAAGTCTTCCTCTTCGACCAAGCGCACAAAGCCGAGCAGGTCGAGCCGCTGGCGGTGTCCGCCCAAACGAACGTGACGCTGCCGAGCCAATCGATCATGCTTTTGGTGATCGGCGGTCGGGCCCCGTTTGCGCGGCAGGGCCGAGAGGTCACCGTTTGGGCTCCGTATTTCGGCACGCTTGAGCAAATGACGTTCCAAAACAACGCCGATCTGATCCGCGAAGCCAACTTCATGTGGTACATGCTGCAAGCCGACGGCGCCATCGCCGGCATGGCCAGTCCGCAAGCTGTGCAAGCGGCGCGAGCGGCGGGGATTCGCATCGTGCCCGCCATTCAGAACGCCGGTTTCGACCGCGCACGCGTGGCCCGCATCATCGCTGATCCCGCCCTGCGCCAAGCCCATGTGGCCGACATCGTCAAGCTCGTGCAAGACAATGAATTCGATGGCATCGACATCGACTACGAAAGCCTGGCCGCCGAAGACCGCGATCCCTTCAGCCTGTTCATCGAAGCATTGGGGGCGGCGCTGCACGCTCAGGGCAAGCTGCTTTCCGTCACCGTCCATGCCAAATCGAACGACAGGGGCGAATGGGGCGGAACACAGGCGCAGGATTGGGCGCGGCTGGGCAAAGCCGCCGACGAATTCAAGATCATGACCTACGATTTCCACAACGGCGCTTCCGAGGCCGGCGCCATCGCCCCGCTGGATCGGGTGAACGACGTGCTGAAATATGCCAAACTGGTCGTGCCCCCGGAAAAAACTTACGTCGGCGTGCCATTCTATGGCTACGATTGGACAGGCTCGGTGGGGCGCCCGCTCGATTGGCGCAAAGCGACGAAGACGGCCGGGATGTACAGCGGCGTCGAAATCCAGCGCGACGAATCCAACGAAGCCTGGTTCACGTACAGCGATGGCCGCAACACCGTCTATTTCAACGACGCCCTGACAACGCGCACCCGGCTCGAACGCATCTTCACCGATCATCCGCATCTCGCCGGCATCTCGATCTGGTCGTTGGGCGGCGAAGACCCCGACAACTGGCCCGCCATCCGCGAGGCGTTCTCAGGAAAATGAGCATGAAAGTTTCCGTCATCGGCGGCGGCTCCAGCTACACACCGGAGCTTGTCAAAGGCTTTCTCGACCGCGCCGCATCTTTCCCCCTCACCGAACTTTGGCTCGTCGATGTCTCGCAAGAGCGGCTGGACGTGGTCGGCGGCTTCGCCCAACGCATGGCGCAAGCGCGGGGCAATCCTTTCCGCGTGCATCTCACCACCGACCGGCGCGCCGGCGTGGCGGGCGCCAGCTATGTGACCACGCAACTGCGCGTGGGCGGCATGAACGCCCGCCGCGAAGATGAATACCTGGGCAAGCGCCACGGCCTCATCGGCCAGGAAACCACCGGCGTGGGCGGCATGGCCAAAGCCCTGCGCACCATTCCCGTCATCCTCGGCATCGCCGCCGACATGCGCGAACTGGCCCCCGGCGCTTTGCTGGTCAATTTCACCAACCCCGCCGGACTCGTGACCGAAGCCTTCAGCCGCTACGCTCCCGATGTGCCCTCCGTCGGCGTGTGCAACGTGCCCATCACCGCCAAGATGCGTATCCTGGCCGAGCTGGAAAAAAGCACGGGTCAGCCCATCACCCCGGAGCGCGGCCAATTGGACACACTCGGCCTCAACCATCTTTCCTGGCATCGCGGTTTCACCGTCGATGGCGAAGACGTGTGGCCGCAGGTGATCGCATCGACGCTGGCCGAACTGCGCGCCGCTCCCCATCCCGATTGGCATCCGTGGCTGGTCGAATCGCTGCGCATGTTGCCCAACTATTATCTGCAATATTTCTATTACACCGACCACAAATTGGCGGAACAGGAGAAGTGGCCGCCCTCGCGGGCCGAGCAGGTCATGGCCGTCGAGCACGACTTGCTCGCCCAATATGCCGACCCCAATCTTTCCGCTCCCCCCGCCGACCTGATGAAGCGCGGCGGGGCCTGGTATTCCACCCTGGCCACGCAATTGCTCAACGCTCATTTCAACGATTTGGGCGAGACGCACATCGTCAACACGCCTCATGGCGGGGCGGTGGCCGGTTGGCCGGGCGATTGGGTGCTGGAAATGCCTTGCCGCGTCAGCCGCGCCGGCATCCAGCCGTTGCCCGCCGCGCCCCTGCCCCCGGCCTGTTTCGGCCTGCTCGCCCAAATCAAAGCCTACGAGCTGCTCACCGTCGAAGCCGCCGTGCACGGCGACCGCGCCGCCGCCGCCCAAGCCCTGCTCGCCCACCCCCTCGGCCCCCAAGCCGATCGCGTCCAAACCGTGCTCGACGATCTGCTCGAAACCAACCGCCGGTATTTGCCACAGTTTTTTGTTGCATAGAGATTGGAGATTAGAGATTGGAGGCACTTTCCACCAATCTCCAATCTCTAATCTCTAATCCCATTCTCCACCCATGAACCCCGCCCTCCGCCGGCTCGGCTTCGCCCCCACCGACAGCGTCGTCGTCTTCCATGCCGACGACATTGGCAGTTGCCATAGCGCCAACGCCGCTTACGCCGACTTGCTCGACTTCGGCTTGATGTCGTCCGCGGCGGTGATGATGCCCTGCCCCTGGGCTCCCGCCGCCGCCGAGATCATGCGCTTGCGGGCGGCAGACCCCCGGCTGGATGTGGGCGTACATCTCACGCTGAACAGCGAATGGTCGGGCTACCGTTGGGGGCCGCTGGCGGCGCCCGGGCCCGCCGATGGCCTGACCGACGACGAAGGCTATTTCCATCATCGCGCCGCCGCCGTGCACGCCCACGCCCATCCCGCCGCCGTCGAACGCGAATTGCGAGCGCAGATCGAGCGGGCGCTGGCTTTCGGCATCGATGTCACGCACCTCGACGCCCACATGCTCACACTTTTCCACCCAAGCCTGGTCCCCACCTATTTGGCCGTGGGCCGGGCCTATGATCTGCCGGTGTTCATGCTGCGCAGCGATGGCATGAAGCACTGGTTCGGACCGGAAAACGTTGGGCCGGACGAGATACGCGCTCTCGATGAACTGGAGGCCCAAGGCGCGATTTTGTTCGACCGGCTCTATGTCCTGCCCCTCAATCGCCACGAACATCGTCTGGCCGAAGCCCGGCAAGCGTTGCTCGACTTGGGTCCGGGCTTGCATTACTTCGCTTTCCACCCCTGCCACGACACCCCCGAACTGCGAGCCATGGCTCCCGACTGGCGCAGCCGCGTGGCCGATTGGCAACTTTTTTGCGACGAGGCCTGGCGGCAGGCCGTGGGCGACACCGGTGTGCACGTGATCGGTATGCGGGCGCTCAGAGACGATAGACGATAGACGAAGGACGGTGAAACCTACCTGTATAAAAACTCGCCCTTCGTCCATCGTCCATCGTCCTTTCCGAAACAAAGCAACCCGTGCAGCAGAGATCATCATGCGCTACTTTTTGGGGATTGACATCGGTGGCACCAAAAGCCACGCCCTCATCGCTGACGAAACCGGTCAGGTCGTGGGTTTTGGCCAGGATGGCGCGGGGAACTGGGAAGTGGTGGGCTGGGCGGGCACGCGCCGCGTGATGCATGAAATCACGCGGCAGGCCGTGGCCGCTGCTGGCATCCACTTGCACGACATCGCCGGAGCCGGTTTTGGCATCGCCGGATACGACTGGCCCGAAGACCGCCAGCCGCATGTCGAGATCATCCAGTCTTTGGGCTTGCGCGCCCCGTTCGAGATGGGCAACGACACGCTCGTGGGCTTGGTGGCCGGAGCCAGCCACGGCTGGGGCGTGGTGGTGGTGGCGGGGACGAGCAACAATGCCCTGGGCCGCGACCGACAGGGCCGCATCGGGCGCATCATCGGCAGCAGCCGTTTTGCTGAATATGGCGGCGCTGGCGAAATCGTGGAAAAAGCCATCGAAGCCGTAGCCCTGGCCTGGACGCGCCGTGGCCCCACCACTCAACTCACCCCCATTTTCATCGAAGCCACCGGCGCCCGCGACGAAGTCGATTTGCTGGCCGGACTCACCCGCGACCGCTATCAACTCAGCGCCCGCCATGCGCCGCTTGTCTTTGGGGCGGCTGCCGCCGGCGACGCCGTGGCCCGCAAAGTCATCCGCTGGGCTGGCCGCGAATTGGGCGGGCTGGCCTGCGGCATCATCCGCCAGCTCGGCCTCGAAGCTGAAGAATTCGAAGTGGTGCAAGCGGGCAGCACCTACAAAGGCAGTCCCCTTCTCACCGACTCGATGCGTCGCACGATCCGCGCCACCGCCCCGCGCGCCCGCCTCGTCCGTCTGCAAGCGCCGCCGGTGGTGGGCGGCGTATTGCTGGGGATGGAGCAGGCTGGCCTTTCGCCGGCGTTGCTGCGCACCAACTTGATTACTTCCACACAAGCCTTTTTGGCGCAACGATCATTCGTGGCTCTGCCCGACCCGGAAGAAGAAAAATGAAAACACTCAGCACCGGAGGATGAGGACATGGCCGTAATCACCTCTGCGCCCCCATCGATTCAGCCCAAGCGCCGTCGCAGCGACCGTCGCAAGCTCATTCGTCGCAAGCTCATTCGTCGCAAGCTCATTGGCCTGCTGCTAATCTCGCCCTGGCTGATCGGCGTGTTGCTGTTCAAGCTGTTGCCGATCCTGGCATCGCTGGGCCTCTCGTTCACCGATTTCCACATGCTGAAGCCGGGCGAGACGCGCTTCATCGGCCTGGACAACTACGCCCGGCTGCTGCACGATGAGGGGGTAGGTTACTCGCTCTTCGAGACAATTGCCCTGGCGCTGACGACCATCCCCTTGCAGTTGGCGGCCTCCATCGGGCTGGCGGCGATCCTCGGCTCGCGGCGGCTGAGATGGCCTGGCTTCCTGCGCACCATGTTCTTCGTACCCAGCATCATTCCCAGCGTAGCCATCCTGTTCATGTGGGTCGGCTTTCTCGACCCACACACCGGCTGGCTGAACCGCTTCGTCCTGGAGCCGCTGGGGCTGATGGGGGCGGGCGGCATCTACTCCGACGCGGCGCGACGGCTGATCCTGAGCCTCAACTCGCTATGGGCTATCGGCCCCGGTATGTTGATCATGTTGGGCGCGATGCAGAGTGTGCCGCGGGAGATCGAGGAGGCGGCGCGGGTGGATGGCGCCGGGCCTATCTACCGCCTGTTTGCCATCACCCTGCCGATGATCTCTCCGGCCATCTTCTTTGCCCTGGTGATCAATCTGATCAGCGTGTTCGGCGGCGTCTTGTTGCTCGACCGCGGCAATATCTTCAGCGGCAGCGAATCGCCCATCGACGGCTACATCTCCTACCAGATGTTCCAGCAGTTCGACCTGGGTTACACCACCGCCCTGGCCTGGGCGCTCCTGCTGTTGGTGATGGCGGTGATCTACTTCTTGTTCCGCACCTCGCGGAAATGGGTGCATTATGAAGATACAGGCGACTAAACCAACGCCGCGACGGATGCTGTCGCTTTCGACCTGGGAGAAGCTCGGCACGACGCTGGTCAATGCGCTGGTCATCGGCATGTTGGTGATCTATCTGTTCCCCATGGTCTACATGGTGGCCACCTCGCTGATGACCGGCCAGCAGTTGGGCGACCCTTACGCGCCACCCTATCCCGCCGTCCCGGTGACTTATGCCTACGAAGGCAAGGATCTGAAGGTCTACAAAGTGCCATTCGCGAACGGCGTGCGCGATCTGGCGCTGGTCAAGCCGGGCCGGCGCGCTAGCCAGTTCATCGATCCGCAGAACCCAGGGGCCGGTCTGATCGATTGGCAGGGAAGCTGGCGGGCGATCCCTGGCGTCTACCGTTTCCAGGTGACGTTGGAGAACTTCGAATTGCTGTTCCGCACGGTGCGCTTTCCTAAACTGATTCGCAATACCTTGCTGGCGGCAATTATCAGCACCGCGGCTGTGTTGACGTCTTCGCTGGTGGTGGCCTACGGCTTTGCCCGCTACCCGCTACCGGGCGGCAATCTGCTCTTCTACGCGCTCATCGCCACCATGCTGATCCCAGACAAGGTCACATTGGTCCCGACCTATTTCTTCTACGTGCGCGTGCTGGATTGGAACGGCACCTGGCTGCCCATTTTGCTACCCTTCTTCTTTGGCAGCGCCCTCTTCATCTTCCTCTTGCGTCAGAACTTTCGCAGCATCCCCAAGGAGGTGGAGGAGGCAGCGATGTTGGATGGCGCCGGGCCGCTGCGCACGCTGTTTTCGGTCGTGATCCCCCAATCGTGGCCGGTGATCATCACTGTGGTGCTGCTGCACTTCTTCTTCATTTGGAACGAGACCCGGCAGGCATCGCTGTACCTCGGCATCCGTCGCGATCTGGCGCCTGTTTCTTTCGGCATCCAGAATTTCCAGTCGTTGGCGCCCACCCAGAATCTGTTGCAGGCCAGCGCCCTGATCGTCCTGCTCGTGCCGGTTGTGGTCTTGCTACTCAGCCAGCGCCACTTCATGCGCAACCTGGTGATCACCGGGATGGAGCGTTAGCTCAATGGCCCGCAACCGAACCTACCGCACGATCACGCTCATCTGGCTGGGCTGGGTGGCGGCGTTGTTCGCCTACCAGTCCTATGTAGCCGCGCGGCTGGATCTGGCCCGACCCGACTACGCGCTGGATTGGACCAAGACCGAAACCCTGGCAGGCAGCCAGGATGGCAAGCCCTTTCTCAACGAACCTTTCCTGAACAGCCATGTCTCGTGGGATTCGGAGTACTACCTGGCCATTGCCACGGCCGGTTACGAAGCCCCCACCATCCATCGCATCCAGGCCACGCTGGGGCCGGCGTCCAGCGGTGGGGGGATGGGCTGGCCCTTCGTCATCCCTGAGAACGCATCGGGGTCGTTGGGCGTGTCGCTGTCCTATGCCTTCTTCCCTTTCTATCCCCTGGTCATACGGCTGCTGGCCCTCCCGTTGTCGCTGTTGGGCATGAACGCCATCGCCACGGCCACGTTGGCGGGTGTGATCGTTTCGGCGCTGGGCGCGCTGGCCGCCATGTTGGCCCTTTATGAGCTGGCGAAGGACGAGTTGGGCGAAGACGGCGGCCTGAGGGCGGCCTTCTACCTGATCATGTTTCCCAGCGGCTTCTTCCTGGCTCAGGTCTACACCGAGGGGCTGTTCGTCGGGCTGGCTTTCTGGTCGCTGGTGTTGATCCGTCGCGGCCGGCTGGGCTGGGCGGCGCTGCTGGCTGTGATGGCCACCTTTACGCGGGCAGTGGGCGTGGCGCTGGCCGCGCCACTGCTCATCGCCTGGGTGCGCGACGGCGAGTGGCGCGAGTTCGACATGGAGTGGCGGCAGATCTACTTCAAGGGTCTGCCGTGGAGGGCGCTGGGCCATGCGCTGCTGGTATTATCGCCGGTGCTGACTTTTCTGTTTTGGCACATCACCTACTACGGGCTGGCCTTCAGCAAGGTGGAGGAGGAGTTCTTCGGGCGGGGTCTGTTGGCGTTCGGCTACGCCTTCATCGCCTGGGCGGAAGCATTCGGCAAGCTTTTCGGCAGCAACCCGCAGGCGGCCGCCTACTATCTGATCGAGTGGGGCGGCATCGTCCTGGGCTTCACCGCCTGCATTGTTTGGCTGCGTCGCCAGGCCGATGTGGCCTGGTTCGGGCTGCTGGTTGTCTTCCTCTCCTTCACCAGCGGCCCCGCCCAGGGGATGCACCGCTACATCCTGGCCGCGCCGCCGGTGTTTCTCTGGCTGAGTTGGCTGGGCCGGCGACCGGCCTTCGACAAAGTCTGGGCAATCGTCAGTGTGCTGCTGATGGGCGTGCTGGCGATGCTATTCACCTTCGACATGTGGACGGGATGAGGAGACGTAGATGAACATGAATCCCATTATTCCTTTGCCAGTCTCGGCGACCGAAATCGGCGCCACGTTCACTTTGACCAACGACGCCACGATCTACGTCGATCCGAATCATGACGAGCTGGCGGCCATCGGCGGCTATCTGGCCAATTGGCTTGGCGCCGCAACGGGCAGCGATGTGCCGGTGTCGCCGGCTGCCAGCGACGCGCTGTCCGGCGCCATCCGCCTGACCATAGCAGGGGTTGATGCAACACTGGGCGACGAGGGCTATCAGCTTACTGTGGCCCCCGACGGCATTACCATTGCCGCCATCCAGCCGATCGGCGTCTTCTACGGCGTCCAAACCCTGCGCCAACTTCTGCCGGCCGCGTTGGAGAGCGGTAAAGCGCACCCCGGCCCCTGGACGATCCCGACCGTAGCGATCCGGGATGTCCCCCGCTTCGCCTGGCGCGGCGTTATGCTGGACATGGCGCGCCACTTCCCCCGCGGCGGCGTCGAGGACGTTAAACGCGTCATCGACCTGATGGCCGCCTACAAGCTGAACCGCTTGCACCTGCACCTGACCGACGACCAGGGCTGGCGACTGATGATCGAGTCGTGGCCCCGATTGGCCGAGCACGGTGGCAGCACGGCCGTGGGCGGCGACCCCGGCGGCTACTTCACCCAGGCCGAATACACCGAGCTGGTCGAGTATGCCCGCAGCCACTACATCGATGTCGTGCCTGAGATCGACCTGCCCGGCCACACCAACGCCGCGCTGGCATCCTATCCTGAGCTGAACTGCGATGGCGCCGCGCCCGCGTTGTACACTGGCATCGAGGTCGGCTTCAGCTCGCTGTGCATCAACAAGGACATCACCTATCAGTTCGTGGATGACGTGATCCGCGAAGTGGCCGCGTTGACGCCCGGCCCGTTCATCCACGTGGGCGGCGACGAGGCGCACAGCACCAGCGACGCCGATTACGTCGCCTTCATGACCCGCGCACAGGAGATCGTCCGCGCGCACGGCAAGCAGATGCTGGCCTGGGAAGAGGCAGCGCGCATCGATCTGGCGCCTGGATCGGTAGTGCAGCATTGGCACAACGAGATGGCCCAGCGCGCGGCAGAGCAGGGGGCGCTGGTGATCATGTCGCCGGCGGCTCACGCCTATCTGGACATGAAATACGACGACACCACCGCCCTGGGCCTGAGCTGGGCCGGCAACGTTAGCGTCGAGAAAGCCTATGACTGGGATCCCGCCACCATCCAACCCGGCATCCCCGCAGAGGCCATCCTGGGCATCGAATCACCGCTGTGGACCGAGACCGTGCGCACCAGGGACGATCTCGATTACCTGATCTTCCCCCGGCTGCTGGGCCATGCCGAGATCGGCTGGTCGGCGGCGGAGGGTCGCTACTGGAATGAGTATCGCCAGCGGCTGGCCGGTCACGCGCCGCGGCTAGAGGCGATGGGCGTCAACTTTTACCGGGGCTGGCAAGAATGAAACTCTTCATCTCGCTTCTGTGCCTGGCCCTGGGCAGCGCCCTCGTGGTCGCATGCACGACCTCATCATCCCCTGTTCCACCCGCCACCCCCGTCCCGACCCTGGCGCCCAATCCAACCCTGGCCCCAACTCAGCAACCCCGTGTGGCGCCGCCCGTGGGTCAGGATGGCGTGCTGGTGAAGGGTGCGGCTGGCCGGCCATGGTGGAACGACAGCGTTTTCTATGAGGTCTTCGTCCGCAGCTTCTACGACAGCAACAGCGACGGCATCGGCGACATCGACGGCCTCATCGCCAAGCTCGACTATCTCAACGACGGCGACCCCAACACCACCACCGACCTGGGAGTCACCGGCATCTGGCTGATGCCGATCATGGCCTCTCCCAGCTATCATGGCTACGATGTGACCGATTACAACACGGTCAACCCGCAATACGGCGCCAACGACGACTTCAAGCGCCTGATCGCCGAGGCTCACAAACGCGGCATACGCGTCATCATCGACCTGGTGCTGAACCACACGTCGTCGCAGCATCCGTGGTTCCTGGAATCACAGAACCCGCAGTCGGCAAAGCGTGGCTGGTACGTGTGGTCAGAGACGCAGCCCGCAGGCCAGGGCTGGCATCCCGGCAAGAACGGCGGCTTTTACTACGGCTATTTCGGGGATGGCATGCCCGACCTGAATTACAAGAACCCCGCCGTCACCGCGGCCATCGATGAAATCGTCCGGTTTTGGCTGACCGACATGCAGGTGGATGGCTTCCGTCTTGATGCGATCAAGTACCTTTACGAAGACGGCAAGCGCATCGAACATCTGCCAGCCACGCACGCATGGCTGCGGGAGTTCAACCAATTCTACAAGGGCGTGACGCCCGGCGTCGCACCCCAGGCCTTCACCGTTGGCGAGGTCTGGAGCGACACCGATACATCCGCCAAATACGTCGGAAACGAGTTGGACACAGTATTCGACTTCACCCTGGCCGATGCCATCATCCGCAGCGCTCTCAGCGGGAAGCAGGTCGATGTCGAAAGAGCACAGCAAAATGTGATCAGGGCCTATCCACCTGGTCAGTTCGCCACCTTCCTGTCCAACCACGACCAGAACCGCACACGCACACGTCTATTGGATGACGAACAGGCGAAGACGGCGGCATCGCTCCAACTCACCTTTCCGGGGACGCCGTTCATCTATTACGGCGAGGAAATCGGTATGGAGGGCAAGAAACCGGACGAGAACATTCGCCGGCCCATGCAATGGACAGCGGAGGGTGGCTTCACGACCGGCAAGCCGTGGCACGATTATTTCCCAGACATCCAAACACGCAACGTCGCCGCGCAGGAGGCAGACCCGAACTCGATCTTGAATCATTACCGCGCTCTGCTTCGTTTGCGCAACGAGCACGAGGCATTGCGAGTAGGCGACTGGCAGGCCATCGACACAGGATCGCCCGCGGTATATGCTGCGCTGCGGTGGACGGCCCGGGAACGCATCCTGGTGCTCATCAACCTGGATAGCAAGGCCATCACCGATTACAGCCTCAATCTGGCAGATGGCCCCCTGACGCCCGGCCTGCAGCCGACTTTGTTGCTCGGCCAAACCGAGCGGCTCGATGCCCCCACCATCAACGTCGTCGGTGGCCTGGATAGCTACCGACCCCTCGAAACCCTGCCGCCACGGAGCACTTTCATCATCCAATTGGCTTGAGCGGAGCCGATGCAAGCGCAGTACGAAGTCTGAGACGTGGCGAGCAAAATGAAAGGGGCGGAGTCGGTGACTCCGCCCCTCGCTGTCATCAGCGGCTGGGATCAATTGCCGAATGGGGCAAACTTCATTTCGCCGCCATTGGCTTGCAGGGTGATGATCAGGTTGCTATTGGCTTGGCCGCCATCGGCCAGGGTGTAAGTGGCAGCGCGGTTGAGGTCTGCGAGGAAGCGGTCGGCCAGCGAGCGGGGCGGGCAGGCTTTGCGGGTGGTGGTCGCGGCCTCGATCTTGAGATTGGCGCCATCGATCGCATAGACGCCGGCGCCCTGGTTGCAGTCAACCCGCAACTTCAGCTTGCCATCGGGCAGAAAGGCGATGGTGTAGCGCCGAGGTGTGCGCACACGCGTGACTCCGTCGCTTGGAACCGAGGTCTGCATCCATTTCCACGAGGTGTTGGTCAGATCGGGGGTCTCCGTATTCGATGACTTGGCTTCAGTTTGAACCTGGTCGGTGGGGGCAGGGGTGGAGCTAACGCCCGGCGCCTCGGCTTCTGAGGCGGCGCTGGCGGACGCAATTCCGAATTCTGCCACGCGGGCGCCGGTCGCGTCGAGCAATGTCAGCGTGCCACCCTCGATCTCGAAGGTGGCGGCGCGCGTCAGGGCCTGGAGATAGGCGAACTCCTGATCCATCACGCCCTCAGGCTCCGAACACATCATACGCGTGGTGGCGGCGGGGGCAATCGTGATGGCGTTGCCATCGACCGTGTAGGTGGTCATGTAATCGTTGCAGCCGGCGTTGCCAGTCAGACTGCCGTCGATGCCGAAGAGCGCGGCGATTTCGCTCCCTGCCAAGATCGATACGATCGCTTCCTTGCCGTTGTTGTACGAGGCGGCCTTCCACTTGGTCTCTGCCAGCGGCGCCGGCTCGATCGCCATGTAAACAGCGAGGGCATGGCCACTGGCGTCCCTCAGTGTGAGTCGCTGCGCGCCATCGGCGCTGAACTCATAGCTCGCGACAGCGCCAAGCATCGCCAGATAAGCGGCTTCCTGTTGCATCCGCTCTGACGGTTCGCAGGCCATCAGCGTGGCGCCAACGGCAGTAATGGTCAGGTTGTCGTTGTCCAGCATGTACTGGCCAAAGTAGTTGTTGCAGCCAGCATTGCCGCTGACATCGCCTTTCTTGAAGGCAAGCGTCACGTCGACTTCAGGTAGGACTGGCGCTAGGGCGCCGTTCACAACCAGCAGTTGCGCTTGCCACTGGACGCCTTCCAGGTTGAATCCGGGAGAAATCTCGGTGGGTGCGACCGGCGTTTCGCTCACGACGACCTCATCGGTCGGGGTCGTCTCAACGGCGGGGGTGGCAGAGACGACAGGCGTGTTGGTGGGTTCAGGGGCGGCGGGCATGTCTGTCTGGCGGCCACAGGCGGATAACAGTGCCAAAGAAAGCGCCAGGGTTATCGAGACAAGAAGGAATGGGAAGCGTGAATGAGTCATTGCGGGCATTCTCCGGGGTGAATGAGAAGAGAAAAACGGGTGTTTCGTCGTTTGTTTCGAGTATTTCGACGCCGCCGCCCGGCGAAAAGTTCCTTGACAGCGGAAGCAGCCTCTGCTCGATTTGACAAGTGATCGGAAGTTTGATAAATTATCGATAATCGATAATCGATTGCTGATCAGGTATAAGGCAACACATCGTAGAGAACGCAGTCCATGAAGGATCGCACAACCTCCTCGGCACATGCAAACACATCTACGCCCCACATCGCCAGCGTCGTGAAGACCTCGCTGGCCGATCAGGTCGAGGCGACGTTGCGCAGCGCCATCATCCGGGGGGAGCTGCGTCCGGGCGAGCGATTGGTGGAGTTGGAAATCGCCCGGCAGATGCACACAAGCCAGGCTCCGGTGCGCGAGGCCCTGCAACGGCTGGAGCAGGATGGGCTGGTCGAGCGCCGCAGCCACAGCGCCACCGTTGTCACTGATCTCTCGTGGCAAGAAATCTACGAAGTCTTCCATGTGCGCACCGTGGTCGAGCGCCTGGCTATCCGCCGCGTGGCCGTCTGCATCACCAGCCAGCAATGCGACGAGTTGCAAGGGCTGGTCGAGCACATGGGCGTCGCCGGTGGCGAGGGCGACATAGCCAGGCTTTCTGATTTGGATCTGGAATTCCACCGGCGCATCTGCGAATGGTCGGGCAACCGAATCTTGTTGCGCTTGTGGACGCCGCTGTATTCGTTCGTACAACGCATGTTGATCGCCACCCACCCGCGCGTTTTTGCTTCTCTCACCCAGGTGGCGGATGCCCACCGGCCTATTATCGAGGCCCTGCGCGCCCACGACCCCGACGAAGCGGCGCTGGCCATCGAAGAACACATCAACCTGATTTGGACTCGCTTCAACGACCAACTCCCGCAGGCGATTCTTGTTGGCGGGGATTAGGGGATTTAGTTTTTGAAAAAAATCTCCAAATCCCCTAATCCCCGCACCGAACTCATCTGACCAAGAACTATGAAAGCAGCCCTTTGGCACGGACGCAATGATATTCGCGTCGAGACCTTCCCCGACCCCATCCCTGGCCCGGACGATGTCATCCTGCGCGTCGAATACTGCGGCATTTGTGGCACCGACCTGGAGGAATACCGCCACGGCCCCATCCTCATCCCCACCGACCAACCCAACCTGCTCACTGGTTTGCAAGCCCCCATCATCCTCGGCCACGAATTCATCGGCGAGGTGGTGGAGGTAGGCAAGCATGTGACCAAATACAAAGTCGGCGACCGCCTGGCCCCCGATGTGCTCATCACCTGCGGCGAATGCTATTGGTGCAAACGGCATCAAGTGACGCTGTGCGACAATCTGGCGGCGCTGGGGCTGTCGGGACACGGCGGCCTGGCTGAATACTGCCGCACGCCGATCTCGATGTGCATCAAAGTCCCCGATTCGCTGCGCCCTGACCACGCCGCCCTGTCCGAGCCGCTCTCGGTGGCGGTGCGGGCGGTGCGCAAAGGCCGGGTGCAGTTGGGCGATGTGGTGGCCATCTTCGGCGGGGGCACGATCGGCTTATTAGCGCTGCAAGTCGCTCGCCATTCTGGGGCCGCCGCCGTCTATTTGGTCGAGCCAGACCCTTTCCGCCGTGGCCTGGCCCTAAAGTTGGGCGCCGCTGGCGTCATCGACCCCCAAGTCGGCAGCGCCGTCGAGCAGCTTCTGGCCATCACCTGCATCGGCGCCGATGTGACCATCGAGGCATCGGGTGTGCCGGCCGTCGTCCCCCAAGCCATCGCCGCCGCGCGCAAGGCCGGGCGAGTGGTGCTGGTGGGCATCCCCACCGGGCCATCGAGTTTCAACTTCACCAACGTCGTCACCACCGAGAAAGAGATCGTCGGCTCGCTCAGCCATGTCTACGACGAAGATTTCTGGGCAGCCATCCGTATGTTGGCCGACGACCGCATCGAAGTCGAGCCGCTGATCTCCGACCGCATCCCGCTCGACGACCTTATCCCACGTGGCCTGAACCGCCTGGGCGAAGGCCGCGCCGACGTGCTCAAGATTCTGGTCATGCCGAATGCGTGAAACGTGAGGCGTGAAACGTGAATTTCCGTCGAATTTGCTGCTTTTTCCACGTTTCACGGATCACGAATGACACGAATGGACGAATGCCACGAATGAGAACGTGACTTACCGCTTGCACTTCACGCCTCACGTTTCACGTTTCAAAACCCACTTCCACAAACCCTACACTCCCATGTCCCTCTGGAACTCTGACCCCGACCTTTTCGATCTTGCCCGCCGCGAGCTTTTCACCGCTGTCGTCGGCGACGTGATGGACAAGGCCGGCCTGCTGCACCAATTCCTGCCCGCCGGCATCCAGCCCTTGCGCCCGGACATGGTCGTGATTGGCCGGGCCATGCCGGTGCTCGAGGCCGACATCTTCGCCCCGCCCGCGCAACATCCCCCCGACGCCGCTCTGTCCCAACCATTCGGATTGATGCTACGGGCACTCGATGACCTCAAGCCGGGCGAGGTTTACGTCTGCACCGGCGGCAGCCCGCGCTATGCGTTGTGGGGCGAATTGATGAGCACGCGGGCCACGAAATTGGGTGCGGCTGGGGCCGTACTCGATGGCTACGCCCGCGACACCCACGGCATCCTGCGCCTGGACTTTTCCACCTTCGCCCGCGGGCGCTATGCTCAAGACCAGGCCCCGCGCGGCAAAGTGGTCGATTTCCGCACCCCGGTCGAGATCGATGGTGTGCGCGTCGAGCCGGGCGACATCATCTTCGGTGACATCGACGGCGTCCTCGTTGTCCCCGCTTCGGCTGTCGATGCCATCTTCGTCGCCGCCCTCGAAAAAGTGCGCGGCGAGCACCTCGTGCGCCAGGCCATCGAAGCCGGGATGAGCGCGGTCGAGGCATTCCGAACTTACGGGATCATGTGAGCGAAACGATGAACGAACGAGTCTTGGTCACGGGGGCATTGGGCTGCATCGGCGCTTGGGTCGTGCGCCATTTGGTGGCGGACGGCGTCCCCACGGCTGTGCTCGATGTCTCTGCCGATGCACAACGGATGCGGCTGATCATGAGCGATGAGGATATCGCTGGCGTGCAATTCATCATCGCCGACATCGCCGATCTGTCGGCGGTGGAAGAAGCGTTCCGCACCAGCCAGGCCACGCAGGTCATCCATCTGGCCGGGCTGCAAATCCCAGCTTGCCGGGCCAATCCGGCGCTGGGAGCCAGGGTCAACGTCCTGGGGACGGTGAACGTGTTCGAGGCCGCGCGGCGGGCGGGGCTTGGCCGGGTGGTGTATGCCAGCAGCATCGCCGTTTACGGCCCGGCGGAGGAATACCCCACCCTGCCCGTGCCCGACGACGCCCCCCTACACCCAAGCACGCACTACGGCGTTTACAAACAGGCCAACGAAGGCACAGCCCGCATTTATTGGCAAGACCACGGCCTCAGCAGCGTCGGCCTGCGCCCTTACGTTGTCTATGGCCCCGGTCGCGACCAGGGCCTCACCTCCAGCCCGACCAAAGCCATGTTGGCAGCGGCGGCAGGAAACGGCTACCGCATCGGTTACGGCGGGCGCTGTGACATGCAATACGCCTCAGACGTGGCCCGCACCTTTATCCAGGCCATGGTCGCGCCTTTCACCGGCGCCGCAGCGTTCAACCTGCGCGGCAGCGTGGCGCACATGGCCGAGGTTGTGGCCGCCATCGAAGCTGCCGAACCATCCCTGACCGGCCAATTCACTTTCGACGAAGCAGCGTTGCCCTATCCCGAAGAATTCGACGACAGCGCCCTGCGCGCTGCGCTCGGCCCGCCGCCGCACACCCCTCTGCGTGACGGCGTGGCCCAAACCATCGCCCTATTCAAGGAGGCGCTGAAAGCCGGTCGCATTACTGTTTGAGATCGAGCAGATCTTTTGGCGGGGATTAGGGGATTTGGGGATTTAGCCCTGAAAAAAATCCCCAAATCCCCTAATCCCGGCAATTCACCCAACCCATGAGCCAGAACTTGAACGACCTGGACATCGAACAACCCGAGGCGCTGCTGGCCTATCTGCGCCATGCCGGTCTGATTTCCGCCCACGAACGCCCAACCTTCAGCGTGCTGGCGGGCGGCGTCTCCAACCGCACCGTGCTGGTCGAACGCCCCTTCGACAGCGTTGACCCCAACGCCGCTCAGGGCAGGCCCAGCGGCGAAGCCTGGGTGATCAAGCAGGCGCTGGCCAAGCTGCGCGTGCAGGTCGATTGGTTCAGCAGCCCCGAACGAGTGCACCGCGAGGCGCTGGGATTGCGCTGGCTGTCCGAGCTGGCCCCGCCCGGTTCGCTCCCAGGCTTCGTCCACGAGGACCACGACCATCACCTGCTGATCATGCAGGCCGTGCCTCAGCCCCACGCCAATTGGAAGCAGATGTTGTTGGCTGGCGATGTGCAGCCCGGTCACATCGAGCAGTTCGGGCGCATGTTGGGCCTCATCCACGCCCACGCCTTCGCCCGCCGTGATGAACTGGCCGCCGTCTTCGCCGATGCGAGCTTTTTCGAGTCGCTGCGCCTGGAGCCGTATTACGCCTACACCGCCAGCCAGGTCCCTGAAGCCGCCGCTTTCCTGCACGAACTGATCGCCGAAACTCGTCGCCAGCGCCTGACTTTGGTGCACGGCGACTACAGCCCCAAGAACATCCTTGTCCATCACGGCCGCCTGATCCTGCTCGACCACGAAGTCATCCATTGGGGCGACCCGGCCTTCGACCTCGGTTTCTCGCTCACCCACTTGCTCAGCAAAGCCCACCACCTGCCCGCCCATCGTCCCGTCTTCATCGCCGCCGCCCGGCAGTATTGGATGGCCTACCGCTCCGCCCTCGATGATCTCGTCTGGCCCGACCTGGAGCCGCGAGTCATCCGCCACACCCTGGCCTGCCTGCTGGCTCGCGTATCCGGCCGCTCTCCGCTCGAATATCTTGACTCCACCGAACGCGCTCGCCAGCGCGTCGCTGTCCTCGCCCTGCTTCCTTCCCCGCCGCCCACCGCCCCCGCCCTCATCACCCGTTTTTGCGAACTGCTCGACTGATTATTTGTGGACACGGATCGGGAAACACTGAGGTCAATTCGAAAACAACAGTTCTGTGTTTAACCCGACGATGGACGAAAGACGATGGACGAGTCGCCTTCGTCGTCCATCTTTCATCTTTCAGCGAGCGTCCAGCGAAGAATCTCCACATGACGCGCGAGATGCTTCACTTCGCTGCTTAGAAACTTCCGGCTTGGAGACCCTTCACTGGCTGATCGGAATGACAAAATATCGGATCGACCCGTTCAGGGTGACACGATCAGGAGTTTCTTGCTCGAGCGCATACCGCCGCGAGGCATGGGTCAGTGCTTAGAAACTTCCGGCTTGGAGACCCTTCACTGGCTGATCGGAATGACAGAATATCGGATCGACCCGTTCAGGGTGACACAATCAGGAGTTTCTTGCTCGGGCGCATACCGCCGCGAGGCATGGGTCACTCAGCATGACACCTTCTTCCCCCACCCGCCAAAGCACCACTTTTCAGCAATCTCCAATCTCTAATAACCAATCTCCAATAACCAATCCCCAATAACCAATCTCCAATCTCCCCCCATGCCCATCATCCACCGCCTCTCCGCCCTCGAAATTCTCGACAGCCGGGGCCGGCCCACCGTGCAAGCCACCTGCGAGCTGGCTTCCGGCGCGGTTGGCGTCGCCTCGGTGCCGTCGGGCGCATCGACGGGGACAGCGGAGGCGCTGGAACTGCGTGACGGCGACCCGGCCCGCTATCGGGGCTGGGGCTGCCGCCGGGCGGTGGCCAACGTGCGGGGCGAGATCAACCGGGCGCTGGTCGGGCGCAGCTTCAGCGGGCAGAGCGAGTTGGATCGGGCGCTGATCGAGATGGATAGCACGCCGAACAAAGCCCGGCTGGGCGCCAACGCCATCCTCGGCGCCTCCCTCGCTTTCGCCCGCGCCGCCGCACAGGAACAAGGCTTGCCGCTCTACCGCTACTTCGCGGCGCTGGTCGGCAACCCCACGCCCCGCCTGCCCCGGCTCACCGTCAACCTGTTCAGCGGCGGCAAGCACGCCGGCGGGCAAGTGGCGATCCAGGACGTGCTCGTCGTCCCGCCCGCCGCCGCCAGCATCGCCGACGCCCTGGCCATGACCTTTGCCGTGTATCAGGCGGCGGCGGACTTGGGCCAGCGGAAATATGGCGCCCGCGCCCTTACCGCCGACGAAGGCGGCCTGGCCCCACCTTTCCCCGACGCCGAGACGATGTTGGCCGACGCCGTCGACTCGATCCGGGCCGCCGGACTGGAGCCGGGCCGAGACATGGCCCTGGCTATCGACGTGGCCTCGACCCATTTCTATCGCTCTGGACGCTACCACCTCGGCGACGAAGTCTTGGACAGCCGGGGGATGATCGCCCGGCTGCTGGACTGGCGCGACCGCTATGCCATCGTCAGCATCGAAGACGGCCTGGCCGAGGACGACTGGGAGCACTGGCCGGAGCTACGGGCGGCGATGGGCGACCGGGCGCTGACCCTCGGCGACGACCTGCTCTGCACCAACCCCGCCCGCATCCGCCGCGCCATCGCCGCCGACGCCGCCGACGCTCTGCTGCTCAAAGTCAACCAAATCGGCGCCCTGACCGAAGCGGCTGAGGCCCACCAGCTTGCGCGCTCGGCCGGCTGGGCGGTGACGATCAGCGCCCGCAGCGGCGAGACTGAAGACAATTGGCTGGCGGATCTGGCTGTGGGCTGGGCGGGCGACTTCATCAAAATCGGCTCGATCACGCAGTCCGAGCGCCTGGCGAAGTACAACCGGCTGTTGGCCATCGAATCTGAGTGGGCTGATCACAAATGACAACGAATACGTACGAACTGGATCATCCTCTCCCAAGTGGTTGCTATGTTTGACACGACTTTTCGGTGTATAGTACTGTACATGTTATCGATTCCGGGAACGATAACACGCCCGGACTTCGCCTGATGCGTTCGACGAAGGAGTCATTATGAACGAAACCAGCCCGCGTTTTTCACTTCGTGTCGAGAATGTTTCCAAAGCCTTTCCCGGCGTGCAGGCGCTGGCCGACGTGAGTTTGGACGTGAGCGGTGGCGAAGTGCTGGGCCTTGTCGGAGAGAATGGCGCTGGCAAATCCACCCTGATCCAGATTCTGGCGGGCGCGCTGCTGCCCGATAGTGGCAAAGTGTTGATCAATGGCGAAGAGGCGATCTTCCGGCACCCGCGCGAGGCCGAGGCCGCCGGCGTCAGTCCGGTGTATCAGGAACTGAGCCTGGTCAACAACCTCAGCGTGGCCGAGAACATCTTCGCCGGTCGCCAGCCGACGGGTGTGAGCGGGTTGATCGACATGGGCGAGATGAATCGCAAGGCCGAGCAGATGTTGCGGCAATTCCAGGTCGATTTCAGCCCCGGCACCAAAGTGAGCAACCTGTCGTTGGGCAACCAGCAACTGGTCGAGATCGTGAAGGCGATGTCGCGCAACGCCCGTGTGCTGATCTTGGACGAGCCGACCTCATCATTGTCGTTGCAAGAAGCTGGGCTGCTGTTCGAGCGGCTGCGGCAACTCAAAGAGCAGGGTTTGGCGATCATTTTTGTGTCGCATCATCTGGAAGAGGTGTTCGAGATTTGTGACCGCATCAGCGTGTTGCGCGACGGTAAGTATGTAGGCACGGTCAAGGCTTCCGAGTCCAATGAACACGAAATCGTGGGCATGATGGTCGGGCGCGACATCGGTGAATTGAAACGCAAAGAGGAAGTTGCCGGTGTGGCGGCGCTGGAGGTCGAACATCTTTCACGCAAAGGCGTGTTCGAGGATGTGAGCTTCGAGGCGCGGGCGGGCGAGGTGTTGACGTTTTTTGGACTGGTGGGGGCGGGGCGCAGCGAGGTAGCGCGGGCCATCGTGGGCATGGACGTGGCCACCGCCGGTGCGATCAAGGTCAAAGGCAAGCAAATGCGACTTTCGCATCCTTCCGAGGCCATGGATTTGGGCCTGGCTTATCTGTCGGAAGACCGCAAGCGCGAAGGGCTATACCTCGATAAGACGATCAAAGAGAATTTCCTGGTCACGAATTTGCGGCGGGTGTCGCCCGGCGGCTGGCTGAGTTGGCGGGCGCTGCAAGACCTGACCGGCAAATACACTCGCATGTTGGCCGTGCGCACGCCCAACCTGGATCAGCGGGTGCGGAATCTGTCGGGCGGCAATCAGCAGAAGGTGATGCTGGGGATGTGGCTGGCGACCGAGCCAGACGTGC
This sequence comes from Chloroflexota bacterium, assembly GCA_041918515.1. GTDB lineage: Bacteria > Chloroflexota > Anaerolineae > J102 > J102 > SSF26. The sequence goes on along the minus strand of JAYRVO010000122.1, from coordinate 4,666 downwards.
TGATCGTGGACGAGCCGACGCGCGGCATCGACGTGGGCACCAAGCAGGAGATCCACCGGCAGTTACGCCAACTGGCGGCGGAGGGCAAGGCAATCATGGCGATTTCGTCCGACCTGCCCGAAACCCTGATCATCAGCGACCGCATCGCCGTGATGCGCAAAGGGCGGCTGGTGGGCATTGTGCCCCAAGCCGAGGCCACCGAAGAGCGGATCATGCAGCTTGCCGCTGGCGTGAGTCGTGATGCGTGAGCCGTGATGCGTGATGTCCGATGGAGCAAGGTCGTGGCGATTGACAGAATTCCCGATTGCGGACAGATCTATCACGAATGACACGAATGGGCGAATGACGCGAATGATTCAATACGCAACATGCAATACGCAACACGTTCCTAAATGAACTATTTCTTTCCTAATACTACAACCACACATCGCCTGAAGTGTCATTCTGAGCGACCAGTGGGAGCGAAGAATCTCCAACTTACACCAGCGAAAACCGCAGATTCTTCGTCGTTTCACTCCTCAGAATGACAAAAGCGATTGTAGTACTAAGATGGCGTTTGGAAATTTTAGGTCAATGACTGGTTTCGAGAGCACAAAAGAGCGTTTTTCGACTCATATGTCAATTAGCTGCTCATGTTGGATCGCCCCGGACATGAATGTCCGGGCTATCGAACAACGCCCGATAAATCGGGCTTCGCGCCATCGAGCAAAGCTGGATTTATCCAGCGCTGTTTAGTAGCACGACGATGAATCGTCGTGCGAGATGCAATGAGCAATACTTCCGCATAATTATCAAACACCCTCTAACCCGGACGAGTCGGAACCCAACTAATCGCGAACGAAGAAGATACCAAGCTGTTCAATCTCTTCTCCTTCGTGTCTTTGTGTCTTCGTGGTAAGTTTCCTTGCTCGTCGTGCAAGAATTTAGCTATTAAGGTACTAATAGACAAGGAGAGCAAAAACATGACGACATCTGAAACCAGTGCGCCAACCTCCACCAGACCGTCCATCGGACGACGTTTGGTGCAGCAGCGTGAAGTCAGTATCTTTTTGGTCGTGCTTTTCGGGGCGATTTTGTTGTCGCTGCTCTCGAAGAATTTTCTAAACCCGGCCAACCTTAGAGCGCTCGTACTGGGGCTTTCGTTCGACGCGATCGTGGCCGTGGGTATGACGGTGCTGATGGTGTCGGGTGGGTTCGATCTGTCGGTCGGGTCCACGCTGGCGCTGGCGGGCGCCGCAGCGGGCTATGGCATTGTGCTGCTCAAGCTGCCGGTGCCGGTGGGCATCGCCGCTGGTCTGCTCACGGGCGTGTTGGTCGGGCTGATCAACGGTCTGCTGGTCTCGAAGGTGCGGGTGAACCCCCTCATTGCCACCCTGGGTATGATGCAGATTGCGCGTGGGGCGGTGTTTTTGCTCACCTCTGGCCTTGGCATCCCCAACCTGCCCGACAGTTTCAACAAGATGGCGCAGGGCAAAGCATTGGGATTTCAGTATCCCGTCTTCATCATGCTGGTCATTGTCATCGCCGGTGATCTCTTGCTCCGGCGCTCGCGCTTCTTCCGCCAGAGCTATTTCGTGGGTGGCAACGAGCGCAGCGCCCGGCTTTCGGGCATCCGCGTCGACCGGGTGCAGATCACAAACTACATCATCACGGGCCTGTTGGCGGCGGTGGCGGGTCTGCTGCTGACGGCGCGCATGGGCACGGCCTCGGTGTCGGCTGGCCTGGGTGTCGAGCTGCGGGTGGTGTCGGCGGTCGTCATCGGCGGGGCCAGCCTGGCCGGCGGCGAAGGCACCGTGCTCGGCTCCATCTTTGGCGTGGCCCTGATGGCCTTGATCAACAATGGTCTCAACCTACTGGGCGTCAATCCGTACTGGCAGAACATCGTCATCGGCGCTGTGCTGGTGATCGCTGTCGCCGCCGATGCGCTCAGTCGTCGCAATCGGGCATAAATACGAACAATCAACAATCAACAGTCAACAATCAACACTCAACGAGGAAAACCTGCCAACCCGCTACTTACCACTTGCCACCCCTCGGGCTGAGCCGCTCGGCTGAGCGCTCGCGACGAAGCCTCGGAACGAAGCCTGCTACTTGCCACCTTTTTCTCTCTCAATTGCTTCTTAAGGAGGAGCAAAATGTCCAAACGAATGATTTTGTCGATGCTGTTGATCGGTTTGCTCGTGGTCGTCCTGGCCGCGTGCGCCGCGCAGCAGCCCGCGCCCGCTCCGGCCGCCGAACCCACCCAGGCGCCTGCCGTTGAACCTACCAAAGCCCCGGCTGAGGAGCCTGCGGCCGCCCCCACCGAAGCGCCTACTGCGGAACCAGCCGCTGCGCCCACAGAAGCGCCCGCCGAGCAACCGGCTGCCGAAAAGCAGACCTACTACGAAGTCAACGCCTTGATCAACCTGCCGTACTTCATCGACCATCAGGTCGGCCTGTACTTTGCGGGCAAGGCACTCGGCGTCAATGCACCGCACGTCGGCCCGGTGGACTATGACATGACCGCCATGGTCAACACCATGGAACAGGCCATCGCCACCAACCCGCAGGGCATCAACATCGTCGGCTTCGACCCGGCCCTCAAGCCCTCGATCGACGCCGCTGTGGATGCTGGCATCCCCGTCGTCACCCTCGATGCTGAGGTCTATGGCTCCAAGCGTCTGACCTTCCTGGGCACCGGCAACTACAATGCCGGGCGCGTGGGCGGTCAACTTTTGGCCGAAGCCATCGGCGGCAAGGGCAAGGTGGCGCTGCTGACCAAGGTCGGGCAAAGCAACCTGGAGGAGCGCATCCAGGGTTACAAGGACGAGTTTGCCGAGAACTACCCCGACATCGAATTGGTGCAGGTGATCGACGACCAATCTGATTCGGCCAAGGCGGCGGACGGTTTGAAAGCTGTCTTGCAGCGCGAGCCTGACCTGGCTGGCGTGGGCTGCGTGGAAGCGGCTGGTGGCGTCGGCGCCGCCACAGCGTCCAATGAGCTGGGTCTGAAAGGCAAGCTGGTGATCGTCTCCATGGATCGCGACGACGGCACGCTGCAATTCATCGAAGATGGCACCATCCACGCTTCGGTGGCGCAGCAAAGCGCGATGATGACCTTCGTCGGCACCATGCTCATGCACGGGCTGCACAACAATCCCGTGCCCATTGTGGCCGACAACAAGGCTGCGGGCGTCGTGCCCATGCCCGAGAGTGTGGACACTGGTGTGGTCGTGATCAACGCCGACAACGCCAAGTACTTCTACCATGCCCAGGATCCATACGACTTCAGCAAGATCGAAGTCACCCCGCCTGCTGCCGACGAAACCTACGTCGAAGTGCTGGCGCTGATCAACCTGCCATACTTCATCGACCATCGCCTGGGCCTGGAATTCGCTGGCAAGGAATTGGGCGTCAAGACCAAGTTCGTGGGTCCGGTGGACTACGACATGACAGCCATGATCAACACCTTCGAACAGACCATCGCCGAGAAGCCCGCCGGCATCCTCGTCGTCGGCTTCGACCCGGCCCTCAAGCCTTCCATCGACAAGGCCATCGACGCCGGCATCCCCGTCGTCACTCTCGACGCCGAAGTCTATGGCTCCAAGCGCCTGACCTTCCTCGGCACCGGCAACTATAACGCTGGGCGCGTGGGCGGCAAGCTGCTGGCCGAGTCCATCGGCGGCAAAGGCAAGGTGGCCATCCTCACCAAGGTCGGACAGAGCAACCTGGAGGAGCGTATCCAGGGCTACAAGGATGAACTGGCCGAGAACTTCCCCGATGTCGAGCTGGTGCAAGTGATCGATGACCAATCCGATTCTGCCATTGCCGCCGACGCCCTCAAGGCCCTCTTGCAGCGCGAGCCTGATCTGGCGGGCGTGGGTTGCGTGGAAGCTGCCGGCGGCGTTGGTGCGGCTACGGCTTCGAACGAGTTGGGTCTGAAAGGCAAGCTCAAGATCATCTCCATGGATCGCGACGACGGCACCCTCAAGTTCATCGAAGATGGCACTATCGACGCCTCGGTGGCGCAGAAGACGGCCTTGATGTCCTACCTGGGCACCAAGCTCATGTACTACCTCAACCATGCGCCTGTGCCCGTCGTGCCCGACAACAAGGCCGCTGGCATCGTGCCCATGCCCGAATCGGTGGACACCGGTGTGATCGTGATCAACAAGGACAACGCCAAGTTCTTCTACCATCAGTAAGTCACATCAGCACACACCTGTCAGGTCTTGCAGACCTGACAGGTGTGTATCGCTCAATCTGGAGGAACAAAATGAATCGTCATAAATTTGCTTTGCTCGCTGTCCTTTTGTTGGCGGCGATGCTCGTTTTGGCGGCCTGTGGCGGCGCCGCCCCCACTGCGGCCCCGGCGGCGCCAACCGTCGCCCCCACCGCCGCTCCTGCCGAGCCCGCAGCCAAACCTGAAACCAAACCCGGCAAAGTCAGCATCGCCTACCTGAACAAGATGGGCGACAACCCGTGGTTTGTGGACGAAGTAGCCGGGGCGAAGGCCAAGGCGGACGAGCTAGGGGTCGAGTTCTTCAATCAGGACTTGCAGTTCGACTCGAACCTGGCGATGACGGCCATGGACACGTACATCGGCAAGGGCATCAGCGGCATCATCCTCGTGGTGCCCGACACCAAGATCGGCCCGGCAGTGATCGAGAAGGCGAAGAAGGCCGGG
>JAYRVO010000121.1:0-14023 GCA_041918515.1 Chloroflexota bacterium | reverse complement strand
GCTGCCGGCCGGGTTCAGTTTGACGGCGAAGGCATCGCCGCTGAAGGCATCGCCGCCATTGTAGCTCGTGTCGAAGGCGCCCGGCGTGGTGGGGAAGTTGCTGGACCTGGCCTCGCCCGTTACATAGGCGCTGCCTGCTCCATCCACGGCAATACCGGAGCCGCTATCGCCACCGCCGCCGCCCAGGAAGGTGGCATAGACCAGCCCGCTGCCGGCCGGATTCAGTTTGACGGCGAAGGCATCGCCGCTGAAGGCATCGCCGCCATTGTAGCTCGTATCGAAGGCGCCCGGCGTGGTGGGGAAGTTGCTGGAACTAGTAAAGCCTGTTACATAGGCGCTGCCCGCCCCGTCCACGGCAATACCGGAGCCGCCATCGCCACTGCTGCCGCCGAGGAAGGTGCCGTAGAGCAAGTCAGCGGGGTTGTCGATCGGCGATTGTGGATTTTCGATTTTCGATTGCCGATTGGAATTCGCCGGGACAAACGGTGCAGCCACGTCGAAGGTTTGGGCGCCGCGCGATTCCACCAACGAGCCTTCAACCTGCACTCCGTCCGTTCTCAGGAGTGGCAGGACGAATTCATCTGCAGCCGTCGCCAGGCGCAGGGCGTCCCCCACCACCGCCACGGCATCGGCGCCTTCCACCCGCAACCGTACTGCGCTCAGGTCGGCGCCGGGTCGGGTCGCCAGCCGTTGCACGATCTGCCCGCCCTCGCCCGTGAGTTCCAGATCCACGCCAGGGTAAAGGTCCACATAGCGCATGCCGCCCCATACCGGCACGTCCGGCCGCCACTTGTCTGGCTCATTGCCGATGAAGTAGCTCACAACCGTATCCAGACGGTCGAACGTCTCGATGCGCGGGTGCGGGTTGGCGCCAACAAAGGAGAGTTTGATGTTGATGCCATGCCGCGGCGCAAGGTCGCCCCCAGAAATGGTATGTTCAGAAGCGAAACGTGCTCTGGGATCGGTTGGTGGATCTGCTACGTCAGCGGACGAAGCTTCGACGGCCGTGAGCCAGATGGCGTCTTCGGCCAGCCACATCGTTCCAGCCGGCCCACCCCAGACCTGGAAACGGGCGCCATCGGCGAATTGGCCGACGTTCTCGATGAACATGACGGGGCTGCTGTGAAATTCTTCGTCAAGCGTGACGGCAGATTGGTCAAGTGGGGCAACCGGTGCTGCGGTTGCGCTGCTGACCAGTAGCAGAACGAAGATCGAGCTACAAAGCAAAATGACAAAGTGACGTGCGTTCATAAATAGCTTCCTGGAACTGAAAAATGAAAGCGAAGGTTGTCCTGTCGCTTCCTAACAATCAGAAAAAAAACGCCCGCGCATCAACGGATGGCGCGGGCGAGAGGGTTGGCGTGTATCGTTGTGCTCGTCTGCCTTCCCATTGGCGAGAGGAAAACAGGCGAGGGGCGTCGATGACAGGAGAGCGATGCCGTCGACAGCGAATGGAAAGGAATTTATCACACACTGGCGGGAGCGTCAAATTCAAAGAATGGGCGTAGACGCGCAGTGTCGGTGGCTTGCAGTCGCTCGTCGCGTGGCAGTGCATTGCACCTGAGAGAGAGCGAAGTAGAGGCCAGACCTCTCATTGCTCGTCTTGTATTGACGGCTATCACGTGAAACGTGAAGAAAGGTGATATTCTTCACGTTTCACGTCTTCACGCCGCAAGCATCTCACTCAACCGCGCATCACCGCCGGATCCGGCCGCCACGACCCCAGCATCTTCATATAATTCGCCCGCTCGAACGCGGCTGGCTCGGCGCAGTGGATCTGACTCATGCTCCCGCGCATCTGCGCCACCGATTCGTACTCGTGCTCGGCCATCCAGCCTTGCATCCCGGCCAGCATCTCTCCCACCCGGCCCAGGCCGTGCTCCAATAGTTCGGAAGCGAGCATGACCACGTTGGCCCCGGCCATGATGCCCTTGAGCGCGTCTTCGGTGGTGCGCACGCCGCCGGTGAGGGCGAAATCAGCCTGCACACGGCCAAAGAGGATGGCGATCCAGCGCAGGGGCACGCGCATGGCGTAGGGATTGCTGAGCACCAGGTGGGGCACAACCTCCAGCGTCTCCAGGTCGAGATCGGGCTGGTAGAAACGGTTGAACAACACCAGCCCGTCCGCCCCGGCCGCAGCCAGGCGATAGCACATATTGGCCGTGGCGCTGAAATAGGGGCTGAGCTTGACGGCGATGGGGATGCGAACCGTGCGGCGCACATCGCGCACCACGTTCAAGTACATCTCTTCCACGGCGGCGCCGGTCATGGCCGGGTCGGTGGGGATGTAGTAGATGTTCAATTCCAGGGCGTCGGCGCCGGCGTCCTCGATCTTGTGGGCGTAGTCGATCCAGCCGCCGGTCGAGACGCCGTTCAGACTGCCGATGATGGGGATATCGACCGTGCGTTTGGCCTGGGCCAGCAGCTTGAGATATTCGCCCGGCCCGATGTTGTAATGCCCCAGGTCGGGGAAGTAGTTCAGGGCTTCGCCAAAACTCTCGGTGCCGTAGGTCAGATAATGGTCGAGCTGATGACTCTCGGCCGTGATCTGCTCCTCGAACAGCGAGTACATGACGATGGCGCCGCAGCCGGCATCCGCCAGGGCGCGAATCCCGCGCAGGCTCTTGGAGATGGGCGAGGCTGCGGCCACGATGGGGTTCTTCAGGCTCAGGCCGAGATAGGTGGTTGTCAGATCAGTCATCGTTGACCTCCAGAGAGTGAAACGTGAGGCGTGAAGCGTGAAAATAATCTGCTTTTGTCCGCTTGATACTGTGAATGCACTTACCACGAAGATGCGAGGATGCGAGGATACGGGGATGCGAGGATGCGGGGATGCAGGGATGTGAAACCTTTGTGTTATCTTCGTGTCTTCGCATCTTCTTATCTTCGTGTCTTCACATCCTCTTATCTTCGTGTCTTTGTGTCTTTGTGGTTATTTTTGTTGCATCCAAGTACAGTTTTAGTATGAAAGACGTTCACGTTTCACGCTTCACGTCTTCATGTGGTAGCCGCCAACTGTTCATAAGCATGCCAGCGTTCCATCACCACCTTCTGCGATTCAGTCAGGAAACGCTCGGCGGCTTCGGGATTGCTCTGGAACAGCATACGATAGCGGGCTTCGTTCATGATGTAGTCGCGCAGCTGCGCGGTCGGGGATTTGGAGTCGAGTTGCAGGGGATTCTTGCCCTCGTCCTTCAGGCGCGGATCGTGCCGGTAGAGCGGCCAGTAACCGGTCTGCACGGCCAGCTTCTGCTGATCCATGCCGCGGGCCATGTCGATGCCGTGGGCGATGCAGTGACTGTAGGCGATGATCAGCGAGGGGCCGTCGTAGGATTCCGCCTCGATGAAAGCCTTGACCGTCTGGGCGTCGTTGGCGCCCATGGCCACCTGCGCCACGTAGACATAGCCGTAATCGGCGGCCAGCTTGCCCAGGTCTTTCTTGGGCGTGGGCTTGCCGCCAGCAGCGAACTTGGCCACCGCGCCCATGGGCGTCGCCTTCGAGGCCTGGCCGCCGGTGTTGGAATAGACCTCGGTGTCCAGCACCAAGACGTTGACGTTGCGCCCCGACGCCAGCACATGGTCGAGACCGCCGTAGCCGATGTCGTAGGCCCAGCCGTCGCCGCCGATGATCCAGACATTGCGTTTGACGAGGACGTCGGCGAGGGAGAGGAGATCGGAGATTGGAGATTGGAGATTGGAATCTCTAATCTCTAATCTCTTCATCTCCAAAATCTGCTTCAATCCAGCCACGCGCGAGCGTTGGGCTTTGATGCCCGCCTCGTCGCTTTGGTCAGCGTTCAGGAGGGCGTCGGCCAGGTCGCCGCCGATGAGATCACGCAGGCGGTTGACCAGGTCGCGGGCGTATTCGCTCTGCTTGTCCAGGGTCAGGCGCATGCCCAGCCCGAATTCGGCGTTGTCCTCGAACAGCGAATTGCTCCAGGCGGGGCCGCGACCGTCTTTGTTCACCGACCAGGGCGTGGTGGGCAGGTTGCCGCCGTAGATGCTGGAGCAGCCGGTGGCGTTGGCGATGACAGCGCGGTCGCCGAAGAGCTGGCTCACCAGCTTGACGTAGGGCGTTTCGCCGCAGCCCGCACAGGCGCCGGAGAACTCGAACAGCGGCGTCAGCAACTGCACGTTCTTGACATTGTTGAAGTGCAAGCCATCGCTGCGCGGATAATCGGGCAGGCCCAGGAAGTAATCCCAATGCACGATGCCTTGCTCGCGCAGCGGCGCTTGCGGGGCCATGTTGATCGCCTTGCGCCCCACCTTTTGTTTGTTCTTGGCCGGGCAGACTTCCACACACAGGGTGCAGCCGGTGCAATCCTCGACCGCCACTTGCAGGGTGTACTTCTGTCCCTCCAACTCCTTCCAGCGCGCAGGCGAGGAGAGGAAGCCGGCCGGGGCATTGGTCAGGACGTCGGGCGCGACGATCTTGCTGCGGATGACGGCGTGCGGGCAGACGAGCACGCACTTGCCGCATTGGATGCATACATCCGGGTCCCAGACCGGAACATCGAGAGCGATGTTGCGCTTTTCCCAACGCGTGGTGGCAGTGGGATAGGTTCCATCCACCGGCATGGCGCTGACGGGCAGCAGGTCGCCCTCGCCCGCGATCATCTTCGCCGTCACCTCTTGCACGAACTTGGGGGCCGCAGCGGGGACGGGCGGGGGCAGGACAGCCGTGCTGGTCAGGCGGTCGGGCGTCGGCACCGCATAAAGCTGGGCCAGGGTGGCATCCACAGCCTCGAAGTTTTTCTCCACCACCGCCGGCCCGCGTTTGCCATAAGTCTTCTCGATGGCGTGTTTGATCTCGGCGATGGCTTCGTCGCGGGGCAGCACGCCGCTGATGGCAAAGAAGCAGGTCTGCATGATCGTGTTGATGCGCACGCCCATGCCGGTCTGCCGCGCCACTTCGTAAGCGTCGATGGTATAGAGTTTCAGCTTCTTGGCGATGATTTGTTTTTGCACCGGGCGTGGGAGCTGATCCCAGACTTCGTCGGGGCCGAAGGCCGAATTCAGCAGCACGACCGCGCCCGGCTCGGCGTTCGCCAGCACGTCGTATCGCTCCAGGAAATTCCACTGGTGGACGGCGATGAAGTTGGCGCGGCTGATCAGATAGGTGCTATGGATGGGGCGAGGGCCAAAACGCAGGTGCGAGATGGTGCGGGCGCCGGATTTTTTGGAATCGTAGACGAAATAACCCTGGGCGTGGTTGGACGTCTCCTCGCCGATGATTTTGATCGAGTTTTTGTTGGCCCCCACCGTGCCATCTGCGCCCAGGCCCCAGAACATGGCCCGCACGGTGTCCTTCGGCTCGATGTCGAAGGCCGGGTCGAAATCCAGACTGGTGTGGCCGACATCATCATGGATGCCGACGGTGAAATGATTTTTGGGCTGAGCTTTGGCCAATTCCTCGAACACGGCCTTGATCATGGCCGGGGTGAATTCTTTGGAGGAGAGGCCGTAACGGCCGCCGAGGAGGGATTGGAGACTGGAGATTTGGGATTGAAAATGCGAAGCGCCGTTTGCGCTATAACGAGCTTCGCTGATGGCGGTGACGATGTCCTGATACAGGGGTTCGCCGGCCGAGCCGGGTTCTTTGCAGCGGTCGAGCACGGCGATGGCCCGGACAGTAGGCGGCAGGGCGGCCAGGAAGTGCTGGACCGAGAACGGCCGATACAGCCGCACTTTGACCAAACCGACTTTCTCGCCCTGGCCATTGAGCCACCCGACCGTTTCCTCCACCGCCTCGGCGCCCGAGCCCATGATCACGAGCACGCGCTCGGCGTCGGCCGCGCCCACGTAATCGAAGAGATGATACTGTCGCCCCACCAGCGCCGCGAATTTGTCCATCGTGGCCTGGACGATGCCGGGGACAGCCTGGTAGAAGGGGTTCACCGTTTCCCGCGCCTGGAAGTAGACATCGGGGTTCTGGGCGGTGCCGCGGATGAAGGGGCGTTCGGGCGAGAGGCCGCGCGCCCGATGTGCTCGCACCAGGTCGTCGTCGATCATCGTCCGCATGTCATCTTCGGTCAGTTGCTCGACTTTCATGACTTCGTGCGAGGTGCGGAAGCCATCGAAGACGTGGAGGAAGGGCACGCGCGCTTGCAGGGTGGCAGCCTGGGCGATGAGGGCGAAGTCCATCACCTCCTGCACCGAGTTGGAGAAGAGCATGGCCCAGCCGGTGGCGCGGGCGGCCATCACGTCGCTGTGGTCGCCGAAGATGGAGAGGCCCTGGGCGGCCAATGAGCGGGCGGCGATGTGGAAGACGGCGCTGGTCAGCTCGCCCGCGATCTTGAACATATTGGGGATCATCAGCAGCAGGCCCTGGCTGGCGGTGAAGGTGGTGGTGAGGCTGCCGGTTTGCAGGGCGCCATGCACTGCGCCGGCCGCGCCGCCTTCCGACTGCATCTCCTGCACCAGCGGAATGGTCCCCCAGATGTTGGGCTGTCCCTCCGCCGTCCACTGGTCGGCCCATTCGCCCATCGGCGAGGACGGCGTGATCGGGTAGATGGCGATGACTTCGTTGGTTTTGTGGGCGATGTAGGCCGCAGCCTCGTTGCCGTCCAGGGTGATGAGTGATCGTGACATGAGGAATCTCCTTCGAGTGAAAACAATACTCGCTTTGTACCTGCTCAATCAATGGGGGCGACAGCCCAGACCTTCAAAGCTCACGAAACCTTTCGAAGGTCTTTAGCCCCAAATGATTGAGATGATACCTCGCTTTCCTCATTCTAGACCGCTTCGCGAGGCCGTGCCCTGATCTATGTCATGTTTTCAGGGAAATTTAGCCCCACGCATACCCATCCCTGCCAATGCCCGCCGCCAACTGGCATCGCCTTCGCCGGGAACGAAGGGCAGATAGAGCGTCACCCGATCGAGCAAGCCCTGATAACGCGCGGCGATAGCGGCGCCGATCTTGTCCCACGCGCCCTGCACGGCGAAAGCATCGACCATGTCATCGCTGACGAGGGCGGGCATCTCCTGCCAACGTTGACGTACAGCCAATCGCCCCAATTGCTCACTCACTTCGCCCCAACCGTGCAACTCCAGCACCGGGCGATAGGAGGGAGTCGAAGCGTAGAAACTAATCTGCTGGCGCACGGCCTCCCTGTTTCTTGTCTGCTCTTCCTGGCTATCCCCCACCACAGCGAAGACGGTTGTGCTGAATTCGACCTGGTCGATGCTGCGCCCGGCCTTGTCTGCCCCCGCCTGCACCCATGGCCGGATGCACTGGCGCAGGTAGGCGGAGGTGTGGAAGGGGTGAACGTGGAAGCCATCGCACAGCTCGCCTGCCAGCTCGCACAGCAGACGGTTGACGCCAGCGATGTAGATGGGGATGTGGGGATGGGCGATGGGGCCGGGGTCGAAGAAGGGCGCCATCAGTGTCAATTTGTAGAATTCGCCGCGGAAGTTGAGCCGCCCGCGGTTCTGCCACACGTCCCAGATGTGGCGCAAGGCCAGGATGTACTCGCGCAAGCGGGCGGCGGGCTGGCCCCAGGGCATGCCGAAGCGCCGCTCGATGTGCGCCTGAATCTGTGTGCCCAGGCCTAAGATGAAGCGCCCTTCGCTGTAGCGGGCCAGATCCCAGGCCACATAGGCGGTGTGCATGGGGCTGCGGGCAAAGGCTACGGCAATGGCGGTGCCAAGCTGAATGGTGGATGTGTATTCGGCAGCCAGGGCGAGCTGCAAAAAGGGATCGTGGTTGGTTTCGGAAGCCCACAGACAATCGAATCCCAAGCCCTCGGCGGCGCTGGCTGCGACCATAATCTGTCGGGTGGTGTCGGCTTGGAGGACGGCGTCGAATTTCATCGTTTCCTCAACTCGAGTAACAGCTTGCGCCCGCGCGTTTGCATGGCCGGGCTGCCCGTGCGGGTCAGTTCTTCCAGGCGGGCAAGGATGGCGGGACGCAGATCGGCGTCTTGTCGGGCGATATCGGCCAGGGCTTGCATGGAGAAAGTGCGGACGATGCTGCTCTTGTCGGTCAGATAGTCTCCGAGGAGGGCGACGACGCGGCGGCGTTCGGCGGGCGTCAGATCGAGCCGGGAGATCATCTGCGCTACGTGCCAGCGCACTTCTTGTTGCTGGCTGGCCGCCACTCCGTCGATGAGTTGCTGCTTGTAAGGAGCCAGGAGGTCGGGGCGCGCCGCCGTGATCTTCTCCACGGCATCTGCCGCGCGCATTCGGATCAGAGGGTCGCTGTGGGACATCCCCGCGAAGAGAACGCCGAACAGGTCGGGAGCCGCCAAGACAGCGGCTGCCACCTCTTCCGCGCGACCAATGGAGCGACGGTCGCCGCCGCTGAGTTTCTGCAAGAGCGGGTGCATGATCGCTGCGCATGGTACAACGGCGGCGCCAGGCCGACAAGCGGCGTTTGGGGTGCAACAATTCCAAATTTGAGGATGGCAGGATGATCGGGGAGGCTCCTCTTGACTTTTTCCCAAAATGGGAATACCCTATGCCTGAGGTAATTGCATGAGAGTCATTGCCGTCAGTGCACTTAGCCAATTCTGGGTCGAACACCGTGATGCCGAGGACGCGCTCAGGGCCTGGTACGCTGAAGCAAAACATGCGCAGTGGCGAAATCCGCAAGATATTCGCGATCGCTATCACAGCGCCGATATCCTCCCCGGCAACCGCGTTGTTTTCAACATCAAAGGCAACCAATACCGCCTGGTGGTCAAGATTCATTACAACACCGGCGTTGTCTACATTCGTTTCATCGGCGCCCATGCCGAGTACGATCGCATCGATGCAGAGAAAATCTGATGGAAGCCAAGGTCATCAAGAACGAAAACGAATATCAGGCCGCTCTCGACTATGTGGCCGAGCTGATGGACGCTGCGCCAGGGTCGAGAGAAGAGGAGGAACTGGAGTTGTTCTCGTTGCTCGTCGAGCAATACGAACGGGAACACCACCCCATGGCGCCGCCTGACCCGGTGGAAGCGATTTTGTTTCGGATGGAACAGGAAGGGTTGACCCGCAAAGACCTTACGGCCTACCTGGGCAGCCCCAGCAGGGTGTCGGAAGTGCTCAATCGCAAGCGGCCTCTGAGCCTGGCCATGATCCGCGCCCTGCATTCCGGCCTGGGCCTAGCGGCCGAAGTCTTGTTGCAGGAGCCCGCACGACCATAAATGGCTCGTGCTACGAAACAGCGCCCGGTGAACCGGGCTAGGCTGACGCGCCGGCGCCGGGTCAAGCCCCGTTGACGGGGCGCAGTTTTTTAGCCCGGTCGATTTATCGCCGGGCGGGGGTGCATATGACGTACAGCGCGCGGTAGCACGACCATAAATGGCTCGTGCTACCAAACAGCGCCCGGTGAACCGGGCTAGGCTGAGGCGCCGGGGCCGGGTCAAGCCCCGTTGACGGGGCGCAGTTTCGTAGCCCGGTCGATTTATCGCCGGGCGGTCGATTTATCGCCGGGCGGGGGTGCACATGACGCACAGCGCGCGATGGCGGCAAGCGCGCCGGTTGACGGCGCTGATTAGGTGGTTTATCATCCATTCGATCCCGCCTTTCATCGACAGCCCCATGCCTGCCCCCTCCCTGTCCCCGACCTTCCCTGACCTTCCCACCATCGAGGTTGATTATCGCAACCTGGTGTTGGAGCACTACAACCGGCTGTCATTGACGGGACTGCCCGAGCGCGACCCTGGCCTGCATAACGTGCCGCTGGAACGCGTTTTCGTCAAGCTCGACACGGAAGTGATGCAGGCGGGTGTCCTGGACCCACAAGCTCGGCAAGAGCGTGACCGCTTGGAACGAGAACTGGCTGAATTGGAGCAGGCGGGACAGAAGATTGACCGCCGCCGCCGAGATGAGTTACGGGCGCAGGTCAAGCGCTTGGAGCGGGAAGCACGCAAGCCGCAGATCGTGACCCAGACCGTGGCCGAGGCGCTGGCGCAGCACCGACGGCTGGCCGTGGTAGGTGGGCCGGGCCGAGAAGAGGACGCGGGCTTCGATCAGGGCCGGACGGCCGAGCTTGAGTGGCAGGCCGGCCATCTGGCTGGGGAGCGGCGTATCCAACACCCAGTTGACGGCGTTGCCATAGCGTTTGCCGGCCGAGCGGGATGAGGCAAGCAGGTCGGTGATCTGGAATCAGGGATGCTGAGCGAGGAGGCTGAGGAAGCGTTGGCCGACGGCGCCGGTAGCGCCGAGGATGCCGACAGGGATGGGAGACATGGGTTGACTCGGTGAGGTGGACTGACTAAAATACTGTAGACTCAATTGTCTACTGGAGGAACTCGATCATGGCCGCTACAACGACAACGATGCGCATTTCACTTGACACACGCAATCGATTGCAGGCACTGGCAGAGGCTGATGGAGCATCGATGCAGCAAATCATCGAGAGAGCACTCGAACTGTATCGCAGGCAACGGATATTGACGGCGACAAATGCCGCCTACGCGAGGTTGCGCGAATCGGAACCGGTTTGGAACGAGATCGAAAGTGAACGTGAAGCCTGGGATGCTACGCTTGCTGATGGGCTAATGCCTTACTGATGGCAATGCAACCTTCTCGCGGAGAAATCTGGTTGGCTGATCTGGACCCCACGCGGGGTCATGAACAGACGGGCCGGCGACCTGTATTGATTGTATCATCCGATTTGTTCAACCATGGGCCGGCTGGGCTTGTCTTCGTTTTACCTCTCACCCGAACGAATCGCGGCATCCCGGTGCATGTGCCGATTGAGCCGCCAGAGGGTGGGCTGAGGGAGCGCAGCTATATTCTGTGTGATGCGGTGCGTTCGATCTCGAAAGATCGTTTGGGTTCCCAACCGTGGGGGAAGGTGTCTACACGCACGATGTTGGAAGTGGAAGACAAACTTCGTATCTTGATGAATCTGTAAAGACGGGGAAGCAGGCTGAAAGCAACTAACGCCCGCGCCGCGCCAGCGCCACAATGTCAGCCAAGACGCCGGCGGCGGTGCCGTGTGCGCCCGCGCCGCGGCCCTGTAGCACCAACGGGGTGGTATGACAGACCTCTGTCTGAAAAGCGATCAAGTTGTCTGTGCCCTGAAGCTGATCGAGAGCGCTATCGAGCGGCGCCGACTGCACGCCTACTTGACATTTGCCATCGCTCAGGTTGGCCACATAACGCAAGGTCGTGCCTTCGGCCTGGGCGGCCTGGCTGCGCTGGCTGTAGGCTGCATCCAGGCTGGGAAGCGCAGCCAGGAATTCAGCGACGCCGCCGGCACGGCAGCCAAGTCGGCCGGGAAGAGCGGTTCGACTCCTACCTGCTCCAGTTCGAGGGGCCAGCCCATGGTTCGGGCCAAGATCAGGACCTCTATCCGTACCAAGCCTGATTCAAGCGCGCGTTGTTCAATAGCCCGGATATGATGAAGGTTAAGCATTGATTCCGGTAATGAGTGCGGCGTTTCGTAGCTGAGGCTCGCACGACCATAAATGGCTCGTGCTACCAAACAGCGCCCGGTGAACCGGGCTACGCTGACGCGCCGGGGCCGGGTTAAGCCCCGTTGACGGGGCGCAGTTTCGTAGCCCGGTCGATTTATCGCCGGGCGGGGATGCACACATAACGCACAGCGCGCGATGGCGGCAAGCGCGCCGGTTGACGGCGCTGATTAGGTGGTTTATCATCCATTCGACCCGCCTTTCATCGACAGCCCCATGCCTGCCCCCTCCCTGTCCCCGATCATCCCTGACCTTCCCGCCATCGAGGTTGATTACCGCAACCTGGTGTTGGAGCACTACAACCGGCTGTCGTTGACGGGCCTGCCCGAGCGCGACCCCGGCCTGCATAACGTGCCGCTGGAACGCGTTTTCGTCAAGCTCGACACGGAAGTGATGCAGGCGGGTGGGCTGGACCCACAAGCTCGGCAAGAGCGTGACCGCTTGGAACGAGAACTGGCTGCATTGGAGCAGGCGGGACAGAAGACTGACCGCCGCCGCCGAGATGAGCTACGGGCGCAGGTCGAGCGCTTGGAGCAGGAAGCACGCAAACCGCAGGTCGTGACCCAGACCGTGGCCGAGGCGCTGGCGCAGCACCGGCGGCTGGTCGTGGTAGGTGGGCCGGGTAGCGGCAAAACCACACTGACACGCTGGCTGGCCCTGACCTTCGCCCAGAACATCCAGGCGCAGCCCGACCGCCTTGGCCCGGCCTTCGTGCAGCCGCGGCTGCCGGTGCTGATCGAGTTGCGCCGTTTCAGCGACCGCCTGGCCGAATTGCGCAAACAGGGACCAATACCCGATCTGGCGGAGGAGATCGCCAACTTCATCGCTCATGACGCCCGTTACAAGGGCGCCGCCGAGTCGCCGGAGACGATGACCAACTTTATTCGACGGGCGTTGGCGAACGGCATCTGCCTGATCCTGCTCGATGGCCTGGACGAGATCGCCGACCTGGCCGCCCGGCAGGATCTGACCGTCGCCTTGGAGGCGTTGTTTCGGCGGTCCGACGCCCGCTACGGCGAGAACCTCTGCCTGGTGACTTCGCGACCGCACGGCTATCGCGACCTGGGTCTGGCCGGCAGTTTCCAGACCTGCCAGGTCAAGCCCTTTGCGCCTAATGATGTGCGCTTGTTCATCCACAACTGGTATGAGGCCTCCTATGGCTCTGAGAGCGGTGAGGAGGCGGGGGCGCTGATTGATGCCATAGAGCTCAATGCTCGTGTACAAGAGTTGGCGACCAATCCCTTGCTATGCACCATCATCGCCATCGTCTACCGCAACAATCGCGTGCTGCCCAACCGCCGCGTGGCGCTTTATCTGAAATGCTGCGAAGCGCTACTGGACACCTGGGAGCGGAACAAAGCCATCCGTGACAGCAGTTTGATCGGCCACTACGATTGGCAGACCAAACTGGAACTGCTGGCGCCGCTGGCCTACTGGCTGCATGGCGAAACCGAGCGTCTATCCGCCCCGGAAGATCAATTTATAGTGCAACTGACGCAGGTCCTGGCGCAGCGCCCGCAGCTCTTGCAAGGCGCCGACCCCCAGCAAGAAGCACGACGCTTTCTGAGCGCCATCCGCGACCGCAGCGGCCTGTTGCAAGGTCGCGGGGATGGCAGTCTGGAATTCGCCCACCGCACTTTTCAGGAATATCTGGCCGCACGCCACATCGCCGCCCAACCCGATCCGGACTATATCGACCTGGTCATGGTGCATTTGCATGAAGCCTGGTGGCGGGAGGTGCATCTGCTGGTCATTGGACATCTGGGTTCGGGAGAAGAGGGAGCAACAAAAGCCTCGAACTTACTCCTGCAGATTCTGGACCTGTATCGGCCGCCATCTCGATTACTGCGGCCATTTTCGATTTCCGCGTCAGTGCCAGGGTGGCCTGAGCGTTTTATCAGCCGATTCGAACCCAAAATGCGCCTAGTACTCGTATTTTGGACGCTATTAGGGCGATTAGTCATTCTTGCACCGCGGCTGCGACGCTTGATCGCAGCGCGGGTGCTACCTGCATGGCAAAATCAGCGCAGGGCGGCCTGGGCATTGCGACGCGAATTCGAACTGACTGCTCAGGGGTATTTTGGCTGCACACCACTGGGTGTGAGCAAAGCGCTGCAAACACATCTCATGAGCGAGGCCGCACAACTTTTCGTACAGCTCGTGTATGACCCCGGTCGCCATGAAGAGGGCCTTGCTTTGATTGCAGCGACTGCTCCCCTAGTTGGCGGGCAGACCGAACTGGTTGCAGTCCTGCTGCGGGCGCTGGGCGATGATGATTGGCGTGTGCGGCGGGCGGCGGCGAGCAGCCTGGGGCAGTTGGCGGCGGCGCTGTCGCCGTCGAGTCATGCGGCAGTCGTGGAGGCGCTGAAGCGGGCGCTGGGCGAAGATGAGTGGTATGTGCGGGAGGCGGCGGCGAGCAGCCTGGTCCAGTTGGCGGCGGCGCTGTCGCCGTCGAGTCGTGCGGGAGTCGTGGAGGCGCTGCTGCGGGCGCTGGGCGATAAGGGTTGGGGTGTGCTGCTGGCGGCGGCAAGCAGCCTGGGGCAGTTGGCGGCGGCGCTGTCGCCGTCGAGTCGTGCGGCAGTCATGGAGGCGCTGCTGCGGGCGCTGGG
>JAYRVO010000120.1:0-56862 GCA_041918515.1 Chloroflexota bacterium | reverse complement strand
TGCGGATGGCGAAAGGATGTATTGATCCGCGAATAACGCGAAGGTCACGAATTTTTGTGTTGTTGGGAATCTCAATTTCGGATTGCGGATGGCGAAAGGATGTATTGATCCGCGAATAACGCGAAGGTCACGAATTTTTGTTTTGTTCGAAGTTTGGTTTTTGCATAGATGAGATTAACAGAATGAGGAATGGAGAATATTCAGGGCTTTCCGGTTCTCATAATCAGGTTGAGTTGCATAGCATCCTGGCCCTGGTTATGTCATGCTGAGCGGATCGATCACACAAAATTGTTGCAGTTGAAAGCCAGCGAAGCATCCATTCGCTGCGTTCAGAGCCTGTCCTGAACGCAGTGAAGGAACAGGTTCTCGCGTTGCCAAAAAAGCCATCTGCCATGAGAGCCGAGATGCTTCGCTTCGCTCAGCATGACACAATCGGCGCTTTTTTCTTCATCAAATGAGAAACGGAAAGCCCTGGAGAATATTTGTGTTATCTTTGCGTCTTTGTGTAAAGTGTGATTGTAGTGATACGGCATTCCGAAATTCGCAATCCGAATTCCGCAATAAAAAAGCCTTCGCGTCACAAGGACGGAAGGCTCCGTGGTGCCACCTTGATTGATCGTTACCGATATGGCGAAACGATCCACTCTGGCGCGATAACGAGCGCAAACGGATGAGTTTAGTGATTGGTTATTGGTTATTGGTTATTAGTTATTGGTAAGCACTAATAACCAATAACTAATATCTAATAACCAATATCTAATAACCAATTTTCAACTCACCGACTCACCGGCGACGTTCGGAAGGGCTGGTCGGGCGGGGCTTGCAGCCGATGGCTCCGCTTCTCTGGCGACTGTTGGGCGAGGAGACCTCGCCCCTTCCTACTCCTCCGGATCATGGTCGTTGGAGGTATGTGAATGGTTGGATTGTAGGGGAATGGGGGGTGGATGTCAAAGCCGGCGACGCACGACGACCGCCGCCCCCAGCAACGCGGCCAGGCCCAGCGCCACGGCCGGGAGGAGCAAGGGCGAGGATGCCTGGCCCAAACGAGCGGCCTGGAAGCGAGCGAGGGTGATGGCGTTGGGGCCAAAACTACCACTTTTCTCCCCAGTCGCATTCTTATCACCGCCACAGCTACTGCCGCCGCCTGCGGTCCAGGAATCGATATTCCAGGTGCCGTTGGGCACATTGGTGGCTTGTGTGCAGACCCATGTACCCAAGCCGGTGGTGGCATCACAGGCCGGGCTATTACAAGCGCATGGCGTCGCGGCGCCGTTGATGGTAAGGCAGACTAACTTGTCTGGATTACTCATGGCTGTTACACTGACTGTCCAGGTGTAGCCGGGGTTGTTCCAGGTAGGGCCTGTGACGGTGATAGTGGCTTCAGCAAAGGTCACCGCGGCCAAAACCAGGATGAGTAGGAGGGCAATGCCTACTTTGAAAAAGAGATGCTTCGCAAACACTCGCCTGTGTAGAATGTGCATATCGATTCTCCTTCTAAAGCGCTGGGGGCGGCAACCCGCGACCAGCCCATCGCGCCATAAGTGGCTCACAGGGTCAACCCCAAAGATTGAGGATATTCAAGGGGTCATCAGGAATGATTGACCGCGGAGAGCCGGTGAATTGCTTGAGATGGCCGCGATGGATGATGGCTGGCTTTTCGTAGGGCGCTTGTCCAGCGTTCTCATCAGTATTGTTCGTGGGGGGAGGAGGATTTTGTGCGGGCATAGCTGCTTCCGTGAGAAAAAGAAGGAAACGTCAGGGGAGCGACGCAGCAGGTCGGCGCCAGTGTTTTCGCCGAGAACGGGGGAGTCACTTTCTGACGGCTAAGCGCAATGGGCGACTTCATTGTCGCGTCTTCTAGTCAAAACGCAAATTCGCACTCGATTCTGGGTGCATTTCAAGTATTTGCGCCACCATCCAGGACAAAGGTCGAGGCGCTCTCGCCCCTTATTTTCACCAATGCAACCAGCGCACCAGTAAGCCGTAGCCGCCATAAGCCAGCAACAACGCGCGCACCATTTTGCCGATCCAGACGGCCAGGAGGAAATAGCGCAGACGGATGCACAGCGCGCCAGCGATGATGCCGGCCAGGTCAAAGAGGGGGTTGGGGATGAAGGCAAGCAGGGTGATGAAGGGGAGGCCGTAGTGTTGCACCAGCCCAGATAGCCAGTCGTAGCGTTGGCGGTGCTCGATGATGGCGCGGCCGCTGGCGCCCGCCAGATAGCCCGTTGTCTCGCCCAAGGTTTCGCCCGCGCCCGCAGCCAGGGCGACGCCCAATGGGTTGAGTGCGGTGGCCGCGGCCATCGAGATCATCCAGCCCGGCGCTGGCAGAATTATGGTGGCGTTGGCGGCCAGGCTGATGAGGAAGACGCCGAGGTAGCCGAAGCGCCCGAGTTCGCGCACGCGGTTGGCGTTCAGCAGGATGAGGGCGGAAATAGCAAGCATAACAACAACGGCGCCGATGCGTAAGAGCAGTGACGTTCTCGTCGCCAGGCGCCGTTGTCGAGGGCGGTCTTGCTGTAGTCCAGGCTCAGGACTCATCGATGACGATGGTCTCGATCATGTCTCCCTGCTCGATGGCGAAGAGGACATCTGCGCCGGCGGTCAGGCGGCCAAAGACGCTGTGTTTGCCGTCCAGCCAGGGGGTGGGGACATGGGTGATGAAGAATTGGCTGCCGTTGGTGCCAGGGCCGGCGTTGGCCATGCTGAGAACGCCGGGGCCGTCGTGTTTCAGGCTGGGGTCGAATTCGTCGCGGAATCTGTAACCAGGGTCGCCGCTGCCGGTGCCGGTGGGGTCGCCGCCCTGGATCATGAAGTCGTCGATCACGCGATGGAAGGTGATGCCGTCGTAGAAGCCTTCGCGGGCGAGGAAGACGAAGTTGTTGACTGTCGTCGGTGCTTTGGCGGCGTGCAGCGCCAGTGTCATGTCGCCCTTGTTGGTGCGGATGGTGGCAGTGTAGGTTTTCTTGAGGTCGAGCTGGAAGGTGGGGGGGTGGGTGTAGCGGGCCATGGGAGGGAGTGTGAATTGCGAATTGTGAATTGCGAATTTGGAAATTCGCAATCCGAAATCCGAGATGATGTTATTTCGTCTCGATGTCGATGCGGTTGATCTTCGTGCCGGGTTCGGTGGCGTCGGCAGGGTCGCGCAGTTTGATTTGCTTGAGTACGTCCATGCCATCGGTGACGATGCCGAAGAGGGTGTGTTTGTCGTCCAGCCAGGAGGTGGCTTCGAAGGTGAGGAAGAATTGGCTGCCGTTGGTGTCGGGGCCGCGGTTGGCCATGCTGAGGGTGCCGGGGCGGTCGTGGCGCAGGGTGGGGACGAATTCGTCGGCGAAGTTGTAGCCAGGGCCGCCTGTGCCGATGCCGGTGGGGTCGCCGCTCTGGGCCATGAAGTTTTCGAGCACGCGATGGAAGGTGAGGCCGTCGTAGAAGCCGTTGAGGGCGAGGAGGACGAAGTTGTTGACCGTCATCGGCGTATCTTTCTCGAAGAGATCGACGGTGATGTCGCCAAGTTCGGTGCGGAGGATGGCGATGTAGTCTTTCTTGGGGTCGATCAGGAGCTTCGGCGCGGTGTTGTAGTAACTGTTGCGTTGTTCCACCGGCACTTTGTCGAGGGGTCGCTCGCTGGCGGGGGGGAGGGTGGGGGCGAAGGGGGTGGGGGTGGCGGTGGGGGTGGGCATCTGTGAGGCTTCGACGGTGGTGATGTCCACGCGCTGGAGGAGGGTTCCTTTCGATTCGGTGGCCTGTTCGGGGTCGCGCATCTCGAATTTCTTCAGGTATTCGGCGCCTTTGACGACGCGTCCCAAAGGCGTGAAGCGTTCGGCCAGCCAGCCAGCGGGGCCGAGTGTGAAGAAGAATTGGCCGTTGTTGCTGTCGGGAGAGGGTTGGGCCGCGCCCAGCCAGCCGGCGTCGTTGAAGATGTTGGTGGTCAGCTCATCGGGGATGGTGTAGCCGGGGCTGCCGCTGCCGTTGTCCAGGGGATCGCCGCCGACAGCGACAAGGTCGGGGATGACCTGGAAGAAGTGGGTGCCGTCGTAGTAGCCGGCGCGGGCGAGGGCGATGAAGTTGTTGACGGCCTGGGGCGCTCGGTCGGGCATCAACTCGACGACGATGTCGCCCACGGTCGTGCGGAAGGTGGCCTGGTAGATTTGGCCGGTTTCGAGGGCGGAGGCGGGGGCCGAGTTCCAGTAGCCGACGCGCTGATCAGGTGCGAGTGAGGCCATGAAGTGATCGTCGGCGGTGGGGTCGGGGGCGAAGGGGGTGGGGGTGGGGGTGGGGGTGGGGCGCTGGGAGGTGGCGGCTTCGCTGATCTCGATGGTGAGGAGGGTGTCGCCGGGGGTGGTGGTGTTTTGTTCGGGGTCACGGCGGGTCAGCTTGTCCAGAACCTCGGCGCCCTTGACGATTTCGCCGAAGATGGTGTGTTTGCTGTTCAGCCAGGGGGTGGGGGCGAAGGTGATGAAGAATTGGCTGCCGTTGGTGTTGGGGCCGCTGTTGGCCATGGCCAGGAGGCCGGCGCGGTCGAAGTTGAGGAAGGGGTCGATTTCGTCGGCGAAGGTGTAGCCAGGGCCGCCCATGCCGCTGCCGGTGGGATCGCCGCCCTGGGCCATGAAATCGGCGAGGACGCGATGGAAGGTGGTGTTGTCGTAGAAGCCTTGTTTGGCCAGGAAGATGAAGTTGTTGACGGTGTTGGGGGCTTTGTCGGCGTAGAGTTCGGCGGTGATGTCGCCTTTGGCGGTCTTGAAGGTGGCCAGGTAGGTTTTGCTGGGGTCGATGGTGAGGGGCGGGGGGGCGGACCAGGATTTGATAGTTTCCGCGTGTTCGTCGGCGGGTGGTGCGGTCGGCGAGGGTGCTGGTGTGGAGATAGCGTCGCTGGCGGGCGCGGCTGTGGGGGCAGCGGGGGCGGGTGTGGCTTGTTGGCTGGGAATGCCGCCACAGGCAGCGAGGAGCAAGGCGAGGGCGAGGAGGAGGGCGAAGGTGAAGGTGCGAGAGTGGTTCAAGGTTGTGCTCTGGAAGGGTGGTGAGTGGGTTTGGTGGTGGCTGGGGCGTACGGTGTAAAGCGCGGGGGTGGGGGGTCAGGAAGGGAGGGAGACGCGTTCGAGTCGCCAGATGGCGGCCAGGCAGGCGATGACGACGGCGATGGCGATGGTGGCGCCTTCGAGGGGGGTGGCCTGGGTGATGAAGACTGCGAGTATACCGAAGGCGCCGCCGATGAGGTAGAGGGTCAGCACGGTTTCGCGGCGGGTGAAGCCGAGGTAGACGAGGCGGTGGGAGAGGTGGTCTTTGCCTGGGGTGGTGAGGGGGTTGAGGCCGCGACGGAGGCGGGAGATGATGACGAGGGAGGTGTCGAGGATGGGGACGCCGAGGACGAGGGGGGGTATCATCCAGGTGACGGCAGTGATGTTGGCGGGGAAGCGTAGTTTGATGGCGACGGCAGCGAGGAGGAAGCCGAGGAAGAGGCTGCCGGTGTCGCCCATGAAGATGCTGGCGGGGTTGAAGTTGTAGGCGAGGAAGCCCAGGCAGGCGCCCAATAGGGCGGCGGCAAGGCTGCCGACCAGGTATTGGCCCGACAGGGAGGCGAGGAGGACGAGGAAGGCGCTGGCGACGGCGGCGATGCCGGCGGAGAGGCCATCCATGTTGTCGAGGAAGTTGACGGCGTTGGTGATGAAGAGCACCCAGACGAAGGTGGCGGCGATGTTGAGGGCGAGGTTGGGGAAGAGGGAGATGCGGATGCCGGAGATGACGAGGACGACGACAGGGATGGTTTGGCCGATGAGTTTGGCCCAGGGGGGCAGGCTAACGCGGTCGTCCCAGAAGCCGAGGGTGGAGATGAGGGTGGCGCCGATGACGATGCCCGCGACCTGGTTGACGTAGAAGTGGTCGCCGAAGAGGAGGAGGGCGACGATGACGGCGGCGTAGATGGCCACGCCGCCCAAGAGAGGGGTGGGCGCGGCGTGGGCTTTGCGTCCGCCGGGCTGGTCGACCATGTTGGTGTGGAAGGCGAGTCGCCGAGCCAGGGGGGTGGCGCCGAGGGCGAAGGCAAGGGCGGCGCCGAAGATGAGCATGATTTGTTCGAGCACGGGGTAGGCTCAGGGTTGGCCAGCGCTGTTTTGCAGTTGCTGGATGAGGGCGTCGAGGGCGGGTTGCTGTTCGGGGGCAGCCAGATCGCGGGCTTGCCGGGCGTATCTCAGTGCTTGTTGGAGTTGGCCTTGCTGTTGGTAGAGGAGGGCCAGGTTTTGCAGGGTGCTGATGTCGCCAGGGGCCACAGCGAGGGCTTCGAGGTTGGCGGCGATGGCTTCGTCGGCGCGGCCGAGTTGTGCGAGAGCAAAGGCGCGTCCGCTGAGGCCACGGACGTCGCGGGGGGCGAGCTTGGCGGCCTGGTTGTAGTTGGCGAGGACGGCTTCCCAGTTTTTTTGCTGTGATTCGAGTTGGGCCAGGCGGAGGTAGGTGTCGACGAAGCGTTTGTCGAGTTCGAGTGAGCGGGCAAAGCGGATGCGCGCCTGGTCGATCTCGCCCAGTTGCATGAGGGCGGTTCCCCATTCGTTTTGCAGGTGGGCGGTGTTGGGGCTGAGGGTGGTGGCCTGGCGGTAGTAGTCGGAGGCGCGCTGGAGGTTGGCTGTGCGCTGGGCGGGGTCGGAGGTGGCGGCGGCGCGGGTGGCGTAGTAGCGGGCGAGGTTGGCGCTGTGGTCGGTGTTCAGGGGGTTGAGGTCGCGGGCGTTGAGGAGGACTTGTTCGGCGCGGGTGAGGAGGGCGTTTTGTTCGGCTGCGGTAGTGGCGGCGCGGGCGCTTTCGAGGAGGGCGCGGCCGCGGAAGAGTTGGTAGTAGTCTTCGCGAGGGGCGACAGCGCTGGTCAAATCATAGAAGAAGAGGGAGGTGCGCCATTCACGGCGGCTGTCGGTGTTTTGACCGAGCTTGAAGTAGATATCGGCGCGCACGAGGTTGATGTTGATGCTGATGATGTAGAGGGCGGTTGCTCCCAAAATGAAGGCGGCGGCGCCCGCGAGCAGGGGTTGGCGACTCCAGCGGTTGGGGGAGGCGAGGTCGAGCGAGTAGAGGATGGCGACCAGGATGACTAGAAGCAGGGCCAACCAGAGATAGAAGGCGGTGATGTGTCCGGCTACGTAGCCGGCTTTGGCTTCCAACGCCCAGGAGTCGGGGAGGGGGAGGATGCGCTGGGCCTGGTAGAGGCCGTAGAGTAGCCAGACGCCGAGGGTGACGCCGAGGTAGATCAGGCTGGCGGTGAGGAGGCTGTTGATTTTGGAGGCAGACGGGAGGGACGGGGCGCCCAAGCTGACGCGAGCGCCAGTCGTCTCACCTATGCCTATGATCAGGCCCACGATCAGGGTGAAGAGGATGATCCACAGGACGCCGGCGCCAGGAACGAGGGCGCCTTCGCGGAGGTGGGTGAGCCAGGATTGGAGGAAAACGGTGAAGATGCCTTGACGACCGAGTTGGTTGGAGACGAAGTCCCAGTCGAGGATGAGGAAGATGAGGGCGACGATGAAGGTGTAGGGGAGCAGTTGACGCCAGAGGGACGGGGCGGCCTTGATCGCAGGTGCAGGGGGCGCGGGGGAGGGGCGAGCGGGGCGGCGTTTGCTCGAGGCGGCTCTGGTCGAGCTGGCGGCTGGGATGATGGTGGGGGCGGCCTCTGTTGCTGGGGTCGCTATCGGTAGTTGGCCCAAGCCAATGGCGACGAGGGCGGCGATGAGAACGTAGAAGTAGGTGCGGGTGGCGGCGATGGCGATACCCAGGTGGATTTCGACGAAATGGGCGACGACGGTGGCGAGCAGAGCGATGATGAGGAGTTGGCGGCGGTCGAGAATGTGGGTCTCGCTGCGTGTCTCGGCGCCGCTGCCTTTGGCGGCGGCGTAGGTGATGTAGAGAAGGACGCCTGCCATGAAGCCAATGGCTACGCCAACGCCGGCATAGTGTGGGACGCCGGCCAGGATGGGGAAGAGGACGCCGAGGATGGCGCCGAGGATGCCGAGGAAAACGAAGACAGCGCTGTCTCTCCGGCTGTGTACCAATCCCAACCAGCGTAAGGCGAAGAAGAATACGCTGGCAAAGAGCAGGATGTAGGCCAGGAAGCCAATGACGCCGGTGGTGACCAGGCTGTCGAAGGTTTCGTTGTGGGAGCGGTCGGGCGAGGCGTTGCGCGCTTCCAGCCCACCCAGTTCGGGTCGGTAGAAGCGGTTGAAGGCGACCCACATCGCTTCAGGGCCGTAGCCGATGATCTGGCGCACCGGATTGAGGGCGTCAGGGCGGCCATCGGGGAAGGTCAGTGGGGCGTGCGGCTTCATCATGTCCACGACGCCTTTCCAGATGAGCACGCGCACGAGGCCCGTGCCGCTCTCGACTTCGCGCAGTTGGGCCAGACGTCCGACATAAGGGATTTGTTTGAAAGCGGTGTTGAGCGAGGCGCCGGGAAGGGTGATCACGCCGAGGAGGATGACGGCCACGAGGCCTTGTGTGATCACGCTCAGCCACAACCAGCGCCAGCCGCGACGCCGGAAGAGAGGAACCAGATACAGCGCCAGCGCGCCCAACAAAGCCAATAGCATGACCAGCAGGCCCGGCAGGCGCGGCAATCTGAGCAGAGCAAATAGCCCGGCGCCCACCAGTCCCCAGCCGACCAGGCCCATGGCAATGCCGCTGGCGATATCCTTTACGCTCAGCCGGCCTCTGTCGGCCGTATGTTGTCGTAAGCTTGTCAGCCCCAACAAGATGAAGACGTAGCCGCCCGCGGCCAGGCCCAGCCAGGGGCCGCGGCTCTGGGTCAGGATGATGGCGACGAGTTGGATCACGAGGACGAAGAACATGGCTCCGGCGGTCAGGGCGTCGGTGGTGTTCCCTTCTTTGTCGAGCAACATGCGCTGGCTGGCGCTGATCAGACGTTCGAGCGTCAGGGGCGCCGTCATGATCAAATAGGCAGCGACGAAGATAGCGTTGCCCATGTTGCCGGCCACGCGCTCGAAGGTGTCGCCGCCCCAGGGCAGGGGATCGAGTTGGGCGCGCTGGAGGATGGCGTAGAGGGCGATGGGGACGCTGGTGAGGATGATGGTGTATTGCAGGCGCTGCCATTGGCTGCGAGTGCGCAGGGTGTCCAACGCCACCAGGAATAGCGCCATGTAGCTATACATGCTGAAGGTGCCTTGCAGGCGCTGGTACGATCCCCAGAAGCTGGTGCGCGGAACCACCGAGAGGGCAGTGCTGAGGAGATAGGCCGCCGCCAATAACAGTACAGGCAAGACCAGTGGTTTGCGCCACAAGGGCGATTCAGCGGTCGCTGCCGCCCGCCCGTCCTCGCTCGCCCGCCCTTGTCGCCAAGTCTCGATTTTTTTGACGACCCAGGCGACGAGGGCGATCAAGGCCAATGATCGCACCAGGCTGATCTTGTCTGGCTCGAAGACGCGCTGGGAGTAGACGTCGAAGAAGAGGGGAGCGACGATCAGGGCGGCCAGCCAGGCGGCCTCGATCACGGCGTCGCAGATTTTTTGGAGGTGGGAGGGCATGAGGTGACGGCGCTGAGTACAGCGCGGTGGCAAGGTGACGGCGCTGAGTACAGCGCGGTGTCAGGGAACAAGATCGAGTGATCTTACCGCAGGCGTGGGTGTGGGGCAAAGTCATGATGTCAGGGCGTGGAGGTCATGACTTCGTGATAGAGAGCAAGGATGCGATCGATCTGGAGGTGGAGGCTGAATTCGTTACGGGCGCGGGTCTGGGCGTTGGCAGCCAGCTGGCGACGGCGGGCGTCGTCAGCCAGGAGGTCACGGATGGCGCCGGCCAGGGCGGCAGGGTCGCGCGGGGGGACGACAAGGCCAGTGAGGCCGTGCTGGTTGAGCCAGGAGGTGCCGGTGCCAAGTTCGGTGGAGATGACAGCGGCGCCGGCGGCCATGGCTTCGAGCAAGGCAATGCCGTAGGCTTCGCTGCGTTGGCTGGAGGGGAGGACGAAGAGGTCGGCGGCCTGGTAGTAGGCGGGGAGATCATCATCGCTGATGTCGCCCAAAAAATGAACGCGGTCGGAGAGGCCGGATTGGGCGACCTGGTCGTGCAGGGCCGCGGCTTGGGGGCCATTGCCGATGATGAGCAGGGTGGCTGCCATCTGGCGCATGGCCTCGATCAAATAGGTGAGGCCCTTGTAGTAGCGCAGGCGCCCGACGAAGAGGAGAAGGGGGCCGGGGTGGCGAGTGCGGATGGTGGCGACCTGGTGGGGGCGAGGGGTGGCGAAGTGATCGATGTCGATGCCGAGGGGGATGACGGTGCAACGGTCGGCCAGGGGGCGTAGATAGGGCGAGCTTTGGATGTAGGGTTCGCTGGTGGGGAGGATGCGGTCGATGTTGCGCAGGATGCGTCGCAGCAGGGGGTTATAGAGTCGCAGGATGCCGGCCTGGCGGATGACATCGCTGTGATAGGTCATCACGGTTGCCCGGCCTTTGTGCAAGACCCACTGACTGAGTTCACCGAGCGGGTAGGGGAAGTGGAGGTGGACGATGTCGGGTCGTTGTCGCCACAGTTGCCAGGGGAGGGCGAGGCTGAGGGGGGTGGAGGCGACCGTGAGCAACCGTCCCGCGCGTATGACTCGAACGTTTTCCTCCACCCGCGCGCTGGTGCGCAGCCCCGTCGGGTTCGTGACCAGCACCGTGACATCATGTCCGCGTTCGGCTTGGGCGCGCGCCAACCAGCGCAGGTGGTTTTCGATGCCGCCGAGCACGGGGTGGTAGTCTTTGTAGATGTGGAGGATTTGCATGGTTGGTTATTAGTTAGCGGTTATTGGTTATTGGTTATTGGTTATTGGCGCATAATAACCGCTAACCAATTACCAATTACCGATAACTAATTACTTCATTACGATACGCGCTCAAAGTGGCCTGCGCGGTGCGTTCCCAGGAGAAGCGGGCGGCTTGGGCGAGGCCGCGCTGGCGCAGGTCGTCGCGCAGGGCGGCGTCGTTCAAGGCGCGGCTGAGGGCGGCGGCGAGGGCGCCGACGTCGGTGGGGTCGAAGAGGAGGGCGGCGTCGCCAGCGACTTCGGGCAGGCTGGAGGTGTTGCTGCACGCCACGGGCGCCCCGCAGGCCATGGCTTCGATGACGGGCAGGCCGAAGCCTTCGTAGAGGCTGGGGAAGACGAAAAGGTCGGCGCCAGCGTAGAGGGCGGGGAGGTCGGCGGAGGGGAAGTTGGGGAGGAAGCGGACGGTGTTGCTCAGGCCGAGTTCTTGGACGCGCTGTGTGGGGTCGGGGGAGGCGGGGTCCCAGGAGGTGGCGATGAGTAATTGCGGATTGCGGATTGCAGGTTGCAGATTTGGCGCTGAGTGCGCCGACCTCTGATCTCTGGCCTCTGATCTCTGGACTTGTGACCAGGCGTCGAGCAGGCGATGGAGGTTTTTGTGGGGTTTGTTGGAGCCGACGTAGAGAAGGTAGTGGTCGGGGAGGTCGAGGCGCTGGCGCAGGGCGGCGATGATCTCCGGCGGCTGGGGGCGGAAGATGGGGTCGGCAGCGAGGGGGGTGATGGTGATGCGGCTGGCGGGGATGTGGTAGAGGGTCTGGAAGTCCTGTGCGGTGGCTTGCGAGATGGCGACGAAGGCGTCGGCGCTGCGAATGGCCAGGCGTTGGAGGATTTCGACGGTCCAGCGCGTGCGCAGGGGGAAGTAGGCAGGGTAGCGACGAGGGATGGCGTCGAAGAGGGTGAGGATGTTGGGGAGGCTCAAGCGATAGGGTCGAACGTTGTAGGGCAGGTGCACGACATCGGGTCGGAGTGAGCGCATGAGGCGGGGGAGGTCGATCTGTTCGCGCCAGTGGAAGGTGGGGATGTCGGTGGGATGCAGGCGGAGGTTGGGGTGGCGAGTCAGGGCGTCGAGGTCGAAACGGGTGTTGCGCAGCGCGCGGTTGACGATCACGACAATCTCGCCGTCGATTTGCGGGGCCAGGGCGTCGAGGAGGTTGTAGAGGTAGCGCCCGATGCCGGGGAAGTGGTCTTGGATGGTGCGGGCGTCGAGGAGGTAGCGGGGCATCGGCTAGCGCGAGTTGAGGGCGTTGTAGGCTGCCAGTGCGCCCGCCAGCAACAACTGCGACGAGCGACTGTAGTGCTTGCAGTAGAAGTGACGCAGGCTCTGCTGATAGGCGGCCTGGGCGGCTGGATTTTGTTTCAAGCTCTGCCCGCCCAGGTGCGTGATCCCCACGGCCGGATGATGCCAGACTTGCCATCCAGCCTGCCGCAGCCGCAGACAGAGGTCGACGTCCTCGAAGTACATGAAGAAGGCTTCGTCGAAGCCACCCACCTGCTGCAAGGCATCGCGACGGAGGAGCAGGCAGGCGCCGGAGATCCAGTCCACCGGTTGGGAGATAGCGGTCGCCCAGTCGTGCAAGGGGCGACGGAAGACCAACCGGTTGATGCCCCGGCGCAGGAGGTAGCCCAGGCTGGGGTCGTTGCCGAAGGCGTAGGGTTGGGGCCGGCCATCGGGCAGGAGCAGGCGGGGGGAGCAGGCGCCGGCCTGGGGATGCGTCTCCATGAAGTCCAGCAGGAGGACAAGAGCGCCGGGCGGGAGGATAGTGTCGCTATTGAGCAGGAGGAGGTAGCGGCCCTGGGCGAGGGCGATGCCCTGGTTGTTGGCCCGCCCGAAGCCGAGGTTGGCGGTGTTGCGGATGAGGCGCACGTCGGGGAAGTCGCGCGCGACCATGTCGGCGCTGTCATCAGCCGAGGCGTTGTCGATGACGATGGTTTCGTGAAACGTGAAGCGTGAAGCGTGAAACGTGAGGGGCTGGGAGGCGTCGGGAGGTGGGAGGGCTGCCGGGAGGGACGCGAGGCAGGCGCGGAGGAGATCGCGTACATTCCAGCTGACGATGATGATGGAGAGCATCATGGCTGTTTGTCAGGGTTTGTGCGCCACGAGGTAGTACATGTTTCCACGCAGCCACCGGCGCCGGATCAACCAATCATCGCAGCGCCGTAGCCAGCGGGCCATGCGCACCTCGCGCGCTTCTGAACCAAGGCGGAGATGGCCAGCGACGATATCGGCGAAGGCGAGATGGGTTTGGTAGGTTTCGACGATAAAGTGGTCACGGATGAGAGCGATAGCTTGAGAACCACTGATATCCTCGAAGGGCGAGCGTTCGGGCAGGGTGAAGGCCGCGGGCGCAGGACGAGCGGACCGCCAACGACGATAAACGCGCGCCATGACACGGTTGAAAAGATGCAATGGTTTGCGCCAGTAGCGCACTTCGGTCGGTAACAAGAAGAGCAGGAGATAGCGTAGGAACAGGCCGGCCCGGGAGGATTCCATGTGATCCAGGCAGATGAGTGTACCTCCTGGCTTAAGCGCCCGGTAGATCACCGCAATGAGATCATCTAGATCCAGCACGTGATGCAGCACCGCTGCGGCTAACACCACATCGTAGGTCTCCGGGGCCAGGCCCAGCCGATTGAGGTCGCTGACGAAGAAGCGCACATCACCCGATCCGTGTTCGTCTGCTGCGCGCATGGCGGCGACTTGCTGCGCGCCCCCCTGAACGCGTACGAAGGAGATATCGACTCCATCGACAACGCACCCGCGCTGGGCCAGGGGGAGCGCTAACGTGCCGCTGGAACAACCCAGATCGAGTACGCGCTTGCCCCGCGCCGCTACCAGATCGAGGGCGCGAGCGTGCAAATCGCCGCTGATGACCTGCGCCAGATCGGCATTGCGCCAGACAGCAACCGAGCTATCAACGCTGCCAGTGCTGACTCTTCCCCAGAAATCAGCCTCGGCGCGCAGGAGATCGTAGTATTCTGGGCTGCCAATATCGTTTGGGGAGAGATTTTGCGGCATGTTGGTTTTGGTTATTGGTTATTATAGATGGCTAGCCAAAGAAATTATGCTCAGATCTGAAACGTGATACGTGATGCGTGATGCGTGAAAATTGCCGACGTTTTCTCACGTTTCACGCTTCACGTTTTACGAGCTTCATAACAAATCAACCTAGCGATCAATAGCTATGGTGTGCCGAGTCGATACGCAATACGCACTACGTAGTAGCTCACAAACACATATCGAACAAAGTTGCTAATTGTGCGGTGAGTTGACGCCGATCGTAACGGGCTTGGGCAGCGGCGAAGCCCGGCCAACGCTCTCCCTCCTGGCAGCGCTGCATGAGGTCGTGCAGGGCGGCGGCGATGGCGATGGGGTCGTCGGGTGGGGCGGTGACGCCCAGGCCGTCTGCCTGGACGATGGCGGCGGCGGCGTTGTCGTGCGCCAGGGCCAATATGGGCGCGCCGGCGCGGATGTATTCGAAGAGCTTGAGGGTGGCGACGCTGCGCTGGCCGGGCGCGGTGATGAGCAGGAGGGCGTCGGCGTCGAGCTGGTGTTGGTGGGCCTGGCGACGCGAAACGGGCGGCAGAAATTCCACCAGGTCGCCCAGGCCGAGGGTGTGCACAGCGGCTTGTTCGGCGGGGGAGATGTTGCCGACGATGCGGACGCGCAGAGGCGTGTCCGGGTGTTGCTGGCGGTGGAGGGCGAGGGCCTGGAAGAAGGCGTCGGCGGAGGTGCCGGCGCGGCTGGCGGCGAAGGAGCCGGTGTAGGTGAGCAGGAAGCGGCCGTCGGGGGGGCGCTGGCGAGTCAGATCGGCGAATTCGGCTTCATCGTAGCCGTTGGTGAGGGTTGTGATTTTGGCTGCTGCGTGGGGATAGCGAGTTCGCAGGTCGTCGGTGATGGGCGCGGTGGCGGCAATCACCGACGCGGCCTGGCCGATCACGTCTCGCTCCATCCGTCCTTCCCACCGACGTCGCCACGATGCCTGGCGCAGGGCCGGGTTGGGCGGCTCGAACAGCCAGCCATCACGCAGATCAGCCACCCAGGGCAAGCCGCTGGCGTGGTGCAGGCGACGGGCGATGAGATGGGCGGTTTCGGGCGGGGAACTGGAGAAAAGGAGGGAGGGTCGGTGTTGGGCGATGATCTGCTGGCCGAGTCGGACGGCGGGGAGCAGCCAGCCGAGTTTGGTGTCGGGGAACATGATCTGGTCGCGCAGGCGGCCTAGCAGGCTTTGGCTGGCAAATGTGGCTACGTGCACCTGTTCTGTGGCGGGCCGCTCACTCCCGCGGCGCAGGGGCGAGAAGAGAGTGTGGATGAGGTCGCCGGCGCGGTAGACGCGTTGGGTCTGGTCATCGGGCAGGCTGCCGTAGCGCGCGGTGGTGAGGATGAGGGGTTGGTAGCCGAAGTCGGGCAGGTATTGGGCGAATTTGAGGACGCGCTCGGTGCCGGCGGTGCGGATGGGGGGGTAGTCGTGGACGATGAGGAGGATGGTTTTCATGCGGCAGTCCGGTTGTTTCCGCCCCGCTGTTTTGCCAGGGTGACGTACATGCGCAGATCGCTCGACTGAATCCAAAGCACCGAGCGCGCCGAGTTGCCCGAGATCCTCAGATATAGGTACAGAAGGATGCCTGTACTCAGGCAGTAGGAGATCGTCGACGCCGCGGCCGCGCCTATCGCCTCCCAGCGCGGGATCAAGAGAAAATCCAATACGACCGTGCCGACCAGAGCTATCAAGGCCGACCAGGCGCCATAGTGCGGCTTACCCCGACCGGCCAGATCACTGGCCAGAATCTTGCCCACCCCCAGGCATACGACGCCAGGCAGCAGCGCCAGGAATGGCCACACCGCAGGGAGGAATTCCTGGCCGAAGAGACTGATGAGGGGAACACAGATCAACGACATACCTAGCGCTGCCAGGATCGTCACAAACAGGGCGTTGCGCGCAACCAGCGGGGTGAACTGCGTGGCAGCATTCCAATCCGACGCAGTTTTGGGGAAAAGGACCACAGCGACCGCAGTCGGAATGTACCATATGATCTCGGCCAATCCCACGGCCACAGAATAAAGGCCCAAGCTGGCGGCGCCAACGAGCAGATTCAGAATGAAAACGTCTAGGCGGTAGTTGAAGTATTGCAGCAGATTGCCCAGCCAACTCTTCAGCCCATAGTTAAGGAGAGGTCTGATCCAACTTCGCGATAGATGTCCGAACAGAGACAAACCCATCCGATACGCGAAATAAACCCCCAATAGCGCGGCGCAAGCTGTTGCAATTCCAAATCCGATGATGGCTCCAGCTGTTCCCAATTGCATGACAACGAGTAGTATCAAGAAAGACACCAGTTGTACCCCGACTTGGGCAAACCGCACATAATTTGACCTGTAGATCTCTCGCAATCCGATGAGCAGGTTGCTCAACGCACCAACAAGCACCATGAAGGGAAGCGTCAACAAGGTAAGCCACAGAAGACGGGGGGATACCGCGCCTCCGAGCAGCTCATTCACAATCCATGGCGTCAACGCTGCCGCTGCCAGTAACACCACCAACATCGACCCTAGCTGCATCACGAGAGATGTAGAAATGATAGCAGGTCGGGCCGGCGTATCGCGGTTGACGTAGTAGACGGCGCTGGCGCTAACTCCCAAGCTGCTGATCAACGATGCCAAGAAGGCGAACGTCATCAAGAGCGTAACCTGTCCCTTGCCCGCGGGGCCTAAGGTGCGGGCCAGGATGATATTCGCCAACAAGGTCACAGCAAAGGTGATAATTTGGGTGAGGAATACGGATGCCGTGTGCTTGAAAAACATGGCGGCTTACCGGTGTCCTTGATCGGTGAAGCGCCGCATGAAGGCTTGCTGTGCAGCCTGCACCTCCTCTTCCGTCATCTCGCGCCGGCGATCTCGCCAGGGAAGGATGTCCCAATAATGGAAGGCGCCTGGTTGCGCCATCGCCAACTCGAAACGAGCACAAAACTCGGCTACCGTCCCCCGAACGGTGGCCGGACATCCGAAAGCGACCATTTCGTCAGGGATATCTTTCGCTACGACCGCGCCGGCTCCTACAACCGCCCGTCTTCCGACGGTCACTCCGCAAAGGATCGTCGAATTGACGCCTATGTAGGCTTGCGATTTGATGGTGACAGGACCGACCTTGATCGGGAGTCCGGCCACGTTATTGAAGGCGGAATCATGCAAAAGGATGAGCGTCCGGGCGGAGATGACGACGCCGTCCTCGATGGTGAGCAGGGGAGCAAAGCCCTCGTCGATAGCAGCATCGAAGCCGACGAAGACATCTTCGCCGATCTTGGCCCCCAGTTGGCGCCACCGTGCAACTTTGTCTTCTTCCGTCAGTCTTAGTAGAGATGTTCTCGTTCGCGCCTTCAGTGCCGTTAGCATGAACTACACCTGTCTGCAAGTATCCGTGTCATAGCGAGCGCCGCGCCACCACAAAGAGATCCATGGCCGTCTCTGCGGTCGCCGAGAGAAAAAAATCATCGAGTTCGATGGAGGCGGGGCCATGCCGTGGGATGGCATCCTCGGGCGACGGTGGGGTCAATCCCGGCCTGGGTTCTTGCCCGAGCCGAGATAGAGGAAGGCCAAGTCTCCGCTCTAGCCACTGCGCCAGCATGGCGGGATAGACGCGGGCGGGGCGTTGCCGTACACGCGCCTTTTCCATCGCCAAAACCTCCGCGCGTGCGGTAACGCCAAAGACATCGACAGCGCCAAAAAAATCCTGCAGGCGGCGGCGAAGCTGACGGGCGCTGAATTCGCGCAGGTGATAGGGATTCCACGGCCTTTGAAATGGGAGCAAGCGCAAGGCGCGATTCGGCGTCGTCAGGATTAGTTGACCGCCCGGAGCGAGCACCCGCCGTATTTCGCGCAGATACGCCTCGACATCGGGTACGTGTTCGATCACCTGGAAGGATACCACGATCTCGAAACTCGCCGCAGGGAATGACAGGGCATCAGCCAATGCGCAGCAAAAATGGACGGAGGGATAGTGGGCGGCGGCGTGCGCCAGCGGCGTCAACGAAAGGTCGAGCGCTATGACGCTCTGTGCGGAAGCAGCCAGATGCGCGGCGCCGTACCCCTCGCCCGAGCCGATCTCGAGCACGCGGGCCGCGGGCGGCAGCCGCCGCCCGACCTCGACGTAGGCGAAGAGATGTCGATAGAATTGGAGCTGTTGGATGGGGGATGCCGAATCATCCGCCGGGACGACGCGGCAATGGTCGCTGCCAATATCGGGGATGCTCATCTTTGGGTCACCGCCTCGATGACTGCACGCAACCCCGCTCGGCGCCGATCGATAGGGAAACGATCGATGATGTGCTGACGGGCGCGACGACCAGCTTCGGCGTCACAGCGCAACGCTTGCGCAATGGCGTCACCTGCCGCAATCGGGTCTTGCGCCGGGACGTAGATGCCTGCATCGCCTGCAACTTCGGGGAGGGATCCTTGCCGGGTGACGACGGGTATGCATTCACACGCCATGGCTTCGGCCAGCGCCAACCCAAATCCTTCGTGCATGGAGAGTTGTACATAGACTTTGGCTGTCTGATACTCTGTGAGTAATTGCGCATCATCGAGATAGCCGAGATAAGAAAAATTTGATGACGTTATTGCTGCAATCTTGCGGACGGCGCTGGTTTCGATGGGTTTCCCGGCCAGACGATAGGGGATGTGGGGGGTGAACTGCGCGGCCTGGGCGAAGGTGAGCAGGCCCTTCCGCTGCAAATTGCTCTCGCTGACATAGCCCACGGAGAACGCCGAAGGAATTTTTGCGCCTGCGGGACGAAAATGATCGGTATCCACGCCAAGGTAGAGGACTTCCGCTCGTTCTGCGCGCATCCCTGGTAACTCGAGCAAGCTCTTGCGGCTGGCCTCGGAGAAGAGCAAAATGCGCGAGGCCAGCCGGTAACCCAGCCAGGTGAGCCAGCGAGCGCGCCACGGCAAGGCGTTGAAGCCATAGCGAATGGAGGCGATATCCGCCACGTCGGCGCCGCCAGCGATGATCACCGTGGGTTTGCGCAAGACGCTCGCCATGAGCACGAAAGGCGCGGCCACTGTGCCAAACCAACCCACCACCACGTCGCTGACCGCGATCTGCCGCCAAGCCGTGCGGCTGGATAACACCGCCGTCATCGTCCCGTATTGTAATAGACTCGTTTCCTCCATCTGATAGGATTCGCGCAATAACACCAAATCCTGCTGAACAAAGGTCGATGGATTCCCGGGGGGAAAACTATGTACGAATAGAATCTTCACGAAACAACCTTTTTCAGTTGGTTTTCTCGATCTTTTCTTCTCTCTCGACCGGTGCAACGCTCTCACCCTGCTTCACATACGCCCGCCCACAGGCAGCGCACACCGCCCGCTCGCCTCCCACGGCGGACCCAAACTCCAGCTTGACCCCACACTGGCACATCCACCCCCGCACCCGCGCCGGACTGCCGTGCACCAGCGCGTAGGCCGGGACATCGCGCGTGACCACGGCTCCCGCGCCGACAAAACTATATTCGCCCAGGGTGACGCCGCAGACGATGACGGCATTGGCACCGATGGTGGCGCCGCGTTTCACCAATGTGGACTTGAACTCGTGCTTTCGGGAGACATGGCTGCGGGGGTTGATCACGTTGGTGAAGACGCAGGAGGGGCCGCAGAAAACGTCGTCCTCCAGGATGACGCCGTTGTACACCGAGACGTTGTTCTGGATTTTCACCCGGTCGCCGATGACGGTGTTGTTATCCACGAACACGTTCTGGCCGAGGTTGCACTGGCGACCGATGCGAGCGCCGGACATGATATGGCAAAAGTGCCAGATTTTTGTGCCCTCGCCGATCACGGCGCCGTCGTCGATGATGGCGGTGGGATGAGCGGAGAAGCCGAGGTCAGAGGTCAGAGGTCGGAGGTCAGAGGTCGGAACGACAAGAGCGCTTTCGCCTCCTCGCCTCTTCGCCTCCTCGCCTCCCCCGATCTCCGCCAACGCCACCGGCGCGCCGTCTCGCCCTAGCGACGCCTGGCATGCTTCCAACACCTTGAGCACGCGCAAGGCGCTGACGCCATCGGTCAGCGGCTGCTTGCCCTCGCGGATGCAGGCCAAGAAGTGCTCGCATTCCAGGCGCAGCGGCTCGGTCTCATCGAAAGTGAGGGTGGTCTCCGGCATTTGGCGGACGACCGGCTGCCCGGCGCTCCAGTCGATGCCCTTGTCGTATAGCTTGAGTTTGCCCTCGCGCACGGTGTCATCGAACACGGCCATCTTGCGGTCGCCGATGACCACCAGTTTCTGCTCTTTATAGGGGTGCAGCCAGCTGACGAAAATGTGGGCGCGCACGCGTCCGGGGAAGATGAGGTCGGTAGTGGTCACATCGACGATGTCTGGCTGCAAATAGCTCTGGCCGGAGGCAGAGACCACGGTCGGTTCCGCGCCCACCAGGCGGGTGATCACGGCGATGTCGTGGGGGGCGAAACTCCACAGGATGTTTTCCTCTTTGCGCACCTTGCCCAGGTTCAGGCGGTTCGAGTAGAGATAGCGTAGCTCGCCGAGTTCTCCCAGTTGGATCAAATCGCGCAACACAGCCACAGCAGGATGGTATTCGAGGATGTGCCCCACCATGAGCACGCGGCCCTGACTCTCGGCCAGCTCGACCAACTCTCGACCCTCGGTATAGTGCAACGCCAGCGGCTTCTCCACGAACACGTGCTTGCCCGCGGCCAACGCCTGTCGCACCTGCTCGTAGTGCAGCGCGGCCGGCGTCGCCAGCACCACGGCCGGGATGCTTGCATCCGCCAGGGCATCCTCCAGCCGGGTCGTCGCACGCACGCCGGGATACAGCGCCGCCTGCGCCTGCA
Source organism: Chloroflexota bacterium (assembly GCA_041918515.1). Taxonomy (GTDB): domain Bacteria; phylum Chloroflexota; class Anaerolineae; order J102; family J102; genus SSF26. Next base: position 36,241 of record JAYRVO010000120.1, on the reverse strand, counting down.
ACGCAGTCTCGTTGGCGTCGCAGATCAGCGCCAACGCCCGCAATTGGGCAAAATTGCGCACCAGGTTCTTGCCCCAATAGCCTGCGCCGACAACGGCTACTTGTACAGAAGTTTGCTTCATGTCGCCATTATACTCCTTCTCCCTGTGAAATCCTCAACCCCTTCACCTGCTGCTTGTTTTGCGTTTATTGCTTCCAGCAATTCCAAATATGGCTTTTCTTGTCATCAGGAAACATGCTTTGTGGACACGGATGGGGGAAACCGTGTCCTGAGTGCAACGAAGGAGCGGATAGTTTTTGGTCAAAAATCTGTGTCCCTTCCATCAGCGTCCACAAATTTAGAATTGCTGTATTGCTTCACGTTACCAAATCCATCGCCACCTTCGCCACGGTGGGCGGGTGTAGCAGCATGTTGGTGTAGGTGGCGTTGGCCATGGGGCAGGCGCATTCTTTTTCGTAAATGCTGCGGCGCAGGGCTTGCATCTCTGGACTGAACCAGATCGGGCGGATGTCATAGCCGGTCTGGCGCAGGTTGCCCACCGGCTCGGCCCGGATGCAGCAACTCCACAGGTCGCCATTGGGGGCGATGTGGGCGCTGGCCCAGCCGGCGTAGCAGTCGATCACCTGGCGCTGCTCGAACAGCGTGCGCTTGGCGATCTGATAATACTGCGCCCGGAAGCCCTGCGTGAAGCGGGCGAAGCCTTGGGCCGGGGCCTGGCGCGCCTGCTCGCTCAGGAAATCGGCGATGGGCGCGTACACCTCCGGCGGCGGGGTGATGCCCCAACCCACGGTGTCCAGCTCGACCCGCTCTTCGGCGACCTCGGTGATGTAGCTGTCGGGCTGCAGGAATTCCAGGCCGGCGTAAATCTGGCGGAAGCGGTGGGCGTTGAAGCGGCTGATCACGGTGTGCACGGTGACGAGCAGGTTGCTGTGCTGCGCCTTGAGCGCTTTCAGGCCCTGCCAGGTTTGCATGGCCTTTTCCCAGTTGCCCGGCACGCCGCGAATGTCGTCGTGTTCCTCGCCCACGCCATCGAGCGAGAGGTTGATGCCGATGTCGGTTCCCTGACATTCCCGGCAGATGCGGTCGGCGGCGGCCAGCACCCGGTCGGTGAGCAGGCCGTTGGTGGGGATGGTGATGTAGCTGGGCCGGCAGTGGCGGTAGCCGGCGATCACCATGTCATCCAGATCGCCGCGCAGGAAGGGTTCGCCGCCGGTGAAGGTGAGGTACTCGACCGCGCGCCCCAGGTTGGCGAAGACTTTGTCCCATTCCTCCACGGTCATGTCGTCGTTCGGTTTCCGCCAGATGTCGCAGGTGCGGCATTTCGAGTTGCAGCGGAAGCTGATGGAGATGACGACCGAAAATGGCAGCAGCCGCGGCCAGCCGAAGCGACGGAAGCTCCAGTAGGCGGGGAGGCGAGGGGCGAGGGAGAGGAGGGACACGCGGGGAGGGGGAAGGACGCGGGGAGGGGGAGACGGAGGGAACAATCAACAGTCAACAGTCAACTGAAAACTGCGAACTGGTTACTGAGAACTGATTACTGAGAACTGGTTACTGAGAAGAGACGTCATTGTAGGAGGGGGGAGGGGGGGCGTCAAATTTTTATGAAGGAGATTATAAAAATGTGGCGGGCGCATAGGGCGCGACGAGGCCGGGACGATGCTCTGTCCCGGTCTCGTCTTCTCCCCCTCTACCGGCCAGATCTAGTCTGACTTCACGCGCCACTTCGTTTCCGTCGACAGAAATTCGAACAAAGCCTCTAGGTTGGCAAAGACCTGTATCTCCTGTGTGTGCGGGTCTTGGAGAGAGGCGCGCCAGTCGCCATGCTCGCAACCATCCTCCCACCAAAGGCGGAGCAGGTAGGACAGGTAGGGTGTGCGGTCATGATTCATGGGCGGGGGGTGGACGGTGGACGAACAAGATCGCCATCGTCTTTCGTCCCTTCGCTTCGCTCAAGGGCGAGCCTTCGTCCCGGTTGAGATTCAAACTGCCTTCGTCCAAACTTCAGCCTAGCACCCGACTCTCAAAATATTCTCAGGAAACCCCGCCCCGTCCTGACGAATTTCGCCGCCGGGGGCCGCCCGGCTACAAATGAAAGCCCTTTCGGGCTGGCGCATCAGGTCGATAGCCGGAGTCGTTCCACGGCCCGGCGGACGTTGCCAGCACAAAACTTGCTCTCAGCCTGAAATGCACCCCTAGTCAATCTCTTCATTGACAACGAAAACAATGACCTGTATTATTGCACTATGAATGCAAACATCTGGAAGACTAGATGGTCCCGAGACCAGCTTCGGGCTTTACTGCTGGAGCAGTCGCAAACGTTTTGGCAGCGTCACACCGGCATCGAGCGCGAGCGGCTGGCCGACGTCGATCGGGCGGCGACGCTGCCACACGCCGTCATCGTTTCCGGGCTGCGGCGGGCCGGCAAATCTACTCTGCTGGCCCAGCTCGCCCACCGGCTGGGCGAAGACCGCTTCTACTACATCAACTTCGAAGACGAGCGTTTCCTCGGTTTCGAGGCTGGCGATGCCAATGACCTCTACAGGCTGCTGATCGAGTTATTCGGTGAGCGCCGTGTATTCATCATCGACGAAATCCAGAATGTCCCCGGCTGGGAGCACTTCGTGCGCCGATTCCTGGACATGGGGCACAAATTCTACATCACCGGCTCGAATGCCTCTCTACTGAGTCGAGAATTGGGAACTCATCTGACGGGGCGCTATGTGCCGGTCGAGTTGTTCCCGTTTTCCTTTGCCGAATTCCTGCGTTTTCGCGGCTACGCCACACCCGACCTGGCGCGATTGACCACGATCGAGGGCGCCCGCTTGCGAGGCCATTTGGACGAATACCTGCGCCTGGGTGGGATCCCGGAATCGCTCAAATACCCGGAACTGCCGCTCGCCCGCACGCTTTACGACGACGTCCTGTATCGGGATATCGCCACGCGCCATCGCGTCGAGGAGGTGCGTGCGCTCAAGGAACTGGCCTATTACCTTATGAGCAACCCGGCCAATCTGGTCTCCTACAACAAGCTCAAGGATCAGCTTCGGCTGGGCAGCGTCAACACGGTCAAAAACTACATCGAGTACCTGGAGGATAGCTGGCTTCTGTTCACCGCGAACGTTTACGATTACTCGGTCAGGCGCCAGCAGGTGGCCCCGAAAAAGACCTACGCTATCGACACCGGGCTGGCGCGCAGCGTCGGGTTCTCCTTCTCGCCCAACACCGGGCGATTGCTGGAGAACCTGGTCTTCCTGGCCCTACGGCAGCGGACGCATGAAATCTATTACTACGCTTCCCCTGCCGGGCTGGAGGTGGATTTCTACCTGCCGGAGCACCGGCAACTTGTGCAGGTCGTCCAGACCCTGGATCAGCCGGAGGCGCGTGAGCGAGAGGTGCGGGCGTTGACTACGGCCATGCGCAGCTTGGGAATCGCACGGGGTTTGATCCTGGCTGATGAAAACGCGGCGCCGATTACAGATGGCGAACTCACCATCGAGGTGCACTCGTTGGCCGAGTGGTTGCTTCAGCCATAAGGCAGCCATAGACGCGGTTTCATCGTTTGGTAAGATGGCGCGTCTGGCGATGCGCTTGCGGGACTTCATGCGCGATCAGGCCGGGATGTTGGTCAATCCCAGCCTGATCTCCCCCAATCCGTTTATTGTCCCATGCGTTTTCTTCGGGCGTCGCGCTAGACGTCAGTTTGTGGCCTATCCACAGGGTGAGCGATAAGCCGAATGGAGATGCGCTACCGCGGGCAAACCAGTTTGTAGAACTCGACAACCCATTCGCCGTTTGCATTCATGTTCGCGCGCCAGAGCTCTTCCCATTGCACCTTCGTGCCATCAGGCCGCTCCACATGAACCTTGAAATTCCAGAGGTGGGTTTCGTTCTTGCTATTCAGAATATCGAAGGTCTCGGTTCTGAACTTGCCGCTTTGGGTGGGAAGAGTTGGGTCATAGGGAACGAAGTAGGCGTCACCCTGCCAAGTTGACCTTTCGTGATAGGCCCCGTTGGGGGTCATGGTCATATGAATGACGCCACTGAAGTTGATCGTCACATCTCCCGCGGCCCCCGAGCAGCGGTCATAGTCTGGGTGGGTGCTGGACGCATCGCGAATATGCCAAGTCCCCACCACAGCGCCATCAGCAAAGACGGCCGAAGCAGGGAGCAGCAGCATGTTTACGATCATCACGAAGACGAGCAGGCGAGATAGCCTGGCAAAGGGTAAGTGTTTCATGGTGAACCTCTCAATGCGAAAAAGGAGCGATCTGATAAGGGTCACTGTCAGTCGGTAGAGAAAGATCAGAACTGTCGACTCATAGATGCACCTCCTCTCGGCAGAGATTCAAACTGCCTTCGTCCAAACTTCAGCCTATCACCCAACTCTCAGTAAATTCTCAGGAAATCCCGCCCCGCGCATTGAATTCCCCCCATCTTTCCTTTACAATATCTCGCAAGACGAACAGTCGCTCGTCCGCCAGTTGAGCGCCAGCCAAGAGGGTCTCCATGTCCACCGTGGTCATCGCACTGCTCGGCGGCTTCACCGCCCGACGAGATGGCACTTCCAGCGATGCGGGGGATGCCGTCCGTTTCGAATCGGACAAGGTGCGCGCCCTGCTGGCCTATCTGGCAATAGAGCCGGGCAAGGCGCAGCGCCGGGAAACACTGGTGGGGCTGTTCTGGCCGGAGACGCCGGAACAACGGGCCAGGGCGAATCTCAATCAGGCCGTGTACAGCCTGCGGCATGCGCTGGAAAAGCCCGGCGACCCGCCCCTGCTGCTCGGCGACCGCCACACGCTGGAGATCAACCCAGCCTTCGATCTGCGCACCGATGTCGCCCACTTCGAGGCGGCGCTGGCCACACTCGGCCATTGTCGCGGCGCCCAAACCCTGTGCGCCGCCTGCCGCGCCGCCCTGACCGCCGCCGCCGACCTCTATGGCGGGCCTTTCCTCGCCGGCTTCTCCCTTCCCGGCTGCACCGCCTTCGAAGAATGGCTGGCGCTGCGCCGCGAATATCTGGATCGGCAGGCGGTGGAGGCGTTGCGGCAACTGGCCGCCTGCCACGAATCCGCCGGCGAACTGGAAGCGGCGGTGGCGGTGGCCCGACGCTGGGCCGAGTTGGCTCCCTGGCAGGAAGCGGCGCACCAGCGGGTGATGCGTCTGCTGGCCTTGTCCGGCCATCGCAGCGAGGCCCTGGCCTATTACGAAACCTGTGTGCGCCTGCTGCGCGACGAGATCGGCGTGGAACCGCGTCCGGGCACCCGTTCGCTGGTCGAAGACATCCGCGCCGGGCGGATGCGGGCGCTGACCCCGGCCGCCTCTCTGCGTCCCCTCGACCTGCCCCCCACGCACGCGCAGGGCGCGCGGCCGCCGTTCGTGGGCCGGGCCGAGCAATTGGCCGAGCTAGACCGCTGCTTGGCGGCGCTGGCGGGCGAGGGCCAGATCATCTTCGTGGCTGGGGAGGCCGGGTCGGGCAAGACGGCCCTGCTCCGCCAATTTGCCCGCGCATCCAGCGCACGCCATCCCGACCTGCTGGCGGCCTGGGGACAGAGCAACGCCTTCGCCAGCAGCGGCGACCCCTATCTGCCTTTCCGTCAGGCCATCGGCGCCCTCGTGGGCGGGGCCAGAGCAGGCTACGAGCTGGGGCTGTTGGACGAGACGCAGGCGCAGCGGTTGTGGGCGGCGCTGCCGCTGGCCGTGGATGCGCTGGTAGGCTACGCTCCCGACCTGATCGACGGCTTCCTATCCGGCCCCGACCTGCTGGCCCGCGCTGGCGCCGCCGCCGAAGGCGATCCCGACTGGCTGGCGGCGCTGCGTAGCACTGTCTCGTTGCGCACGGCGGTGCAAAATGGCAAATCGTCTGCCGCCCTCAACCGCCGCCAATTACAAGAGCAAGCCGTCGCCTTCCTGCGCAGCCTGAGCATGCGGCGGCTCCTGTTGCTGTTGCTCGACGATCTGCACTGGGCCGACGCTGACTCGGTCTCGCTGCTCTTCCATCTGGCGCAATCGCTGGCCGGGCTGCATGTTTTGGTCGTGGCCGCGTATCGCCAGGAGGATGTAGACATTGGGCGTGACGGCGGCGTCCATCCCCTGAAAATCTTGCTGGCCGAATGCAAACGGCTGTCGGGCAAGGCTCCGCTCAATCTCAACCGCCTCGACGAAGCCACGCGGCGCGATTTCGTCGAGCGGCTGGTGGATAGCGAGCGCAACCAGCTCGATGCCGGCTTTCGGCAGGCGCTGTTCGATCATACCGAGGGCCACGCCCTGTTCACGGTGGAGATGATGCACGAATTCGCCGCCCGTGGCGATATCGTTTGGCAGGAAGGGCAGGGCTGGGTGCAGCAGCGTCCGCCCGATTGGAGCGCCGCGCCCGCCCGCGCCGCCGGGATGATCGAGGCGCGGCTGGCGCGGCTGACGCCCGATCTGTATGAGCTATTGGCCGTCGCCAGCGTCGAGGGTGAGACCTTTTCGGCGCAGACGTTGGCGCAGGCATTGGATCGCAACCTGGGCGAGGTGGCCGGCCGGTTGAGCCACGAGCTGGATCACGCCCACCGGCTGGTGGCCGAGGCCGGGAGCACGACCGTGGCCGGGAAGCGGGCCGACTGTTTTCGTTTTCGCCACAGTCTGTTTCGCCAACACGTGTACGAGAGCCTGGGCGAGAGTGTGCGTCGCGGGTGGCATGGCCGGGTGGGGGCGATCCTGGAGACAGCGCATGGTGATCAGGCGCGACGCATCGCCCCGCAATTGGCCCTGCATTTCGATCTGGCCGGCGAGCCTGCCCGCGCGCTGAGCTATTATCTGGCTGCGGGCGATCAGGCCCGGCTGCTGTATGCCGGCGAACCGGCCAGGGCAGCCTACGAGCGGGCGCTGGCGTTGGCGCGGGCGCTGGGCGACGACGCGCAGGCGGCGCACATCCACCTGCGCCTGGGGCTGACCCATCACGAACGCATGGCTTTCGAGGAGGCGCAGGCGGCCTACGCCGAGGGCTTCCACTTGTGGAATCGGGCCTCCGTTGACCCCGAACAGCGCCTACCCCCCGCCGATCAATCTTTCCGGATCATTTGGGGACTGGCCCCGCGCGACGAGGAGCCGAGCTTCGACCTCATCCCCGATCTTTTTAGCGGGCTGGTGGAAGAGACGCCGGAGCTTGAGATCATTCCCGACATCGCCCACGCCTGGGAGATCAGGGACGAGGGCCGGACGTACATTTTTCATCTGCGGGATGACGTGCGCTGGAGCGACGGCGAGCCGGTGACGGCCCACGATTTTGCTTTCGCCTGGGCGCGGGGCCGGGCGCCAGCGCCGGGCGCGCCGCCGTACGAGGTCAAGGGCGGGCGCAGCATCGACTACGGCATCGCCGCCGACTTGCAGCGGGTGACGGTGGAGATTCCCGATCCCTACACCCTGGCCGCGCACCTGGATCACCCCGCCGCCTACTTTCTCCACCTGCTCGCCCATCCCCTGGCCGCGCCCCTCCCCCGCCATGTGGTCGAGCGTCACGGCGACGCCTGGGCCAGGGCCGAACATGTCGTCAGCAATGGGCCGTTTCTGCTCGAACGTTGGGACGCCGGCGGCGACAGGATGCACTTCGCCCGCAACCCGGCCTATCATGGCCGGCGCGCCGGCAACGTGGCTCGCGTCGAAGCCCATTATTTCCGGCAGCCGAGCGGCTGGCAGGGCTATCTGGAGATGTACGAGCGGGACGAGATCGATTTCTTGCTCATTCTCAACTGGAGCCGCGAGGGTTTCGAGACGGCGCGGCGACGACATCTCGATGAATACGGGCAATGTCCGCTTGCCACCACCTTCATCTACTGTTTCGACGCCCGTTGCCCGCCCTTCGACGATGTGCGCGTGCGCCAGGCTTTCGCCATGACCTTCGACCGGCAAGGGGTCGCCGCCCGCTTTGGCATGGCCATCCACCGGCCCACCCACGGCGGCTTCCTCCCGCCCGGCATGCCCGGCCACTCGCCCACCATCGGCCTGCCGTATGACCCCGCCCGCGCCCGCCAGCTTCTGGCCGAGGCCGGTTATGCGGGCGGCAAAGGCTTCCCGTCGATCGAAATCGCCCAACCTTATACATCTTCAGGCGACGAGACGTGTCGTTATCATCTCTCGCGGTGGCGTGAAGAGCTTGGCGTCGAAATGACTTATCGAGTGCTGGAATGGACGGCGTATTGGCGCTATGTCTTCCAGGCCCGACCCCACATCATGGGTCTGAACGGCATCTCCTCCTACGGCGACCCCGACGCCTTCATGCGCCAGGACATCCGCACCGTGCAAAAGCTAACGGGCTGGCGTCATCCCGACTACGAGGATTTGATCGAGCGCGCCGGGCGTTCCCCAAGCCAGGGCGAACGCCTCCAGCTTTATCGCCAGGCCGATGCCCTGTTGATGCAGGACGCCCCACTTTTCGCCGCGCTCTATCACGATCTTGCCTATCTCGCCAAGCCCTGGGTGCGGCAGCTTGGCTTTTCGCTCGTGGGACCGGGGCAGTGGTGGAAGGATGTGGTTTTGGTGAACAGTGAGCAGTGATCAGTGATCAGTAACCAGTGACCAGTGCGTGATTACTGATTACTGACCACTGATTACTGACCACTGATTACTGACCACTGATTACTGACCACTGATTACTGCCTACTGCTCACTGACGAAGTATTCAACATCAGGCTCGCGGAGTTGAGGGGTGGGATCGCCGCAGAATTGGTCCGACTTGGCGATCATGCCGCCGAGCAGCCGGCCGATCTCCTCGCAACGCATGATCCAGTTCTGCGCCCGGTCTGGCGTCAAATACCCGCAATCCAGTGCAGTCTCGGCCCAATGCTGCGTTTCCAATTGCTCACCGTCGGCATCGGTCAATTTGCTGACGAAATGCCGCTCATAGCGTCGCTTCCCCCAGCTTTCGGCAATCTGTCCACCGATCGAGCGAGAGGATCGTCGAATCTGATCGGTCAGCGCATACATTTCTTCTCGTGGAAACGTCTTCGATCCCTCGAAGACGTCACGCGCTAGAGCACGCGCCTTCTGGTAGACCAGCAGATCCCGGAAACTCCGTACATACGGCAAACGATCCATCATTACATGACCTCCATTCGGCATGATTTTACCGCTTACTGCTCACTGATTACTATTCACTGACTACTGTTCACTGACTACTGTTCACTGACTACTGTTCACTGACTACTGTTCACTGACTACTGTTCACTGACTACTGACTACTACCTCCTCACCGCAATCTCCTCCAACTCCAGCGCCCGCGTCTCGAAGGGGCGCACAACGAGGATGATGCCGGTGGGGATCAGCATCACCAGCCCGGCCACGATCCAGAATCCTTCCATGGTGGGGAAGCGGCGCAGCAGCAGGGCGGCCAGGGCGGGGCCGATCACATAGGACAGGCGGGCGAACGACATCACCCAACCCACGCAGACGCCCCGGCGGGCAGTGGGGAAGATCTCGGGGATGTAGACGAAGAGCCAGATGGATACGATGCCAATGAAGAAGCCATCGACAGCGACGGCGACGGGAAGCAGCGAGCGAGGAAGGAATGCCAACGAAGCCATGCCCAGACCCATACCCAGCCCACCGGCTACGAACAGCCGATTTCGCCCCACCCGATCCATTAGCCAGCCGCCGCTCAAACTGCCTACGATCTGCAGGCTGAGCAAGGCAAAGAACACAGACGACCATTGCGCCAGCGTGTAGTTGCGCAACTTCATGAAGAAATAGCCCGACCAAAACGCCAGTGTGATGGCAACCAGGACGCCAATGGTGATGGCCGCGGCCAAAGCGATATAGCGCAGGTCGGCCCGTTCCAGCTTGCCCAAACCGACCAGGTCGCGCCACCCCGACCTTTGCCTGCGCTCGGCCTTGATCTGGCGGTAACGCCCGGTCTCCTTCATGAACAACCACAGCACCAGCGTTGGGATCATGACGACAAAGGCGATGCCGTAAATCCAGCGCCAGTTCAGGCCCAGGCGCTGCACAAGAAACACCGGGGCATAAGCCTGAATGGGGATGAGACTCATGGAAACGACAATCGCACTGTAGCGCGCCCGGCGGTCGGCGGGCGATTCTTCGCCCACCACGATCGACCACATGTTGGAGACGGTGGAGAACATGGCCAGGGCATAGAAAGTCATGAACAGCATCAGTGTGGGCGTGAACAGGACAATCGCCAGCGAGGACAGACCCATCAACAAGATCAAAACCAGGATGGCCGGCTTGCGCCCAACGAGATCGTTCAGAGCGTTTGTGCTTTTTTATCTCACGCAAAGGCGCAAAGACGCCAAGAGAACATAAAAACTTTGCGTCTTAGCGACTTTGCGTGAGCCGATTTTGGGGGTAACGTGAACTTCCACCCTTGACAGTAGGGCAAAGAAGGATTACTATGTAATTATAGTTCCTTTCATTTTGGAGTCTCCGACATGGGCCACCTGACAGCTACTCAACCTCCCTATCGTCTTTTGCAACAGCGCCTCGACCGCAACGTGACCGGCGCGCCCGATTCGCCAGCGTTCATGGACATCTTGCGCCTGCTGTTTGCTCCGGAAGAGGCCGACATCGCTCGCCAGATGCCAACGCAGTTCATTTCACTGCGCAAGCTGGCGCGTCGATTGGGGGTGGATGAAGCCCCACTGGCCGAGAAGCTGACCAACATGGCCGAGAAAGGCCTGGTGTTCGACATCGAGCACGATGGCCGGCGCTATTTTGCTCTGGCGCCGGTGGTCATTGGCTTTTTCGAATTTACGTTCATGCGGGCGCGGGAGAATTATCCCACCGCCGAGCTGGCGCGGCTGTTCGATGCCTACATGTATGAGGACGAACGCTTCGCTCGCGCCGTCTTCGGCGCTCAGACGCAGATCGGACGCTCGTTGGTGCGCGAGGAGGCGTTGCCTCAGGAAGATCATGTCGAGATTCTGGATTGGGAGCGCGCCAGCCACATCGTCGAGACCGCCACGGCCCATGCAGTCTCTTTGTGTCCCTGCCGCCACCACGCCCAGCACCTCGATCGCGCCTGCGAACGGCCCCTGCGCACCTGCCTTTCCCTGAATTTTGGCGCTGAAACACTGAGCCGCAGTGGTCTGGCGGAACGCATCGATGTGCACGAGGCGATGGGCATCCTTGAACAAGCCAAAGCGGCCGGCCTGGCGCAGACAGCCGACAATGTGCAGCGCAAGGTGAGTTACATCTGCAATTGCTGTGGTTGTTGCTGTGGCATGATGAACGCCATCCGGCGTTTCGACCTGCGCAACGCCATTGTCAGCTCGAATTGGCTGTCGGAGATCGATCCGGAGATCTGCAAGGGCTGCGGGCGCTGCGCCAAAGCCTGCCCCACTGGCGCGATTTCTATCGTCAAGACCCAAGAGAATGGACGCCGGCGGCAGTGGGCCGTGCGCAATCCTGACCTTTGTCTGGGCTGCGGTGTGTGTTATGGCGCCTGTAAGCATGGCGCCCTGAGCCTGCGCTCGCGCCAGAAAAGGGTGTTCACGCCCGAAACGACTTTCGACCGCATCGTGGCCATGGCCATCGAGCGGGGCAAGCTGGGCGATCTGCTGCTGGACAACACCGAAGGTTGGACACCCCACGCCCTGGCTCGCATGTTGCGTTTGCTGGAGCACACACCCCCAGCACAGGCGTTGGTCGCCATTGGCCCGCTCAAGTCGGTTTTTCTGAGCGGTATTGTCAAAGGAATCAAGGCGGGTGCAGGTCGGGCGCAGGCGGCGCTGGTGTAGCGATCTAGATCTGCGCCAGCGCCTGTTCCAAATCGGCGATCAGGTCTTCGGCGTCCTCGATGCCGATGGCGAAGCGCACCAATTCGTCGCGGATGCCCAGGGCCAGACGGATGTCGGGGTCTGTGTCGTAGTAGGACATGATGGCGGGCTGTTCGATCAGGCTGTCGACGCCGCCCAGGGAGGGGGCGATGTGGGGCAGGCGCAGGGCGTCGATAAAGCGCGCGGCGGCTTCGCCATCGCCCTCGATCTCGAAGCTGATGACGCCGCCGAAGCCAGCCATCTGCCGGCGGGCGATTTCGTGGTCGGGATGGGAAGGCAGGCCGGGATACCACAGGCGCCGGATTTTGGGGTGGTCTTTCAGATAATGGGCGATGGCCAGGCCGTTGGCGTTCTGGCGCTCGACCCGCAGCCCCAGCGTTTGCAGGCCCCGCCCGATGTGAAACGCGGTGGTCGGGTCCACCACAGCGCCGAACATCGACTGACCCTCGCGCAGCGGCACGGTGATCCCGCCTTTGCCGATGATGACGCCGGCCATGAGGTCGTTGTGCCCGGCCAGATATTTGGTGACGCTGTGGATGACCAAATCGATGCCGAAGTCGAGCGGGCGCTGGTTGAGTGGGGTGGCGAAGGTGCTGTCGATGAGGGTGCGCACGTTGTGGCGATGGCCGATCTCGGCCAATGCCGCCAGGTCGATGCAGCGCAGGAAGGGGTTGGTGGGCGTTTCGGAGAGGATGAGGCGGGTGTTGGGGTGGATGTTGGCGGCGATGGCAGCCAGATCGCCGGGGGCGACGGTGGTGGCGGTGATGCCGAAGCGATGGAGGATGCGATTGGCAAAGGTGCGGGTGCGGTGGTAGCTGTCGCTGGTGATGATCAGGTGGTCGCCGGCGGAGAGGAGGATGAGGAGGGCGGTGGTGATGGCGGCCATGCCAGAGCTGAGTAGGATGGCGTCGTCGCCGCCTTCGAGCGCGGCCAGGCGGGCTTCGACCGCTCGCACGGTGGGGTTGCCGTAGCGTCCGTAGTCCTGGCGCACGGGTTTTTCGACGAACATGCGCTCGTCCATGAATTCGATCAGGTCGGCGGTGTCGGCGAAGGTGTAGGTGGCGGTCTGGACGATGGGCGGGGTGAGGCTGTGGTGGGCGTGGTCGCGGGAGGCGCCGGCGTGCAGGGCTTGGGTGCTGGGGCCAGTGGGGGTGGGCATAGGGCGTTTCATTCGGGTCAAAGCATTTCCACCGGCTCCACGTCGATCCGCCAGTTGGGGGTGAGCTGGACGCCGGCAAGCAGAGGGGCGGGGTCTTCGGCGCGGAGGAGGAGGTGCCAGCGGAAGTGATTGCGTTCGCGGCTGAAGAAGGCGGGGGCGGGGCCAATCAGGCTAAAATCTTCCAAAGCCAGCGTTTCGGCGCGCTTGCGCAGGAGTTCTGCGACGCGGGCGGTCTCGCGCTGGCAGTGTTCCTGGTTCGCGTCCAGGTAGAGCAGGCGGGTGAGGCGGCGATAGGGTGGGTAGCCGTTCTCTTGCCGGAAGTGCATTTCTTGTTGATAGAAGGCGGCGAAATCGTGTTGGCTGGCGGCGAGGATGGCGTAGTTCTGGGGATGGTAGGTTTGGAAGATGACCTGGCCGCCCAAGGCCGAGCGCCCGGCTCGCCCCGCCACCTGTGTGAGCACCTGGAAGGTACGTTCGGCAGCGCGGAAATCGGGCAGGAACAATCCCACATCGGCGCTGAGCACCCCCACCAGCGTCACCAGCGGCAGATCGAGGCCTTTGGCGATCATCTGCGTGCCCACCAGCACGTCGGCTTTGTGGTCGATGAAGTCTTGCAGGATGTCTTCGTGGCTGGTTTTGCCGCCGGTGGTGTCGCGATCCCATTGCAACGGCCGGGCGGCGGGGAATTCAGCGGCAAGGGCGTCGAGCAGGCGTTGGGTGCCGGCGCCGAATTCTTTGAAGCGGCGGCTTTTGCATTGGGGGCAGGTTTGCGGGAGGGGCTGGCGATGGTTGCAGTGGTGGCAGATCAGGGCGGAGGCGCGGCCGTCGTTCCCGCTGTGCAAGGTCAGGGGGATGTGGCAGCGCGGGCAGTGCATGACTTCGCCGCAATCGCGACAGAGTACGAAGCTGGCGCTGCCGCGGCGATTGAGAAAGAGGATGGCTTGTTCGCCGCGGCTCAGCACGCCGTTCAGGGCCGCAGCCAGGGCGTGGGAGAACATCGAGCGGTTGCCGGCGCGCAGCTCCTCGCGCATATCGATGACTCGCACCGGGGGGAGTTCGAGCATGGGGGGAGTAGGGGTGGAGGGAGGGAGGGCATCCCCATGTCCCATGACGCGTTGGGGTAGTTCCAGGAGGTGATAGGCTCCGCGCCGCGCCTGGAACATGCTTTCCAACGAGGGTGTGGCCGAGCCGAGCAAGGTGACGGCGCCGGTCAGTCGCGCCAATTCGATGGCGGCGTCGCGGGCGTGGTAGCGAGGTGTGCGCACTTGTTTGTAGGCGGCGTCGTGCTCCTCGTCGATGACGATGAGGCCGAGGCGGGGAAAGGGCGTAAAGAGGGCCGAGCGCGAGCCGACGACCACGTCGAATTCGCCTTGTTGCGCTCGTCGCCAGGTGTCGAAGCGTTCGCCTTCGCTGAGTTTGGAGTGGACGACGGCCACGCGTCCGGGGAAACGGGCGGCAAAACGGCGCACGGTCTGTGGGGTCAGGCTGATCTCCGGCACCAGAACGATGCCCTGTTTGCCTGCCGCCACCGTCTTGGCCAGCGCCTGCAGGTAGAGTTCGGTCTTGCCGCTGCCGGTGACGCCGTGCAGGAGGTAGACGGGCGGCGAAGCGGCGCCCGGCGCGGCCTGCGTTGCCTCGATCCCGGCTTCGATCGCAGCCCAGGCGTCTTGCTGGGCCGCGGTCAGCGGCGGCGGCGCATCCGGCGCGAAATGGCGCCCGGCCAAGGGGTCGCGCCAGACTTCGGTTTCGTGCAGGGTCACGACGCCGGCGTCGGCCAGGACGCGCAGGGTGGCGGCGTCGGTGTTGGCCTCGGCATACAGCCAGCCGACCCAAACCGCTTGTTCGCCTGCCTGCTTCAGTGTTTCCAGGATCGGGCGGTATTTTTCCGAGCCGCGCAGGGCGATGACGGCGGCGGGGACAGCAGCCAGTGGCAGGGATAGCCGCACGCGCTGATCACCGCCGATCTCGATGTACCCGCGCGCGGCCAGGGTTTTGATGGGCGCGGGGCTGGCGCCGATGGCTTGGGCCAGCTCGCCCAGGTGGGGTTCAGCTGGGGCGTGGGCGGCCAGCCAGAGGAGGGCGTCGGCTTGTTTGGAGGGCCGCCCCAGTCGGGCGAGCGCGTTTTCGATCTCAGCAGGCGGAATCGCCAATTGCACGCGGCGCTCGGTTTTGGGGCGAGGGCGGGCGTCATCGGCCTGGTCGCGCAGCCGCGCCAGGCCTTTGGCAATGACAATGCCCAGTACGTCGTCGGCAGTCAGGCGGCGGTCTATGTCGCGCAGGTCGTGCAGGAGAATGGGCGCTTTGCGCAGGCGCAGGAGCAGGGCTTGCTGGGTGGGGGTGAGATCGTCGGGATGGATGGGTGCGCCGGGCGCGTGCTCGACGATGATTTTGCTCTTGGCGCCGTAGCCGGGGGGGAGCAGAAGGCGGACGCATTCGCTGAGGGGGGCCAGGTAGCGTTGGCAGAGCCAGAGGGCGAGGGCGATGTGCGCGGGCGAGAGGGCGGGATCGGCGGCGATGAGGTTGCCGAGGGGCTTGATCTGGACACCTGGGGGCGCTTCGTCGCTCAGGGCCAGGACGACGCCCTGCTGTTGCCCGCGACCAAACGGGACCCAGACGATGTGGCCGGGCTGGATGAAGCCGCGCTGGCCGACGGTCAGGCCGTAGGTGAAAGTCTGCGCGGCGGGACTGAAATCGACCAGGGTCTCTAGCCCGTCCCCGTCGCTCACCCCCGCCAGCCGTTTGTCGATGGGCAGGAGAACGGCCACCTGGGCGTAGCGTTGCTCGACGTTCATTGGATCAGGCAATCTCGACGCGCTGGTAGTTCGTGCGAGCGCGCGTGGCCGTGAGGATGGCCCACAGCGTGCGCGCCGTCTCGTCGATGCAGTCGTGATGATTGATGACGGCGTACTGGAACTTGGGCAGTTCGGCCAATTCTTTACGGGCGTAGGCGACGCGGATCGCGATCTGCTCTTCGCTGTCGGTGTGGCGCCCACGCAGGCGTTCCACCATCTCGGCTTCGGTGGTCGTGGTCAGGAAGACGGTGACGGCACCGGGCAATTTGGCCGACATGGTGGCGGCGCCCTGTACGTCCACCCGCATGATCACGTCCTGCCCCGCGGCCAGAGGCGCGATGATCTCGTTCTTGGGCACGCCTTTGTAATCGCCGTAGACTAAGGCGTACTCCAGCAGCTCGTTATTCTCGATCATGGCGGCGAAGCGGCCGAGACTGACAAAGTGGTAATCCCGGCCATCGACCTCGCCCGGGCGCGGTGGGCGGGTGGTGGCTGTGATCACGCGGTGGAAAGAGACGCCGAGGTCTTCCAGGGCGTCCAGGGCCGAGTCTTTGCCGACGCCGGAAGGCCCGGAGAGGATCATGACCACGGGACGGGGTTCATCGGGAATACCGAAATGTGAGGAGGGGTTGATCTTTTCGTTCATAACCAAAGGCTGCGTATACTTGGACGCACGATCTCATCTGCCACGGAGATAATTCATGCCAATCTACGATTACTACTGCCGCACTTGTCGCCGCCGCGTCAGTCTTTTCTATCGCACGCTGTCCGCTGCCACCGCCGCCACCCCCATCTGTCCCCAATGTCAGGGGCGGGAGCTGCGCCGTTTGGTGAGCCGGGTGGCGGTGGTGAAATCGGAGGACGCTCGCCTGGACGCGCTGGCCGATCCGTCGATGCTGGATGGCTTCGATGAAGAGGACCCACGCGCGCTGGCGCGAATGATGCGCCGGATGAGCGACGAACTCGGAGAAGACATGGATTCGGAATTCGACGAGGTCATCGACCGCCTGGAGTCTGGCCAGTCGCCGGAGGACATCGAAAAAGAGATGCCCGACTTGCCCGGAGGCGGCATGGAGGCGGGAGGGAGTGACTTCGATTGATCATACCCCCGCCAGGCGCGAAACCTGAAACGTGACGCACAGGCGCCGCGCGTTCGCATCCACTCCCAGCACTGCCCCCTCCCTTGCTTGGTCGGACGGCTCTGCTCTTACTCGTACTTCCGCAACACGCCCACCACGCCGCCGTACACGCGCACCTGGTGGGGCGGAAGCCAGAACGACTGGTAGGCAGGGTTGGCCGGGCGCAGTTCCACCTGGTCGCCATGATCGTAAAAGCGCTTGAGCGTGGCTCCCGCCAGTTGGGACGGCTCCAATATCTCCACCGCCGCCATCTGTCCATTCTCCACGCGCGGCTGGCTACGCACGACGATCACATCGCCATCATCGACCAGGGCATCGATCATCGACTGCCCCTTCACCCTCAGCGCAAAAGCCTCCCCGCTGCGCGGCATCAATTCCTCTGGCACGGTGACCATGTCGGCGACGGCTTCCGGGTCGTCCGGCGTCGGGATCGGTGCGCCGGCGGCGATGGCGCCGTAGAGCGGCACCGCCCGCGCATGACGCACCTCGCGCTTGCCCTCGTAGTCGCGCAGCCGCAGCCCCCGCGAGACCTCGCGATTGCGTTCGAGCACCTTCATTGCTTCCAGTCGTTCCAGGTTGTAGTTCACCACCGAAGTCGAGGAAATACCGACCGCAGCGCCGATCTCCCGAATGGTGGGCGGGTAGCCGTGCGCCTCCTGGTACGTTTGAATGAAATCGATGATTTGTTCCTGCCGCGGACGCAATTTCATGGGGCGCTCCTGCCGGCGCTCAGGCCGGCGCGAGAAATCAGAAAATATGTTCGAGTCATGGCCCCAGTATAAGCGAACATATGTTCGTTGTCAAGCCCTTTTTCCCAAATTTTCCCAAAAAAGTCATCCCCTTCCCTCTCTGATTTGGGAAATCTTCATGCTCACCATCCACAAAGCCAACCCGGACGGCCACATCGTCACCTCCTACCCCGCCTGGCTACTCAGCGAAGGCGTCTGTGTCATCGCCCTGGCGCGGTGGTTGCGCCCGTCGCTATCCACCCCCTACATCACCTTCGCCCATGGCGACTTCATCCTCGAAATCTTCTACGCTGACCGCCCCTATAATGTATTCGTCCTGTTCGATGGCGCACATATCGATCAAGACGCGGCGGAACTTGTCTCGCGTTGGCATCGTCTCCCCCCTGACGCTTCGCTGCCTGATCTGATCCGAAATTTCTGTGCGACCTGGCTGATTCCCTGCCTCCTCAAAGGCTATTACGTCAACTTCACCTACCCCGCCAGCTACGACCCCGCCGCTGCAACCCTCATCTGGCGCGATCTCGCGCTCGATCTTTGGGTTCCACCGCAGGGGCAGCCCTGCCTTCTCGATGAGGACGAATACGCCGCCCTCGATCTCGCCCGACTTGACCCCGCCATCCACCAGGCCGTCGCCCAGGCCCTGAGCCAACTCTGGGCCGACGCCCTCGCCCGCACTGGCCCTTTTGCCCCTCCCCCCTCCTGACATGCCCCGTCGCTCCTCCGCTGCACAACTTCTGAATCTTCTCCTCGCGGCCATCCTGGTCTTTGCCGGTCTCATGCTGCTGGTGGTTGGCGTCTCCTTCTCTGGCTATGCCCGCACCGCCGCCACACTGCCCTCGCCCCAAGAACTGCAAGACCGCGCCAACACCTTCAAATCCACCGCCATCTACGACCGCGACGGCCATCTGCTCTATGAAATCTTCCCCAGCGATGCCGGGCGGCGCATCGTCGTGCCGTTGGGCAGCATCAGCCCCCATCTGATCAACGCCACCCTCGCCACCGAAGACCCCAATTTCTACCGCCACCCCGGCGTCGATCCGGCCGGCGTGGCCCGCGCGCTCTACTACGTCCTCCGTCGCGACGAACGCACACCCGGCGGTAGCGGCATCCCCCAGCAACTCGTCAAGCTCACCTACCTGAACGCCGACAAAACCTTCACCCGCAAGGCCAAAGAAGCCATCCTCGCCATCGAGATCAGCCGTCGCTACGACAAAGACAAAATCCTCGAAATCTACCTGAACCACATCTTCTACGGCAACCTGGCCTATGGCGCTGAAGCCGCCGCCCAAACCTACTTCGGCAAACCCGCCAGCGATCTCACCCTGGCCGAAGCCACCCTGATCTCCGGCATCAGCCAATACCCCGCCCTCTACGATCCCTACACCCACTGGGAAGCGACGCGCGCCCGGCAGGGCGATGTACTACGCCTCATGGTGCAACACGGCTTCATCTCGCCCGCCGAGGCCACGGCTGCCTGGCGAGAATACGAGGGCCAGGATCCCCAAAGCCTCTTGGCCAGACATGACGCGAACTTTCCCGCCCCCCACTTCGTGCTCTGGGTGCGCCAGCAACTCGAAGAAGAATTCGGCCCCGCAGTCGTGAGCAGGGGCGGCCTGCGCGTGACCACCACCCTCGATCCCCACCTCCAAAAACTCGCCGAGCAAGCGGTGACTGAGGGCGTGGAACAGATGCGCGCCCGCGGCGTCGATGCCAACAACGCTGCCCTCGTCGCCCTCGACCCAGCCACCGGCGGCATCCTGGCCATGGTCGGCTCGCCCGACTTCGCCGACGCCGCCCACGACGGCCAGGTGAATATGGCCATCCGTCCCCGCCAAACCGGCAGCGTCATCAAGCCCCTCACCTACCTTGCCGCCTTCGAACACGCTCCTGATTATTGGACTCCCGCCACCGTCATCATCGATGACCCTTCTCAATTCCCGGACGGCCCTGGTCGCCCACCTTACGTCCCCAAGAACTACGATGGCAAATTCCACGGCCCTGTCAGCGTGCGCGCGGCCCTGGCCAATAGCTACAACATCCCCGCCGTCAAAGCCCTGCAATTCGTCGGCATCCCCGCCCTGAAAGATGTGGCCGCCCGGCTCGGCATCTCCACGCTGACCCGCCCCGATTACGGCCTCTCCCTGACCCTGGGCGGCGGCGAGGTCAGCCCATTGGAGCTGACCGCCGCCTTCGCCGCCTTCGCCAACGGCGGCGACCGCATCGAACCCCACGCCATCCTTCGCGTCGAAAACGAAGACGGCGACCTGCTGACAGACGCCAGCCAGCCCAGCCGCACCCGCGCCATGGCCCCTGAACACGCCTACCTGATCACCTCGATCCTCAGCGACACTCAGGCGCGGCGCCCAGCCTTTGGCGCTTCGGCCCGTTGGTTGGAGCTACCCGGCCGCGAGGTTGCAGCCAAAACCGGCACCACCAACGATTGGCGCGATGGCTGGACGGTGGGCTACACTCCCAGTCTGGCGGCGGGCGTGTGGGTGGGCAATGCCAACAACACCCCTCTGGCTGTGGATGGCAGCGGCGCTGTCACCGCCGCGCCCATCTGGAACCATTTCATGCAGGCCGCGCACGAAGGCCAACCTGTGCAGCACTTCGTGCGCCCGCCCGGCGTCGTCGAGATCGAGATTTGCGCCGACACCGGCACTCCCGCCAATCCCGACTGCCCCAGCCGCCGCCTGGAAGTCTTCAAGGCCGACCAACCGCCCACCACCCCGACGCCATAAAGAAAATGGCCTCCGAACGGAGGCCATTTTCTTTAGCGTAAATAACCGAAGGGATTTCTCTGCACCCCGCGCTGGCGCACCTCGAAGTGCAGATGCGGTCCCGTGCTGTGACCTGTACTCCCCACCGAGCCGACGCGCTGGCCTTGCGCCACCGATTCGCCCGGACGCACGAGAATCTTACTCAGATGAGCATAGTAAGAGGAAAAGCCATTGCCGTGATCGACAACGATCAAATTGCCATAGCCGGTCTTGTCCCAGCCAGCATAAACGACGAAACCGGAGTCGGCAGCGACGACGGGATTACCGATCCAACTAGCGATATCGAGGGCGCGGTGTCCATTCCAATAATTCTGGGTGATGCTGCCGCCGGCCGGCCATACGAAACGTCCGGTGCCGCGACGAGCCCCCTTGGGAGTGGGACCGTTGTAGATTGCCACCTGTCGTGGCACATAGGGCTTCTGGCCACCCGGCACGACGAGATAGCCGCCTGCCTGCAAAGGTTGGCTCACCGCGGCCAGCTTGTTCCAGGCATAGCCCAAAATGGCTTCTGGCGCCACTTTATACTTTTTGGCAATGGCCTCCACGGTCTCTTTCGCCGCAATTTTGTGATAGACGCCATTGACCGGCAAAATAGCGACTTTATCACCTATGCGAAGGAGATCGGGATTGGCTTCCAGGGTGGGGTTCGACCATAACAGCGTCTCTGGCTTCAACCCGAATTTTTGGGCGATGCCAAAGACAGTGTCGCCGGACTGGACAACGTAAGTCTCCACGTCCAGGCGAGGCCGTTCGGGGACGATGGTGAACGGCACGGCATTGCGGGTGAGCGGTTCCAACATGCTCACATTGCCCCCACCCCGCGAAGCCACCAATTGGCTCAGGGTTACAGGTTCGGGCGTAGCAGGCGGCGCCGGCAAGAATTCACGGGGCGCCACCTCCCATTTCGGCAGGTTCACGCGGCTCAACGTCAGCAACCCCACCGCCACAAGGATGAGGGCGACGTGTGAAGCCAGACGCACGGGCGTATAGCGGTCGGAGCCGTGTCCCAGCAACTCAGTACGGAACTTGAGCCAAAGCTGGCGACCAGACTCCCAAAAGTCATCAGCTAACGCCTCGCCCTCGAGAGGGGAAAGGGAGGCGTCAGCTTCAGCGTTGGAGCGTTGCGGCATGCGCAGGTTTTGTTTGGGAGAAAAGGATACCCGACCCAGGGGAATAGAGTCGGGTGCGCTGGTAGCGGGAAAGATTATAGCACGCAGCGCGCGGGCATCCAAATGCCGGCGGGGAGCAAAAGGGACTTACATCGTGGCGCGATGGCGATCATCCTTCCCGATGATTGAGCGAAGCCAGAAACTCGCGATTATCGCGCGTGCGGCGCAAGCGATCACGGATGGCCAGGAAAGGCTCGGCGTTGGGTTGGCTGATGCGGATGGCGTCGACCATCCGGCGCAATGTCCAGACTTGCTGCAAAGTCTGGGCGTCGAGCAACAATTCCTCATGACGACTGCCGCTGTGCTCGATGTTGATGGCGGGGAAGATGTGGCGTTCGGCCAAGCTGCGATCGAGGTTCAAATCCATGTTGCCCATGCCCTTGAATTCATCGCAGATCAGGTCATCCATATGGCTGCCCGTATCCGCCAAACAAGCGGCCATCATGGTCAGACTACCACTGCCTTCCAGTTTACGCGCGGCAGCAAAGAAGTGTTTGGCCGACTGTAACGCTCCTGGCTCCACCCCGCCGTTGAGAGGGCGACCTGGCGGCAACGCGGCCAAGTGATAGGCGCGGGTCAGACGGGTGAGAGAGTCCAGGAGGATGACGACGTCTCTCTTCATTTCCGCCAGACGGAGGCCGTGCTCCAGGGCTAGTTCAGCCACGGCGATTTGGTGTTCTGCCGAATCGTCGAAGGTGGAGCTAATCACCATCCCCTCCACCGACCGCCGCATATCGGTCACTTCTTCGGGGCGTTCGCTAACGAGAAGGACTATGAGGTAGAGATGTTTGTAATTGTCGGTCAGGCCGTTGGCGATCTGTTTGAAGAGGGTGGTTCGGCCGGCTCGTGGGGGGCAAATGATGAGGCCGCGCTGGCCTCGACCGATAGGGCTGATGAGATCGACGAGCCGCGTGCCCAGGATGTGCGGCTTCGTCTCCAATACATACTGTTGGTCGGGGAAAACAGGCGTAAGGCTTTCGAAGCGCGGGCGGTTGAGGACGGCTTCCGGTTCGTAACCATTGACTGCCGTCACTTGCAGCAGGCTGCGATATTTTTCCCCTTCTTTGGGTTGGCGTACAGGCCCTTCGACCAGATCACCCTTGCGTAGACCAAAGCGTTTGATCTGCGCAGGCGACACATAAGGGTCGTGGTCGCTGTATGCCTGGCGGAAGCTGCGGAGGAAGCCCCTGCCATCTTTGGCAATTTGGAGATAACCAATGCCCTGGCTGATTCCTTCTTTTTTGTCGCGCTCCTGGTTGAGGAGCACGACAAGTTCTTCTTTTTTGAGCCGGCTATAACCGGCCAGCCCTTGTTCCCGCGCCAGGGCGCGCAGGTCTTTCAGGCTGCTTGATTCCAGCGAGTGGTTGTCTGACATGGTAGGGTGGCGAGAGAGTGGTGCTGGCGCCCACAGAATCGACGTGGCGAGAGGAGCCTGCAGGCGGCGAGAGCCAGCAAAAGATAGGGATCAATATTCCTGAGCACAATGAAGCTTAGCGAGAGAGATTACACAATGGCGGCAGTATAGCACATCAAAAATCAAGCGTCAACGCAGGGCTGGGGCGGTCACGCCATGGCGCCTTTCCTGAATCTTCCATCAGGCGGCGACCGCTGTGCTGATCGCAACCACACGCGCGTTCGTCACAGTCACGAAATCGGCAGGGGCAAGGACGACCTGGATCCCACGCTCGCCCGCGCTCATGCCGATGCGGGCAAATTGCTGGGCGCTCTGATCGAGATAGACGGCAAAGCCACGGTTGACCAGCGCCAGAGCGCTGATGCCCCCTTTCTGCAAGCCGGTCAGTCGTTCGGCGTCAGCCTGCGTTGCCATCCGCGCTTTCTTCACGCGCGCTGCCGAGGCCAGGGCTTTTAGGTCGACTTCGCAAGGCGCCGGGACGACCGCCAGGATGGGCTTGCCTTGCTCCGGCTCGACGACGATGGTCTTGAAGACCTGCGCCGGCGGCATACTGATCGCCTCCGCCACTTCGACGGCGCTGACGAAGACATCGGGATCGTAACGATGAACTTCATAGGCAATCTTCTTGCCTTCCAACAGGCGCATCGCCAGTGTCTTTTCGTTGCTTTTCGGAGACATGTCGTTCGTTCTGGCTGTCAGGTCGCGCGCTGGGTCTGCAAGATGGCAACGATAGTGCTGAACAGGAAGAGCAGGATGGCAATTTCGTTCAGGAGTCCACCCCAGCGGCGCCAATCGGGTTGGCCGGCCAGGTCGCTAGTCAGGCGGAGGATGAGGGAGAGATGGAGCAGGGCGAGGTGGGCGTAGAAGCGCGGGCGATAGCTCAGCGGCCGATTCAGCACGGCCGGGAAGATGATCAGAGCGTGGGCGAAGATCATGCTGAAGACGAAGCCCAGGAAAACGGCGTGGAGCATGGCGTCGTAGGTCAGCCCGGCGGTGACGCCGCCGAAGGCCAGCGCCAGCAAGCCACCCACCGCCAGCCAGACATAGCTGCTGAGCAGGGCAATGGCGATGTAACGCGCCTGGCCGCCTGCGCGCAGCCGTCGCCGGGCGATGTCGTAAACCAGCAGCCAGCCCGCCAGCATCACCATTCCCGCGCCGGCCACGCGCACGCCCGCGACAAAGACGAAGAGAGAAACCACACACCCGATCAGCAAGACGCCAATGGCTGCCAGGAAGAATGCCTGGCTATTTCGGCTCAGCTTGAGCAGGCGGCTCAGCTCCAGGCGCTCGCCGGCGATGGTGAGGATGAGAAAGACCTGCCACCAGAGCACAACAGACGGGAGAGGTCGCCCGACCAGCCAACGCAGATTGCCGACCAGCCAGATCAGCGCTCCCGCCCATATGACCGCGGCATGCAGGGTGGGGTGCAGGCGGTAAATGCGGGCCATGAGCATGACCAATCCCAGGCTTCCCAGCGTTATTAGCAGCGGCCCCACCCAGGCGCCCAGGCCGAGCAACACGAGCAAGCCCCCCACCCCCGCGGCTAACGGCGCCAGAAATGGCAGCCACCTGGCCTGACCCCTTTGTCCTTCCCCCAACGACACTGCTCGTTCCAGGCAGATGAGCGCGCCCAAGAACCCGCCGATCATGAGTGGGCCGTGGGACATGGGCAACGTGGGCCGTAGGATCGGCCACCCCCAGCCGAGGCGGATCAGTCCCGCCCACAGCGCCGCCAGGAGCGAGACGATGATCAACGCCAGCAAAGGCAGGGCAAGACGAAAAGAGCGCGGCATCGGCGGTTACACCATCAGTAGAAGCATGACCACCTGTGTCTTGGCGTAAATGCTGTGCGGCAGGTGAGGTTGCATATGCACCCAGGCGCCAGTCGTGGCGGGAAAGGCATCGCCGCCAACGGTGAGATCGGCCTCGCCAGCGAGGATATGGAGGATGGCCGGGCGCGCGGCGGTGTGTTCGGAAAGTTCCTGGCCGGGCGCAAAACCGAAGAGGATGGCCTTGAGACGGTCATCGCTGTAGATAGTGCGGCTGATGATGCTATCCGGCGCGATGGCGGGGACAGCCGCGAGGAGGTCGGGAAAGTGGAGGTAGGGTGATGTGGTCATGGCGGCGCGTTGAAATAGAAAATGCAAAAAGATGGAAGAGAGTTTACCAAACCGTAAGCGGATGAGCAAACGCATCGCGGCGCGTGGGGAACGAACCCCATGATTGCTGGCTTTTCAGTGCGCCCTGCTATAATCGCGTCGCATCTGCGTTTACCTCCTTTCCATCTTTATGACCTTCCTCCCTATTCACGTCGGCGATATCGTCCGTTTGCGCAAGCCTCATGCCTGTGGCGGCTGGGAATGGGAAGTGGTGCGCACGGGCGCCGACATTGGCATCGTCTGTCGCACCTGCCAACGGCGCTTGCTCCTGCCGCGCGATCAGTTTCGCAAGGCGGTGAAGACCTTCGTCCACAGAGCCGCGCCCATCAGCGAGCCAACCCTCGCTTTGCCCGATGAACCTCCAACCTCTGACCCTTCGCTTCTCTCCGGGCAAGCCCTCTGATCTCTGATCGCTCATGCCTTCCCCCGCCCGCGCCGACGGCTTTCGCCCCATCCTGCAAAATCGGGCTTTCCGCCTGATCTGGCTCTCGCAGCTGTTGGCCCTCACCGCCCAAAACGGCATCCACTTCGTCCAGCTCGTGCTGATCGAAAGATTGACCGGGCGCAGCACCCACATCGGGTTGATGATCGCCGCCTTCAGCCTGCCGCCGGTGCTGCTCTCCTTCTTCTCCAGCGCCGTCATCGATCGCGTACCCAAGAAGTGGATCATCGCCTTTTCCAACATCACGCGGGCGCTGCTGGCCTTCGGCTATTTGTTCGTGCTGCAATGGCTGCACGGCGACGCTTTGCTTTGGGCCGTCTACCTCATCACCTTCATTGCCTCGGCCATCGGCGTTTTCAACAATCCGGCCGTCATGGCCAAGATTCCCATCGTCGTCGGCGAGGAGCGGCTGATGACGGCCAACTCGTTGTTCAACATCACCATGGCCGCCTCGCAGATTGTGGGGCTCATCTTCCTGGCGCCGTTGGCGGTCAAGGCGGCGGGGGTGGGCGGGGCGTTCGTAGCGATGGGGCTTTGCTATCTTTGCGCTTTCCTGCTCGATCTGCTTTTGCCCCGCGACCCCGCGCGACAAGTGCGCGGGATCAGCCTGGCCTCTGCCCGGCATGAGGTGGCGCGCGAGCTACGCGAGGGCTGGGTCTTCGTCATCAAAGATCGCCTCGTCAGCATCGGCATGCTGCAACTGACGCTGGTGGCAACGTTGGTCATGATCCTGGCCATGATCGCACCCGGCTTCAGCGCCCGCGTGCTCGGTCTCTCGCCAGAAGATGCCGTCGTCGTCTTCGCTCCTGCCGGATTGGGCATGTTCATCGCCATGCTCTTCCTGGGCCGCTGGGGCAACCGTTTGTCGCAGCAATGGCTGCAAACGGCGATGTTGCTCCTTACTGCCGCCAGTTTTGGTCTCCTGGGTTTTCTCAGCCGTGATTACAGCACCCTGCGCATCCCCATCTTCGACGTTTACCCCGAACGCCTGATTTCCCTCACCGTCATGGTCTCGTTCACGGCGCTCGTAGCCGGCTTTGCCATCTACGGCGTCATCACCATCGCCCAAACCACCATCCAACGCCAGACGCCCCAGGGCCTGCGCGGCCGCGTCTTCACCGTGCAATTCATGCTCACCAACCTCATCGGCATGATCCCCCTCTTGGCGGCGGCCTCGCTGGCAGATATCCTGGGCATCCCGGAAATGATGCGCTGGCTGGCCATTGCCTGCGTGCTGGTGACGGTGGTCGGCCTGTGGACGCTCCGGCGTCTGCCCCAAACCGCTCATTGAGGTGCTATGCCATCTGCCACTTTCGTCGATCGCGACCGTCTCCTCGCCACCTTTCTCGAACTCGTCCGTATCGATAGCCCCACCGGTCAAGAAGCAGCCATCGGCCGGCATCTGTTTCGGCGCCTGCAAGACTTGGGCTGCGCGGTCGATCAAGACGCCGTGGGCAATCTCATCGCCCGGCTACCCGGCCAGGGCGATGAAACCGTCCTCCTCAGTTGTCACATGGACACCGTCGGCAGCGACACCGGCATCGTCCCCATCATCCGCGACGGCGTCATCTACTCCGATGGCACGACTATCCTCGGCGGCGACGACAAATCGGGCGTGGCCATCGTACTGGAAACGCTGACCCTGCTGGCCGAGCATCCCGATTGGGCGCGTCCACCGCTGGAGATCGTGATCACGGTGAGCGAGGAGGTGGGGCTGTGGGGCGCGCGGCAACTGGACAAGGGCCGGCTTCAGGCCAAGTGGGGTATCGTCCTCGATGCCGGCGGCCCCATCGGCACCGTCGTCTACTCCGCCCCCTCGCAGAACCGCATCGAAGCCATCGTGCACGGCAAGAAAGCACACGCCGGTTCAGAGCCAGAAAAGGGCGTCAATGCCATCGTCGTGGCCTCTGTCGCCATCGCTGCCATGCCGTTAGGCCGCATCGACGATGAGACCACAGCCAACATCGGCGTCATCCGCGGCGGCGAAGCCACCAACATCGTCCCCGACCGCGTCGAAATCCACGGCGAGGCCCGTAGCCGCGACGGGGCCAAATTGGCCAGCCAGACCGAAGCGATGGTCAAGGCCCTGGAAGACGCCGCCGCCAAGCACAACACCTCGGCAACCATCACCGTCACGCCTCTTTATCACACCTACCGGCTCACACCCGACCAGCCGCCCTACGCCGCCGCCCGGCGCGCGCTCGACCGCCTCGGTTTTCCCCTCCTGCCCAAAATGGCGGGCGGAGGCACCGACGGCAACATCTACACCAACGCCGGCATCCCCTGCATCGTCCTCTCCACGGGCATGGCCCAGGTGCATACTGCCGAGGAGCACATCGCTATCCAGGACATGGTCGACTCGGCGCGGGTGCTGGTGACGCTTCTGACGGAGGGATAGCATATGGCTGACTGGATCCGTTCCCTCAACGACGCCAGCATACCGTTCCTGTTGTGGCTGCAGAGCTTCCGGCATCCCGCGCTGGATGGCTTCATGACCCTGATGAGCTATCTGGGAAGCGAATACTTCTACATCCTTTTCTTCCCTGTGCTCTACTGGGCCGTGTCCAAACACCTGGGCTTGCTGGCAGGCACCGGGCTGATGGTCTCGCTCTATGTGGGCGAATATATCAAGTGGGCGTTCCAACTGCCGCGACCGGTCGCGCCGGTGCAACGCCTGTGGGAAGAGACATCGCCCGGTTTCGTCAGCACCCATGCCGCCCCGGCTGTGGGTGTGTGGGGAACCCTGGCCGTCGCCATCCGCCGGACGTGGTTCACCATCCTGGCTCTGTTTATGATCGTCTTCATCAGCCTCTCGCGGCTGTATCTGGGCGTCCACTTCCCCGCCGATGTGATCGGCGGCTGGATCGTGGGCCTGTTTGCCATGTGGTTCGCCCTGAAAGCCGCGCCGTGGCTGGCCGGGCGAGTCCGCGGCTGGGGCTGGCCGCGGCAGGTGGGGGCCGCGCTACTGTTGGCGCTCGTGCTGCTGCTCATGTTCCCGCCCAATTGGGAGGGCCAGCGCCCGGCGGATTCGGGCATGCGCACAGTGGGCATCATCCTCGGCTTTCTGCTGGGTTTAATCTGGGACGACCACCGGCTGCACTTCCAGCCGGCCGGTTCGTGGAGACGCCGGATTGCTCGTTGCGCCCTGGGTCTTGCCCTGCTTCTCGTCGTTTTCTTCGGCCTCGACCTGGCGCTCTCGCCCCTCACCGATGGCAGTTTCTGGCTCGACCAGGCCGCCCGACTGTTGCGCTACACCCTGGTGGGGTTCATCGTCATTGGCCTGGGACCGTGGCTCTTCCAACGCCTGCGACTGGCCTGATCAAATGGCCACCACGGACGTCTGCTGGCGCAGGCTTTCCACGATCCCACTTTCCTTGAGGTCGATCTCCACATAGATTTCGCCACCCGAGACGCTCCTTTCCAGTGGCACAGGCGAGTGACGAAGCAATTGTGTGATCGCCTGGTTGGCGCCTTGAATCACTGCCACGATCTTGGTGATGCCGGCCGCATCGGCATCCAACACGGCCAGGCGCAGCAACTCGCGTCCGATGCCCTGACCCTGGAAATCGTCGCGCACGGTGAGGCCGATCTCGGCGGTCTCATTGTCGACGCGCACCCAGCGCGCTCCACCCACCGGCGTCTTGCGCCCGCGGATGTTGGCAAAAGCCAGCCAACCATGGCCCTGCTCAGGAGCGATCCCGGCGATCTGTCTGGCTGTGGCCTCCACCCGCGCCGGGTCGGGCGACTCCAGCGACTCGTGAAAGCGCATGTAGCGGCTTTCAGGACTGAGATGGGCGAAGATATCGATCAGAAGTGGGGCGTCGTTGCAGGTCAGCGGGCGCACCCAAATGCGGCGGTTCCGGCTCGTGCGAAAGGTCAGGTAAGTGGTTGGCATTCGTTGTTCTCCCATGACGCATCGCGTCATGGGTAGATTACCACGTTTTGGCTCTCAGCAAAGAGTTTGCGCTTACAATGATTCATTTGCTCCTTGTTCGTCTGGCATTTGTGTCTGGGACGGATGGGTCAAGTCAAGCTCAATGTAGCTTTCGCCCCGTTGCGTCAAGCGTCGATAGGTGATATCGAGGTGAGCGAGCATACGAAAGACGGCCTGGTTGGAGGCCTGGATATAGGCGACGAAGGTGTGGATGCCAGCGGCGCGCGCCTCAGTGAAGAGCAGGCGCAAGATTTCAGTGCCAAGTCCCTGGCCCTGGAAGTCATCGCGCACCGTGACCGAGGCTTCGGCCACGCCCGGCCCGGTGGCGATGAAGCGCCCGCCGCCGATGCAAGCCTGAGGTTGGCCGGGGAGATCGGCGAAGGCCAGCCAGCCCTCGCCTGGTTCTTTCACATCGGCCAGATCCCGGGCCGTTTTCTCCACCCAGGCGGGATCCGGGTGTTCGAGCGGGATCTGAAAACGCTGGTAGCGGCTTTCGGGGCTGAGATGCTCGAAGAGATCGATAATATCGGGTGCATCTTCCGGCTGCAAGCGCCGGAAGGTGACTTGCAGGCCGGTGGGGGTGGTGAAAGAGGGAGGAATCATGATGATGGGTGGTCGGCCCGATGGCCATTTGCAAATACGACTAGTTGTGGCACAATATCATTGTCAACCACGTTCGATTAAGGTAAAAACGATGACTGCCTCGACTGTTCTTATCGAAACCCAAATTCCAACTGATGTCTACATGACCTTGCAAGCGAAAGGACTATTTCGCAAGACATTGGCGGATAAGGCTCAGCGGCTGCTGGCGCTTCAGCTCTACGAAGACCGCTCACTGTCCTTGGGCAAAGCGGCAAGGTTGGCTGGGATGAGTTACTGGAACTTCCTCGACTTCTTGAGCGAGAATGAAGTTGCAGTCATCAACTTCGGCGATGAAGAGTTGGCGGCTGAGATTGCAGCGGTCGAGCAACTTCAAGAGGCGCTGAACTGATGATCGTTGTCTCCAATGCCACGCCCTTGATTGGCTTGGCGAAGATCGAGCAACTTCCACTGCTTCGCGACCTTTTTGGGACAGTTCTCATCGCTCACGCTGTTTACGAAGAAGTTGTTCTGCATGGCTCCCATCGACCAGGGGCAGCCGAGATACGTCAGGCTGATTGGATTCAGGTCCGGCATGTAGCTGATCGAACTCGAATAGACTATTTGCGTTCCGATCTTGACTATGGAGAAGCGGAAACGTTGGTGTTGTCGGATGAGCTGAGGGCCGATTGGGTGTTGATGGACGAAGCAAAAGGGCGTTTGGCCGCCGAACTACTCGGTCTGCGAATGATTGGGACATTGGGTCTGTTGTTGCTGGGCAAACGCATGGGCAAAGTGGCGGCTGTGCGTCCTCTTTTGGATACCCTGCGTGCAAACAAGTTCTACATCAATGACAGGATGCACCGTAGCATCCTTGCCGAGGCCGGGGAATAATCGAGGTATGGACGACGAACTGCGTCCAGAATATGATCTGCCAAAATTGCTCAAAGATGGCGTTCGGAGTAAGTACGCAGCCCGGTATCGTGAAGGGACGAATTTGGTGCTGCTCGACCCCGATGTCGCCAAGGCATTTCCAGATGAGGCCGCCATCAATGAGGCCCTGCGCCTGGTCATACGGCTGACCGAGCTTCGCCGGGATGATAATCCCAATTTGGTGAAGGCCTGACCTTAGGCGCGCGCCAACTTCCTCTCCAGCGTCCGTTTCACCACATCCACATCCGCGGGCAAATAGATGGGCGGATTGGCCAGGTGCGCCTCCACGCCCTCCAGCTTGTCGTCGTGATAGCCCACCTTGAACTGGGTGAACTTGAGGCCGTGGGCGGTGGAGATGACGACGACTTTTTCGTGTTTCTGGATCACGCCCTGGCGGACGAGCTTGGTCAACGCGGCCAGGGCGACGCCGGTGTGTGGGCAAGTGTAGAGGCCGGTGCGGTCGGCGCGGGCCGCGGCTTCGGCCAGATCGTGCTCGCTGGCCTGTTCGACCACGCCGTCGAAGTGCTGCAAGGTGGCGGCGGCCTTCTCGTAGCTGACCGGGTCGCCGATCTGGATGGCCGAGGCCAGGGTGGTTTGCGCCTTCAGGCTCACTTTTTCCTGGAACCCACGTTTGTACGACTCGTAGAACGGGTTGGCGTTGGCTGCCTGGGCCGCGGCCAGCCGCGGCAATTTGTCGATCAGCCCCAACTCTTTCATCTGCAGGAGTCCCTTGCCCAGGGCGCTGATGTTGCCCAGGTTGCCGACCGGGATCACAAACCAATCCGGCGTCTCCCAATCGAACTGCTGCACGACCTCGATCCCGACCGTCTTCTGGCCCTCGATGCGTAGTGAATTCATCGAGTTGGCCAGGTAGATGCTGTTGTCCTTCGTCACCTCTTTGACGACCTTCATACAGCCGTCGAAATCGGTGTCGAGCGCGAGCACGGTGGCGCCGTTGGCGATAGGTTGAATCAATTGGGCGTTGCTGACCTTGCCCTGCGGCAAAAAGACGATGGTGGGGATGCCGGCCGCAGCGCCATAAGCCGCGAGCGCGGCCGAGGTGTCGCCGGTGGAGGCGCAGGCCACGGCCTGGATGGGCCGGCCGCGCGCCATCATCTGTTTGACCACGCTGACCAACACCGTCATGCCCAGGTCTTTGAACGAGCCTGTGTGGCTGTTGCCCGATTGCTTGACCCAGAGATCAGGCACGCCGATCTGCTCGCCCAGCCGCGCCGCCCAGAAAAGATTGGTGTTGCCCTCGAAGGCGCTGACGATGTTGTCGTCAACCAGGTCGGGGATGACCCACTCCTTGTAGCGCCAGACGCCAGAGCCAAACGGCCAGTTCGTGGTTCCCGAGCGGTCTTCGAACAAGCGCATCCAGCCGGAGCCGGAGCGATTGCGCAGGGCGTCGGCGTCATGCGCGACCTCCAGCAGCCCGCCGCAGTTCGGGCAGGTGTAGATGACTTCGTAGAGCGAATAGCGGCCAGGGCAGCCGCGGAAGCAGCGGAAGTGAGCGTTATACATAGAGCGTATTGCGTATTGCGTAAATAAAGTGATATTTCGTAGTAACGACTTTAGTCGTTCTATTCGCGCTCATTCGCGCTATTCGCGGATCACAAAGTCGTTGTAAGAGCGCGGGCGAGGGCAAGCTGTGCCAGAACCGCCGCCCGCGCCGTGCCGCCCGCGGCAGCGCGCTGCTCGACCGAACGCTCGAAATCCCACACCTGCAAAGTGTCGGCAGTAAAGGCCGGGTGGATGGCTTGCAGGCTGGCGAGATCGAGGTCGCGCAGCGAGCATCCCCGGCGCTCGGCCAGCCGCACCACCTCGCCCACGATGCCGTGACTCTGGCGGAAGGGCACGCCCTGCGCCACCAGCCAATCGGCCAGATCGGTGGCCAGCATGTCATCGCGCAGGGCAGCGGCCATGCGCGCGGGCTGCGGCGTCATGGTGTCGATGGCGCCGGCAAGGACGGGCAGGGCCAAGGAAAGAGTGTCGATGGCGTCGAACAGCGGCTCTTTATCCTCCTGTAAGTCCTTGTTGTAGCTGGAGGGCAAGCCTTTGAGCGTGGTTAGCAGGCCGGTCAAATGGCCGATGAGCCGGCCGGCCTTGCCGCGCACCAGCTCGAAAGCATCCGGATTCTTCTTCTGAGGCATCAGGCTGGAGCCGGTGGTGTAGGCGTCGGCCAGGACGACGAAGCCCAGGCTGGGGTTGGAGAACAGGATCATGTCCTCGCTCAGGCGGCTGAGGTGCACCCCCAGCAGCGCCGCCCAGAACAGGAATTCGGCCACGTAATCGCGGTCGCTGACGGCATCCAGGCTGTTGGGGCTGATCTGGCCGAAGCCCAACCGCGCGGCCAGCGCCTGGCGGTCGAGGTTCAGCGGCGTCCCCGCCAGCGCACCCGCGCCCAACGGCAGCACATCGGCCCTCTGCAAGAGGTCGTGCAGCCGTTCGCGGTCGCGTTGCAACATCCAGAAATAGCTCAGCAGCCAGTGGCTGAAGCGGATGGGCTGGGCGGGCTGCAAGTGGGTGTAGCCGGGCAGGATGAGGTCGAGATGGCGCTCGGCAGCGGCGATCAAAGCCATCTGGAAGGCTACAAGCTGTTTTTCCAGATCAGCGCCGGCCTCGCGCAGGAACAGCCGCAGATCGGTGGCCACCTGGTCGTTGCGGCTGCGGCCGGTGTGCAGCTTCCCGGCCACGGGGCCGATCAACTCGTGCAGTCGTCGCTCCACCGCCGTGTGGATGTCCTCGTCGGCGGGCTGGAGGATGAAACTGGCGTCCGCCCATTCGCCGCGCACCTGTTCCAGGCCCTGAATGATCTGCTGCGTTTCCTCGGCGGTCAGCACCGAGGCCGCGGCCAGGGCTTCGGCATAGGCTTGCGAGCCGCGGATGTCAGCCTGCCACAGCCGCCGGTCGAAGCCGATGGAGTCGTTGAATTGGGACATGAGGGCGTCGACGCCTTGCTCGAAGCGCCCGCCCCAGAGTTTGCCGGTCATAGTCTCAACTTTGCGCGCTGGCTTCGTTCAGCGTCTTCATCTCCTCGTCCGTCAGGCGTATCGCCACCGCGCCCAGGCTGTCGTCGAGTTGGGCGATGGAGTTGGCGCCGATGATGGGGGAGGTGATCACAGGCTGGGTGAGCTGCCAGGCCAGGGCGATCTGGGTGGGGGTGGCGCCGCGCTTAGCTGCGACCTTTTCCACAGCCGCCAGCGTGCGCCAGCCATGCTCGTTGAAATAGCGCTTCACAGCGCCCAAGCGGGCGGAGTCGGGCGGGGGCGCGTCGGAACGATACTTGCCGGTGAGGAAGCCGCCTGCCAGCGGGCTGTAGGGGATCACGCCGATGCCCTCGCTCTCGCACAGGGGCTTCAATTCGGTCTCGAATTCGGCGCGGTGGGCCAGGCTGTAATGCGGTTGCAGGCTATCATAGCGCGCCAGTCCCAGCCGCTCGCTGATCCCCAGCGCCTTCATCAGGCGCCAGGCTGGAATGTTCGAGCAGCCCAAATAGCGCACTTTGCCCGCGGCCACCAAGTCGTCGAGCGCCCGCAGAGTCTCGTCCATCGGCGTCTCCAGGTCGTCCCAGTGAATCTGGTAGAGGTCGATGGCGTCGACAGCCAGGCGGCGCAGGCTGTCCTCAACGGCCTGAACGATGTGGCTGCGGCTCAGGCCCTCGCCGTTGGGACCCTCCCACATGCGCCCGCGCACTTTGGTGGCGAGCACAATCTGGCGGCGATTGCCCCGCGCCTGCAGCCAGCGCCCGATGATTTGCTCGGAGACGCCGCCGGGGTTGCCGGGAACCCAGCGCGAGTAGACATCGGCGGTGTCGAGGAAGTTGCCTCCCGCGGCGACGAAGGCATCCATGACGGCGAAGGCGGCCGCTTCGTCGGCGGTCCAGCCCCATTGCATGGCGCCCAGGCAGAGTTCAGAGACTTTGAGGCCGGTGCGGCCCAGGGTGCGGTAGTTCATAACGAAAGTATACCAGCCAGGACTGGGGTGCTGCAACCAAAACGATTGCTCTGCCCTGAGAATAGGACGCGGATACGGCTATTGATTGATCATGCGGCGTGGCGCCAGGCCCGGCATGTCAAACTGCCCTGAGAATAGGACGCGGAGGAACGCGGATACGGCTATTGATTCTAGCCACCTGACAGTTTTCGAAAATAGGACGCGGACGAGCGCGGAAAACGCGGAAAAAGCGCTTCTTTGCCGTGAATTTGGCGAAAAATCCGCGTTCATCCGCGTTTATCCGCGTCCCATTCCCAAAGTGTCAGGTAGCTAGCTATTGATTTATCATGCGCCTGTGATCGATCAGCGGCGGCATAGACTCTATTCCCAGGGGCTACGCAGTCTCCGGCCCAGCACCTGTGCCAGCGCTGCGCTTGCGGCTACGATAGCCGATAGGGCGGTGAGGAAGCGCACCACGAAACTATTCGGATCGACGTCGGTGAGCAGCAAGGTTGCAACCAGGGCCGCCAAAACAGTGACTAAAAGGATCACCATCCAGAAACTGGCGTTGCGTAGACGCTTGCGCCGCGCCCGCCGCAGGCGGATGGGCGCCCACTTGTAGTCGGGGAGGGGGCGGCCATCGACGAGCTTACGAATGGTTGCCAGCGCCGCGCAACGAACACGATCATGCGTATCATATAGGCCACGATTGAGCGCAATCAAGACAAGGCGCCGCGTGGTTTCCTCCTCGACTCCGACCTGCCCCAGGCTGCTCGCCGCCGCCTTCCGCACATCAGGATCATCATCGCCCAGCGCCCGCAGCAGCACCGCCACGACTACCGCACGACTCGACGGCGACAGCGCCGCCGCCAACTGCCCCAGGCTGCTCGCCGCCGCCTGCCGCACATCATAATCATCATCGCCCAGCGGCCGTAGTAACGCCTCCACGACTGCCGCATGATTCGACGGCGACAACGCCGCCAACTGCCCCAGGCTGCTCGCCACCGCCCGCCGCACATGAGATTTATAATCGCCCAGCGCCCGCAGCAGCGCCTCCATGACTGCCGCACGACTCGACGGCGACAGCGCCGCCGCCAACTGCCCCAGGCTAATCGCCGCCGCCCGCCGCACATCAGGATCATCATCTCCCAGCGCCCGCAGTAACGCCTCCACGACGGCCGCATGACTCGGCGGCGACAACGCCGCCAACTGCCCCAGGCTGCTCGCCACCGCCCGCCGCACATGAGATTTATAATCGCCCAGCGCCCGCAGCAGCGCCTCCATG
>JAYRVO010000119.1:0-7022 GCA_041918515.1 Chloroflexota bacterium | reverse complement strand
TGCGCTCGCGCCCGATTTTGTCCAGCAGATTGTGCAGGCCCTGAATCCAGGCGATGCTTTCCGAGGCGGCGCGAATGCCATTCTCGCGATAGGGGAAGATGTCGAGAGCGTACCAGCCGGTGTAGTTCATGCGGTCGAGCCAGTACAGCAGCTCGAGCATCTCGACCGTGTGAATGGACCCGACCGTCATGTCATCGTCCCACAGCCGCCAGTTGTCGTTGAAGTGCATGTAGAACAGTTTCTCGCCGAAGTATTGCAGCAGGGCGGCGGATTCGGCGGCGTTTTCGTAGGCCATGAGCGCATGGCCCACGTCGATCATCGCTCCCACGTTGGGCTTGTTGACTTTGCTGAGGAACAACGAGGTTTTGCCCACGGTGGCGATGAAACAATGCGTGCGCGGCTCCTTGGGCTTGTATTCGATCACCAAATTGACTTCGGGCAGATGTTCGGCGCATTCGATGGTGCCCTCGATCAGCCGATCCCAAGCCGTGAGGAAGTCGGCCTGGAAGGGGTAGTCGAAGCCATCCTGCCCGAACCACAAATCCACGACCTGGCAGTTGAGCTGCTTCGCCCACTCCATCGATTTCTTGACTTCGTGCACGGCGGCTTTGCGGATGGCGGGGTCGTTGGACGAGAACGAGCCCCAGCCCCATTTGCTCGAAGCCCAGATGTCGGGCGTGACGCAGGTGACCTCGAAGCCGGCATCGGTGATCTGGCGGCGAATCTGCTCGACGTTGCCATCGTTGACATGCCACATGCCCACGACTTCGACGCCAGTGAGCATCGGGACTTGGGTGGCGGCCCGGATGAGTTCATCGGTGCCCAGGCGCTGGCCGTAGCCCGAAAGCACGTAACGGTCGGCGCAGGCGTTGAAGGTGTTGATGTTGGCGGAGAAGCGGGGTTGGGACATGGGTTGCTCCGGAGGAGGCGAGGAGGCGGGGAGGCGAGGAGGCGAGGAGGTGGGGAGGCGAGGAGGCGAGGAGGTGGGGAGGCGAGGAGGTGGGGAGACGAGGAGGCGCTCTTTCATCGTTTCTTCGCCTCCCTTTTCTTCGCCTCCCTTTTCTTCGCCTCCTCCTTTCATCCTCACCCCACCGGCCGAGCCAACGTGACTTTGAAATCGTAGCGGTCGCCGCGCCACACGGCTTCCAGATATTCGATGGCGCGGCCATCGGCGCTGTATGTGATGCGTTCGGCGTACATGACGGGGGCGCCTGGTTCGATTTCCAGCCAGTCGGCTTCTTCCTGGCTGGCCCCGCGCGCCCGCAATGTCTCCCGGCCCGTCCACAGGCGCAGGCCATAGCGCGAGTCCAGCAAGCGGTAGAGCGAGCCGGTGAGGTCGTCGTCGGGCAGGGTCGGGCAGAGCGAGGCGGGCAGGTAGGCGGTTTGCAGGCTCAGTGGCATTGAGTACAATGCTGATGGCGTTGAGTACAACGCTGGTGGTGTTTCCTCCACGATGCGCAGCCGGCGCAGAGCGAAAACGGTTTCGCCTTCGCTCAGTTCCATCGCCAGGGCGACATGCGGCGGAGCAGGAATCCGCTCGAGGCTCAGCACTTTCGTGACCAGCGGCCACCCCCGCCGGCGCATGTCCTCGGTCGTGGACACGAGCGACGTCAAATCCTCTTCCACCCGACGCACCGGCGCAAACGAGCCCACGCCTTTCTGCCGGTAGATCCATCCCTGACGTTCCAACTCATCCAGGGCGTGCCGCACCGTCGCCCGGCTGAGGCCGTGCCGCTCGGCCAGCTCGTTCTCCGAGGACAGTTGGTACAGCGCACCTGCTGCCTGCTGCTGCCGGATTTCATAGCGCAGCATATCGGCCAATTGTCGAGAGTAGGGGAGGGGGCTCGATTTGTCGTTGAGCATGGGGGGGGGTGGTTATTGGAGCTAGGGGATAGGGGATTGGTAATTGGGGATATGCACCTGCCGCCTTTCTAACAATCAACAGTCAACAATCAATATTCAACTTCAGAACGAACGTGCCACTTGCCGCCTGCCACTTGTCTACTTATCTACTTGTGCGTACAAGTTAGCGCTGAATCTTCGAATTGTCAAGCCGTGGGGGTGACACCGGGTTCCTTCGCCTATCGTTTGGCTCTGGCGTATAATGGCGGCTCGGAGTCACTGCTCATGAAAATCACCGATGTCAAAACCTTCGTCGTTGCCAACCCGCCGCCGCACTTCGGCGGGCTGTACTGGATTTTCCTCAAACTCACCACCGACCAGGGCGTGGCGGGGTACGGCGAGGTCTATTCCGTACCATTTCACCCGCATGTCGTGGCGCGGATGATCGAGGATGTCTGCGCCCGCTATGTGATCGGCGCCAACCCGTTCCACATCGAGCGTCTGTGGCGCCTCATCTACTCCAGCGGTTACACCCAGCGGCCTGACACGTCCATCCTCGGCATCCTCAGCGGCATCGAGATGGCTTGCTGGGACATCATCGGCAAGGAAACAGACAAGCCGGTGTATGAGTTGCTGGGCGGCCGGGTGCACGAAAAGCTACGTTCCTACACCTATCTCTATCCCGAAGCGAGCGACGCCACCAATGTCTATTTCGACGCCGACTTGGCCGCCCAGCGCGCGACCGAATACGCCCGCCTCGGCTTCACCGCCGTTAAATTCGACCCTGTCGCCCCCTATTCCGCCTTCGACCCCCGCCAGCTTTCGCTCGAAAAGCTCGATCTGGCCGAGAAATTCGTCCGGCTCATCCGCGAGGCGGTGGGGAGCAAGTGCGACCTCCTTTTCGGCACGCACGGCCAGATGACGGTCTCGGGCGCCATCCGGCTGGCGAAACGATTGGAGCCGTATGACCCCCTCTGGCTGGAAGAACCCACCCCGCCCGAAAAACCCGAAGAGATGGCCATCGTCGCCCGCCAGACCAGCATTCCCATCGCCACCGGCGAGCGGCTGACGACCAAGTACGAATTCGCCCGTGTGCTCGATCTGCGAGCAGCGTCCATCCTGCAAATGGCACTCGGTCGCGTCGGCGGCATCCTCGAAGCCAAAAAGATCGCCGGCATGGCCGAAGCCCACTACGTACAGATCGCCCCGCACCTCTACTGCGGCCCCATCGCCGCCGCCGCCGACATTCAACTCAGCACGTGCAGCCCCAACTTTCTCATCCAGGAGAGCATCCAAACCTGGGGCGGCTTCCATGCCGAAATCCTCGAAGAGCCGATCCAATGGCGGGATGGCTATATCCTCCCGCCCACCAAACCCGGCCTCGGCGTGGAACTGAACGAAGAGGTGGCCGCCCGGCATCCGTACACCGGCGAGCGTTTGCATTTGGAGATGCTGGATCGGCCGGTAAATTGAGTGGCCGGCACCGCCAGCCCCGCTTGGCCATGGAATAGTTCTGGCTACGAAATGAAAGCCCGACTGAGGTCGCAACTTGTGGAGGAAAAGGTAGCCTATTTGCTGAAGTCCGGCGAAATGAAAGCCAACACCGCATCCAGAAGCCTGGAGATATCCATCGGTGGTGAGGACTGCACTAATCCTTGGCTGTCATGACGGTGATGAGGAAAGGAGTGAAGCTGTGGATAATGGCCGACGTTGTCCCAGCGGCTGATAAGCGCTTTATCTCCTGCCGTTTGCAGATGGTAGCGGTACTTGAGGCGCTGAATACTTGGTTCAGTTACAATGTACTCAGCGATATGCAGTTCCAAATCCCCTATCAAATAAAGCGTCCCCCGGATGTAGCACTCCGTAATATCCACTTCATCGAAGCGTACTTCTGACCGAAGCACATGAGGAGCAGCATGAATAGCTGCCTGAAGGTTCAGGTAGTATTCGCGGGCGTTCACACCGACATCCCCCCCAATATCTTCGTGCGTCTGTCCCAAAGGTCGAAGCCGCGTTTGGCCGCATACCAATCAAAATAAGCCAAATCATCGCCCATCTGGCCGGCTTCAAAATCCTTCAGAAACTGTTCAGATGTGATGTTGAATTGAATCTCGAATTCCTGACAGGCGCGTTCATAGGCTTTGCGCCTGGCATAAGCGAGGCTAGCCTCGTAGTTGATCGCTGCATGCAGTGCCGCGCGCGCATCGCTCAAATCAAAGGCCGTGTGTCCTGTACTGACTGTTATTTGCATGGGTTCAGCGCTCCTCGCTAAGATTAACTGTATGTGATCGTGCGTATCCAAGCACCATTCTAGCATCGCCCTCAACGATCGGCAAAGAGACTTGCCATAAGGCGTGATTCAGATATATGCACTCGAAATGATGCCCAACCTCACCCACTTCCCCACCCTCTTCGCCTACCACTGGCACACCACCGCCACTCTGCTGGCCTGCGCCGCCCGTCTGCCAGAGGCCGACTATCGGGCGCACCCCGGCTATGGCCATGGCTCGATCCACGATCTGTTTTACCACCTGCTGCGCACTGACCAAGGCTGGCGGCTGGCGCTGGAAACTGGCCGCCAGCTTTCGCCCTCCCGCCCGGAGGATTACCCCGAGCTGGCATCGCTGCAAGCCGGTTTCGCCGCCGAGCAAGCCGCGTGGGAGACGATGCTGGCCGGTCTTAGCCCGGAAGAAATCGAGGCCGAGGTGGAGTTGATCAACTGGCGCGGCGATGCGATCAGGTTACGGCGCTGGCGCATCCTGCAACACCTGGTGCTCCACGGCATGCAACACCATGCCGAGCTGGCGCAGCTCTTGACGGCACAAGGCCAGTCGCCAGGGAATATCGACTTCCTGTTCTTCGCGATGGCAGAACCATGATGACTTCATTCCGGCTTCGCGACGCCACCGCCGCCGACCAAAACACGATCCAATCCCTCACCCTGGCGGCCTACGAAGAATACGCCGCGATCATGCACCCGTTGCACTGGCAGTTCTATCGGCAGAGCATCCTGGCCACCCTGGCCGATGTGCGGCCGGCTGAGCAGATCGTGGCCGAACAGGGCGGCGCCATCGTGGGCACGGTGCTCCTCTACCCGACCGACGCTGTCTTCTCCGCTCCCGATGGTTCCTCGGAGGTCACCCTGACCTGGCCGGAGATTCGGCTGCTGGCCGTGCTCCCAGAAGCGCGGGGCCAGGGCGTCGGTGGGGCGCTGGTGCGCGAGTGCATCCGGCGGGCCAGGGCGACGGGGGCGACGGCCATCACCCTGCACACCACCGATATGATGCAGGCGGCCATGCGCATGTATGAAAACATGGGCTTTGGCCGCGCCCCAGAACTCGACTCCCGACCAGTGCCGGAGGTGCTGATCAAGGGCTACCGCTTCAAGCTGGCGAACCATGCCTGATCCCAAAAACGCCAGGAAGTGACTTCTCTCGTTTTGCTGCGACCATTGCCGGCTCCATCTTCGTTTGGTATCATTGGCCTCATGAAGATTCGTAAATCATCCCTTTCGGAGGCTTTCCCGTGGCTACCCCCAACTATTTAGCCGAACTCGTCGGCGTCTTCGGCTTCCCCGTGGCCGAAAACCCCACCGGCGTCATGCAAGAAGCCGCCTTTCGCGCCAGCGACCTGAATTGGCGCTATCTCAATATCGAAGTCCGCCCCGACCAATTGGCCGACGCCATGATCGGCTTGCGCGCCTTCAACATGCGCGGCATCAACCTCACCATCCCCCACAAAATCGCCGTCATCCCGCATCTCGACGCCCTCGGCCCTGAGGCGCAAGTCATCGGTGCCGTGAACACGGTCGTGCGCGAGGGAGACAAGCTGATCGGGCGCAACACCGACGGCAAAGGCTTTCTGAAATCGGTGCGCGAAGACGCCGGTCTGGAGCCGCGAGGCCAACGCCTGGTTTTCCTCGGTGCGGGCGGAGCCGCGCGCGCCATGACCGTAGAAATGGCCCTGGCCGGAGCCAGCCACATCACCATCGTCAATCGCAACCCGGCGCGGGGCCTTGAGCTGGTGCGACTTTTGCACGAGCGCACGCCCGCCCAAGCCGAATTCGTCGCCTGGCAAAGCGATTACGCCATCCCTGCCGAAACCGATATCCTCGTCAACGCCACTTCTATCGGCTTGTTCCCCGCTGTCGAGGCCATGCCCGCCGTCGATCTCGATTCGATTCGCCCCGGCCTGCTCGTCTGCGATGTCATCCCCAATCCCCCGCGCACCGCCTTCCTGCGCGCTGCCGCTGAACGTGGCGCTCGTACCCTGGACGGGCTAGGCATGTTGGTGGGGCAGGGCGCCATCGGATTCGAAATGTGGACGGGCCAGCCCGCCCCCGAAGATGTGATGCGCCGGGCGCTGGAGGAGGTTTTCTCGGACTAACATCCGCAGAATAGCGAAGTCAAGCTGGAACCAGCATCAGTTCATCATACGAAACCACCGTGACTTCCATTCCGGGGCGTTTCACCTGCTTGAGAAGACCATCCAGTATCTCAGCAACCTCCGAGACAACAGTGGCTTCGCCGCACTGTGCGCAAACTTCAGCCGGGACGCGCTTGACAACGATGACGCTGTTGCCAATCACAAAGGGAATACTCGCGGTTCCAATCACCGTTTTGCCACCACAGAAGTAGCAACGGTTACTTTCGGGTTTTCCAGTCATCTTCCCACTCTTCCAGGGACGGTTGGTAAACTGTGACGATGAGGATTGAGTCATCGACTTCATCCAAAGCGATGACGGCATGAAAAGGATGGTCGAAACGCGCAACGGCAAAGATCAGGCAGTCGGGCAAGTAGCGATGAACAAGAGGATAATCTTCGATAACCTCTGCACGGTGAAGCGCTACTTCCACATCTCGCACCGTCATGGGTTCCCGCGCAAGCTCGTTCAAGGCATACCTCGACCATTTTATCTTTCGTTCAACTGCCTTTCGACGGACAAACACCTGTTTTTCGTAAGCGTTCATTCTGTCGATACCTGCTTAGCCAAGTTGAGAGATATCAGGATACCAGTAGCAAAATGATGTGTCAAAGCCCCGAGTTGCCTCATTGAAAATCTTACTTTGGGCGAATCGTTGCCTCAGGTAATAATCTAACCCTGACGTCTTTCATACGCAGAGAGGCGTCAGGGAGGAAGCGATGATGAGCCACAAAAGCAAACATGAGCTACTGGCTGC
>JAYRVO010000118.1:0-1567 GCA_041918515.1 Chloroflexota bacterium | reverse complement strand
GCCCGTGGTGGGCCCACAACGCTGACGAGATGAAAAGCCGCCTATTCTACCCGCTGACCGCAGCGACCCGCTCAAGCGCACGCCAATGAGCAGGGCAATTGCATGAACGTTATACCAAGCCGAGAAGCTGGGCGCGGTAGAGATCGGAGGTGGCGGCAATCAGTCTTCGGGCCTTGATACCGCCTTTACGCTTGACGGGGTCAAGGCGAATGAGGTTGAGGGCAATGTGTTTTAGGACAGAGAGATTGTGAGCGGCATGGCCGGTGCGGGCACGCATCTGATCATCGGCGAAGGCCACATCCATACACCAATGCAGGCTGTTCTCGACAGCCCAGTGCGCCCGCACCGCCTGGGCCAGACGTAGGGCATCCGCGGGCAGGCTGCTGATGTAAAAGCGGCGCTCAAGCGAGGTCTGGCCGTTGATACAGCGTTCTGCCTCGATCACCGCGAAGGATTTCAGGTCCGGCCACTGTTCGGGTCTGGCTAGGCAGTCCAGTTGATCGAAGGCATAGCAACGGCGGGTTTCCAGTCGGCCGTGATCCTTCTCGACCGTTTCGGCCACCGTGTGCGGGGTGCGTGCTGGCTGTGCCTGGAATTGGTCAAAGAAGTCCCGCATCGA
The DNA here is from genome assembly GCA_041918515.1 of Chloroflexota bacterium. Lineage (GTDB taxonomy): Bacteria > Chloroflexota > Anaerolineae > J102 > J102 > SSF26. The sequence goes on along the minus strand of JAYRVO010000118.1, from coordinate 948 downwards.
AGCCGCCAAGGTCGGCTGATTGTCCTTCACCGCCAGGATATAGTCGGCACCGCGATCCCGGATCGCTTGGGCGATGTTGGCTTGGGTGCCCATCGCATCAATGGTGACAATACAGCCATCCAGTGCCAGCGTAGCCAGTAGTTCCGGTATCGCCGTCTTCTCGTTCGATTTCTCCGCCGTCGCACGCTGCCCCAGTACCAAACCAGCCCCGGCAGCAAAGGCGCTGACCAGATGCAATGGCGTGGCATCGACCTTGTTCGACGAGCGGCGGCTTGTCTTGCCATCGATGGCGACCACGGCATCCGCACCCAAGGTGGGAAGAATCGCACCCACCCAGCGCCGGAACGCCGCCTCGAATTCATCCGGGTTGATCATGCCGAACAACCGGCCAAACGTGTCATGCGATGGAATGCCGGCTTCCAGCTTGAGGTAACCGCGCAACCAGTCCAGCTTCTCTTTCGCCCACAACTCGATTTCCACGAAGGTGTCCGCTCCAACCAAAACGGCATTGACTGCTACCACCAGAAGTTCAACCAGATCGTGTTCAACCTTGCCCGCCTGCCGAGGGTCGGTGATCGATACGAATACGTCCGCCAACCGCAGCTTGCTTCCCGTCTCCATGGAGCACCCCAAAAAGACAGAAAACTACACAAATCAAACCCCTGTGAACAGCCCCCTGGCAACTCACTGATCGTAAACAACTATTTCAGCGGTCCACGACGTTGTCATTCATGCGATTGCCCTGGGTAACGATGCTGCTTCAGCAATTTCTTTGGCGGTGAGGTCGCGGCTGCCTTGGGCATCGAACGCTGCGCCAACATACTCATCGGCAGACTTGAACTCCCGGTCGATGCCGAGCAGGGTCATCAGGTCGCCGAAGACCGTCACGACCCCCGAGGTGAAGAGCTCGTTGATGGCGTCCACGTCGGAGGTCACGCGGGTCATCAT
>JAYRVO010000117.1:0-9814 GCA_041918515.1 Chloroflexota bacterium | reverse complement strand
GCAGCCAGTAGCTCATGTTTGCTTTTGTGGCTCATCATCGCTTCCTCCCTGACGCCTCTCTGCGTATGAAAGACGTCAGGGTTAGATTATTACCTGAGGCAACGATTCGCCCAAAGTAAGATTTTCAATGAGGCAACTCGTAGCCTTGACATGCCTCAGGCGCCCTTGTAGAATAGGAGTCGGTGGCTTGTTTGACAAAAAAATATAGCACATCAAACACAATGGAGGTGTATCATGTGCAAGCAGAGGTTTTACCAATCAATGCTGTTCCTGATTTTGCTGGTTTGGGTGCTTACATCGTCGTCGATGTCGGCTTCTTCGCCACCGGCGGACAGGAACGCACCGGCAAGCTCTAGGGCTGCGCCAGCCTCGTTTGGCATGGAAACTGATGACATCAGCAGCATCAGGATTAACGAGGTCATGTTCTATCCGGTGGCGGGAGCTAATGAATGGGTCGAGATCAAGAACACGGGTGCGGCGTCTATCAATATCGGGGGATACGGGATTACAGACGAGGATCAAAACTGGTACCGAATTCCCAATAACTTGCCTCCCGTGCCGAGAGGAGCCTTCGTGGTGGTTCTCTTCGATGGCGCCGGCAGCGCTGGCAACGATTACGATTTCGGCGATAGCGTGGCCACACTCCATACCCCGCCGGGCCTGGAGAATGTGTTCGAGAATGAGAGCGACCAATGCGCCCTGTACACCAGGGTGCCCGGCTATTCCTGGTTTCTCCCCCTCATGCTGAAGAACTATATCCATTGGAATCCTCCGGTGCCGCAGCCGCCTTCTGACTTCCCGGCCCCCTCCATCGTCTCCTTTGTTGCCTGGGGGGCCAATCCGGGACCTGACGGCGCCAACGCTCTCCGAGCAGGCATTTGGAGCCAGAGAGCGTTCATCAGCTTGACCAGGGGCCTGGGGGAAGACTCTGGCGGCCTCTCACTCCCCAATGAAACCCTGGGACTGCTTCCAGGCAGCCGAACCAATACAGTGGATGACTGGACTCTCTATGTGGAGAGCCAGCGGAGCAGGGGGCGTGAAAATGCTGTGCCTGTCATCTCCTGGTACTATCCTCCCGCCGGCGCCACGATAGACAGCGCCACGTTCACCATCAGCTGGAACCCCGTGGAAAGAGCCACAGGCTACCGGTTCCAGATGGACAACAACAGCGACTTCAGTTCCCCAACCGTAGCCCTGACACTCCCGTCAGCAGCTTATGTTCCTACAACCCCTGTGGCGCAGGGCGTCTATTACTGGCGAGTCAAAACTCTCTTTGGGAGTAGCGAAAGCTCCTGGTCCCCTGGCGTGGAAATCCGCAGCCTGACCCTGCCTTATGGCGCGGTGACGGACATGAGCACATTGGCATTCAAGACGCTGGGCATCACCTGGCAATTGCAGCACAAAGACACCAACATGCTCTGCCTGGATGGAGATGCTGAAACAGGAGATTCTGCCTGGGATCACCCACACACCAGTAGAGGCACTCATGGCAACAGATACTGCGTTCGGGCATCCGTGTCCATGTTGGCTTCCTACTATGGTGGTAAACTCAGTCAAGATCGCATTAGCTACGAAGCTTTCAAAGGCGGTGTGCCTGAGGGCGATCTAGGCCATAACGTAACCACCACTCGACAACAATCAATCGACTCCCTCTCTTGGGCCTTGGGCGTCGATGTGCCCGCCCAATTGGGTAAACCGACATTCGACCAAATCAAAGGCTGGATAGATGCCAATAGGCCGATGCGTGCAATCATCCCCGGTCACTCGCGCGCCATCGATGGCTATTGGGAGTTCACCCTAGGGCCTTTGCGTTGGCAATTTCTGCACATCCTTGATCCCTGGGATAGAGCAAAGTGGGTGAGCTATGCTGATGATAACATCCAGTACGTGCAAGTTGCCCCCGCTGGTGCAGGCGGAGCACCCAATGTCAAATCCGATGAAGATGTGGACGGTGATGGCAAAGCCGATACGATAGACGATTCTGATGGCGACGGTCTATCCGATTTCGATGAGAGGAATAGGTTCAATCTCGATCCTGGTGATACGGATAGCGATGACGATCTGGTCCTGGACAAACTAGATGTGAGGGAGTACGTCTTCACCAACACCGGCGACTATAGCCGAAGGAATCCGGACATAGATGGAGACGGTCTACGCAAAGAACGAGACCCCGACAACGATTACGCCCAAAACAATGGGCTTATGGACGGCTGTGAGGACAGCGATCAGAATGGTAAGTGTGAACCCAACCTGGGTGAAACCGACAACTTCAGGCCCCCAGACGACATGAGCCTTCACGTCCAATTGACATGGCCCGGACTTGGCTCTGACGTCGATCTTCATCTCATCCGCCCCGGCGGTGCGATGAGGTCTGACGGTGATTGTTACTATTCCAATGTCAGCCCTGATTGGGGTATGCCGGGTGTCAGCTGCGACAATCCGAGGCTTGACATCGACTGCATCAGCCAATGCACTGTCGAGAATATCAGGCTAAGCAAGCTCGAGAACGGCACCTATCGTGTCAAGGTGCATTACTATTCAGACCACGACCTGGGCCCAACCAGCCCTAGCGTCAGCGTAACCGTGCAGGGAGTAAGGTATAACTTTGGCCCTCAGGAGTTGACGGACGACGCCGTCTGGGACGTGTGCACCATCCAATGGCCATCCAAGGTAGTGACGCCTGGCGGTCTTGTTACTTCCCCTTCTGCCTCAGAAAGGATGACCAAACCAGAGAAATAGGGCGTGCTACTACTATGTTGGCAGAAGCGCGGCCGCGCTTCTGCCAACAGTAGAAGCTCACGTTGCCCCCAAATTGGCTCACGCAAAGCCGCTAAGACGCAAAGTTTTTATGTTTTCTTGGCGTCTTGGCGCATTTGCGTGAGATAAAAAAGGCACAGGTGAACAGTTACTGACAACATTCATTGGGGTGCAAAATGGGTAGAACTCAATATGTTTGGCTCAGATTCTTCATCTTCTCGATCATTTTTATAGTATCTCTCGCTGGCTGTACGGCAACGTCAATTAGGTTGCCACCCACGGCAGTTCAGGAAACAAGAACTTACAGTAATCGCGAACATAAGTTCTCTCTTGCCTATCCTTCTGACTGGATGATAGACAATGAGAGTTATCAATGGTTGGTTCTTGTCCCTGTAGCCGCGCAATCATGGCAGCCCACAGCGCCTTCTGAAACTTCGCAGGACCCCCATATGATGGTTGAAATGGATGGATATATAAGAGAAAAGCGGGGTTATGCCGATTTTCCAGCATTCATAGATGCAAATAGCTTAAAAACATGGCTTGAACAGAGAGTTGACGCCGGTGAGGCAAAGGAGTTTGCAGAGCTGACCATTCACGATACTGATGCTTTCGAGATCATTGAGGTGGATGAAGCTGGTTGCGAAAGAGCTGTCTATTGGCGACCAAAAGAGGGGATAGAAGGCCTGATAAGAATATCAACGGGTTGTGAAAGCATGTATTTACAGGAATTTGAGCGGATTGTGAGCACCCTGCGGCAGCTGAATTAGTACTACAACCGCATTTGTCATTCTGAGGAGTGAAACGACGAAGAATCTGCGGTTTTCGCTGGTGTAAGTTGGAGATTCTTCGCTCCCGCTGGTCGCTCAGAATGACACTTCAGGCGATGTGCGGTTGTAGTATTAGGCTGGTGGTGTCAGGGAAACCATACTCCCCCACTTCCTCCGTCGCCACCGGCAGCCCCTGCGCCAGACAGTCCAGCAGCCGCACCGGGCTTTTCGCTCGCGTGCGGGCATCATCACGCCAAGATGTCTTGGGGTTTGAAGAAATAGAAGCCAGGCTCCTGCCCCGCCGACTCTTGCACCTGACCAAATGCGCGGCCAAACAGCGCGTAATGCACATCCCAGCTTGTGTCCCCGGCCAGCCAGAGGTTGCCGCGGTCGATCAGCTTTTCCAGAACGTTTTCGGTCATCGGCTCGCGCGTCCACTTGGCCACGCCAAAAAGCACCCGGCGCTCCGTCCGATTGACGCCCACCACATCAATTTGGGCGTCCCTGCTCCACCAGGAGCCGATCTCTTCAAAGTGGAAGGGGATGAGCCGATCGGCGGATGCGACTAGCAAATGATGACGAGCAACTTCTTCCCAGACGGGAGCCACGATTTGGGGCAGCGCAAGGCGAATCTGATCGGCCACCTCCTCCTGCCGCCGGCCAATGGCCAGGTAATCTTCATTGGGCAAGACCCACTGATGCCAAAAACGGAAGAATGGATCACGGAGATGGTAGGCGCCCCAGCGGTCGGTGTTACGGATGCGCTCTACAGCCTTGCGGTGCTCCAGGATGCCCAACTCGACCAGCGCCGTCAAGCGGTGATCGGTCGTCTTGACTGACAACCCCGCCATGCGGATGATGTCGGCCCGGCGGTGGGCGCCGCTGGCGATGGCGCGCAGGATCGCCAGGCTATCCTCGATGTCGCCGCGCAATTCTTCGTGGAGTTGGAGCCGGACCTCGGCAAACAGGCTGCCCTGGGGGGCCAGGATATGGCGCTTGATATTAGTCAGCAACCCGACCTGGGGATCGACCGAGATCAGGTAATAAGGCATTCCGCCCAGGATGGCGAACGTCTCGACCAATTGCTCGGCGGTGTAGCGCGGGAAAAAGGCCGGCAAATCAGGCAGGGTGAGGGGGCGAAGCTCGAAAGGCCATGTGTGTCGCCGGTAGAGCGGTGCGGTCGGGTCCAGCACTTGCTGGCGGATGACACTCTGGATAGAACCGCTCAGAACCAGGAAGACCTGAGTGTGCTGCAAACGCAGATCCCACTCTCGTTGCAACAGGGTTGGCAGCTCGGGATCAGCTTCCACCAAATATGGAAACTCATCGATCACCACGATCAACCGGCGTTTGGATGCCAACTCGGCAATGCTGCTGAAGGCTGCCCCCCAAGACGGATAGCTGAAATCCTCCGGTGTCGGGCCATTTCCGCTGAACGCGTGGATAGCTCGCGAGAATTCGCCTAGCAGCGTCGTTTTATCGGCGCGCCGTGCAAAGAAAAAGATGCACGGCTTGCCCTCGGACCATTCGAATAGCAGAGCGCTCTTACCAACGCGCCGTCGTCCATAGAGGACGACAATTTCAGCTCGCTCAGCGTTGTAGCGCTCACTCAGGTAGCCTAGTTCACGGGTTCGATTCAGGAATATCATGCAGCCTCCTGCACAGTATCTTTCCAGCCAAATTCTTGCACGGCGAGCAAAAAATTTACCACGAAGGCACAAAGACACGAAGGAGAAGAGACTGAACAGCTTGGTGTCTTCGTGTCTTCGTGGTTCACGATTAATTTGGTTCCGGCTCGTCCGAGTTAGGAGTGTACATGCAAATGCATACACATGCAAGCAAAGATTCCTATAAAAAATGGTAGTTTCTGAAATTACCCTGCCGGATGGTAATTTTATGCCGTGTACATCGCCCTCACCGCTTCCGCCCGTCGCTGCCAACTGTGCGCTTTCGCCTGCTCCCACGCCGCCCGGCCCCAGGCCTGGCGCATTTCGGGCCGGAGCAGCAGTTGCGAACACACTCGCACCAGCCCATCGTCGTCTCCGGCTGCCAGCACCGCGCCCGCCTCCCCCGTCAGCGCCGCATATTCCCCCACCTCCTCCGTCACCACCGGCAGCCCCTGCGCCAGACAATCGAGCAAGCGGGCGGGGCTTTTCGCCCGCGTGCGGGCGTCGTCCGTGACCGGAAAAAGCGCAACCGCGACGCCCATCAAAACCGTCGCCAGCGCCTCGTCCTCCAGCCAGCCCAGCCGCTCGCCTCGCGGCAGGTCGGGCGCATCTGGCCAGTCGCCGACGATGCGTAGCCGGGACTGTGGGGCGGCGGTCAGGATGCCCGCCCATAGCTTACGCAATCGCCCCGGGCTGAGGTCGTTTCCTCGCGTATAGACGAGGACGACGGGCGGGTTCTGCTCCACCACCGCTGGGATAGGAGCCGAGTCGACGCCGTTGGGCAAGTACAGCACGCCCGCCGCCGAGCCGCGCAATGGGATGGCCCGCGCTTCCAGCGCCCGCGCAGCGACCGTAACTCCGCGCGCCCGACGCAACAGATAGCTTTCCTGGCGTTCGATCAACCAGCGCGCAGGGCGGCTTCGCCCTGCACCCCACCCCGCCTCGGTCTCCAGGTCGTCCTGGTCGAGGAACACGGGCACACCTGCCCGCCGCAGCCACAGTCCCCCCACGGCTCCGGCATAGCCCAGCCCCTTGCTCACATGCACGATCGTGGGTCGGAAGGATTTCGCCGCCGCCAGCAAACGGCGAAGGAGCAAGGGATCGGCCAGGGGATGGGGGGCGGGGCCGAGGGCCGGGCTGATGACCTCCACCCCATGCCATGTCTCCGCCCGCCCTGCCTCTCCCGGACAATCCCAGGCCGGGACCAGCACCCGAGCGACATGACCCTGCCCGGCCAGCGCCGCCGCCAACGGCAGCAGCCGCCGTTGCACAGTTTGTTTCTGGCCGCGGCCAAACGGGGCCACGAAGAGCACGCGCATAGAGAGTCCTGCGCGGAACTGAGAATGAAAGCTCAGAACGTGCGCCCGCGGCCGCCCAAGCGAGCCACGTGGTCGGGGTTGTAACAATCGCCGAAGCGGGTCTTGGGCAGCGCCGCCTTGTTCTGCATCAGGTCCTCGTATTCGTCGTCGTCCACCCAGGCGACGATGCGGGCGATGCTGGCCTCGCCGTCGACGAAGCGCCAGGGGAAGCAGCCCACGTGGGCGCGGCGATTGACGAGCAGGTCGATATCGCCGCCGACGCATTCGGCGTGGATGATGCCCTTGGGGAACATCCACAAGTGCATCATCTGGTACATGTCGGGAGTGAAGTAATCGGCCAGAGATTGGCCATACTTCTGCCGAAAGTGCTCGTCGGCCTGTTGGGCTTGGGCCGGCATCCATTCCCGGATTTTGGTGTTCATGGGATGGTCGGCGCTGCCGCAATCGACGCCGATCCATTTGATCTGCTTGTCCTCGCACCAACGGGCAAAGCGAGCATCTGGGCCGGGGTGCATGACCATGTAGCGGATTTCATTGCCGTAGGGCTGATCCCAACCGAAGTGGTGGTAGCCGGTGTGGATGATGAGGATGTCGCGCGGGCGCACCTCGACGCGTTCCTCGATCATGTCCGGGGTGTAGACATCATAGTCGCCGCAGATGTCGCTGAGGTCGACGATGGCGGCGGGGCCGGCCAGGAACTCGAAATCCAGTTGGGCGATGTCTTTGCCAGGGGTGTAGAAGTGAATCTCACCGTCCAAATGCGTGCCCACATGGTTGCTGTGGGTGACGATCTGGCCGTTGGCGCCATTGGGGGCCAGGCGCTTGAAGTATTTGATTTGCAGGGGTTCGTAGGTGGGCCAGGGAGGGGTGCCGAGGCCGAGGGGGATGCTGAGATCGATGAGCTTCATGCGAGTTCGTCCGGGGGTGCGGGATGTCAGGAACGGCGCCACAACGCCTGTTGTTGGGCTGGATCGAGGTTGGTCAGCGCCTTGCCCTGACGGACGGCGCCGGCTTCGACGGCGATCAGGCGGGCGCGCAGGGTTTCAGCCAGGCGACGCAGGGCGGATTCGGCATCGAGGCCGGAGACCTGGGCCTGCTCCACCAGCCGCAAAAGGCCCGCGCTTAGTTCGGTTTCGCCCAGGGTCGCAGCTGTGGGCAGAGGGTAGCCAACGCGAGTCAGGCGCTCGATATAGCCCTGGGTGAGGGCCAGAGCGGGCAGAGCCGTGGGGATGCCATCCAGGAGCGTTTTCTTGCCGTTCGCGTCCTCGTCGTAGTCATTGGCTTGCTTCGCCTGGCGCTCGGTCTGCTTGATGGCCTCCCAATTGCGCACCACTTCATCGGCGCCGGCCACTTCGAGATCGCCGAAGACGTGGGGATGGCGGCGCACCAGCTTGGCGGTGACGTGCTCGATCACGTCCGGCAGTTTGAATTCGCCTTCTTCGGTGGCGATCTGGATGTGGAGGGCTGCCTGGATGAGCAGATCGCCCAATTCCTCGACCAGAGCGTCGGGGTTTTCGCCATCCAAAGCCTCCAGGACTTCATAGGCTTCTTCGAGCAGGTAGGGGCGCAGGCTCAAATGGGTCTGTTCCCGATCCCAGGGGCAGCCTTCAGGCGAGCGCAGGTGGGCGATGACTTCTTGCAGGGCTTCGTAGTCGCCAGGGTGGGGCAAGGGCGGCGTCCAGAGTACGGTTTGCGCGTCGAAGAGGTCTTTGCGGTCCAGCTCGTAGAGGGGCATGGCGTGGGTGCGCGGGGTTGCGGTCTCGACGTCTGTGATCAGGATGATGGGGTGCTCGTCAGGATAGGCGTTCATGAGCGTCAGTTTGACGTCGCTGGCGAGCATGCGGTCGTCGAGGCGGAGGACGAGTAAGCCCTGTTGGAGCGAGCCGGGGGGGTGGTGCGCCGATGCCAGGGTCAAGGCAGGGACGATCTGCACACCAGCGATGGGGATGTCGGCGCTGGCAGCCAGGGCGCGCAGGGCGTGGGGGATGAGAACGAGGTCGCCAGGGTCGAAGCCGCTGGGGATGGCTGGGGCGGTGGTCATAACGGGTTGCGAGTTGCCGTGATCAATAGGCGTCGGGGACGGCCCAAAGTTGGTTGCTGCCGCGGGTGGTGAGGTAGATGCGGTTGGTCAGGGGGTTGATGTCAACGCCGAAGGGATCGAGTCCCAGCGGCAGGGTGATGAGGGCGTTGTTGGTGTCGCCGCTGAAGACAGAGAGGGTGTGCGAGGCGCTGTTCGGCACAAAGAGGTGGTTGGTGGTGGGATTGATGGCCAGCTTGCCGGGCGCATCGTTGCCGCCGTTGGGGAGGTCGCGGGTATCGAGCCGCAGTAGGCCGTTGGGCATCGCACCATAAATGGCGAGCTTGAGGACATTGGCGCCATCGGTGTAGGTGACGTAGAGGCGGTTGGTGACGGGGTTGAAGGCGAGGCCATAGGGGTGGTGCTGCCAGCCGCCAGGGTAAACGTCGGTGAGGCGCGTCATCGTGGCGGCTTCGATGATGGAGACGGTGTCGGAGTCGCGGTTGCCGACGTAGACGCGGTTGCGGTTCTCGTCCACGGCCAGACCGAAAGCGCCGCCGCCGGTGGGGGTATTGCGCAGGTAGAGGTCGGTGGCGCCGTCGATTTCGGCCAGGGCGCCGTTGCCATGGGTGACGACGTAGACGCGGTTGGTGGCCTCGTTGACGCCGATATAAGTGGGTTCGGGGCCGACGGTGGGGCTGGCGATGACGAGGTGGCTGACGCCGCTGATTACGTTCACCCGACTTTGGGTGAAACAGGCGACATAGATCTTGTTGGTGAGCGAATTGAGGTCGATGCCGAATGGTTGGTCGCAGACAGGGATGGCGGCGACGACGATGTGGGTGTTGGCATCGACGACGTAGACCGTGTCGTTGTCACGGCTGACGATGTAGATGCGGCTGGTGCGCGGGTTGACGGCCAGGTCTTTGGGGTGGCTGAGGCCAGGGACGGAGATGACGGTGGGTTGGGTGAGGGGCAGAGGGGTGGGGGTGATGGTGGGGGTGGGGGTGATGGTCGGCGTCGGGGTATGCGTGGGTGTAGAGGTGAAAGTGGGGCTGATGGTTGCGGTGGGGGTAAGTGTGGAGGTGGGGGTAAGTGTGGGGGTGGGGGTGATGGTTGCGGTGGGAGTGATGGTTGCGGTGGGGGTAAAGGTGGGGGTGGGGGTGACCGTCGGAGAGGCAGTGGCAGTGGGGGTAAACGTTGGCGTGGGGGTCCAGGTGGGCGAGGATGTGGCGGTGGGGGTGAAGGTGGGGGTGGGGGTTGCCGTCGCGGTGGGCGTCCAGGTGG
>JAYRVO010000116.1:0-21049 GCA_041918515.1 Chloroflexota bacterium | reverse complement strand
CTGAGTTGAATCGATTGGCCTGCCCTGAGTGGAATCGAAGGGACTGCCCTGAGTGGAATCGAAGGGCCTGCCCTGAGTGGAATCGAAGGGCCTGCCCTGAGTGGAATCGAAGGGCCTGCCCTGAGTGGAATCGAAGGGCTGCGTCCTGAGCTTGTCGAAGGGGCCGCAGTGGTCATCGACGGCAAGCACATTGTCGCGGTTGGCCCGATGATGGACACACCCTGTCCGCCTGGCGCCCAACTCATCGACGCCGCCGGGCTGATCCTGGCCCCCGGCTTCATCGACCTGCAATTCAACGGCGCCTTCGGCAAGGATTTCACCGCTGATCCCACCGCCATCTGGCCCGTGGCTACCGGCTTGCCCCGCTACGGCGTCACCTCCTTCCTACCCACCGTCATCACCTCCCCGCTCGACCGCATGGCCAGCGCCCAGGAAGTGATGGTCGATGGTCCCGACGCTGGTTGGCTGGGAGCGATCCCACTCGGCCTGCACCTCGAAGGCCCCTTCCTCAACCCGAAGAAGAAAGGCGCCCACAACCCCGCCTACTTGCGCCGGCCCGATCTAGCTGCCATTGCGGGGTGGTCGGTCGCGAACGGCGTCCGTCTGGTGACGCTGGCGCCAGAGCTATCGGGCGCGCTGGACCTGGTCGAGGCGCTCACCGCGCGCGGGGTCGTGGTCAGCGCTGGGCACAGCATGGCCACATGGGAGGAAGCGACGGCGGGGTTCGCCGCCGGCATCCGTTATGGCACCCACCTCTTCAACGCCATGCCGCCACTGAACCATCGCGAGCCGGGGTTGGCGGGAGCGCTGCTCACCGACGCGCGGCCGGTGGTCGGGCTGATCGACGACGGCATCCACACCCACCTTTCAATGGTCGATCTGGCCTGGAAGAGCCTGGGGCCGCGCCTCAATCTGGTGACGGATGCCATGGCGGCGCTGGGCGTGCCGCCAGGCACACACCTCCTGGGCGATTTCGATGTCTATGTGGACGAGATCAGTTGTCGCCTGGCCGATGGCACCCTCGCTGGCAGCATCCTGGGCATGGACGCCGCCCTCCGCAACCTCATCGCCTGGACGGATTGCCCCCTCCCCGCGGCCCTGGCGGCGATCACCACCACCCCCGCCGACCTGCTCGGCCTCGGTCACGAGCGCGGGCGCATCGCCCCCGGCTACTTCGCCGATCTCGTGTTCCTGACGCCCGACCTGCGGGTCGAAAAAACCTTTGTCGAAGGCGCCCTTGTCTACGAACGCTGATTTTCATCATAACTGCTCTGCCAAGTGATTCATTCCCATGATCGATCTTCACTCCACCAACCTCTATCGCGAGATCCATGAACAACCCGACGTGCTGGCGCGGCTCTTGCAGGCGCAACGGGACACGGCAGCCACCCTGGCCGCCGAGATCCACCGCCGCGAGATCGACCACGTCGTCATCGCCGCGCGCGGCACTAGCGACAACGCCGCGCGCTATGCCCAATATCTGTTCGGCGGACACAACGCCCTGCCCGTGGGCCTGGCCTCTCCCAGTCTGCACACGATCTACCAGACGCCGCCCCGCTTCGGCAACGCCCTGGTTCTCGGCATCAGCCAGAGCGGCAAAAGCCCGGACATCGTCGCCGTCCTGGCCGAGGCCGCGCGCCAGGGCGCCCTCACCGCCGCCATCACCAACATACCAGGCTCCGACCTGGCCCAGACTGCCGATTTCGTGCTCGACCTGGGCGCGGGCGAAGAAAAATCGGTGGCCGCCACCAAAACCTACACCGCCGAGCTGGCTGCCATCGCCCTGCTCAGCGCTTGTCTGTCCGGCGAAGACGAATACTTCCAGGCGCTGACGCACCTTCCCCAGCAAGCCGCCGCCGCTTTGCATGGGGAGGAGCACGTGCGCCAGGTGGCTGAACGTTATCGCTACATGCAGGCCTGCGTCACCATTGGCCGCGGCTACAACTACTGCACGGCCTTCGAGCTGGCCTTGAAGATGAAAGAGCTGACCTACACCGTGGTCGAACCATACAGCAGCGCCGACTTTCTGCACGGCCCCCTCGCCCTCATCGCCTTCGGTTTCCCGGTCATCGGCATTGCACCGTCGGGCAAGATGTTGCCAGAGATGAAGGCTTTCATGGCGACGGCGCAGGAGCGCGAAGCCGAGTTGGTGGTGATCAGCGATGACGCCGAGGCTCTGGCGATGGGCCGCGTGGCCCTGCCCCTGCCGATAGGTACACCCGAATGGCTCTCGCCCATCACCGCCATCCTCCCCGGCCAACTCCTGGCGATGTCGCTGGCCCACGCCCGCGATTACGATCCCGACCGCCCCCGTGGGTTGCGCAAAGTCACTGAGACGTTGTAGCAATTCGTACAGCGCCCGGACAGCACCAGATGGTCGGTATCGACGCGAAAGCCATGTTGCTGGGCGATAGCGATAAAGGCGGGCGCCAGAATATCCTGGTTGATCTCCACCACCTGTCCACACGCGCGGCACAGCAGATGATGGTGGGGATGGTCATGGGCGATCTCGTACACTGTGCGCCCGCCAATCTCGGCAGTTACGATGAGCTGCACGCTCTGCAGGAATTCCAGGTTGCGATACACCGTCGAACGGTTGACAGCCAGCGATTTGACCTGCACCCGCTCGTAGATCTCATCCACAGTCGTATGCCCGCCGCCTTCGCAAACGGCGTCGAGGATGAGTTGGCGCTGCGGGGTCAGGCGAAAGCCCTGCTGACGAATGTGGGCGGCGTAATCGTGAGTCGTGTGCATTCTCTGGCCTCTGGCGGATGGTCAAGGTCGCTCCAGACCATGAGCCTCCAATAGCGCCACGTCCTCGAAGAGGAGGGCGGTGGGTCCGTCGGCGACGATGCGGCCCTCGTCGACAATGACCATGCGCGGGAAAAGCTCGCGCACCATCAGCATGTCGTGCGTGGACGCCAGCATGGTCTGGGGCAGACGACGGAGGAGGGTGATCAGCTGGCGACGGGCGCGGGGATCGAGACCGGCGGAGGGTTCATCGAGCACGAGAATATTCGGCTGCATCGAAAGCACGGTGGCGATAGCGATGCGTTTTTTCTCGCCCATGCTCAGATGGTGCGACAGCCGCGGGCTATAATCGCTCATGCCTACCTCGGCCAGCGCCGCCGCCACCCGCTGGCGCACCTCGGCCTCCGGCAGCCCCATGTGCAAGGGGCCAAAAGCCACGTCCTCGAACACGGTTGGCGAGAAAAGTTGATCGTCAGGGTTCTGGAAGACCAGGCCCACCATGCTGCGGATGAGGGGCAGGTTGCTCTTGGCGATGGGCAACCCGCTGATGCGCACATCGCCCTGGCCCTGGAGGATGCCGTTGAGATGGAGCATGAGCGTGCTTTTACCGGCGCCGTTCGGTCCCACCAACGCCACTTTTTCGCCCTGATGGATGTGTAGCGAGATATCGCGCAGGGCGACGTGACCATCCGGATAGGCAAAGCTAACATGGTCGATAGCCAGGGTTAGATCGCCATCGCCAGATGGCGGCATTGGTGTGGGTGTGGGTGTGAGGTGAACGATGGGCATGGTTAGTACTACAGCACCCTACCAGCGATCTGAATGAAAACGAGGGCAAGCACAGCCAAAGCGAAGAGCAAGCCGTCTTCGCGGTCGATGACGTGGGGGTTGAGTGTCTGGAAGTGGCCGGTGTAGCCGCGCGCCAGCATGGCGTTGTACACGCGATCGCTGCGGTCGAAGCTACGCACGAAGAGCTGCCCGGCCATGTTGCCCGCCACCCGCGCCCGCCACCACACTGAGCCGCCGCCTGAGCCGGAGCCGTAACCGGGCTTGTGTGCGCTCCGAGCCTCCCGCGCGCGCAGCAATCGCATCACCTCGTCGGCCAGGACGAAGAGGTAACGGTACATGAAGGCAATGACGGCTACCAACATGCTGGGCAGGCGCAGGTGGCGCAGGGCATGGATCAGGTCGGGGAACTGGGTGGTGGCCGTGAGCAATATGGCCATCATCACCGAGAGCAGGGTGCGCAGCAGGATGCTGACAAAGCGCAGCAGCCCGGCGTCGCTGATGGCGAGCGTCCAGGGGCCGACATGCAGGCTGACGATGGCTGCTCCGGGCAGGGAGAACAAGGTGGTGAGGGCAACCAGCGCAAATGGTAGGGCCACGAACGAGCGCTTGATGGCAAAGCCGAGGGGGAGACGCGCCAGCGCGGTGACGACCAGGACGAAGGCGAGCGCCAACATGAAGCCCCACCAGGCGCCATCGGGCAGCAGGGCGTTGGAGAGGATGAACAGCACGGTCGTCACCACCTTGACGCGCGGATCGAGGCGGTGGATGGGGCTGTCGCCGGTGAGGTAGCGGTCGAAGACGTTGGCGTGCACGCGAGACCTCAGAGCGTCGAGTTTGTCCGTGCGCGCCGCAACACGCGCGCGAGGAGGATAGCGATGACGGCGACGACGAGAACGCCGATAGCCCCTGCCAGGATGGTAGAGATGGAGCTTGCCCTGAGCGTAGCCGAAGGGGTGGGGCCGAGGAAGGTGAGGGTGTAGTTGGGTATGAGTTGGAAAGGCGCGTTGGCGCTACGGGCGGAGCGATCAAGAAAACCGAAGTCAGCGGCGACGCGCTCCAGGCCGTCGGGGTTTGCCGAGGCAAAGGGGGCCAGGAAAAGGACAGTCAGGACGACGAGGGCGCCGCCGATCACCCAGCCCCGGCCAGCTTTCGCTTTCACGACCGCCTCGCCCAGCAGATCGGGCCGCGTCTGCAGGATGAAGGCCAGGGCCGCCATCGTGATCAGAGCCTCGCCGATGCCGATGAGGGCGTGGACGCCCAGCATGGCTGGAAGCACGATGTTGAGCGCCGAGGTTTGGCTGAGCCAGAGCTGAAGCGAAGTGGCAAGGGCGGCGGCTATGACAGAGAGCCACGCCGTCACGCTGGCCGTCAGAAGTTTGGCTCTGCGGCTTTTCCCGGCCATGCTGCGATAGAGGCCATAGCCGATCAGAGTTGTGAGGATGCCCATGTTGAAGATGTTGGCGCCCATGGCCAGCAAGCCGCCATCCTGAAAAAGGAGGCCCTGCACGCCGATGACGGCGGTCATGACGAGGATGGCTGCCCAGGGACCGAGGACGATGGCGGCCAAGGCGCCGCCCAAGAGATGGCCAGAGGTGCCACCAGCGACGGGGAAGTTGATCATCTGGGCGGCGAAGATGAACGCGGCCATGATGCCCATGAGGGGGATCTGACGCTCGCCCAGGATCTGCGAAGAGTCACGCTGTACATTGCGGGCGGCGATCACGACAAAGACGCTGGTGATGGCCCAGAAGAGGAGCGCGGTCGCCAGGTTGAGGAAGCCGTCGGGGATGTGCAGGGCAGGGCCGAATGGCGAGAATGCGAGGGCAAATGACATGCGTATACTCTCCCAAAATGTATCCATTCTTATTGCATTTAATTGCAATAGCTACGAACACAGAATAACACAGAGAGGGGGTGGAGTCAAAGTTGCCCTGGCGCGCCCCGGTTCCTCGTTGTCGCTGGAGGCCGGTGTATATCGGTTTTCGTCGGGAGTCACACTTTGTTTTCAGCACCATGGCCGGCTAAAGCTATGAAAACATCTTCCAGGGTCGGGTCGGCAGGCTCGATCTGCGCCGAGAAGCCCAGGCCCTGCAGGGCCATGTGCAAGGAGCTTGCGGTGTGCTGGCCGGCCAGTGTGATGGCATGCAGGTGATCGCCACGCAGACCAACCTGGAACACACCTGGGATTTGCTTTGCAGCTTCGAGGGCCGGGATCAGACGATCCACCACGAGATTCCAGGCTGGGCCGGGTAAGGTGTCCTGCTTGAGCGCGGCCGGACTGTCCATCGCCAGGAGACGGCCCGCGTTCATGATACCCAAGCGGCCACAATACTCGGCCTCATCCATGAAGTGCGTGCTGACAAAGACGGTGACGCCGGTTCGCGCCAACTCGTCGATCAGGTCCCAGAACTCGCGCCGGGCCACGGGATCGACGCCGCTGGTCGGCTCGTCCAAGAAGAGCAGCCGGGGTCGATGAACAAGAGCGATGGCCAGGGCCAGGCGCTGACGCCAGCCGGTGGAGACCTGACCGGCGCGCTCGTTTTCCCGGCCGTTTAGCCCTACCAGATCCAAAACTTCGCGCTGGCGCAGGCGCCGGTCGGCGGAGGAGAGTCCGTAGATGCCGGCAT
Source organism: Chloroflexota bacterium (assembly GCA_041918515.1). GTDB lineage: Bacteria > Chloroflexota > Anaerolineae > J102 > J102 > SSF26. The sequence goes on along the minus strand of JAYRVO010000116.1, from coordinate 14,882 downwards.
AGAAAGTCAGGTTCTCGGCCATGGTCAGCTCGTCGTAAAGCGCGGCCTTCTGGCTCATATATCCCACCAAAGGACGAATGGCCTCGGTCTGGCTTTGGATGTCGAGGCCCAGCACATAGGCCCGGCCCGAGGTTGGACGCAAAAGGCCCAGCAACATACGGATCGTGGTTGTTTTGCCCGATCCATTAGGCCCCAGATAGCCCACCACTTCGCCGGAGTGCACCTCGAACGAGACGCCATCCACGGCAGTAAAGCCGCCAAACTTCTTGACCAGGTTCTCGGCCTGTACAGCCAGGTCAGCCACGCGCCGCCGTTCGGCTGAGCTCACGACGAAGCCCCTCGGGCTGAGCCGCTCGGCTGAGCCTTCGTCCCGAGCTCAGGCCGAGGGGCGCTCGCGACGAAGCCTCGGGACGAAGCCTCCTGCGCAGGCACGTAGGCGCCCTGCAATAACGAGATGAAAACATCTTCCAAGGATGGCGCAATCGGGCGAAAGCCCTGCACCTGCACACCGGCGGCAGCCAACACTCGCGGCAGCCGCTCTACGACGCCGATTGTGGCTTGCGCCGCCTCTTCCCGCAGGCGCAGATGCAACAATTCACCGAAAGAGGCGACATCCTCGACATCAGGATCGGTCTGGCAAGCCTGGCGCGCCAACCCCTTCGGCTGAGCCTTCAGCTCGAGAATGCGTCCAGCCAGGGAACTCACCAGATCGCGCGGGGAACCGGTGGTCAACAGACGACCAGCAGCCATGAAGCCCAGCCGCGTGCAGCGAACAGCCTCGTCCATATAGGGGGTGCTCACGACCACACCAACCCCCTCCCCCAGCAGGCCGATGATCAATTGCCAGAAGTCTTGGCGTGTGATCGGGTCCACACCGCCGGTCGGCTCATCCAAAAGAAGGAGGCGCGGGCGATGGATCAGCGCACAAGCCAGCCCCAGCTTCTGCTTCATCCCGCCCGAAAGGGCGCTGGCCAGGCGATCCTCGAACCCGCCCAGCCCCACGAAACCCAACAGATCGCGCGCCCTGCCGTCCAGGGCTTTGCGTTCGACGCCGCGCACCGAACCAAAGAAGGTCAAATTTTCGTACACTGTCAAATCGCTGTAGAGCGAGAAGCGCTGAGGCAGATAGCCAACGCTGGCTCGCGCTGCCTCGGCCTGCCGACGCAGGTCGCACCCAACGATGCGCACATCGCCGGCTTCGAGGTCCAGGGCGCCGACCATCACACGCATGGCCGTTGTCTTGCCGGCGCCATCGGGTCCGACCAAGCCATAGGCCTCGCCAGGTTCGACAGTCAGGGAGACGCCGTCGACGGCAGCCAAAGCGCCGAAATGCTTCCGCAGGTTGACCACTTCCAGGAGCGCCATCGCCATCTACTTTCCGAACGTGACATCAGCGGGCATGCCTGGCTTTAGCGCCAGCCGCTCTCCGCCAGGGTTGTCCACAGCCACCTTGACGGCAAAGACCACGGCTCGCCGCCCGGCCGGGGTCTGTACGTTGCGCGGGGTGAACTCGCCGCGTTCAGCGATGCGCTGCACGCGGCCGTCGAAGGCGCGACCTGGGAAGGAGTCCACGGTCACCCGGGCCGACTGGCCGACCTGAATCGTGCCATAACGATCTTCAGCCAGATAAACTGTGACCGTGAGATGCTGGAGATCGCCCACAATAAGGAGCGCGCCGCCGGGCAAAGCCACCTCGCCCGGCTCGATAACACGGCTGAGGACAATGCCGTCCATCGGCGCGCGCACGGTCATACGCCTCAGTTGCTCGTCGATGACATTCAAAGCCGCCTGCGCTGCGGCAGCCTGGCTGCGCGCCGCCTCAGCCTGCGCCTGCGCCGCCTCAGCCTGCGCCTCTATCGTCTTGACTTGCTCCGGGCGGGCGCCGCTCAGGGCCAAATCCAGACGGGCTTGCTCAGCGCGCAACCCAGCCTGGGCGCTGGTCAGAGCCGCCTCGGTCTGGCTGACTGCGGCTGAGGCCTGGAGGATGCCGGCCTGAGTCTGATCGATGCCGGCGCGAGCCTGGTCCAGTTCGGGCGTCGTGGCGCCCTTGATCAGCGCCTCATAATTGGCTTTGGCGGCTTGCGCTGTAAGCGTGGCGCGCTCCAGCGCCAGCGATTGCGGCAGCGCCCCCACATCGTTCCGATAACTGACTTTGTCGAAATCGGCCTGAGCAAGGCGTACAGCCGCAGTGGCCATCTGGTACTGCACCAGCGCCTGTTCGATCACCTCGGATCGGGCGCCGCCTTTGACCTGGGCAAAACGGGCTACAGCCTGGCTGCGCAGAGCCTGCGCCGACTGCAAGGCGCCGCGGGACTGTTCCAACTGCGCCTGAGCCATGCCCACGCGCGCCTCGGCCGCGGCTACGGCTTCCTCCTGCGCCTTGATTTCCTGTGGCCTCGCGCCCGCGCGCACTTGCTCCAACTGGGCCGCAACGGCCCTGGCATTGGCTGCCGCTGCGGTCTGCGCGCCCTGGGCCGCAGCCAATACCGCCTCGGCTTGCTTGCGCTGCGCCTGTAGCAAGGCTGTATCGAAAACGATCAGATCTTGGCCAGCCTGAACCGCGTCGCCTTCGTCGGCCTGGACGGTGACGACGCGACCCGAAACCTCAGCCGCCACGGTCACCTCGGTGGCTTCGATGGTTCCAGAGATGACAGCATCGCTGTTCCCGGCCAGATTGCTCCCCCTCCACCACCAATACACACCCCCTAACAGTGCCAATACGAACAGCACTGGGATGATTCGCTTCAACCTGCTAGGCATCATTTCCTCCGAAAGTGGCAATTGGCAACGGCTGCCGCTTTTGTGCTCAATCCAGCCGTTTGTGAAAACGCAGCGCGGCGCCGCCCATAATGACCACGGCAAAAATACTCAGGGCAATGACCTCTGGCCACAGCACATCGACGGGCACACCTTTCAGCATGATGCCGCGGACGATGACCAGGAAATAGCGCAGCGGGATGATGTAGCTGAAAGCCCGTAGAAACCAGGGCATACCTGCCAACGAGAACAAAAAACCGGAAAGAAAAATCGAAGGCAACATGAAGAACATGCTGGTCAACATGGCTTCCTGTTGTGTATTCGCCACCGTCGAGATGAACAAGCCCAGGCCCAACGTTGACACCAAAAACAGGCCAGCCAACACGAGCAGCAGGGAGAGGCTGCCGTTGACCGGTACGCCGAAAATCAACACGCCCGCGACCAGGATTTCGATCATATCGAACAGGGCAATCAGTACGTAGGGGGTCAATTTGCCGACCACCAGTTCCACCGAGCTTAACGGCGTGACGATAAGCTGTTCGATCGTACCGCGCTCGCGCTCGCGCACGATGGCAGTAGAGGTCAAAAAGGTGGTCAGCATCATCAAGATCATCCCGATCAGGGCGGGGATCATGTAGTAGGAAGAGAGTAAATCCGGGTTATACCAGACCTGGCTGCGCACCTCCACCGGCATCTGGGTCACCGCCGACTGACCCCGAGCCGCGGCCCGCTCGACAATGATGTTCGTGGCTTTGGTCTGGCCGATCAGAGTGGCCGCTGAAAGCGCCGTGCTGGCGACGGTAGGGTCGGAGCCATCGACGACCAAAGCCACCTGCGCGGTCTTGCCGCCCGCAAGCCGGGCCGAGTAATCGGGTGGGATGATCAGGCCGGCGCGAGCCTGCCCGGCGTCGATCAGACGGCGCAACTCGGCCTCGTTGCTGACATCGTAATCCAGGTGAAAATAGTCGGCTGCCCGATACGCGTCGAGCAACTGACGTGAAGCCCAAGAGCGATCCTGATCCCACACGGCCAGAGGCACATTGCGCACGTCGTTGGTGGCGGCGTAGCCCAACAAGAAGAGCTGCATCACGGGCATGGCGATTGTAATGGCCAGGGTGCGCGGATCGCGCACGATTTGGATGAACTCCTTGCGGATCAACGAGAACAGGCGACCAAAATTCATGCGCCTAATTCTAGAGCAGTCTATGGCGGGCGACAAACGCGCGTTTTCACTCAGGCGGAACTTGATGCCCCAGCCGCCTTTACTTCCCTGAATGTGAAAAACGACCTCTACGCTCGATTAACGCAACAATCTCGGCAAGAACAGTTTCAGCGGCAACGACGCTGTCACTTCCAATTGCACGGGGACGAGCACAAACGGGGTGTTGGGGGAATTGTTGCTCACACAGAGTGACCTGATATAGAGGCCGGGAGCCAGGCCGGTGGAATCGAACCTGGCCTGCGCGGTGCTGCTTTGGCCAGGCGCCGTCGCGCCGTTGGCCGGCGATACATTCAGCCAGCCGATGGCGCCAGTGTTGGCGCAGGCCGGCGCGCCCTTCACGCCCTCCAGTCGGAAAAGCAGATCCGGATCGATGCCGCCGCCAATCCCACAAGCGCTAGCGCCTGGCTTCCAGGTGACGCACGGCGTCTGTAACAGCCCGTCCGGGTCCTCCCAGGCATAGGGAAAGCCATTCTGCACATCCCGCGTCAGCCAGACCCAGAGCTGTCTATCGGGGTTGTAGACCATATTGGCCTCAACCGACAACCAGTAGGTTCCTGGCGGTAACAAAGCAGGCGGGGACAACTTGAAAACGACGGCCCCGTTTTGATCGCTAACGGCCACAAGACCGGCTGCACGGTAGACTTCGGCGCCTGGCAGACCGCCACGGTTGGCATAGATGACGACATTGAAATTCGGCGCCCGCTGCTCGCCGGGGCCATACATGCCCTGCACTGCCACCTGCTCGACCTTCCAGCCGCCATCCGCCGCCGGAACGACGAAATCATCGGCCCCACGCACGCGTTTGTTGAGATCGGGGAAAAACTGCGAGAGGACGAAATTGCTGCCGGACAGGTCGGTCTGGTCGTGGAGCACAATCGCCGGGGCGAGGGCGGCGGAGGATAATCCGCCGGCTGTCTGGGCCAACGGAGCGGTCTCGGACACCGCCCAGTTCAGAGTCTGCCCGCCGATGTTGCGGATGGTGAGCGGCTGCACGGTTTGCTTGCCGGGCGCGAGCCGGGCTTGGAGGCCGGCAGGGAGCATCTGGATGGCGGGGGCGCTGTCGACGTTCATTTCCACCGGGATGACCATGCGAGGCGTGGCGGGATCATTGCTGTCGATGCAGATCGACGCCTTGTAATCGCCTGCGGCCAGACCGGTGGCGTCAAGCGTGATCTGCACCGATGCGCTGCCCCCGACCGGTGTGCTGCCACTGGCGGGCGTCATGTCCTTCAGCCAGGGAACGTCGGCGAGTGTGTCGCAGGGACCTCGTCCCGTCCCCAATCCGCGGATCATCCAGTTGCCGTCCTGGAAAAGCTGGCCGAGATCAAGGTCGTCGATGATGCCCCAGTTCTGCGGTGCGGGCAAGATGGGCGGGTCGGCGGGCGGGCCGCCGTAGCTGCCGAACCAGGAACGACGGCGTTTGAATGAATTCGCATCGATAGAGGCAGGCTCCTTGCCCACGGCGACGCCGGCCGTGCGGTTGACGACGCCGATGAGGATATCGCCCGGCCCATTCAACTGTACAGGGGTGGGGAAAGTGAAGGTCGAGAAAGTGCGACCGTCATTGCTCTGCACGGCCTGGCTCTTGAGCGAAGCCCGGTGCACCGCTCCTGTGCCAGGGTTGCCGTCGCCATCTTTGTCCTCGTAGACATAGATATCGACCAGCGCGCCGACCTCGACCTCAAACTCGAACAGCACCTGCACTTTTTCCAGCGAGATCGGAAAGTTGGCCGGGTCGGGCGTGAAGCGGTTGAACCACAGGAATTGGCCACCTCCCGGTAGCCCCAGCGCCCATTCTGATCGGCCATCATCGACTTTGAAGATGAGCGAGGTGGCGTCGGGTTCAAAAGCAAGCCCCTGATCCGCCAGCGACGCATCCAAGGCGATGGCATTGCCGGATGCATCTTCCTTGATCTGCCAGTTGAGGACGGCGGCGCCGGTGTTGGCGATGGTCAGCGTGCGCGTCGTCACGGTCCCTGGCGCCTGGTCGCTGCGCAACGAAGCCGGGGAGGCGCGCACACGGGCTACAGGCGTCACCGGGATCACAGCCACAGGAAAATGCGCGTCGGGGGCGTGGTTTGCCTGCTCGCGCCAGTTCAGCAGGCCGAAAGCCCAGACGCCTTTGGTCGCCGCCGACACGTCGAGCGTGATCACGAAGGATGCTGTCTGCCCCGGCCCCAGACTCAGAACCGACGGCGTGATCGTGGCGCTGCCAACGCCGGTGTAGTTGGCGGCGAAGGTGAGAGTGCGGTTGGTGGGGTTGCGCACGCTGCGCGTCCACGAGCAGGCTTCGTCCCGAGGCTTCGTCCCGAGGCTTCGTCCCGAGGCTTCGTCCCGAGGCTTCGTCCCGAGGCTCAGCCCGAGGGGCTCAGCCCGAGGGGCGGCCGGGCAGGCGTTGTCGGCCAGGCTGGGCAGATTCAGCGTCTTCGGTTCGCCGCCGAGGGTGGGATTGGCGGCGTTGAATTGATCGGGGGTGACGTCCAGCACCATGCCGGCGTTGGCGGCCCGGCTGACATCAATCCGCCCCCCGCCGCGGTCGAACGGCCCGGCTGGCGTGCTGCCATCCTCCTTGCGCACGCCTGCGACGATGGCCGTCGTCATCAACGCCGACTTGACCTCGGACGGCGTCCAGGTGGGGTGGAGCGAGTGCAGCAGGGCGGCGGCCCCGGCCACGTGCGGGCTGGACATCGAGGTGCCGCTGAGGAAGTTGAATTCGTCCATCCATGGCTCGGCGTCACCAGCAGGGCCGGAGCCGCTACGATAGGCAGCCAAAATATCCACGCCCGGCGCCGTGACATCGGGCTTGATCACATCGCGGGCCGCGTTCGTCAGTGGGCCGCGCGAACTGAAATCGGCCATGATGTCGGCATGGGCGGGGTCGATGTGGATTTGTGTGGTCTGGATGGTAGCCATATGCCCGCTGCCCCCTTCGGCTACGCTCAGGACAAGCCCTTCGGCTACGCTCAGGACAAGCCCTTCGGCTGCGCTCAGGGCAGGCCCTTCGGCTGCGCTCAGGGCAGGCCCTTCGGCTGCGCTCAGGGCAGGCCCTTCGGCTGCGCTCAGGGCAGGCCCTTCGGCTGCGCTCAGGGCAGGGGTGGATAGCCAGGCTTTGAGGGCGTCGCCGTCGGCTTTGCTCAGGTGAACGGCGGGGATGATGTGGGCGTCGGCAGCCAATGATTCGCCCGCCTGCGTGTTGACCAAGACCATGCCCCTGGCCCCACCCTTTTTGACGGCCGTACCTTTGGCTGTGCGGGCGTTGCCCCCGCGCTCGCAGACGACAATCTCGCCATGCGTCCAGGTGTTGGCCGGGAAAGGCGTCTGGCACTTGGGGTCGCCGAACTTACCGGCATAGACGATGGGAGCCGGGCCATAGGCGGCCGTCAACGCCAGGCCTTTCATATCGGCTGGTGGGGGGCTGGCCCCGCCGTTGAGGTTGACGAGCGCCGCTTGGGATGAACGCGTGTGGGTGCTGGCGCCCACAGTCAGCACCCAGGGCGCATCGGCGGGCGAGCCGACCGTGCTGGCGCCCGGTCCGTCGTTGCCCGCCGAGACCGCCGGGATGACCCCGGCCGCCACTGCGCCCAAGAATGCTTGGGCGTCGATGTCGATCCAGGGATCGCTGCTTGGCCCGCCGATGGAATAGTTGATGACGTCGACGCCATCGGCCACGGCCTGGTCGATGGCCGCGGTCAAAGCCGTCAGCGGGCAGCCGCTGCCATCGATACAGGCGTCGTAGGCGATCAGGTGGGCGTGTGGGGCCACGCCCGAAATGGCAGGCGCATACGAAAAAGGATTGGTTGGGGCAACATCCAGCAGGGCGTTCACGCGATTGCCGGCCGCGGTGCTGGCGGTGTGGCTGCCGTGACCATCGGTGTCTTCGTTGGTCTCGCCAGTGAAAATGTAGTAGCCGAGTAGCTTGTCGTTGCAGCGGTATTGGGCCGGTTTGGTGGCGCACAGCCCTTTATAAATGCCTGCGCCGAAGGGGTTGGTGTAGTTGTAGCCATCGATGGGGCCAGGGTCGGCGAAGGAGGGGTGATCGATGTTGAGGCCAGTGTCGATGATGCCGATGATCACATCCTCGCCCTGGCTGGCCGCGCCCGTAGCCGAGCCATCCCACACGCCCGGCGCGCCGATCCAGCCCGGGCCTACATCGGTGTGCAGATTGCGCATGGCGTCCGGCGTCACCTGGCGCACGTCGGGCAAGGCGGCGATGCGAGCGGCCTCGGCGGGCGTCATCTCAGCGGCGAAACCAGCGAAGGCGAAACTATAGCTGAAACGCACGTCCAGCGGGCGGCCAATGAGGGCTTCGGCCTGGGCGATGACCAGGGCTTGTTGCTCGGCCAGATAGCTCAGGTAATCGCGGCTGGCGGGAGCATCGATGGCCAATTCCATCTCGCCCAAAGTCTGCGGGTTGGTGGGGGCCAGGCCGGGGAGGCTGCCGTCGTACAGGGCCAGGGGCGGGGCGGAAAGCTGCACGATGTAGAGCGCGCGTGCGACATCAGACCGGGCAACCGGCTGCACAACCACCGGCAAATAAAATTCGCCCTCTGCGGTCTGCGAGTGGGCAAGGGCGCTGCCGGCGGCGGCCACAAGCACGAGCAAGAGCAAAGGGAGGGTGCGAATGTGTTTCATGATCGTCTCCTAACCCGGACGAGCCGGAACCAAACCAATCCTGAACCACGAAGACACGAAGACACCAAGCCGGTCAGCCTCTTCTCCTTCGTGTCTTTGTGTCTTCGTGGTAAGTTTTCTTGCTCATCATGCAAGAATTTGGCTGGTAAGATACTAATCATCGGCAATTTCGAACCTTGCGCTTGTCTCAGGAAGTGGGGCCGCTTTTTGTGGACGCGGATGGAAGAAACACAGATAAATCCCTGTAGGTATCCGCGTTTCCCTTATCCGTGTCCACAAATGAGCAATGGTTGTATGCTACCTTTGAGTGGGCGCATTCACCACCCGTGGCAAGAACAACTGCGGATGCGCGGGCGTGGGAATGTAGCCGGCGGGGATGGCGACCACCGTGAGCCGGGCGGTCTCGGCCACCGAGGGCACAGTGACCTGAACGCCGCCAGCGAACGCCACCGTTTTCTGGCCCACTTGGGCCACAGTCGAGGCGAGCAGGATGTCGCCGCCAGCGAGCAGCCGGGCCGAGAGCGAGCTGCGCTGCTCGGCGCTGTGGAAGATCGGGGCCGGCTGGGACCAAATCTGGTTGGCGGGATTGAAGCGCGCCAGCCAGACATCCTGGCCCATGTCGGTGTTCTCCGGCCAGATCAAGCTCAGCTTGCCATCGGCTCCGACCAGCAGATCACCGGTTCCCAATGAGGGGCCGATGTTGGCGTCGGCGGCGAACCAGACTTGCGGTGGGGTGGTTGCCGGGTCGCCGATCAGACCTTTCACCGTATTGCCCGCGTGCGACCAGGCCAGGATCGGTTGACCGGCAGGCGTCAGGGCCAGGAGGGGGGCGGTGTCGGTCAGGGCGTCGTTGGTCAGCCGTTGCGCCGCGGCCCAGCCAGAAGCTGTGCGCTTGTAGACGAAGATTTCACGGTCGTTGGCTGTGCCCAGGTTGCCGTCTATGTCCTGGTCGGCGACCAACCACACGCGGTTGGCGTCGGCGGCAGCGATCCGCCAGAACAAGACGCCGGTCAGGTTCGACGTGGCGGCCTCGGCGCTCGCCCAGCCGGAACCCGACCAACGCGCGGCTTGCAGGCGGTTGGGCGAGGCGGCCGTCCCGGTCAGGCTGAGGCCGGAGCTGGTTTGCCAGGCCAGCCAGACCGAACCGTCGGGGGCAGCGGCCAGCCGCGGGCCGAAATCCATGGTAGTGTCGGCGGCCATCTGCCCGCGGCGGACAACGGCGCCCGTGCCGGGGTCGATCTCGGCCCAGGCGATCTCGAACGAGCGCACGAAGGCTTCGGTCAGTTGGTTGGGGTCGGGTGCGATCTGAGCCTCGGTCCAAGCGACGAGCAGGTTGCCGTTGGCGGTGAAGGCGGCGGCGGGGTTGAAGGCGGGCTTGTTAGGCTGGCTGAGGACGATGGCATTGCCCCAGGCGGCGCCGTCGAACAGGCGCAGACTGATGACATCGGCGGCGGCGGATGCACCCAGGCTGTTCCAGATGAAGGCTCGGCGGCCATTCGCTCCGATCGCCAGTTGGGGCTGCGCCTGCGGACTGGCGTTCTCAGCCAAAATGGTCTCGTTCAGGTCGTTGGTCGTCCTCATCTGCTGGAGGATGCGTTCGGCCTCGGCCAGCGGTGGGCCGCCGTAGCGTAGTTCGGGCGCGGCAAATGGCTGATCAAGCGGATAGAGGAGAGTCTGGCCGGAGGCGCTGGTGCAGGCGACGAAGGTGTGGCGGGCGTCGAGGAGGGTGGTGCTATAGCCGAAGGCTCCGGCCCGCATCTGGAAATAGAGCCGCACTTCGCAGCGGGTGGCTTTGGGCGAAGGGACGATCTGCATGGTCAGATAGCCGTCGCCGCCGCCGGTCAGATAGACATAGGCCACCAACAGGCTGAGGTTGGCCGTCGCCTGCGCGCCCAGGGTGGCGTCGAAACGACCTTCGGTTAGCCCCACCTTGTCGCCCACCACGCCCAGCCGACCGGTTCCCGTCATCCCGCCGTGGATGTCGGCGGTGATGCCAGCAGTGTTGTCGATCGCCTGTAACAGGTCACCCAAGACCGGGACGCCGAACAAGGACTGTGCGCCGGGGATCAGCGAGATCAGGCCCCACCGATCTTGCCAGAGGATGCCATAGGTGGATAGAGTCAAAGGGTCGGTCTCGAAGATCAGGGCGTCGTGGCTGATGGTTCCGTAGAGGTTGCCGCTGGCGGCCAGGGTGAAGCGCCGCTTGCCCAGGCCGAAGCCGCCCTGTGCGGCCAGACCATCGCGCTCTCGCGTCCCGATGGATTTGGCTGACAGGCCGACTTTGAGCTGGGTAGGCAGCAGGCCCCAGGTTCCGCCCACGTAGGGGAGCCAATCAGGCAAGGTGACGTTGGCGGACAAAGGCTGGTCTGGCAGCCGGTATTCGCCTTTATAAAGCACCGAATCGCCCTGCGGCGGGCGAGCCTGGAAGGCGAATGGCGTGGCCCAATTGGGAACAGGAACCAAAGTCAGCGGCCCCAGGTTGTCGATGCGGTCGGTGCGGCCTTCGATGTCGGCTTCGATGCTGATGGGAATGTCGCCGGTGCGCTGGATGGCGCCGAGCGGCAGGTCGTAGGTGGCGACATTGCCGTTCACGATCATGTCTTGTGGCTGCTCGCCTTCGAGGATGAAGCGGGCCGAGCCGGGTTCGCCGCCGTCCCAGTCGATTTGGGCGGTGTAGCGATTCGTAACCGGGATGCCACGCAGAAAGTATTGGCGCAGGCTGGCGGTCAGGCCCTCGACCTTGGGCTGGGGCTTGCGGGTGAGGCTGTAGCCGCGCGAGAAGGTCACCTCCATGCCGGCGTTGCGGTAAATCTGGGCCATCTCGTCGAGATCGGAGCGGTTGGGGTCGTCGTAGACGATGTCGTAATCGCCGCTGATGGTGCGATTCACCGGCGGGCCGGAGGTGTGGAACTGGAAGGTGGCAGGGGGAAAGGCCGTATCCGGGCAGGTTCCCGCGCCCGTATAGACATTGTGGCCCCAGCGCACGTCGATGCGCGGCTGCCCATTGGCCCCCCTCGGGCTGAGCATCGGGACGAAGCCCGCCACGACGTTGCCCGCAGGTTGGGTGAAGTGGGTGTTGGCGTCGCAGAAAATCTCCCAGTTGATAATCGGCCTCTTCATCGTCCGCGAGCTTTGCATGACGTAATCGCCGCCGGTTACATTGCAGCCGATGGTGAGCGAGATCGTACCAGTCTCGTGAATACGCATGTCGAGGATCACGGTCCCATTCGCCATCTTTTGGATGGCAGTCAAGTCGGCGTGCGTGCTCCCTTCCCACACGCCTTGCGGCAGCAGCGTTTGGCAGGGGTCAGCAGCCTGGGCCAGACGGGGGAGCGAGAGCGTCAGGATCGATGTCAAGACGATCAGATAGATGAATTTTCTCATAGACGATGTTGGCTCCAACACAGGAGAGTTGCGGGGTTTGGCAAGAGATCTCGGGCGCGTTTGCCGCGCGCCCTGAGTTGCCGCAATTACAGTTCTTGTCCCTGCCCAATTCGCACTCTGGAGAAACAGGAGGGAAAGTGACGCCGTCCCCCCTTTTCCCAGAAAGGAAGGGCGGATTTTACTCTGATTTTGGGTGGGGAGGCAAATGAGGGGATGGAGGGGGGCATTTCAGGTTGGGGGCAAGTTTTGTGCGGTCCGCCGGGGCGTGAAACGACCCCGGCTATGAATAGAAGGCTCCTTCGTCAGGCTCAGGACGGTGCCCACGGGCCGAACACACCAGCCCCGAAGGGGTGGCTGGATTTTTTTCTGGCGAAGATCATGGTACTCTGCCCTGAAAATGGCACGCGGATACACGCGGATGGAGGAAGGATCGCCCTCAACCCGCACCCGTTCGGCTGAGCTCACGACGCACCCTTCGATACGGCTGGAAGTAAGCGGTCTCCGTATAGCAGGATCGTTTTCCCAGCCTACTCAGGGTGCTGGAATCTTCTCAAGGGGACGGTCTTCTGCAGAGGAAAGTCTGTGCCCAGCCTACTCAGGGTGCTGGAATCTTCTCAAGGGGGCGGTCTTCTGCATTGGGAAGTCTGTGCCCAGCCTACTCAGGGTGCTGGAAGTCTGTGATAGAATGGGCGTTGCTGTTGCAGTTCTGTATGGACAATAGAGGTCATGAGATGGAAACACATTGGGTCTACATTCTGCATTGCGCAGATGGCTCCTATTATGTTGGCCGTACTACCAATCTCGAACGACGGCTGTCTGAACACCAGCAAGGCGAGGGCAGCGAATGGACCAAACGCCATTTACCTGTTGAATTGGTTTTCTCGCAGGAAATGGCGGATGAAGACGCTGCTTTCCTCGCCGAGCAACAACTCAAGAACTGGTCACGAGCCAAAAAAGAAGCCTTGATCGCCGGCAACTGGGATACGCTCAAGTGGCTGGCAAAAAAACCCAAATACCGAAAGCATCCAGCACCCTGAGTAGGCTGGGCAACGATTCTGCATATATGGAGACCCCTGACTTCCAGCCGTATCGAAGGGCGCGTCGTGAGCTTAGCCGAACGGCTTCGTCGTGAGCTTAGCCGAACGGGTGCGGGACCAGCAGCAATATTGTCTCCCAGTCACTTCTCGAACATAGCAATCCCACAACACCAGGCTCAGTAAGCGGACGCTTGTCCGGCGAACACCGGCGCAGAGCCTGCCTTTTCCCCTTTGCCATCCATGCTGCCCGACCCCTTGCACATCAACTCGGTTACAGGGACGAACGTCCTTATCGGCCACGGCGCCCACCAGACCATCATCCTCGATGGCCAGCCGGTCGCCCTGCCTAACTTCGACGATCTGCTGGCGCATTTGCGCGCCGTCGCCGCTTATCCCAGCTTTAGGCGTTGGGCCGACCGGCCTGAGACTGATCCTCCACTTTCCCAGCAACCTTCGCTGGACGTTGGCCCGCCGCGCGTCTGGCCCGACCACTACGTGGACGAACGGGCGGCGCCAGCCGCTGCCGGGGACGTCCTGCCTCAACGCCTTGTCGCCTGGCGCCAGGATCCTTCCTCCCCCTCACCGCCCGACCGCGACCTCTTGGAGGCCCTGGCGGATGCGAAACGGGCCGTCATCCTGGGCGAGCCAGGCAGCGGCAAGACCACCGCGCTCGAGCGCCTGGCCTGGGTCATGGCCACGCGCTCCCTGGCTGCCGTCGAGGGCGGTCTTCTGGACCTACCCATGTTCGTCCCGCTACGCGATTACCGGGGCGAAGCCGACCTGATGCCTTCGCTGCGCCGGGCCTTGCATCACCACGGCGTGCTGGAGCTGAACGACCTCTCGCTGCGCCTGCTGCTACGCGCCCGCAACCTGCGCTTCACCCTGCTGCTGGATGGTCTCAACGAGCTGGGCCACTATGCTGAAGAGGGCGCGGTCGCCATCGCCTGCCACCTGCGCGACTACCCCCATCACACCGTCTACCTCACCTGCCGCACCGCCGACTTCGACTGTATTGGTCAACAACATCTTGAGCTTAGAGAAAACAGAAGAACTGGGACTCGGCCTTCAAAAGGCCAGAGAAACCAGCACCTTGCCGGAAGTGAATCGTCTCCATATGCGGTTACCAAAGCCTGAGAGCATTTCAACATGTGGCTGACCAATACAAAGATCACGATCTTTTGCTGGGAAATGCATTCCGCCACACCAGCCTGATGCAATGAAGACTTACCGCTGAAAGGAGAACGCGTTCTCAACCCGCACCCTTCGATACGGCTGGAAGTGGACGGTCTTCTGCATAGGAAAGTCTGTGCCCAGCCTACTCAGGGTGCTGGAAGCCTGTGATAAAATGGGTGCTGCTAAAGAGGTCATGAGATGGAAACACATTGGGTCTACATTCTGCATTGCGCAGATGGCTCCTATTATGTTGGCCGTACTACCAATCTCGAACGACGGCTGTCTGAACACCAACAAGGCGAGGGCAGCGAATGGACCAAACGCCATTTACCTGTTGAATTGGTTTTCTCGCAGGAAATGGCGGATGAAGACGCTGCTTTCCTCGCTGAGCAACAGATCAAGAACTGGTCACGAGCCAAAAAAGAAGCCTTGATCGCCGGCAACTGGGATACGCTCAAGTGGCTGGCAAAAAAACCCAAATACCGAAAGCATCCAGCACCCTGAGAAATCCGGCGATAGATCCGATCAAACAATCAAACCCATCCAGCACCCTGAGTAGGCTGGCGGCGATATTGGCTCGACAGAACACAACCTGCTTTCCAGCCGTATCGAAGGGTGCGTCGTGAGATCAGCCGCCCATTCAGCACCCTGAGTAGGCTGGCAGCGATATTGGCTCG